>JANOAU010000126.1:0-40054 GCA_031411275.1 Saprospiraceae bacterium | reverse complement strand
CAACTATTCAGTAAGTAATGAATACAGTTTTACATGAATTAATGTATTCAACTATTCAGTAAGTAATGAATACAGTTTTACATGAATTAATGTATTCAACTATTCAGTAAGTAATGAATACAGTTTTACATGAATTAATGTATTGAACCATCATCGTCTTGAATTCGCTTTTCATATTAAGCGCAGCGTATAAATACTGAGGGGTGTTAAATTCAGATATTTTCACTGCGTACAACAGTACAAAAACTTTAATTGCGAGAATTGCTGTTCAGTTATTCTGTAAGCTATGGGAATATTTCTACATTATTCATGTATTCAGTAATACATGAATAATGTTTGAATGATTTTGCATGTATTTGAATCATCCGGTCAATGCGTTCCCTATGTTCAATAAGTACAAACCAACAGGACGTTTTGAAATATCAATCGTAGTAAAATTTTAGTAGGGTTTGTAGGTGCAAAAAATCTACCTTCTGATTTCAGTGAAACCATGGTTAAAAAGTAGAAGATTTGCAAAAACGACGAATATGTTTGGCTCAAATCATAAAAAGGAGGGGGCGCGCAATAGGGGAGGTTTAAACATAAAAAGCCTTTAAAAAGAAAAATAAAACTTTAAAAAAACATACAACCTACTTAGGTTTTAAGTTTTTTTAAAAAATTTATTATACTTTTATTAAGTTTATGTACTAGATAAATAATTGATTTTCATGTGTTTGCGATTTGTAAAAGGTAGGAGATTTGCGCTTAAAGGGTAGGAGATTTGCAGTTAAAAGGTAGATAATTTGCGCTTAAATTATTGTGGTTTGTTATTGTAAAAGGTAGATGATTTGCGCTTAAAAGAGGCTGTTAACTGCTAAAAGATAGGTGATTTGCAATAAAACGAAAGAATCATTTCAGTTAAAAGGGTAGGCGATTTGCGGCTATTGAAGCGGTTTGCATTGAAAAGGGTAGAGGATTTGCGGTTCGAGTGATAGGTTTTCTATCAAGAGAGTAAAACACTTGTAGCAAAGAGGGTAGAAGATTTGCTATAAATGATTAGATTTTACTTGAAAAAGGTTGCATGAAAAACATACTACCTTTTTAATTTGTGATTATATTTGGGCTTGAATCTTAAATTTTGTCTCTATGAAACCTCCGATGACCGATAAAGTAGCCAAGATTGACAATACCTTTATTGTCAACGCACAGTACAGAATGACTGCCAAAGAGCAGAAGCTTTTGTATTACTTGATTTCTCACCTTGACCCAAAAAATGAAGTTGACTTCAATAATATCACAGTGCCCATCAAGCATATCGAAGAAACGCTAAAAGAATCTGTAAAGGAGTGGGGGGGGCTTTACAATGAAATTGACAGGATTTGTGCAAGTCTCATCTCTAAAAATATTTCCTTTCCAACCAATGTTTTGATAGAAGGCAAACCGATGAAGGGGCGTATCAGCTTCTTTTCATCTATTCGCCCTATTGTTGATGATAATGGACAAACAGCCATTGAGTTTTCGTTTTCGCAAAGTATGAAGCCGTTCCTTTTACAGCTTCATCATTACGTCAATATAGGCGTTTTAGAGGTTGTTCCGATGAAAAATGCCCATGCTATTCGCATGTATTCGATTTTTAAGAGCGAAAAAAATAGAATGAGGGGAATGGTGAATGTCTTGTCAATGAGCTATACTTTGGATGAATTGAAAGCCATTTTGGGTATTGCTGATAAATACCAAACGGATTACTTCAAGAACTTTAAGGTCAATGTATTGGATAAAATCAGAGATGAAATCAATGAGAACTGCCAAAATATGCTCGTCAAATACGATTATATAAAAACGCAAAGGAAGGTGACAGGTGTATTATTCAGCATATCCGATAGGAAACCCGTTGCACCGCAAATAGAAGCACCGAAAGCTAAAACAGCATCCAAAACCAAAGCAGATGTAATGACATATACACCGAGTGAAGCAGAACTTGAAACATTGACAAGAGCAAAACGGCAAGGGTATAAGATTTTATTAGAATACGGTATTTTTGGCGGTATCGCCTATAAACAGATATTGCCTAAAATTAAAGGGAGTGAATTTGAGGGATATGAGGACTTTTTCATTGAAAAAGCTATTCAGCATTTTGATAAAAAAGCCATTCAGAATGCCACCAAAGAGTTGAAAGCCAGTACGTTTGTGACTTGGTGGACGAAAAACAAAGTCTTTGAAAACGGTGATGTATGGGCAGATATTTTGGAAAAATTAGTGAAACACAAGAAGCAATTACACGCTAAAAACCCTATAGCTTTCGAAAACCGCATCATTGCCAAGGCTATGACAAACGCCCAATTTGAGGAATATGTTAAGAAGAATAAGGAGTAATTAATTGATATTGATACTCGGTAGTCTAAAGATATATTGGACTTATGTTCAGTGTACATAGTATTCCATGAGTAACCGTTCGAGCAATAGTCCCTCGTCTCCCCTAAACTGCGCCCTACCTTTGCGCCATAGAAAAAGAAAAGACATGGTAAAAGGAAAAAAGAAGTGGCGAGCGTGTCTTGTCCTGAATTTAGTTGACTACTAAAAGGAGATAACAGGAAAAAATCCAACTTATGCAACAAGGTTTTTATATCGTCGCTTTTGCTCATATGTAAGGTGCGAATTTCTGTGCTACCTATTTTCCAAATTTATAACGTTAAACCATTGGGTATTAGGTAGTCACAATCTACTTTTACTCTTTGTTATATGAACTACAAAAGTATTATAAATACTGAATAAATATTTTGCTATATGATGTATAACCATAAACCAATGGTAACATAATGCATCACAAATTATCAATGTTAGAAAATTTGTGATGTCTTATGTTTAAAATTAGTTGCATCTGATGGGCGTAAACGGCTAACAGGTTGGGAAATACTGAGGGGTACTTCGTATTGTAAATGTCTATCCCATCACCTAAAGCAATGCCTTTAAAACGGTGATTGACGCAAGCCAAGCTAGCGCGACGACCTCTAATAAATGTTTTAAGGAACGTCCTAAACGGTCGAGTTTGTAAACGACAACCACATTACCGTCTAAATAATGACAATCATTAAGTTTAAAAAAGTGTGTCAAGAAAAAAAACGACTTTTGTAAATTTAAAAAAATCTTTATTCTCTACTTAACATTAATAGATACAGGCTATGTCTTCTATTTTTAAAAATACACACCACGATTCGCTTCTATTAAAATTAGAAGACATTTTATCTATTTTTCCATCAAGTTTAATGGGGAAATCTCGTTCCTATTTCCGGATGTTTCATATTAATCGAATTGAAGATTTCCTCAATTTTGTACCCAACAAACAACCGCCATATCGAAAACCAGTGACCGATTTTATGTTTATTACAAATGGCAATACGATTCGCTCTAAAGGATTGGATACTTTTGATATTTCCGCCAATATGTTTTTTTTCATTCCAGCCTATCAAATACGAACTGCCGTGCTGATGAGTCCCGATGTAACAGGTTTTTTCTGTCATTTTGATATGGAAATTTTTAATAAGAACTTTGTGCAGAACGATATTTTAAATCAATTTGCCTTTTTACAATACATTGGAAACCCTGTTGTGCGCGTACCCGATAAAGCTTTACCTCATATCAACTATCTTTTGGAACGCCTTGAACATGAATACAATAATGAATCTTTGAGCGATTTTAATATATTTTGCATCTATTTATTAGCCCTATTTTTTGAGTTAAATCGCTTTACAGATTTAGAAATAACCACTAAAAATACGGCTGCTTTGTTGACTCAACGGTATAAAAATGTGTTGATGCAGCACATTTATGATATTCAAACCGTGGCGGATTATGCTGCGCTCCTTTCCGTTTCTCAAAACTACTTGAACCGTTGTCTAAACGCAACTATTGGCAAAACGGCACACGACCTACTCAACGATATGCTTTTGTTAGAAGCTAAATCCCTCCTCAAACAGTCATCTCTCAGTATCAGCGAAATCGCTTATAAAATTGGGAAGAAAGACCACAGCGACTTTAGCCGCTTTTTTAAAACGCATACAGGTCTGACACCTAAGGCGTTTAGAGGTTGAGCTAAAATATCCCCCCTCAGTATTTCGATTTCGGATATGGGATTTCGGAGATATACCGAAATCCCATATCCCATATCCCATATCCGAAATCGAATGTGTTTGAATTTTGCATAGTCTTTCAATAAATTTGCCTATTCTACCTTTTTAAGCCATAGTAATTTTGTGCATCGAAAATTTGAAAGAATTTTCTATTGTCTTTTCAATGTATTCTAACTAAACAACAACTATTGAAATGAAAAAATTACTGCTTATGACACTTCGGAGTCTATTCTGTTTGATGCTTTTTTTATGGAGTTCATCAAATCTTTCCGCTCAAAATAGTATTTCGGGCAAAATTACAGATACTAAAAACGAACCGCTTGTCGGTGCTTCCGTCCTTGTGAAAGGCACAAACAACGGAACGGTCACCAATACTGAGGGGGGCTTCTCGCTCAATAATGTGGCAAAAGGCAGCACTTTAGTTGTCTCTTTTGTTGGCTACGCCAATAAAGAAGTCGCTGCTGACGGCAATTTAAACATCAGTTTAGAAGAAGGTGATGCTTTAGGAGAATTGATTGTTACTGCTGAAAATCGTTCCGTTTCAGCTCAAACTGTACCGATTACATTAGAATTGATTACAGGTAAAGCTATTCAAAGACAAGGTGCAACGGATTTGATGCAGTTGCAAAACCTCGCACCAGGGCTAAACATTGTGCAAAATACCGTTTTCAATCAAATCAATATTCGCGGTATTGGCAGTAATGATGGCGCAGCCGAATTATCAGACCAAGCCGTTACGATTGGTATTGATGGGGAATACATCAACCGACCGTTAGCTTTGAATGCGGCTCTTTTTGATTTGGATCGCGTCGAGGTTTTGAAAGGACCACAAGGGACTTTATATGGTCGTAATGCAACGGCAGGTGCGGTCAATATTATTGCTAAAAAGCCTACATTGGAAAAAACTGAAATTGACTTAGGGGCTTCTTATGGCAATTACAATACCATTAAAGCGAATGCAGCCGTCAATCTGCCTTTGGGTAAAATAGCGGCTATTCGTGTGGCGGGTATGCTGTCCAAACACGATGGTTACAGAGAAAGTAAAGCACCAGGATTTGTTGGTCGTTTTGACAATGGCAATGTTTGGGCAACTCGTTTGGGTTTAAGTATCAATCCTTCACAAGCGTTTTCAATTTACGTTGCAGGCGAATACAATAAAACCGACCAACAAGCCCCTTCTCAATATGGTATTGATGTGTCTAAAGCTGATACAACTTTGAAAGGTCAAGTACCCACCAAATGGACAACAACACTGCCGAAGGATTATAATGTAGCAACGGCTGGTTTTCTCAAAATCAATCAAGGGGCTATCAGAACCCGAATTGCTTATGATTTTGGTAAAGCTAAAATCACTTATTCAGGTGGTTATCGTGATGTGGATATGACAGGTTATCAACCTTTAAATGGTTTTGTCCCCGAAACTTTCAGTTTTGATAATAGTTTAGGATACCAAACGCAAAGCCACGAATTACGCTTGAATGGTGAATCTAATAAATTCATCTGGCAAGCAGGTGGTTTTTATGGCAACGAAGACCAAGACGTGGAACGTGGATTGGTCTTGCCAGGTGCTGCGGGCGCATTTGGAGGTAAAGTACCTTATCTGAACTTCTTTAAATTTGATGTTAATTCCAAAACAACGGCTGTATTTGCTCAAGCCACTTATAATGTGACTGAAAAATTTGGTATAACAGCAGGGCTTAGAAATACAAGTGATAAAAAATCACGGACTGGTGCGAGTTTAACCCGCGCGCCTTTCGGTCCTCCGGGTACGCCTGCTTATTTTATCACGCCTACTCGTACACCACCTACTTTAACTTCTCCGGGTATGACAGCCAGTTCAAACAGTGCTGATTGGAACAAAACGACTTGGATGGTGAATTTGGATTATAAAATTGACAATACTAAAATGCTTTTTGCAAAAGTCAGTACAGGCTATAAAGCCGGAGGGTTTGATAATTTCGGGGCTTATGAACCGGAGGAACTAACAGCTATTGAAGTAGGCTCTAAAAATAAATTTATGGATAACAGATTGCGCTTAAATGCCTCCGCTTTCAATTATAACTACGACAAACAACAAGTTTCCGTATTTATCAATACAACAGTAGGCGGTGCTATTCAAAATGCAGCCAATACAAAAGTATTTGGTTTAGAACTTGACGGCGAATTATTGGCTACTAAAAAGGATAGATTAAGAGCAACAGTCAACTACTTAAATGCAGAATTCGGTAGTTTTCCAACAACGATTAATAAAGTAGGAGCTGGTGCAGAAGTTGTTAATTTGAAGGGAAATGCACCCATACAAGCCCCAAAATGGACGATGATTGGTGGATATGACCATACTTTCGGCATCGGTAACGGTAGCCTTAATGTCGGAATCCAAACCATGTTTAAATCTGACTATTATGTAACGGCTTATAATTTTGCAATGGATAAGCAAAAAGCATTCACTAAAACAGATTTTAATATCACTTACACAACAGGAAACGGCAATTGGGACATAGGGGCTTTTGCTCAAAATATTGAAGATAATAGAATTCTCAATTTTACAGGCTTCACAGGCGGTACGATTAATATTTATAACTGGATATTTGGTTCACCACGCCTTTTCGGTTTGCAAGCGAATTACCATTTTAGAGGCAGTAAATAGTTTCTTTTATACATTCTCACGTTGTTTAGAAAAGAGTAACGCGAACCGCGTTACTCTATTTTTAAACAAAAAAGGCGTGAAATACTGAGGGGGTCGTGTGATCTTTTTAAATACCTTTTTTATGAAAAAATACCTAATACTGATAGCATTATTGATATCATCAATTGCGTATTCGCAAATCGCCTATAAAAATCCTGTCATACCAGGCTTTTACTCCGATCCCAGTATTTGTAGAGCAGGCGGTGATTATTATATGGTACATAGTAGTATGGGCTATTTTCCGAGCGTACCTATTTTTCATAGTAAAAACTTAGTGAATTGGGAACAAATAGGCTATGTTTTAACGCGAAAAGAACAAGTGCCGCTTGATAAAGCAGGAATAACATTGGGCATTTTTGCGCCCACAATCAGATATCATGATGGCTTATTTTATATGATTACGACCAATATCACAGCAAAAGGCAATTTTTATGTCATAGCAAAAGACCCGGCGGGTGAATGGTCAGACCCGATTTGGACAGATATACCAGGCATAGATCCCAGTTTGTTCTTTGACGATGATGGAAAAGTATATGCGACTTCTACTGTTAATTGGGGTCCAGACCCCAACCTCAACAAGGGTATTTATTTAGCAGAAATAGATATAAAAACAGGTAAAGTGCTTACAAAACCTAAAAATATATGGGTCGGCACAGGCAGCCGTTATCCAGAAGGTCCGCATATTTATAAAAAAGACGGTTTTTATTATTTAATGATTGCCGAAGGTGGAACAGAGTTCGGGCATAAAGAAACCATTGCCCGAAGCAAATATATTGATGGTCTATATAGCAGCAACCCCGCTAATCCCATTTTGACGCATATCAATATGAATGCGGAAACAAGCCCGATTCAAGGTGTCGGACATGGCGATTTGGTGCAAACACAAGACAGCACTTGGTTTATGGTAGCTCATGCTTTTCGGAATCATCAAGACCACCAAATATTGGGGCGTGAAACTTATTTATTACCCGTCAGATGGGATAAAAAAGCGTGGCCTGTCGTAAACGGTGATGGTACAGCCGCTTTCGATATGCAAGTGACATCGTTGCCTGCACCCTTGAAACCACAGGCTGATATGTCGAATAAAACAAATTTTAATGAAGCTCAATTGGGCTACGAATGGAATTATATCAATAACCCAATTGCAATGAATTATAGTTTATCGGCTCGCAAAGGTTATTTGCGATTAATCGGTAGTGAATTTACGCTCAATCAATTACCTGACGTAACTTTTGTAGGGCGGCGACAACAACATTATGATTTTCAAGCAACAACGACACTTGATTTTAACCCTCAAAAAAGCAATGAAGAAGCAGGGATAACAGCCTTTAAATCAACTAATTATCATTATGATTTGGTTGTAAAAAACGTAAAAAATAAGCGCACACTTGTACTGTCGTATTATTTGAGCAAAATACAGCATATTGAAAAAGAAATTCCTTTGGAAACTGGTGTTGTTCAATTGAGAATTTCAGGGTCAAAAGATTATTACAGTTTTGAATACACGCAAGGCAATAAATCTTTTATGAAAATAGCCGAAGCCGACACCCGATTTTTAAGTTCAGTAACGGTTGGTGGCTTTACAGGTACATATTTAGGGCTTTTTGCCACAGGAAATGGGCAAAAATCTAATTCTTTTGCCGATTTTGATGGGTTTAGTTATGAAATTAAGTAAAATACTGAGGGGGGTGTTTATAAATAAAAAAATCAAAAATGAATTATAAATTACTAATAGCAATAGTTTGTACTATAGCTTTTAATGGTTTAAATGCTCAATCGGCGGCTAATAAAAATCGTTCTGGGGAAACGCAATCCCAAAACAAGACCATTCCACATTTGCAAAAAAACGAAAACGCCACACAGCTTATCGTCAATGATAAACCTTTTTTGATATTTGGCGGTGAGTTGCACAATTCTTCTACCTCAAATGTGGACTATATGCGCCCTATTTGGGAAAATTTGAAAAAAAAGAACCTCAACACAGCCGTTGCATCCGTTTATTGGGAATTGATTGAGCCTACTGAGGGGGTCTATGATTTCAGTTTAGTGGATAGCATGATAGCGGGTGTGCGTAGGCAAAATATGAAATTAGTCGTTTTATGGTTTGGCACTTGGAAAAACGGTTATTCTACTTATGTGCCCAGTTGGATAAAACAAAATTCGGATAAATACTTTTATGCCAAAGATAAAAAAGGCAAAACCATTCAAATTTTATCCGCTTTTAGCGAAGAAACCCTAAAAGCCGATGCGCGGGCGTTCAAGGCTTTGATGAAACACATTCGGGCGATTGATGAGCAAGACCAAACCGTTATCATGGCACAAGTAGAAAATGAAGTTGGCTTGTTTTACACGCCGCATGATTATAGGGGCGATAAATTGTATCAATCGCAAGTGCCAGATGATGTTATTAATTATTTGAAAAACAACAAGTTACAGCCTGAAATAGAAAAAATTTGGAAAGCCAATGGCAGTAAAACAAAAGGCAATTGGGAAGAAATATTTGGAAAAAGTGATACCAGTACGACGGATTGGAAAAATTTGGCTTATCTGACCGAAGAATTATTTACGGTGTATCATTATGCAAAATATATAGGCGCCATTGCCGCCGCAGGAAAGGCAGAATACCCCATTCCGATGTATGTCAATGCTTGGGTAAAACAGCCTCGGTTAAGTTATCCGGGCAAATATCCGAGTGGTGGACCCATTCCGCACACTTTGGATATATGGCGTTTGGCTGCTCCTTCGATTGATATGATTGTACCCGATATTTATATTCCTGATGCCATTTCTGTCATTGAATCTTACAGACGACCAGGAAACCCTGTTTTTGTACCCGAAATTCGACACGACAAACGGGCAGCTTTTGAAGCCCTGTATGCTTTTGGCAAACAAGATATTATAGGTTTTTCACCTTTTGGCATTGATGACGGAACCGTAGAAGAATCCCCAATCAGACCTGTTTACGACGTTTTAACGAAAGTAAAAGACGCTATTTTGACCTATCAAGGCACAGGCAAAATGACAGGCATATTGCTTGATAACACCAACCCAATCCAAGAATTTGATTTGGGCGGCTATAAAGTAAAAGCGAATATTGGCAAGACGCTTATAGATTTTTCCTTAGTTTTTGCAGGAATTGCCTCAAAAGACCCCAAACCAGAAGTGGCAGGCGGCATACTCATCAATATAGGTGCAGATGAATTTATTATTGTCGGCAAGCATTTTAATATTGAACTCAAAGCAAAATCGCCCAATCCTGCTCTGCCATTTTTAGATATTGAATTGATGGAAGAAGGCTATTTCGAAAATGGTATTTGGAAAGCCACCCGCAGGCTCAACGGCGACGAATCTTTTACAACTATGGGCGGCGATGCAGGGTTTGGTTTTAAAAATGACGCAACAACAGCAGCCGTTGCTTTTCCTGCAACCGAAGATTTTAAGGTCATTCGGTTTAAAGTTTTTAAATATAAATAGATAAAATGCTTTTTTTAGTGGTTTTTTATCAAAAATACTGAGGGGGTATTTTTATTTCCAAACAACAAGAATTTCAATTAAAAAAAATGACAAACGCAACAAGCTCCCGACAAGCAGGTGCCGCACAAGGGTGGATGACCGTCCTGATCAATCAATTGCCGATGATGGCGATTGTGGCACTCATGCCTGCACTGCCTACTTTGATGGCGCATTTTGGCAATATGCCCAATGGCGATTTACTCGTACCGATGATTTTGACGGCACCAGGCTTGTGCATCGCTTTAATAGCCCCGTTTGCGGGTTATTTTGTGGACAAATACGGGCGGCGCAAGTTGTTATTGATATTCATGTTGCTTTACGGATTGGGTGGCACTTTACCCTTTTTTTTAGACGGTTTTAATACCGTTATCACAGGACGACTTTTGTTGGGTATCGGTGAAGCCTTTGTTTTAGTCATTGGAAATACTCTTTTAGGTGATTATTTCGAACAAAAAGACCGTACTAAATGGCTCACGATTCAAGGGTTTTTTGGTTCTGTCGCCGCCGCTTTATTGCTGTCGTTGAGTGGCAATTTGGCGAGTATGGGTTGGAATTATCCATTTTTGGTTTATACCATTCCGATTTTTATGACCGTCATGGCGTTCTTTTTTATTTATGAACCGCCTATAAAAACTGTAAATAAAGAAGATTTTGCTCTAAATACTACGGAATTTCCTTGGAAAACGGTTTTGCTACTTTTCAGTGTCACCTTAATTTTTGCTATTTTATATTTCGTTTATACCATTCATTTTTCCTTGGCATTAGACGCTATGGGCATCAAAGACAAAAAACAATTGGGCAATATGAGTGCGCTTGCAAGCACTGCCGTTCCCTTGGGTGCATTGATTTTTCGTGCCATTGCTCACCGCCCAACGTGGCAACAAATAGCCTTGATAGGCATATTTTTTACGATTGGTTTAATTGGTATTGGTTTGTCAAAGGATGGTGTAACAGCGATAACCGTGGGTTGGGTTCAGCAATTGGGATGCGGCATGACAATACCCGTTTTGGTCGCATGGGCTTTGAAAATTTTACCCGAACATTTTAGGGGTAGAGGTATGGGTTTTTGGTCAAGTGGGTTCTTTTTGGGGCAGTTTCTAAACCCTGTTTATGTCTCTTTCGCTAATAAAATGTCGGGTGGATTACTCCCTGCTTTTGTGACGACTGGGGTGATTTGCTTCATTGTTACGGTGATTTTGGTGGTTTATAATTTGTTTTTAAATAAAAAATTGATTGTAAATAGTTAAAAATACTGAGGGGGAGTTAGACAAAATGAACTTCTAACAAGCGTCGAGCCACACGATGTAAAGCATTTTGAACTTTCAGAGCCTGTTCAGCAGAAGGGCGTTTGATACCAGATAAGTATTGCCGTAGCAAAGTTGGATTCATACCCGCTTCCTTAGCAACCGCCCCAATTTTGACGATTTCAAAAGTTTCAGCGCGTAAAAGAGTGGAGCGCGGTAAAAATTCATTGGGTGTAGGCAGCCATTTTTCAGGAATTTGTTCAGAAAATGGTACAGCTTCGGCTAAAACTTCTCCTGTTTCAAGCACGGTAATATTAAACCAAGTGCCTAATTCGGGTTGAGCAAAAACGGAGTATAAATCGGTTTTAGCCAATTTAACATCTTGCAAACGAGCAGATGAAACAGCAACCGAAATATACTGAGGGGTGCTTCCCAACTCGTCAACGGCAAGACAGAGATGTAAACCACCAATTTTGTCTTTGGCTACGAAGAGTTGTGGGAAGTCGTGCCAAATCAATGTCTCTTGAATTGTGAGTGCGATTTTCATATGTTTACGATTTTGATAGTTGATAATTTAAATTCTGTACTTCGCCACCATGAATAATGATGAGAATCATTGCCTGTTTGCTCAATTAAACCGTCTTTTTCAACTAAATCTACTTGAAAAATTGGTTTTGACCTCATGGCAGGTAGCAAACGTTTGATTTTTTCAGCAGCGTCTTGATTATCAAAAACAGACAATGATAGTGCAATACATTCACTGACGTGAAAAACTTTGTTTGGAAAACGCCTGCGATGCGACCAAAAATCGCTATCATCGGTTGGAATACTGCCCAAACGAAAATAGCTTGTTTACGGTGCGTAAGCTGTTTCAGGAGGGCAATTATCGGGTAGTTTCTCGTAGAATTTCATTTTGCAAAAGTAACATTTTCAATACTTTTTTGCAAAAAATTATACTTTAAAATTTATAAAAACTGAAATTTTAAAATAAAAAATTATGTCTTCAAATATTAAAAGAGCTGTAAGTCTTTACAGCTATCAGGAAGAGTTTTTTCTAAGAAAAATGACTCTCGAAGACTGCATTGCGGCAGCAGCAGCAGCGGGGGCAACGGGTATCGAATTAATTGGGGAGCAAAGTGTGGCAGGTTGTCCAAAACTTCCTTCTGATGCTTTCGTTGACCAATGGTTTGGCTGGATGGATAAATATGGTGTTACACCCGTTGCTCACGATATGTTCTTAGATTATAATAAGAAAAAGGGGCATTATTGGTCGGATGATGAAGCCATAGAATCGTTCAAACAAGACATTCGTTTTGCCCACAAATTGGGGTTCAAAGTGATTCGTGTCATTGTGAACGTAACGCCCGAAATCATCGAAAAAGTCATTCCTTTTGCCGAAGACCACGATATTAAATTGGGTATAGAAGTACATGCTCCATGGCATATCAACTCTGCTTGGATGGCTCGACATTGGGAAGTCATGGAAAAAACAGGCACAAAACATTTTGGATTTATTCCAGATATGGGTGGCTTTACAAAACGCCTTCCACGCGTACAGGTAGAACGCATGATACGCCAAGGGGCTGACCCCGACATCGCAAAGTTCGTATGTGAGCAACATGAAAAAGGTATTATGGCAGAATACACAATATACGAAGTGTCGAAAATGAGCAACCGACGTATAGACAATGCCGTTGCTGAACTTTCACGCCACAATACTTACGTGAATCCTATCAGTTTAGTACCGCATATAGATAGAATCATTCACATTCATGGTAAATTCCTCGAAATGTTGGAAGATTATACCGAATGGAGTATTCCGTATAAAGAAGTCATGGAAGTATTAAAAAAAGGTGGATACGATGGCTATATCGCCAGTGAATATGAAGGCAATCGCCACATTCAAGATGTGTATGAAGTGGATAGTGTGGAGCAAGTCCGCAGGCATCAGATGATGTTAGAAAGAATGATAAATGATTAATTATAAATGATGAATATATGATGACAAAAAAGAGATTCATCATTCATCATTCAACATTCATAATTTTAAAACTATGTACGAAAAATATATGATCGTGCCTGAAAAGGCAAAAAAGACCGAAAATGGCTTTGAAATGGTCGTCAGATTGCCTTATTACCGTGGCGTATCGCTTTCTATGCTCGAAGAAATTGAGGTTTCAGTGGATGATGAAATTCTACCACAAGAAGATATTTTGATTACCGTCAATGGAAAAACCTTTGACCTCCAACAACGTGAAAACGAATTGGATGAACGTTGGGAAATGCCCGATGATGCTATTCTCACTGTCAAAAAAACGGGTGGTTTTGCGTCGGGAGAACACACCGTCGGTTTAAAAATGATTTTACGGATTGGGTACTTGCCTTTTCCCGCGCTTCGTCATGCCGTGCCTAAAACAATTGTTATTTAATAGAGATTTATATGGAAAATAATATTAAAATAGGTTTTAGCTTAGATATGATAAATGTACATCATCAAGAGCCAAACCGAAACCGCTACGAGAGCAAATATTATTGGGACGAATTGTATCCGATGATCGTGGCGGCGGGTTTCGATGCAGTTGAGATTCCTTTTGACCCTTTCTGGATTTTCAGAGGTGGTTCTGGCGTGCCTTTTACCAAATATTGTATAGATATAAAATTTGAGCATCTTGCCAATTATGTCAAGCATCTTAAATCGCATGGCATCGAAAAAGTGGCGGGGATTCATTTTAACCCAACCATCTTTATGCGGAATGACAACCTTGATTTTTATTTTGGTGCATCCAATTATTTTGGGGGTGAAGCCATTCGTTATGCTGCCGAGTTGGGTTGCGACTATATCAACATTACACCAACGCCGCCTTATGGTTTGATTGAGCATTATCATGGCAAAAACAACAATTGGGATGTGGATTTTAGGCAGCGAACCATTGAACTTATCAATAATTTCGCAAAGGTTGCCAAAGAAAATTCGATAAAAATGGTTCTCCGAAACGAATATTGGAGTTTGCTTCGCAATCAAAATTTCGAAGAATTTTTAGCTCAAATAGACGATTCCGTTACTTTGGATTTAGATGCTGCAAACATCACTATTGCTGTACAAAATCCAAGTGAAATGGTCAACAAATTTGCCAACCGAATTGGCAGCGTCCATCTGACCGATACCGCTTTTATGGATGATGCTGAAATTTGGAAAACACCATTACCTGAATTTCCGCAGCACCGAGCAACGCAGGTTTTTAGAGATTTGGGTTTTGGAAATACCAATTTAGGCGAATTTCACCAAACTCTACAATCCGTAAATTATCAAGGTTGGGCAATAGCAAGTTGTCGTCAAACACGTGAACCGATGCGGGCTTTGTTAAGAAGTAGGCATTGCATAAATCAAATTAATCATCTCAATCGCCCATCTTAAATGAATAATATTCGCTATTCTCACATGAATCATTGGAAGAATATTCCTTATAAAAGGATTGATAACTTCCGAGAGTTTTATTACGAAGATAAAACCAATACCGCTTATTATTCTGATTGGGATAGAATTTTACGCTATCAAAAAGCATTGGGTTTTAGTGGAATTGAACTTGCACCATGGGATTTTCCTGAAATGTTGCCGCTGTTTGGTTCGCCAAAAGCTTTTAAAGAATTTGCCAACGAGCGTGGCGTTGAAGTGAGCGGACTTTTTCATCTCATTGATAAATCACATGATAGGTCACATCATAAACAGACATTTGAAGATGGTAAACAATCAGTTGATCTTCTCGTGGAATTTGGGGGTAAACAACTGAATTCAGCCCCTTCCAATAATTATTATGGCTTGGGTCCTTTTAATCGTGACCAAATAAAAGCGGCGGCAGAAATCATAACTGAAATTGGAAAATATGCCACAGATCATGGTGTGGAAATAGGTATTCACAACGAGTTTTTCTTAGCCATCAACAAAGAAAATCATAAGGAATACATTGAACTCACCGACCCAAGGTATGTGCATTACTGTCTTGATACGGCTCAAATCTCGCTTTTAGGTGAAGATTTACTTGAATTTTATGACACCTACCACGAGCGCATCTGTACGTTCCATCTAAAAGATACAGCCACTCCCAACCTTCCTGATGAGATTCGATACAGTCGAGATATTGAAATAGTTGACGATGGCACACGGTGGTTTTGGGAGCCAGGGGAAGGTGTTTTAGATTTCAAAGGCTTATATGAGTTAATGAAAAAATACCAATTTAAAGGGTGGATTAGCATCGAAACGGACGGTACGCCCGACCTTTTAGCATCAATGGCATTAACGAGATATTATATTGATAAAGAATTGAATCCGATTTATAGTTAAAATACTGAGGGGGGCATTAACCCCATTCATCATTCATCATTTATAATTCATCATTAAATTATGGGTCCTTTAGATAAATACATTTTAAAAGACGATGCTTTGACAGCAACAGAAAACGGGTTTCAACTCAAATTTCAATCGCATTGGTATCGCTCATTGCCGTTGTCGTGTATGGATTTTAATCTAAAAATTGATGGTCAAGAAATTGATAACAATCAGTTACGGATTACAGCCAACGGCAATACATATACTTATGAGGAATTGCCCGAATTAGACAAAGAATGGCTTTTTATATTAGATAGAGGCATCCTCGAAGTACAAACCGAGCAGCCACTTGAAAAAGGTAAAACTTATAACATAGTGTTCAAGTATGACCTATTTATACCTTATATTTTAGTCGGTCCACAAGCCAATCCTTTGATGGCGAGTTCTTTAATCCATAAAGATTTCATTTGTCAATAAAAAAATAATATGTCAAACATAAAATTAGCAACGTCCCTTTTTTCTTATGCTTATGAATGGAATTCGGGAAAATTTAGTCTTGAAGATGTCATAGCCGAAACCCGTAAAAGAGATTTGGGGACAGGCTTGGAAATCATTGGTTTTCAAAGTCTTAGAGGTTTTCCGTATATTTCTGATGAGACTGTAAAAGAGGTAAAACACCTGTTGGATAAATACGAATTTGAGCCTGTTGCCTTAGATGCCAATATTGATGTAGGTATCAAAAGGCATCAAAAAATGAACATTGATGAAACCGTCGAATACATCAAGCCGCAAATTTTGGCAGCTCAAAAATTAGGTTTTCCTGTGTTGCGCTGCCAAACGACAGCTCCTGCCGAAGTGTATAGAAAACTCGTGCCTTTTGCCGAAAAAGCCAATATTATTATGGGTATTGAGCTGCATACGCCGTATAGCGTTGACCACCCTTCGGTCATAAAAATGTTGGAAATGTTTAAGGAAATGGATACGCATGTTTTGGGTTTTGTTCCCGATATGGGAACGTGTATGCGCGCTATTCCCGACGCTTTGCTTTCCAGTTTTAAATCTTATGGCGTAACGGACGACATGATAGCCATTACCAAAGAAATATGGCATAAAGATATTCCAACGCCACAAAAATTTGGTGAATTGGCACAACGACTCGGTGCTTTGGGGGCTACTCCGCCGCAAATTGGCAGGCTCAATATGGCTTTCAGCATGAACGGTCGGCAACCTGTTGAAAGTTGGAAGGAAATCATTCCGTGGACAGTTCACCTACATGGCAAGTTTTATGGTTTTGACGCAAATGGTGATGAACCTTCCATTGATTATGCCGCCATTTTTAAGGTTTTTACTGAGGGGGAGTATGATGGCTATATTTCAAGCGAGTATGAAGGCTCTGCTTTCACCGATGAGTTTGATGCTTTTGATATGGTAGAAATGCAGCATAAGTTGTTTAAAAGAATCTTAAAAGGTTTAAACTAATGAAAAACAGCTTTAAATTAAAATACGCGCCGCACATAGGTTCTTTTACTCATTCGGTAGGTAAAGACCCGATTGAACAAATCAAATACATGGCTGATTTGGGCTTTAAAGCAATTGAAGACAGTGGGTTCGTGTCTCCTTTGGTGCAGTTCAATTCAACTCGCATGGGCATTGGTATGTGTAGTCAAACGCCCGAAATGCTCACGAAAATTGGAGAAACCCTCGCCAAACTCGATATGGAGATGGGTACTTTCGTCATTACACCTACCAGATGGCCGCCCGTAGAATTGGTAACTTCAGGCAAACCAGAATATTTAGAAGAGTTTTTAAATAAATGTAAAAGTGGTGCGGAAGTAGCCAAAAGGCTCAACGCCAAGTTTGTAACCATTACTTTGGATTGTTTCGACCGCTCACTGCCTATCGAAATGCAAACCGCCAATGCTATTGATGCTCTGCGAAAAGCAAGTGACATATTTGAGCCGATTGGTGTGACAATGGCGATTGAAACGCTTGCTGACCATCATGAGTTATTTTTAAGAACCTCGGTACAAGCCTATATGATTTGCAAAGCGGTCAATCGAAAATCGTGTAAAATACTGTTTGATATGTACCATTTGCAAAAAAACGAAGGACGACTCATTTATCATATAGATATGGTATGGGACGAAATCGGTTATTTCCAAATTGGTGACGAACCTGGGAGATGTGAGCCAGGAACGGGCGAAATCAATTATAAAAACATCTTCAAGCACATTTATCAAAAATCAAAAGCGACCAACAAGAATTTCATTTTAGGAATGGAACATTTTAATTCAATTGATGGCATTGAAGGAGAAAAAGCCTTGTTGGAAGCCTATATAAAAGCAGATAATTTTTAAACAATGAAAAATAATTTTAAACTCAATTACGCGCCGCATTTTGGGACATTCGCTTCTGCGGGCAGTGATATAATTGACCAAATAAAATATTCGGCAGATTTGGGTTTTCGCTCTTTTGAAGACAATGCTTTCTCTGGCGTACCAATGCCTAATTTGATGGGGATAGGTATGTTAGGGCAAACGCCTGAATATGTGGATAAAATAGGTAAAACCCTTTCAGATTTAAATATGCAAATGGGTACTTTTGTAATGGGTCCCGTCAACTGGCCTCCTAATGCGGCTTTTACTTCTGGAAATCTGGATTGGCGAAACCAATTTTTGGATAAATGTCGGCAAGCGGTTGAAGTAGGCAAAAGGCTCAATAGCAAGTTTGTAACGGTCGTACCTGATGCCGCAGATATATCCTTGCCCTATGAAATTCAGACTGCAAATGTGATAGAAACCCTTAGAAAAGCAGCAGAGATATTTGAACCACACAGTATGGTTATGGTTTTAGAGCCTTTGAGTTTTCCGCCGCAAGTGTATCTAAAAACATCGGCACAATGCTATTTACTCGCCAAAGCTGTGAATAGTCCTTCTTGCAAAATATTGTTTGATATTTTTCATCTACAGCAAAACGAAGGGCATTTGCAACGCAACATTGATTTGGTATGGGATGAAATTGGGTATTTTCAGATAGGTGATGTACCGCAACGTCTTGAGCCTGGCACGGGTGAAATCAATCACAAAGTTGTTTTTAAGCATATTTATGAAAAGGCAAAAGCGGGTGGTAAAGATTTCATTTTCGGCATGGAGCATTACAATTCAAAAGAAGGAATTGAAGGTGAAAAAGCCCTTTTAGAGGCATATTTAGAGGTAGATAATTTTTAAAATAGGTCAAAATACTGAGGGGGTATTAAAATGGACAAACATAGTTTAACAGAACAAAATAGGCAAATTGTACACGCCTTTGCCGATATATTTTACCGACAAAAAAATGTGAGAAAGGCGTTTATTGATTATGTTTCAGAGAATTATATCCAGCACAATCCGAATATTTTAGATGGTAGGGAGGCAGCTATTGAAATGCTTGAACCCAAATTTTCAAATCCCGAAGCGCATTTTGATATAAAACGCATCATTGTTGATGGTGATTTAGCAGTCATTCATTTACATGGTAAAATGAATAAAACGCATCTCGGCGGGGCAGTTGCCGATATTTTTAAGCTTGAAAATGGTAAAATCGTAGAACATTGGGACGTTTTGCAGCCCGTTCCCGAAAATGCTGTAAATCCGCATCCGATGTTTTAATTTAAAAAATAAAAAAATGATAGATGTTTTAATAATTGGTTCGGGTCCCATAGGCGCAACGTATGCTCGTATGATTTCAGAGCAAAAACCCGATGCCCAAATTTTAATGATTGATTTAGGTCCTCGCCTAACCGATAAGGCAGGGCAGCATGTCAAAAACATACCCGATGCGGAAGCCCAAGCCCAAGCTCAAATCAAATCGCAAGGGGCAAAGCAAACGCCTTATCCAAATATTTCGGTTGCACAACGCGCCCAAGCGGTGCAAAGAGGTGAACTCAGTGCTGATATTTTAGCCAGAGCAGGAACGCATTTAGCTACGGATACGGCAGAAGATTTGGCTAAAAATCAAATGCCTTCCGCTTCCATGTCAAGCAATATCGGCGGTATGGGTGCTCATTGGACATGTGCTTGCCCACACCCTGGCAATGCCGAACGCATACCATTTATTCCTGAAAAAGACTACAAAAAAGCCTTTGCAAAAGCAGCAGAATTGCTTTGTGTTACACAAAAAGCCTTTCCGGAATCGCCGGAAGGTTTGGCTATTTTACATACATTAGGCAGTATTTTTAATGAAAAACTATCGTCTGATAGACAAGTGCAACCCATGCCATTGGCATGCAAAGTAGATGAAAATGGAGAACGTTATTGGGTAGGAGCGGATGTTATTTTAGGCAATTTGGCTGAATCAAGTTCGAGAAACTTTGAAATTCGTTCTGAAACGCTTTGCAGACGACTAAATACTGAGGGCGGTAAAATAACCGGTGCATTAATCGAGCATTTGCCGACAGGTAAGCAAGAAGAAATAAAAGCCAAAATCGTCATTGTTGCTGCTGATGCTTTGCGGACACCACAGTTGTTGTGGGCTTCGGGTATTCGCCCAAAGGCATTAGGGCATTACTTGAATGAACACCCATTTATTTTTACTTTTGTTGAATTAAAAGACGATTTGGTGGATAAGACCCTTGCAAATGCCTACGATCCAGCGAGTCGTAAAGACCCGACAATCGGCGTCTTTTGGGTGCCTTTTGATGCGCCCCATCACCCATTTCATGGACAAATTATGCACATGGATTTATCGCCTATCAAAACAACCGTTGCCGAACCGAAATCCGAAATCCGAAATCCGAAACACATCGTTGGCTTAGGTTGGGGTTGTTTGAAAGAAGTGCAATATGAAGATTGCATTGAGTTTTCAGAAACAGAAACCGACTGGCTCGGTCTGCCCAAAATGAATTTTAAATTCGCCTATACTGAGGGGGATAAAAAAGCCATTGAACAAGCCAAAACAATGCAAACGTTGGCTGTTGAAGCCTTCGGAAAAGTGATAAAAGACGGCGACCAAACGCTCATGCCTCCTGGAACATCCCTGCATTACGAAGGCACAACCCGCATGGGTGAAACAAATGATGGCACATCAGTTTGCGACAGCTACTCACAAGTATGGAATTTTGACAACCTTTTTGTGGGTGGCAACGGCGTTATTCCGATGGCAACGACTTCAAATCCAACTTTGACGAGTGTGGCAATGGCTGTAAGAGCTTCTGAAAAAGTTATTGAATTATTGAACACCATATAAGATTTTGTTAACTAACCATAATTTTTTGCTTTAAAAACTGATATGCAAAAATTATACTAAAGTTGCCGTTCTTATACTCAAGAGTATAAGAACGGTTTGTTGTTTAAAAAAGCCGCTAAAGAGGATGCTTTACCTCTCTCTCCCACGATAATATCGAAAATAATCGAAATTTTTTTACTGAATTACTTAAGCATTCGCTTACAGGAGGTTAATGAATATTTTTTAGCAAATTTTATTGTATAAAAAATGATACAATAAAAAAATTCTATAACTTTACACTTGAGTAATTTAAAAGGACAATCCTTATACAAAGCGGACTTCAACTTGAGTGGGTGTAATAAAGATAAACAAGGATTATCAATAGTATTTCCAACCTTTGAAATGAATATAATTTTGTCCACCAATTTATTTTTAAAAAAATAATAAAAACGACCACTATGATGCCTATTCAATTAAATAAAATCCTTCTTGGTTTCTTCTTGGTTGCCGCTTCATTATTGCAGGCTCAAAATTCGTTAGTCCTGTCAAACAAAGAACTGGCTCAATCCTTTTCAACAAAGGACACTATTTTAAAAACACCATTTATTGATGTGGATGAATGGCGAGAAAAACCTGTAAAACACCGCTATATACATGGTGGTTTTGAAGGAACTGAGGCGCGATTCTCTTTTTATTTTCCTTCAAAAGAGCAGTATAGAGGGCATTTTTTCCAATATATCACACCCTTTCCTGACAATGAAAACCTTTCGCAAGGGGCAAGCGGTGAAGAGGATAAAATAGGTTTTTCAGTGAGTCATGGGGCTTATTTTATTGAAACTAATGGTGGCGGAAGGTTTGATTTTACAGGTCAAAAGAAAGCGAGTGACCCATTAATTGGGGCTTACAAAGCCAATGCTGCTGCTGCCCAATTTTCTAAAATAGTGGCGAATAAAATCTTTGGTCCGCAGCGTACCTACGGCTATGCGTTTGGTGGAAGTGGTGGTGCCTATCGTACCATTGGTGCTATGGAAAATACTGAGGGGGTATGGGATGGCGTCGTGCCTTATGTCGTGGGTTCGCCTATGGCTATTCCGAATGTATTCTCTGTGCGGATGCACGCGATGAGAATATTATACGATAAATTCCCTCAAATTATTGACGCATTAGAGCCTGGCGGAAGTGGCGATATGTACGCTGGACTGAACAAGGAGGAGAAATCTGCTTTAACAGAAGTAACCAAAATGGGCTTTCCACCCAAATCTTGGTTTGGTTATAAAACGATGGGCGTGCATGGTTTCAGAGCCATTTATTCAGGTATGACGATGGCTGATAAAGCCTATTTTCAAAATTTTTGGACGAAGGAAGGTTATTATGGTGCAAATCCCCCAGCATCTTTATTGAAAGCTCGATTACAAAAAATGAGTAAAATCAAAATTGGTATTCCTTATGAAATGGCTGTAAAAGCCAAATTGGTCGAACCGATTTCTGAACAGGAAAAAGGAACGGCCGAAGCTGCTTGGAAAAGTTTAGGCAATGCAGAAGGCAGTCTGCCTGTGGCATTTCAATTGGAAGATATAATGCCAAATGTCAATTTTCTCGGTGGCGATTTAATTATAAAAACAGGTGAAGCCGCTGGTAAAACGATTCAATTGCTTTCAATTGAAGGCGATAAAGTGGTATTGGGCGCAACTGACTCCCGAATTTTAGCGCAAATAAAAACAGGCGATGAAGTGCAGGTTGATAATTCCAATTTCTTAGCAGCTCAAACTTATCATAGGCATCAAGTGCCAGGCAAAGAATACAAAGTATGGGACCAGTTTAGAAATGACAAAGGAGAACCTCTTTATCCCCAAAGTTCCTTTCTTTTAGGACCTATGTTTACACGAGGTGCTTCGGGCGTTTTACCAAATGGTAAATTTAAAGGTAAAATGATTATGCTCGAATCATTATGGGACAGAGAAGCTTTTCCGTGGCAAGCGGATTGGTATCGGACTAAAGTGATAGAAAATTTGGGCGATAATGCGGATAAAAATTTTAGAGTTTGGTACACCGACCGTGCCTTACACGGCGACCTAACCAAACAAGAAGACCCTACCAAAACAGTCAGTTATGTAGGTGTATTGCAACAAGCTTTATTAGATTTGAGCAATTGGGTAGAAAAAGGCATTGAACCGCCTGCCACAACCAATTATAAAATTGAAGATGGGCAAGTAATTGTTCCTTCAAAAGCATCTGAACGAAAAGGTATTCAACCCATCGTCAATTTAACAGTAAAAGGGGGTAAGAAAGTACAAACTAAAGTAGGTAAAAAGGTAACGTTTACCGCAGTAGTTGAAGTGCCGCCCCATACAGGTAAAGTCGTTTCGGCAGAATGGGATTTTGAAGGAGGAGGTACTTTTCCGATAAGCCAAAAAGCGATTTCTTTTGATGAAAAAAAGGGTCGTGCGACGATTAAAACAACGCATACATTTTCGAAATCAGGTACTTATTTCCCAACTGTAAGAGTCGCTTCGCAAAGAGAGGGTGATGCTAAAACAGCCTTTACACGCATCCAAAATTTGGATAGAGTGAGGGTAGTTGTGGAGTAATTTTACAAGCAGAGTTGAATAATTTTTTAAAAAAATATAAAAATGAATAAGTAAATTAATTTTTTGACTGCAATCCTATTTGCGAGTTGCATTAAATTTTGACAATATGAAAAATATTCCTTCAATCTTTTTTATTCCTTTTTTTGTATTCATGGCTTCCCTTGTGCATAGCCAGTCTGTAATTAATTTGAAACACATGAAACACATTGCGAAAGTAGATGAGCGGTTTCAATCATTTAATGTAGAAATGTGCGAAGTAATTGGGGGCGACTTCTGGATTCCATACGAATTGATAGATTCACTTAGAAAATATACAAACAAAAAAGGTATTGAGGCACTGAAATGGAAAATAGAACCCATAAATCTCTATGAACAAAAACTACGCAATCTTGCGTCGGCGTTAGGTCCCACTTATGTGAGGGTGAGCGGCACGTGGGCAAATGCACTTTATTTTCAAGACAATGATGAACCTAAATTGGAAAGTTCCCCAACTGGCTTCAAAAACATACTCACTCGCCAGCAGTGGAAAGGTGTGGTAGATTTCTGTAAAGCGGTAGATGGCAAATTGGTAAGTTCTTTTCCGATGAGTGAAGGTATGCATGATGAAAAAGGTAATTGGAAGCCTGACCAAGTGAAAGCACTCTTAGAGTATACACATTCATTAAAAGGAGAAATCGCCGCTGCTGAATTATTTAATGAGCCTTCTCATGCCTATCATGGCGATGTACCTCAACAATACAAGGGCATTAATTTTGCAAACGACTTAGTGGCATTTAAAAAATTGGCATCAAAGATTGCTCCCAATATGAAAATTATAGGTCCTGGTTCTACTGGGGAAGGCGGCATACTTACTCCCAAGAGTATTGATTTGGGTATTGACGAACTGTTAAATCAAGTTCCAAAACCTACGTTTGATGTTTTTACATATCATTATTATGGAACAGTTTCCAAACGTTGTGGTGGTGGACAAAAACCAGAAAATGCTTTAAATGCAGAATGGCTTAGCAAAACAGAAAAAGGGCTTGCGTTTTATGAGGCAACAAGAAACAAATATGTTCCAAATGCTCCTATATGGCTAACAGAAACAGCTGAGGCTGCTTGTGGTGGTAATCCTTGGGCGGCGATGTATATAGATAATTTCCGCTATCTGGAACAATTAGGTCGTTTGGCGAAAAAAGGCGTTCAGGTAGTGATGCACAACACCCTATCTCGTAGCGAATATGGCTTATTAGACCACGATACCCACAATCCAAGACCCAACTATTGGGCAGCTTTATTGTGGAATAAATTAATGGGTACTGAAGTTTATGATGCAGGAAGCCTTACTTCAGGAGTTGATGTGTTTGCCCATAATTTAAAAGGTAATACGAAAGGAAGAACGCTCTTGATTTTAAATACGAATGATACTGAAACAACAGTATCTATCCCAAAAAGTGCTTCGCAATATATGCTTACGGCAGATGAACTATTGACTAAAAAAGTCAAACTAAATGGTCAAGAGCTTAAATTAACGGCTGATGATAATGTACCAACTTTAAAAGGAGAGAAAATAAAGGCAAGAACATTAAAATTGCCTGCACATAGTATTGTTTTTTTAACTTTTCAAAAGATGTAAGAGACTAATGTAGGGTAAGTAAATGAAAAGAAGCTATTTCTATACCCCCCTCAGTATTTCAGCCTATACAAATACGGAGCTTTGTTTTTTGCACCCGTAAATCGTTTTTCCAAGCGTTCCAAAACATTCATTTCTAATATTTTTTTCTGAAAATTAGTCCGTATATACTCTTTTTCAAATATCGTTTCGTATATTTCTTGAACTTCTTTAATCGTGAATGTTTCAGGCAAAAGATTAAAAGCGTTCAGTTTTTGGTCAATATCTTCTTTTAAAGATTTTAATGCCTCTTGAAAAATCTCATTATAATCCATAACCAAATCGGGTATTTCATGTATATCGCACCATTCGATTGATGTATAAATATCTATGAGCTTTGGATTTACCTTCTTTATATCCACCAAAGCATAATACCCAATAGAGATAAAACGGCTTGTAAACCATTGATACATAAAGCTGCTGGTTTTTTCTTCCGCTTGTTCTAAAAAATTGGCTTCTATGAGTTTATCAATAAACGCTTTACGTTTTCTATCGGCTTTTCCAAATACCTTGAATTGCTCCAAATAGATGTCTTTTATACCCGTTCTTTCTTCCAATATCCGTTTTGCCGCTACATCCACATCTTCATCGTGACAGATGAATCCGCCCGGCAAAGCATAAAAATCTCCTTTAAAATTCAGTTTTGTTACTAAAACTTTTAAGGTTTTATCTTCATATCCAAAAATAACACATTCAATTGAGGATTGATTCACATAGTTTTTATCTTTTAAAACATCCATTGATTACTCCATTAATATAAAATTAAATAAAAGCAAATGTAGCTTTTTTGAGAGTTATTGTATCATGAAAAATACAATAAATGTTTCTTATCAGTTTAAATATTTCTTTTTACAATTTTTATGGTCAACTAAAAGAAGGACAAGACAGTATTCATTCTACTTCATTTGAATGAGCGTACTGATAAAAACACGATGATGCTGTAGAACAGCAGGCACAAGCATTTATTGAAAAGAATCTGGATGAAAAAATATCAATAGAGCAATATCAGCCAAATTCTCCGTAGGAAGAAGAAACTCTGACCGAAGATTCATGAAAGCAACTGGCAATACGCCCATTGAATATGCTCAAAGAGTAAAAATAGAAGCCGCTAAAAAAGCATTTAAAACCAATGACAAAACAATCAACGAAGTAATGTACGAAGTATGATATTCTGACGTAAAAGCATTTCGTGAAGTCTTTAGAAAGAGTACTGGCATGTCGCCTTTGGAATATAGGGGAAGTATAATAAAGATGTAACTTCTTATTAATGCCCAACTAATCAATATAACTTGGTTCAAGTTTTAAACTTGAACCAAGTTATGCCGACTTATTCATCACTTACCCGCTTTAGCTTTAAGAAAACCATTGACATCCAACCAATGGGTAAATGCATCAAACCAACGATTGCTGGTACGATTTGGATTGCCTAAACCAAATCCATGACCCCCATTTTGGTAAAGGTGAAACTCAACAGGTATGCCTGCCTTAAACCAAGAATCAATTACACCAAACTGACCTCTGAATAGAAAATCATCGCTGGCAATAACATTGAACATCGGTGGCGCATTCTTCGGCACTTCAACAGATCCCATACCACCATATATTGGTCCGATAAAAGCCAATTTCATGGTTTTTGAATGCAAAGTCGCGTGCATTGTCAGACCTGCACCTGCCGAAAAGCCTATCATACCGATTCTGCTGGTATCAACACCCCATTCTTTGGCGCGTTTGAGTATCATGGCATAAGCAGCTTCGGCGTCTGCTAATTGATTGGAAAGATCCATCGGAGGTGGCGGTGTTGCCTTTTTGGTCGTATCTGTTGGCGTCGGAGCGGTGCGTGGGCGATTCATCCAAGCTTTAAAGTCGTCAAGCGATTCAACAGTCGGATGCAAACGGTATTTGAGCACAAAAGCGGCGATACCCTGTTTTGCCAATGCCTCGGCTACCTCCCAGCCTTCGTTGCCCATTGAAAGCCATCTAAAACCGCCACCAGGTGCCACAATAACGGCAGCACCATTTGCCTTGCCAGGTTCGGGCAAAAAAGGCGTAAGCGTTGCAACCGTAATGTTACGAGCCATTGGGTCTCCCCATTGCTTAAACCATGATTCTTTGGCAGGTTGATTTTCTACACCACCTGTATTCAACAAGATGGCTTTTGGCTCGGCTGGTGCATCGAGTGGATAAATTGTACCATCCTGACCCATTGTGCGCTCTACACTGAAGAGCAAAAAAGCTAAAGGCAAGGCTTTAGCCAGATTTTTGAGTTTGATAAACATCTTAATTTTGATTTAAATTTTAATAAAAAAACAATAACATATTTTTTACGCATTTTTCGCCTTCAATCTATTCATCTTGTTGGTTAAAAGTTTCTATTTATCCTTTTAAAAAATAAACTTTTAACCCTTGAATTCATAAACCCCACCTGCTTTTGTATTTATTTCAAAAAGCTCCGTCATAGGCATATTGGGTATTTTAATCTTGGTTTTATTAACTAAAACGGGCGTTTTAATGGTTTCCGTTTGATAAAAAGGATTCGGATTTACCCCCTCAGTATCAACACGTTTTAAGCCAGTTGATGTCAATGCATTCGGTAAGCGCAAACGACAATTACCACCAAGTTTTGATTTAATCACCAATTTTGTAATCTTTCCATTTTGCCATATCATGTTCACTATTTCAAAACCACCTCTCGCTCTCAAACCTTTGATTGAACCATTTTTCCAAGCATCAGGCAAAGCGGGTAAAAGATGAATTGCCCCATCATGACTCTGCATCAACATTTCAGCAATGCCTGCGGTGCACCCGAAATTACCATCAATTTGGAAAGGCGGATGAGCATCAAAAAGATTGGGATATGTGCCGCCGCTATTTTGTTGAGGTGGTGATAACTGATTTTTTATCAAGGACAAAGCACGATTACCATCTAAAAGCCTTGCCCACCAATTGACTTTCCAACCCATTGACCAGCCTGTTGAGACATCGCCGCGATGCTCCAAAGTGGTGCGTGCCGCTGAAAATAATTCAGGGTTTTTATAGGGTGAAATTTGTCCCGCAGGATATAAGCCGTAGAGGTGCGAAATGTGGCGATGTTTGTCTGTTGGATTGTCCAAGTCTTCGAGCCATTCTTGCAACTGACCGTGTTGTCCAATTTGCATCGGCGGTAGTTTTTCAAGGGCAATTTTTACTTTTTTAATAAAATCAGCATCGGTTTTGAGTACTTCAGCGGCTCTAATCGTTTTAGTAAAAAGCTCAAAAACGGCTTGATTGTCCATCGTTGCCCCCTCAGTAATTGAGATATTTGGACGAGATTGCGGTGCATTTTCAGGCGAAATACTCGGACTGACGACCAACCAACCGTGTTTTTTATCTTCAATTAAAAAATCTAAAAAGAACTCCGACGCACTTTTCATGATCGGATAAACCGATTTTAAATACGCCACATCGCCATTGTACGCATAACGCTCCCACAAATGTCCGCTCGAAAGCCAAGCGTTGCTAATCATCCACATACCCCAAAACACGCCATCCACTAAGCCTGTACTGCGCCAAAGGTCAGTATTGTGATGCGCCACCCACCCATTTGCGCCATACATCGTCTTGGCAGTTTGGCGACCTGTTACCGATAAATCCCGTATCATTTGAATCAAAGGCTCATGCATTTCTGTCAAATTGGTGTTTTCAGCGGGCCAATAATTCATTTCAGTATTGATATTGATGGTGTATTTTGAATCCCACGGCGGCGACATTTTATCATTCCAAATGCCCTGCAAATTGGCAGGCTGACCACCTTTTTGAGAAGAAGATATTAAAAGGTAACGCCCGAATTGAAAATACAAGGATACCAATTGCGGGTCATTGCCGCTTGCAAAGTTTTTAATCCGCTCGTCAGTTGGCATTTGCAACGCATCGCTTGTGCCTAAATCCAATGATACTCGATTAAAATATTTTTGATAATTAGCAATATGACTTGTCAAAAGCGTCTTAAAAGGCTTTTTTACTGAGGGGGTCAAAATCGTTACGCATTTTTGATTTTCATCACCCGATAAGGTGTGATAATCGGTAAAATTGGTGGCAATCGCAACATAAATAGTCGCTTCATCCGCATTTTCGACGGTCAAAGCTGTTTCAGAAGCAGTTATTTTACCACCCATCGGCACGATTCGAGCGATAGATGTAAATTTCACTTTGCCTTCAATCCCTTCATGGTCACTCGTGATACCCCTCAGTATCAAGCTGTTTTTATCTGTTGAAACGCTTGATTTTTGAGGGCTTTTATAATTGGCTTCAAATGAAATTTGCCCTTTTTTATCGGCTGTCAAATGAATCGCAATCACTTTATCCGATAGTGACGCAATCGCTGTGCGTGTGAAAGTCACGCCGTTGATTTTATATTTCGTCGTCGTTGTCGCGTTTGAAATATTCAATTCTCGGTAATAATCCGTTGGATTTTCATGGTTTTTAAATTGCAAACACAAGTTTCCAACGGGTTGAAATTTCATGCCATTGGCTTTGGTCAACCAATTTTTTTGCGCTAAATCTTGCGCTTCTGCGTTTTTTCCTTCCGCAATCAAACGCCTCACTTCTGACAAATTGGCTAAGGCATTGGGCGCATCATTGCGGTGCGGGCTACCCGACCAAACCGTCCCTTCGTTCAGTTTGAACGTATCGCTCGTCACATTGCCGTACACCATCGCTGCGACAAAACCATTGCCGATGGGCAAAGCACTTGTCCAGTTATTGCCAGTGGGCTGTTTGTACCACAGTTTGAGATTGTTTTGGGCAGATATTTTTATAAAAAATACCATAAAAACCCATATTGCATATCTTTTCATGATCTATAAAATTGTTATTTTTTTAGTTAAAACATTGCTTGTTGTAGCGTTTTTTACCATTGGTTGCCCACCGCCAATGCTCAATTCGATCTTTCCTTTAGGTTGATAGCTTTTACCGTTTTCATCAACCAACATGAGTTGCTCAGGTGTTAGTTTGAAACTCACAGTTTTGATTTCACCTGCTTTTAAATTGATGCGTTGAAAGCCTTTCAAAGCCCGAATAGGCGCTTTGCCAGATGCTTCGGGATATGAAACATAGAGTTCAACGACTTCCTCACCTGCTTTTTTACCCGAATTTTTTACTATTGCTGAAACAGTAATCGGCGTACTGCTTTTTACTGAGGGGGGTGTTTTAAAATTAGAATAAGTGAATGTGGTATAACTCAAGCCAAAACCAAACGGATATAAAGGCTCACCTTTAAAATAACGGTATGTGCGATTAGTCATCGAATAATCCTTAAAATCAGGTAAATCGCTATCACTTTTATAGAAAGTAACGGGCAGACGACCTGCAGGATTGTAGTCACCAAACAAGACATCAGCTAAAGCGGTGCCGGCGCTTTGACCACCATACCACGCATTGATAATCGCTGGGATTTCAGTATTTTCATTCGGAACAGCAATAGCACTGCCTGTCATCATGACGAAAACTACGGGCTTGCCAGTGGCATTGAGTTCCTTTAAAAAACGGGTTTGTACTGAGGGGAGTAAAATGGAGGTACGGTCGCCGCCATTAAAACCCTCAAAATCCACCTTCATTTCTTCACCTTCCAACTGCGGAGATATGCCGCCGACATAAATAATGGCATCCGCATCTTTTATGCGATTGATTAAGGCTTGGGTATTGGATTTTTCAAAATGCCCTGCCCGAAGATGTACTTCTGCCTTGCCTTCGCCTTGCCAATATTCCAAACGGAGTTTATAAACAGCGTCTTTTTTAGTGTCCAAACGATATTGTCGGGCGCCCCAACGATTGCGTACCCACGCGCTCATGGCTTCTTTTTCGTTGATAAAAAACCTATAACCATCGTCGCCTTCTACTTCAAAAGTGATATAACCATCTTCATTTGCGGTAAAATCAGTGGTATAACGGGCTGAAAAATTATTGGCTCTGATTGTACCCACCACCTCTTGACCTTCTTGCCAAAAATTATCAATTTGATTTTCTGTCCTTGTTACTAAGGGGCTGCCTTTAAGTTCAACATTATCAAAATATTCTGCTTTAAAACCTTGTTTTCCTTCAAAACTGAATTGATTATTAATGTTTTGATAAGCCAAAAGGGTATCATTCGTGAAATTGATGGCTTTTTCATAGACCACTTCTACACCATTGCCAAGCTTATTTTTAATACCTTGCAAAGCCGTTATAATGTCAGAAGGCACACCATTATAATTGCCTAAAACCACAATTTTATTATCTGCATTGGGTCCTAAAACCGCTATTTTTTTTAGCTTTTTACTGAGGGGTAGCGTATTATTTTGGTTTTTTAATAAAACGATAGATTGTTGCGCCATTTTCAAAGCATGGGCTTTGTGTTCAGGTGCTTCCAAAATGCTTTCAGATGTTTGAGCATAAGGCACTTGCGCAGGTGGGTCAAACATACCGAGTTTATAACGTGTCCTAAAAAGATGTTTTACTGAAATATCAATTTGTGATTCTTTAATCAAGCCTTCTTTTACGCCTTTTACCAATGAACGGTAGGCATCGGTGCCACATTCCACGTCTGTACCGTGCAAAACAGCATCCACAACAGCGGTGGTGGTATCTTTATGCGTTTTATGATATTTAAAAAAGTCCTCAATACCCCAGCAATCGGAAGTGACATAACCATCAAATTTCCATTGTTTTTTTAAAATATCATTCATCAATAAATCACTACCGCAACAGGGCTGACCGTTTACCGCATTGTAGGCACACATCACACCCTCCACATGGGCATTGACAATCAATTCTTTAAAAGCAGGTAAATAAGTATCCCAAAGGTCGTATAGGGAGGGGTTAAAATTATCAACATGACGTGACGGTTCGGGACCTGAATGAACGGCATAATGCTTGGCACAAGCCGCCGCTTTCAGATATTTAGGGTCATTGCCTTGTAAACTGCGCACAAAAGCCGACCCAAATGATTTGGTTAAAAAAGGGTCTTCACCATAAGTCTCCTGTCCACGACCCCAACGAGGGTCGCGGAAAATATTGATATTCGGTGTCCAATATGTCAAACCAACATACCGCTCATCATTGCGCCCCAATCGAGTTGCTTTATTAAAAACAGCACGACCTTCTAAAGCCGAATAATGCGCCATCCATTTTAGGGAAACGGTATCCCAAGTAGCCGCCATGCCTATCGCTTGCGGATATACCGTTGTTTTAAAAGGCGTCCTTGCTACACCATGCAATATTTCACTCCACCAATCATAAGCAGGGATGCCGAGCCTTGGTACTGAGGGGGCATGATTTATCATTTGTGCTACTTTTTCCTCCAAAGTCAAGCGGCTAACGAGGTCATTGATACGCTGTTCGGTAGGCAATGACGCATTCCACATGGGGTAAGATTTGTACTCTTGCGCCTTTGCAACAATGCTCCAAAAACATATAATACTAATAAATAGATTTTTCATTTATAAAAAAATTTAGTCAATCAAATAAATAAGTAATTATGAATGATAAATGATGAACGATGAATAATGTAAGTGATTGATTATAAAATACTTATGATAAATAAATTTTCCGGTTCTTTCTATTCATCTACTTATCATACAAATTCAAGCCTTTATAATTTTTTACTTAAAAACAACACTCTTGATATAAATATCTTGAGCTTTACCCACAGGATATTTTATAAATAAATCATGCTTTCCCATTACACTTTTGATGCTTTGGTTGAAGGCTTTCCAATTGTTTTTACCGCCCGTAGCTTTGATTTCTACGGTGGTGAGGAGCTTACCCGTTTTCAAATCATCTAACCAAATCTCTAATTTACCGCCTTTGGTTGCCGAAGCTTGTAATTCTATTTTTTTAGCAAGCGTTTTACCATTATCGAATTCTAAACCCGAAATCATAAACCAACCCCCTTTTTCAGAAGTATTTGTCACCGCTTCATCTCCTTTTTCAACGCCATAATAATTGCTGTATCCTATAGCGGGCAATTCAGTGAAAGCATCTTTGCAAATGAAAAAATCAAAGTCCGCAGCGACCCCCTCAGTAAATAAGCCCACACTCGTGCCTACCCAAGCATTATAACTCGGTTGCGTTTTATCGAGATTGACCAAGCTGATAGGCTCACCAACTTTAGCCCATTTTTTACCATCGCCACTCGCAAAAGCAGTCAATTCATGCTGTTTTCGGGTCACTTTTAACCAAACAACATTGCCAAAAGTGTTGGGTATGCTGAATGTGTTTTTTTCAAAATTAAAAATGATTTTTTTGCCATTATTAAAACCGCTGTACAATCTTACTATTACCCCTTGATTGCCACTTGACAAATAAATACCTGCCTTAGCCGTATCAACAGCGTTGAAATCAAGCTTTGTTACGGCTGAATAATAATGGTCGGTTTCTTTCTGAACGATACTTGTGCGAACGCTGTCGGGTTGAAGCCGCAGCCAACCTTTTCGGTCTTTTAGTGAATACTGATTGGCATATCTTTTTCTTAAAAAATGCCAATTGAGGGAAAGTGTGTCGGATTCAAAATAATCAGAATCGGCACTGCGCCACAAAATACCGCCTTTTGGTAAATTGGGTTTTTCAATGGGTGCAGTCGTAGGCGCCACGCCCCAAGGGCGGTCACCTTCCCACATCACTGGGTAAAGTGCCGTTTGGCGACCCAAACCTGACCAGTCATTTCCTTCGTATTTTTCATAACTTTGACCAATTGTCCACCAACTACCATCAGCCAATTGTATCGGCGCAGAGATGTGATTGGGTCTTTTAAACCCTGTTTTAAGGTCTGTGATAGGTTTAAAAAACTCGCCCAGACGCTCCCATTTTGTGGAATCGCTTGTCAAAGCGGTACCCCTCAGTACATACTGCCCTCCCGACACATCACCTGCAGGAAAATAATAGTAAAAACCATTGCGCTTGCACATCACGGGACCTTCTGCCCAACTGTATTGCAAATTGGCATTTATCCAATCAAGGTCAATGACCGAAGAAGTCAATTGACCATCTTTGCCCAACTCTTGCAAACGATTTGTTTTTTGCCCATTTTTAATAACCATGTACGGTTTTCCATCATCGTCAACAAAAATGGCATTATCATAACCCAGAGGCCCCGTTTTGGGATTCGATTCCACTTTTACGGGTTCCGTCCAAGGACCATAAGGCGTGCTTGCTTTGCTGAAATATTGCCCATTGGCTGAAAAATATATCCAAAATGAGCCATAAAAATAGGTAATAGCCCCCTGCCAAGTCCCTGCCGAAGGGCGGTCAGTCACCCAACTTGCTTTGGCAGGAGGTAACACACGGCTGATAAGTTTCCAATGAACCATATCTTTTGAATGATAAATCGGCATATAAGGCGTGAAGTGAAAACTTGAACCACAATGATAAAAGTCATCGCCCACTTTCAACATCGTTGGGTCAGGGTGGTCACCCGGCAAGACAGGGTTGACGTAGGTTTTTACCTCGTTGTAAAATACATCTGTATTTTGAGCTGATAAATGGATAAAATCGGCTAATAAAAAAGCTAAGATTAATATCGAAAACGGTCTTTTCATCAATGATTGAATTTTAAATTAAAATTTTAAAAACGAAATACCCCCTCAGTATGAAGAGTGTTTTTTATTAAAAAACGTTTATTTTTACCTTTGTTTGAGTAAAAGAATGCGGTAAAAACGAGGGCTTACCACCTTATTTTTAGCCGTAATTTTCACTTGAATATTATCGCTTTCAGGCAATTTGATTTTGATAGTTTTATCTTGAATTGAGCTTATTTCAGCAGCATGTCCATTGATTAAAAACTCAACGTCTCCCGTTTTAAAAGCATCTAAAACACTGATTTCAAGGTATTTACCTTCTTTGTTTTTATTTTGCAATTGATAGGACATAAACGAGCGTGTATTCCGCCAGAATTTTTCATCGTCATAGCCAGAGTTACTTTGTTCACCTTTGTAGTGGTGGTCAACTTCGGGCTGTTGCTCACCACAATTAACTTTATCCACAGTCAGGGCTTCTAAAGCTAAAAGGGTTTCTTCTTCTTGTTTTTGACGTTCTTTTTGTTTTTCATACCCCTCAGTAGTGAACGTCTGAAAATACATTTGATAGCGTGCGTCATGCAAACCGAAGAACGGTTGAAGCGTCAATGAGTCCAATTGAAAGTGCATATTATCAATCGGTTTGAGTTTTGAGAGATAGTTTTTATTGTCATCAATTAAGGCATAAGCGGCATTGATCGGGTAGAGTTTTCCTTTGGTTTCATGTCCCATTCGACTATCATCCGCAAAAAGACCTTTTAAATCATTCGTTGACGTTTTGGCGGCTAAAACGATAGGCCCTCGCACAAAAGCGACCCAATTAGAGCCATCTGGTAGGGATTCTAATTGTGTTTTCATGGATAATTCGATGCTTATTTTATCTCCACTTTTCCAAGTTCTATTAATCTTTATGTATTGAGATGGATTCGCTTTGACGTTTTCAACTTTACCATTCACCGATATTTTGATGCTTTCCCCCCATTTTGGATAGCGAATATTGAGGGTGAACGCTTGTTTTTTACTTAATTTTAAAACCAATTCGCTGGTATTTTTAAAAGGAAAATCGGTTTTTTGAATGAGTTGAAGACCTTTTTCTTTCCAATTGAGTTTAGAAGGAATGAAAAGATTGACGTACAAATCTTTATCACTATGACTGTAAATAAGTTCAGCATATTTTGTATGGTTTTCAAGACCCGAACCAACACAACACCACATACTGGTTTCGGGCTGCGAATACACCCTGTAATGATTGGGGCGAATGGGTGTGAAATATACAAAACCCCCTTTTTCGGGGTGCTGACTTGATAAAATATGGTTATAAAGCGTCCTTTCGTAAAAATCCAGATAACCGATGTCATTATTATCCAAAAACAAGGCTTTGCTCAAGCGCAGCATATTATAGCTGTTGCAAGTCTCGGGACCTTGATTCGATTCCAACATTTTTTTGAAATCATTAGTTGGGTTAAAATGCTCCCGCACGCTGTTCCCGCCAAACGCTACACTGCGGGTTTGCGACACGTTTTTCCAAAAATATTGTGCTGCCCCCGACCACTCAGTATTGTGCGTTAAAGAAGCTATTTTTTCAAAGCCAATCACTTTCGGAATCTGCGTATTGGCATGAAGTCCCGTAAGTTTGTCTTGTTTTTTAAGCAATGGATTCAACAAATTCTGATGCGATAATTGCTGCGCAGCGTCAAGGTATTTTTTATCCTTTGTAATGATGTATAAATCGGCAAAAGTTTCGTTAATACCTCCGTGTTCGGTACGCAAAATCTGCTGAATTTGCTCATCAGATAGTGGTTTTATAAGCTCCATAAACCAATCACCCAAACCAATTAATACCTTTTTAGCCTGCTTATTGCCTGCGTACTCATAAGCATCCCGCAAGCCCGCAAAGAGTTTATGAATATTATAAAGCGGCACCCACGTATTGTTCAAGCCGAAACTGCTGCCATCAATATCGCCTTTGTGAATGCGCTCCCAAAACACCTTGCCATTTGGGACACCTCCTACGTAGCCATTACCATTTTTCGCTTGACAAAGAGCCAGTTCGTTGACCATATAATCGAGTCGTTTTTTCAGTTCAGCATTCCCTGTACTTTCGTACATCATCGCCAAAGCCGATAAATAATGACCGCCAATATGCCCATCCAAACCCGAACTTTCCCAATTACCATAACGTTCAGCCTTTAACAGTAAGCCCGCATCAATCCAATACGGCGCAAGCAATTTATCGGGATTGAGTGCCAAAATGTATTTCAAATCAACGTCTTGCGCGTTTTTGAATACCCCCTCAGTCAATTTCACATTTTGTAAGGTGAAAGACTGCATTTGAGCGAATGCGGTTTTAGTAAAAACTAAAAGGAGTATGATTATTATGTTTTTCAATGTTATTGAAATTTAATGATTTGAAATTTTTTCTTCAATTCTAAAAAAATCAAAGTCCGCACAGCCACCCACATTTTTAGTAGCATAATTAAAAAGACCAAAGCGATAACCCATAAAATGCGGCAGCGTGTAAGCCATTTTTAAAGGCTCGCCAATTGATTTCCAGTCTTTTCCATCGAGACTGTAATAGAAATACGCCATGTCCGTTTTTTCTCTGAAATCACATTCTATTTTGAAAAAAATGGTATTTATAATGAGGGGTACTCTTTGCACTTCAACGGGCTTGCCTGTTCCAGCACTTATCATCACGATGGATTTTGCCCCGTTTTCAACTTTTACACCCACTTGCCCATAGTTTTTTTGTAAAACACATAAACCCGCAAAATCACCCTCTTTCATTTTTTTCAAATCAAGAGAAGTCATACCTGAGCAAACGGGACCAATAGTTCTTTGGGTCAATGTATTTCTCGCCAATACAAAACTGGTATCAATGCGACCAGTTTTTAAGCGTAAAAACCCTTTTCGTTCAAAAAGTGACCACAATTTATTCTCTGGATTGTGATTCCATTGCCAAGCGAGTGGCAAGATAGGTTCTCCTTTTTTGCGTGAAAATTCATCGGAATTGACAATATCTGGAATTAAACTTTTCCCTGCGGGGAGGTCGAGCGTTTCGGGTATTTTGTTGTTGTCACCCAAGACAGGCCAACAATCCACCCATTCGACGGACACTAAATACGGGATACGACCTACCGCACCATAATCTCTAAAAAGGTATGAAAACCAACGACCATCGGGCATATCAATCAGTCCACCTTGAGCAATGCCTCTATCTTGCAGCGCTACCCTACCCTCGTAAGGGCCTGTAATTTTATCAGCTCTATGGACTATCACTGTCCGCATACCGCCTCTGGGCCAAACAATATTGAAAAGGTAATATTTACCATTGACCTTAAATAATTGCGACCCTTCTGAATTGAGCATAATGTTTTCACCCGCTGGTGCGCTCGCATTTTCAATAATCACTTGCTCGGTTGTGTTGGGTTTTACGCCTGATAAATCTTCGTTAAGCTCAATTAATTTAAGTTTCCCTGCTCCATAAATCATATAAATGCGCCCATCATCATCAAAAAACAAGGTGTGGTCATGGTAAGAAGGTTTAAAAGATTGTATTTTCCAAGCTCCTTTTTCTATATCATTTGTAGAAAAAATATAGGTTTTACCCGTTGTTTGGGCAAAGGTGGTGACGTAAAAAGTGCCGTTGTGGTATCTCAAACTACTCGCCCATGAACCTCTGCCATATGTGCTTTTGCCATTGGTCAAGTTCAATTCGTCCATATTCGCCAGTGTATCATAGACATAACCAATGGTTTTCCAATTCACAAGGTCTTTGGATTTCATAATTGGCAAGCCAGGACTCATGTGCATCGTTGTGCTGCTCATATAGTAAGTATCGCCCACACGAATCATGGACATGTCAGGCACATCGGCAAAAATGACGGGGTTTTGAGCTGTTGTAACTTGCGCTGAAACGTTTGTTTTAGTAAAAAAAACAGCAATAATTAAAAAGTGTAAAAAGAGTATTTTTCTCATTTTTTATTTAAAAGCTTTTGAAACCCCTTGTTTATTAAAAATTATTAGCTCTAAAAAGTCTTGCGGATACCCCCTCAGTATTTTTATTGAAACTCAATCCCGATTTTATTTAAAAAGCAATTGAGCAAAATTGTATAAATTATTGCGCCACACGAGCCAAGTATGCCCACCCCGATATTCGCTATACGTATATTTAATACCCATGTCATCGAACTTTGACAACATAATTTTACAGTTGTCATGGGCAATATCTTGCTTGCCACCCATAGAAATCCAAAATTGTTTTAGGTTACTATTAATGAAGGATTTTTTTTCATAAAATCATATTGCGGGTCAGAGAGTTTGGTGTTATTAGCCCACCAACCCGAACTGAATACACCCAAATAAGCAAACATATCATGAGCAATATTGGTAATCAAAGAATCAAAGCCTTGAGGTGCTTGTTTGAGGATATTTTGTGCGTGTAGAAAAAAGCTCAGGAATATTAATAGAGTAAAACTTAAAAAAGTCTTTTTCATTATAGTTGATAGTTTTAATAAAGTGTAATTATGACAATTATCAAAAAAATTAAAAAAAATAGACCTCTATTTTAAAGCTAAGAATTAGAATAAATATTTGGATTTAAAAGTGTCAAAATGACGCATTATAGAATCGCGTAAAAAAAAACGTTAATGCTTTAAGTATCTTGAAAAAAATATTCTATAAATAAATGGTAATTAATGATTTATAAAATTGAAAAGCTTTGTATAATGCCTAATTTTTATCGGGCAAATATCGTTTTTGCCAAATAAAAATTAAACTTAGATTCAAAAATAAAAACTAATTTTAAGTATGCAACTATTTGCATAAAATTATATTAAAAATCATGTATTTGTCGTACCGTACCTTTAAGCACGCACACGTCATAATTTTGATATTTCACCACTTTACCATTTTGTAAAGTAACGAAATATTGATTTCTATGATACCCATACTGAATTTGGTTGAAAGACAAACCCATCATACCGCTATCAGAAAATCGTTTGTGTACTAACTGAGCCAATTGAGCATTTTGGATACTGAAGAACCAGTCCAAAAAAACGCTCGTTTGGTTTTACTTGCTTGAAGACGACTTCTGATAAGCACTTATCTCAACCTTTCGATGTCTCAAGTATTTATAAAGCGTCATTTTTGAAACACCAATTTCAAGAGCAATTTGATTGACACCCATTTTGCCTTCTCGATAATACGATTCTGCC
>JANOAU010000125.1:0-17043 GCA_031411275.1 Saprospiraceae bacterium | reverse complement strand
TGCTTGCTAAATTCATCGATTTCGTAATATATTTCGTCCAGCATAGCTCTTGATTTTGTTTTTAGTTTCGCAAAACCAAGGTACAATGTCTTGCGCTATGCCTCTTTTTTTATTTTCAATCTCCGAACTCACGTAAATTTAGATTCTAATATGAGCAAGATTCATGTTGTGTTTGATACAAACCTATAAATAAATTAACAAATACTATGCCAGTTGTATGTAAATTATAGCGAATTTATCATAGGTAGGATAAAATTATCGTTGAGAGGATAAAATTATCGTTGGGAGGATAAAATTATCGTTGGGAGGATAGCAGTTATTGTTGAGAAGATAAATTTATCGTTGGGAGGATAAAATTATCGTTGAGAGGATAAAAATATCGTTGAGAGGATAAATTTATTGTTAGGAGGATAAAATTATCGTTGGGAGGATAAAATTATCGTTGCGAGGATAAACCTATCGTTGGGAAGATAAAATTATCGTTGGGAGGATAGCGTCTATCGTTGAGAGGATAAATTTATCGTTAGGAGGATAAAATTATCGTTGGGAAGATAAATTTATCGTTCAGAGGATAGCATCTATCGTTGAGAGGATAAAATTATCGTTGGGAGGATAAAATTATCGTTGGGAGGATAAAATTATCGTTGGGAGGATAGAATTATCGTTGGGATGATAAAATTATCGTTGAGAGGATAAAATTATCGTTGGCTTACTGTCAAACACAACCACGAATTGAGCCACGAAGGACACGGATTTTACGAATTTACTACTCGGAATGTATGTGATTCGTCATTGCTAAATTCATAAAATAAGTATCCTTCGTGGCTTAAAACTATTTGGATAAAGTCCTCGAAATGTCTTGTCTGTATGCGCTCCATGCAGGAATAACCGCTGCTAAAAAACCAATAAGGGCTGCACCGACCAGTAAATACCACTCTTCCGTCAGCCACATCCAACCACTAAATGAGTAGCGATAAGCATCGCTCATGGATTTTGCCAACAACTGCATGGCGCTATGACTCAAAGCGATACCGATGCAGAAACCCATGATACTCAATAAGATACCTTCGCAAACAATGAGTAAAAATAAGCGGCTGCGCCCTGCACCCATGACCCGCATGAGTGCCAATTCGTATTGCCGTTCTTTTAAAGAGTTGAATAAAGCAATGAATATACTTAAACCAGACACCACTATAATAAGGAGTGCCAATGCCCGCAACGCCTTTTCACCAACACCCATCATTTCGTAAAGGCGATTGATTTCAAGGGCAGGCGTAGCGGCTTGCATATCGGTATTTTGATTCAGATTGCGTTGAAAATTCAAGGTTTGGACATTCCGCATCTTGAATTGGAGCAAAAGAGACGTGATTTGATGCGTTGAATCGGCGGTTTGTAAAAGAGCCGTTCTATCATCTAAATCAGTTGAATTTGCTGAGTTTACTGAGGGGGGTGTCTGTTGCCTATTGCCTGTTGCGTGTTGCCTATCGCCTGTTGCCTGTTGCTTATCGACTGTTGCCTGTTGGTCGCCTTCAAGTTCTGCTTGGGCGTGTTCATGAACTGCCCAAATGCTTTGCGTAGCGGTCAAAATAAGTTGATCAATGACGGTGCCAGTAGGTTTTAAAATGCCGACTACTTTGAATGCTGCCTCTTCATGTTCGCCGCCGCCTTCGTCGAGACCGTGGTTGCTGTTGAACTTTGTGCCGATTTTCAAGCCAGTGCGCTCTGCAACGGTTGCGCCAATCGTCGTTTCAAGCGGTGCATTCCACAACGTGCCTTCGGCAATTTCGGCATTGTACAATCCCAGAAAATCGTGTAAAGTGCCGACAATACGATACGTTTTGTAGGAATCACCCAAAGACAAAGGCACTGATTTTTTTATCAAAGGATGTCGGGGATTCAAAAATGGCTTGGCTGATTGCAGCGAAATATTGCCTGTGGGGGCATCAATATGATACATATTTGCCAAAATGAGTTGTAAAGGGCTGCCTTTTGCACCCACCACAATGTCCACACCTGCGAGGTTTTTCTCAAATTTATCGGTCAATTGTTTATTCAATAATAGTAAAAGCGAAGTCAAACCGACACCGAGCGCAAACAGCACCAAAGTCAACAACATACTGAGGGGTCGGTTCGTTAAGTTTTTCCAAGCAAGAGAGAATATAGTCATAGTTACTGGTTATTGGTTATTGGTTGATTGGTTATTGGTTATTGGTTATTAGTGAACTGGTTATTGGTCAAAACCAATTAACCAATTAACCAGTTCACTAATAACCAATAACCAATAACCAATCAACCAATAACCAACTGGTTTTGAAAATAGTTTTTTAAACGCCCATCATGCGTGACGATGAGGAGCGTGGCGTTGGCTTCTTTGGCTTGTGATTCTAAAAGTTGAATCACCTCCTCGGCATTGCGGTCATCGAGGGCAGATGTGGGTTCATCCGCCAAAATAACGGAGGGATTGTTGATAAGGGCACGGGCAACATTAGCTCTTTGGGCTTCACCCACGCTTAGTTCATCGGGGCGTGATTTTAGTTTATGGCTTAAATTTAATTTTTGTAAAAAATTGTAAACCACTGCCTTATCTTGTTTATTGCCCGCTAACTGCTGTGCTAAAAGTAGGTTTTCTTCAACAGTTAAGGCACGGACAAAATGCGCTGTTTGAAAAATAATGCCGATGTTTTGCCCGCGAAAATGGTCGAGTGCAGCCCCCCTCAGTATAGAGATGTCTTTGTTATTGATTTTGATACGCCCTTTTTGAGGGGATAGCAAACCACCGAGTAGATGGAGTAGGGTGGTTTTGCCACTGCCTGATTGACCGAGCAGAAGCCATTGCTCACCTTTCGCACACGTCATATCTGGAAAATAAAGGGTATTTTGGGGGGGGTAGCTGAACTGCAATTGTCGTGTTTCGAGCATAATAGGATTCGTTTTTTCTACAAAAGAATAATTATGTGGACAAAGTTAAGGACTTATTCTATTTATTTTGTTTCCAACGTTTTGAGTTTAAAGAATTTATTGGATAGATCTGTTTTGTTAATATAAAACCAATATTTGTCAAGTATAACTTAAAAACTAAAATCGGTTTGTAACTTTGACCGCTTATTCATCGTGTTTATATTAAAACGACTTTTTTTATCAAATCATCATATCTATTTTAACCTGTATGGCATGAAAAAAAACTTCTTTACTACTTTAGGTTTAATATCTGTATTGACCATTTGTTATTTTGTTTTTACAAAAAATATAGAAACATCAAAAGATACCTTATCACCGATTAATGTAAAATCTGAAATCATCCAATCTAATGCGCGTGTAATTATTGCTGAAGAGCAGAAAGACACCTCTTCTCATCCTCATAATTTGAATAAATGTACAAAAGAAAAGGGCGTTTGTTGTAATTCAAAAAAACAGCGTTTGGATAAAGAAGAAATTGAAAAAAACAACCGTTATGAAGCCTTAGAAGACCCCGATGACGTTGTTTCGAGTGACCCTCATGCCCGAAAATGGACTTTACCGCAGAGATTTGGTGAAGCGGCTCAAATTGAATTTGAAAAAACAAAGGACCCCGCCTTGGGCTATGTACCTTCTGAACGTTTGTTAGACGCGCTTGAAAAAACCGAGCGGATGCAAGTACAAAGACAATTGATGGACATCAACAATCGTGGCGCATTGGCGAATGTTCGATGGCTTGAACGAGGACCCAACAATGTGGGTGGCCGTACTCGTGCGATTCAAGTAGATTTGAATGACAAAACGGGGAATACCATTTTTGCAGGCGGCGTAACAGGCGGTTTGTACAAAGCTACAGATATTAGCGGCGTTGCCAAATGGGAAAAAGTATATGATTGGCTCGACAATATAACCATTAGTAGTATTGCACAAGACCCGCGTAATCCACAAGTTATATATGTTGGCACAGGTGATACGGATGGCTCGGCAGCTTTCGTCCCAGGTCAAGGTGGTACGCAAGGTGTCGGTATATATAAATCAACCGACGGTGGCAAAACATGGAACTTACTGCCAGCAACTACTCTGCCACGCACGCCGAGTTATCAATTAGTCACTAAACTCATTGTGACACCCGACAGTGGTCATGTGTTTGCTTCGACTTTTGTGGGTGTTTATAAAAGTAAAGATGGGGGTGCGACTTGGAAAATCGTCTTAGGTGGCAAAACATGGGATATGGCAAGGGGGACAGATGGGCGTATTTATGCGGCGACTGAAGGTGGCGCGCACGTATCAAAATCTTTTGGAGAAGTGGGGACTTTTACCTCCATGGCAGGGGGTACAGGCTTTCCGACCAATTTACAACGCTTACAAATAGCTTGTGCGCCAAGTAACCCCGAAGTTGTTTATGTAGTGGGTTCTTTGTCCAATAGTAGTGCTTCGCCAATATATAGGTCAAACAATGGTGGTGCTACGTGGACACAAGGCAGTAGACCGCCTGGTGGTTGCGGTGCTGGCGGTGAATTTACAAGCGGACAAGCTTGGTATGACTTGACAATTGCTGTTGATCCACTCAACGAAACAATGGTGTGGGTTGGTGGCATTGAGCAATGGCGCAGTGGCGATAGTGGGGCAAGTTGGCAACAAATGACAGGTGGTTACTGTCCCAGCAGTTTTCCTTATGCCCATGTTGACCAACATGCTTTGTATTTTGATCCTTTCAACCCCTCAGTATTATACATTGGCAATGACGGTGGTGTCTTCCGAGTAACAAATGCTGCGGGTAAACACGCTATCAAGGAATTAAACAATGGTTTTACAACAACTCAATTTTATGCGTGTGCGATTCATCCTGATTCTGGTTCGACCCATTTCCTTGCTGGGGCGCAAGACAATAATTCGATTTTAGTCTATGGCTCAAAAGGAGTGGGTAATGGTCGTTCTATCAATGGAGGTGATGGTTTTTACTGTTTTATTGACCAAGACAACCCAAACATTCAAATTGCATCGAGCCAAGGCGGTAACTGGGTGCTTTCCACAAATGGTGGTGTCAGTTTTAGCAACGGAAGGTCTTCTAATGGGGGATTTTATTGTCCTGCTGATTATGATGATAAAGCAAATATACTTTATGCCCAAACGAGTACTGGTGACCTTTGGCGTTGGAAAGTGACCACAACTGAAACGCCCCAAACTATAGATGTGGCAGGTGTGAACTTGACAGGAAATATTGGTCAATATTATATAGATAAAAATGTAGCTAATCGGCTTTATATTGGTACAAGAAATGGTGCGCTTTATAAAGTGGACAGTGCGAATGTGGGAACAACGCTGAATAATGTATCACGTATAGGTTCTTTTACAGGTTATATCAGCAGCATTGAGGTCGAAAAAGGCAACTCAGATCATCTACTCGTGTGCATCAGTAGCTATGGCGTCAATCAAATCCAAGAGTCAAAAGACGGTGGTACAACATGGACGGTTTGCGACGGCAACCTTCCAGATATGCCTGTCCGTTGGGGTATTTTTAATCCCAATGATGCGACTCAAGCCATGATTGCTACCGATGCAGGTGTTTGGTCAACCGAATTATTGAATGGCGCAACGACCACTTGGATTCCGCCAACGCCCGGTCGTGGTATTCCTATCGTTAGAACGGATATGTTGCAATATCGAGAATCAGACAAAATGGTTTTGGCAGGTACTTATGGACGAGGCATGTGGACGACAAACGTATTCGGCAAGGCAACCGCAGCTATGGAATATCCACAAGTTTCTTACCTCGATGTCTCTGTTCCTTTTAAAGGAGAAACGTCGGTAGCGGCGGGTAATTTCCTTTGGAAATTCAACGATGGCTCAACGGATACGCTTGAAAATACAAAAAAATCATACAAACAAATCGGCACTTTTGATGTCAATTTGACGATAAATAACAATAATGCCTTGATGACAAAAGGTAAAATTCAGATTTTACCCACTTTGTCCACACCTTATAAGACGACAACTGCGGGCTATGCGGGTAGCTTTGACGTTGCGAATTGGGATACACATTTTGGCGCGTGGAGTGCTTCAGGTTCTAAATTCGTTAGGGGCAAGTCAAGTGTTTTTGGAAAAGATGGAACCCACAGCGGGCAATATGCTTACGTTTTAGACCCCACGGCACAGACTTACCAGAAGGGAACGCTCGCTTATTTGCATTTGCCGAATTACGATATGACCCAAACAGGCATATATCAATTCAGCTTTTGGGCAAATTTTGATGCACAACTCGGACGCGATGGCTTACAAGTTGAATATTCACTTGATAAAGGATTAACATGGCGTACTTTAGGCTCAAAAGCTGACCCCAACTGGTACAATTACCAAAACACTTCTGTTACTGACGGGGCCTTCAACATAGGCGAATCTATGATTACAGGAGCGGCAGACGATTGGACACGCTTTAAACTCAATATCAGTAACCTATCGGGCAATCCAAATGTAGCTTTTCGTTTTGTATTTAAGGCAGGAACATTTGCCCCAGGCGCAGGTGTGGCGATTGACGATGTTGTCCTCACACGTTATGAAGGTAAAAATGAAACGGCTGTCATTGCACAGTCAGGCGCATTTAATAAAGCAGGCAACGCTATTGACCTCAAGTTTCAAACACAGCCTGAATATTATGCGCAATATTTTGACCTTGAAGTATCTTTAAATGGACGGGATTGGAACAAAATAAATACCTCTTTAAGTGCTACGGGTGGTTCCACAGAGGAATTACAGGAATATACATCTACTTTTTTAGGAACTCCTTTTGACTTGTATTATTTTCGTGTACGGTCAGTCAATAGCAATACAGCCATTAATTACAATCTTGATTTTAAATCAACGCCTTTTGTCGTCAAACGCAATAAAGATTTGCCAATAGCGATAAACAAGGTTTTCCCAAGTCCATTTACCAATTTTATTGGCATCACTTTTACCGATATTCCGAATGCTGATGTGATTTATGATTTATTCGATGTATCAGGTCGTTTGATTTCTTCGCAAATAGTTGCAGCATTCAACGGTGTTTATCAAGAACTAAAAGTACCCAATTTGTCCAAAGCGGTGTATTTACTTCGCATCAAGATTGGGGATAATAAGACGGAAAGCATTAAGTTGTTTGGAGGTAATTGAAAGCTAAATACTAATATTTAGGTAGGGTTTTAAACTTTGATGTTCGACGTAAAATTACGTCGAACATCAAAGTTTTAAAAACCTTGCACTATTCGTTTGCAAGGCTTTTTTGTGTTTTTTACTGAGGGGTTGGTTGCGCGGATAGAGACCGAACCAAGCAATGTTATTCTTTGATTTACATTTGTAATGGAAAAAATGGACTACCCTATAGAGCGATAGCAAAACAACCAATAAAGGCTTAAAATAAGTGTTTAGCGACTTTTTTTGCCTTTTTTTAAAGAAAAATACAAAACATTTTTGAAGAATATGCCTAATTATAAAACAAATTAAATGATTTGAACGACTGTTTGAACGATTAAACTAATCAAATTAATTAGTTTAAAAATATAAGACGTCTTTAAATTAACTAATTTGATTATTTTTAAGATGCCAACCATTATTTGAAAAACCCTTATTGTTTTGATGAATCCAATTTATGTTGTTATATAGACCTTTTTTGTCTCTAAAAAGCCTATCCATCTTATTGGGTTAGCATTTCATTTAATTTAAAACATTTTTCTCATTTACATAATTCGCAAATAAATTAGTTCAATTACATTTTAAATCTTTTTACTCATTTATTTGATTACATTTTTTGCTATTTGAATCTTTGGAAAGACTGTTTTTGTTTTTGCCTTGATTTTTTTTTGATACTTCATAAAGGGTTTGAACCAGTCGAAATACTGAGGGGGTCTGTTTTGTGGATCTGAAGACTCATTTAGACATAAAAAATGCCCGAATTCTCGTATCAGAAAATTCGGGCGACTCTGTATTTTTAAACCACAAAAGAAAAATTTATGCCGTAATTTCTTTAACCGCTTCAACAACAGCGTTGGCATTGGCTGCAATTTCGCGTATGTCAGCATCTGCTTTCCCATTTTCAGGCTGTGCTACTGAGGGGGGTGTTACAACAACGGCTTTGGCGGATTCTTTAGCAGCCGCTACTTTAGTTTCTTCTTTAGCAGCCGCTTTTTTAGCCGCTTCTTCCTTAGCCGCCACCTCTTTTGCTTGTTGTTGTGCTTTCAATTCTTCCTCTTTTTTGGCATCACGCGCTTCACGTTCCTTTAGGCTCTCAATTTTCGCTTCGACTTCGGCTTTCGTTACCAACATTTCATTGAGCTTTTCTTGCTTCGATTTGATGCGGTCTTGAACCATATTGATTTTAGCTTGACGCAACTGTTCTTCAAGCTGCCCACCTGATTGCTCAACCCTTTTGCGTTGATATTCAAGGTCTTGTATGTCGCGGTCAATAGAATCTTGCATTTTATCCACCGCTCCAATCAAACCCGCATAACGGCGTGTTAAACGCTCAGTTGCTGAATTATCATTAATAGCGTTAGAACCAAATTTCTTTTCTTTCACCGTTTTGAACAAACGGTCAATCCGATTCCATAAGTCGTTAGAATGTTCCCGTGTCATTTTTTGATCACGAAACTTATTCTGTGTTTGCTTCAATTGATCAAAAACATCAGGAAATCCTTTGACACTTTTTTCAATTTTATGCTCGATTTCATCCAAAATCGTATTGAACTGTGCATACCAAGTCTTAGAGTTTTCCTCAAACTCGTTCATCACACTTGTCCGCATCTCCTTCAAATGCGTAAATAAACCATTGGCGGTATCGCGTAATTCGTCACCATGGTCGCGGAACAGATTGCGTTCTTTCACTTGGTCTTGCACTTTATTCCAAAAGCCTTTGAGTGAATCCCACGCTTCGCCACTGTACTCCGTCAGTTTAGTAACTTTATCTTCCAATTCTGCCAATTCAGATTTGTAAGCGGCGTGCAGTTTTGTAGAAAGGACGATAAAATGCCATTCGCCTTGTGCGCGGTTGACAATGTCTGTGCGCTCAACTTTAACATCATCGGGCAAAAGATTTTCAGTGACGCTCAACTCCCTTTCAAGGTGTGTGCCTCCCTCTGGAAAAGCTACTTCGGCACCATTGCGCCAATCATTGAGCATTTGTTGTGAAAAATCAGGCGAGGCGATAGCTTCTGGGAACATCCAAATGTCCACCTTGTTGTCTTCAGCCCGTAGTTGCATAGCGATTAATACGCGATCTTCTTGTGCGTTCGTACCCCAAAGAACCAGTTTTGACTTCATTATCGTTAGGAATTTTAGTTCAAAAAATTGCTGTAAAATTTTGTTTCAATGATTATCTTGTAATGTGTAATACTTGTTGCATATAGGACAAACATCGTACCACCCCTCAGTAATTTTCGTCTTTTGACATGTGCTTTTTCTAAAATGTTTGTCTTTTTAAAAGTCCAAAGATAAAATGATTAGGGCAAAGCAACAAAGATTTTTTATTCGCAATTATTTTTGGTTATTGGGGATTGGTTATTGGGGATTGGTTATTGGGGATTGGTTATTGGGGATTATGGTTTGTTTGGTTAATTCTAAAAGTCAACTGAACTAAATGAAAAGTGAAATACGAAAAGTAAAAAGTATAAAAAATTGGTTATGAATGAGTTGAGTCTATTATTTTAGGCAAACCATTTTCAAATGAGGATAATAACCAATCCCCAATAACCAATCTACTTAACTAATTCTCAACTGTTGACTGCAGCCTGTTAACTGTCACCTGTTCAGCCGTATGCCCAAACTCCCTAAAATCCACAGGTGTCACTTCCGAAATCCCTTGCTCAGGCATGTGTACACCATATATAATGTCCACCGCCGCCATCGTCGCTTTATTATGCGTAACAATGATAAACTGCGAATCAACAGAGAATTTTTGAATGATTTTATTAAATTTTTCGATGTTGGCATCGTCCAAAGGCGCGTCAACTTCATCAAAAATACAGAAAGGTGCAGGTTTATAAAGATATAAAGCAAACAAAAACGCCGTTGCCGTCAAGGTCTTTTCACCACCCGACAACTGTGCGATGCTTTGTGGCCGTTTGCCTTTTGGTTTTGCAATGATATTGATACCGCTTTCCAGTGGATTTTGTGGGTCGGTCAGCAACATATCCGCTGTATCTTCTTCAAAAAACAGTGATTTAAAGACCTCAATAAAATGCGTCCTTACCGTCTCAAAAGCCTCTAAAAATTGAGCTTTTGCCGTATCTTCTATCTCTTTCATCGTTGTCAACAACGAATTTTTAGCATTAACAATATCATCACGCTGTTCAGCAATCGTATCGTGGCGTTCTTTCATCTCATTATATGCCTCAACCGCCATCGGATTTATTTCGCCAAAGGTGTCCAAACGCCGCTTCAAGTCGTCGGTTTTTTTCTGTAAATCTTCTCTAATCAAGCCTTCTTTCGGCGTTTGATTAATCAAATCATTAACAGAAATGCCAAATTCGACATTCAAACGGTCGCCAATACTTGTAATTTGTAACTTAATGTCATTGAACTTATCTTTTAAGTTATTCACCAAACTTTGCACCTCGTTGCGTTGCCGATTGATGCGCCTTAAATCGTCTTCCATCTTCACAATCTCATTTTTCTTTTTGAAAAACGATTGCTCAAATTCAGACAAACCGGCTTCTCGTTCACGCCGTTGTTTATAAAAATCTTGAAGCGATTTGTCAAACGTAACCAATTCATTATCAACGATGTCTAACTCCTCTGTAGCTTGCGCCAACGACCGATTTGCCGTCGAAATACCCCCCTCAGTATCCGACAAGTTTTTTTCTCTAAAACCCAACTCCCTTTGAAAAGTGGAAACCTTATTTTGTTGACGGATAAACGCAACATTTTTTTCATTAAAAGCCATTGACAATTGAGTCATCAAATCTGCGACGCTGCGATAAGAACCGTCTGCGGCAGTCATTTGATTTTTAATATCATCAGCCGCTTTTTTTCTTTCAACTAATTGAGTGTCAATATTTTCAATCGTTTTTTTCAAGCCAACAATTTGCTCATTTGCGCGCTGCTTTTTCTCATCGGCTTCATTGATAAAAGTTGAAAAATTATCAATACGTGTCTGCAAGAACACCTTTTGTTGGCGTGTTTGATTGAGGTCATTTTGTGCTTTCTGAATCGTTGATTTTTGTTCATTCGATTTCAAAAAACTAATATCACCCCGCACTTGACTCAATTGCTTTTGTAAATCCAAAGTGACCCCCTCAGTATCCTTTATCTCTTTTTCTAAAACTTCAAGATTTTTCTTCCGACCAATTTTTTTACCTTCAAATAAACCGACAGAACCGCCACTCAACGCATATTTACGTTTTGTAAAACCGCCACTTTTGCTCAACAGTATTAATGAATGATTGTCCGAATGACTAAACAACAATATATCTGCATCATCTTCAACGATTAATACATTTTGTAAAAGATAATTAAACAGCGTTTGGTAAGCCCTATCCACCTGTATCAAGTCCACCGCAGGGCGTGCATTGACCAAACCTTTTGTCGAAAATGATGTATTTTCAAAGGCATCTAAGATAAAAAAATGGGCTTTCCCTTTCTGTGCATTGTTCAAAAGGCGCACTGCGCTAACGGCTTCTTCGGCATTTTGAACAACATAATGATTCAAAAACGGCTCTAAATAATTCTCCACCGCCGTCCGATACCCTTCTTCTACATATATCAAATCACCCAAAAGTGGCGCAGTAAACGTTTTGTTTTTTGACAAAAACTGAATAGATTCAGGATAACCTTCCAGTGATTCGACCATACTTTTTGTCAATTTAAACTCATTTTTCTTCGCATCTAAGGTGCGATTGACATCAGCCAATTTTTTTGTTACAATATCTAAATGCTGATTCGCTTTCTCTAAATCAGCTAATCGCTTCGTTTCATCTGTTTCAAGTTGTTGAATATCAACACTTTGCACATTTTCTTTTTTCTCCAATTCCTCTAACTGACCCCTCAGTATTTTGACCTCATCACGTCGCCCTTGCGTCTCTAAATCCGTCCGTTCTATGTCTCGTTGTCCATTGTCAATCTGATTTGAAGCAATCGCTTTTTGCTTTTCCAACTCATTTATGTCGCGCTCAATGCCCTGTTGTTGTTTCAAAAACACATCGAGGTCGGTTTTCAAAGTCCCGTGGTCATTCCTTATCGCATTGAGTTTTTCTTTCGCTTCGCCAAGTTGCGTTTCCAGCTTAGTTTCAATCCGTTTTTCGCCATTTATTTCTTCTCGATAAAACTCGATTTCTTCAGCCAATTTCGCTACCCGAGCATTTGCAGAATTGACTTGTTCCGCCAATTTAGTAATGTTTTGCTCCGCATACGTCTTACGTTGTTGCGCCATACGTTTGTCATTTTCCATGCCCCTCAAACGCCCGACAACGCTGTTCAATTCACGCTGCCGTTCACTTAATTCCTGTTCTTTATCGACGTTTGCCTTCTTATCGCGCTCAATTTGCGCTTCCAATTTGACCCCCTCAGTATCCAACTGCCTGTAACGGTCGGTTTCGATTTCAATGTTTTTCTCTGTTTTTTTATAATCATCTTTAAAAACAGACAACTTCAAAACAGCCAAATCCACCGCTTTCTCTCGATATTCAACCTTAATATCTAAGTACTTTTGCGTCCGAGCCGCCTGTTTTTCAAGCGTTTTGAGTTGATTTGTGATTTCAAAAAGCAAATCCTCAATGCGATTCAAGTCTTCTTCCGTCGAAGCGAGTTTGGTCAGCGTCTCATGTTTTCGGACTTTATATTTTGAAATTCCTGCCGCTTGTTCAAGCATCATGCGGCGAGAATTCTGTTTATCGTTCAAAATCTCATCAACCATGCCCAAAGCGATAATCGCATAAGAGTTTGAGCCAATACCCGTGTCCATAAACAACGATGTAATGTCCTTCAAACGGCACGTCACGCCGTTCAAACGATATTCACTTTCACCAGAAGCATATAGAATACGTGTAATTTTTATAGATGTATAATCCGTTGGCAACACATTTTTTGTATTGTCAAACGTCAAACTGACTTGCGCCAACTGCCCAGGTTTGCGCTTTTTAGTGCCATTAAAAATAACTGAATTCATCTTATCGAGCCGCAACTCACTCGATTTCTGTTCGCCCAAAACCCAGCGAATCGCATCCACAATATTCGACTTCCCCGACCCATTGGGACCGACTATGCCGATGACATTTTCATTGAAATTGATAACCGTATCGTTGGCGAAAGACTTAAAGCCTTTAATTTCAAGCGTTTTTAATCGCATTCGTGCAGATTTGATGTTTTTTTAGGGCGCAAAGGTAGGGTTTTTTGGAAAAAAACTCACAAATCTCCCAACTGCGGTCTCAAAACAATCTCCTCCACAACAGCAGCAGTCGACATACGTAAAGCCGCCAAAACCGCCTCCGCAATATCCCGCGCTTGCATCAAACGCTCTTCGGGTGCTTCAAAACCTGCCCATGAATCTGACCACGTCGCACCAGGGAGGATGGCGGTGACTTTAATGCCTTTGTCTTTCATCTCTTGACGTAGGTTTTTTGTAAAACCCAAAAGGGCATATTTTGAAATGGAATATGAACCACCGTTTGTATAAGCAGAAGTCGAAGCGGTGCTACACATATTAAAGATATAGCCTTTTTTCAAGGGCAACATCAAGGGCAACAAGGCGCGGGTGAGGTGATAAGCAGAATACAGATTGGTTTCTATCATTTTTTCTAAATCACCATCCCCCTCAGTATGAATCGCGCCGGGAATGAAAATACCTGCATTATTGACCAAAACATCTACTCTATCCCATTGACGATCAATGAATTGAGCAAATGACAAGACTTCTTCTTTTTTGCTCATATCTACAACTTTCGTCAACAGTTCAACGCTTGCAAAGCGGGAAGCAAAATCTTTTTTCATCTCTAACAAACCTACTTCATGGCGGCTACAAACCGCAATATCGTACCCCTCAGTAGCGAGGCTTTCAGCAATAGCGCGACCGATGCCCTTGGTTGCGCCTGTGATAATGGCTTTTCTTATCATAAATCACTGATTTAAACTGATTAGTTTGATTTTGATGATTTTTTTGCGAAGCTAAAACGTTTTACCCTATTTTTGGTTTTATTTATAAAAATGAATTTTGACAAATGACTGATAATCCGCTTTCTGTAGAAAAACCCCTCGTTCTTTTCGATGGCGTTTGCAACCTGTGCAGTGCCTCTGTGCAATTCATTATTGAACATGACCCAGAAGGTAAAATTATGTTCGCTTCGCTTCAATCAGAGCGGGGGCAGGCGATTTTGCAACATTTAGGTATGAAAACCGATGATTTCGATACATTTATTTTTATTGAAAACGGTCAGGCTTATACACGTTCAACAGGCATATTGAAAGAGGTACGCTACTTCTCGGGCTTATGGAAATATTTGTATGCGTTTATCATTGTACCACGCCCGATTAGAGACTTTTTTTACAATATCGTTGCTAAAAATCGTTATCGTTGGTTTGGCAAAAAAAATGAATGTTGGCTGCCAACACCTGAACTTAAAATGCGGTTTTTGACTTCTTGATTTGACTACTTTCTTATCAAAATCTACCCAAAACAAATGCTGTATGAAAAGACAAACCGATCTAACGAGCCTGTGTCTATGGCTCATTTTTTTATGCCTCACACCCCTCAGTATACAAGGGCAGAACTTTGCACGTATTGATTCCATAGCTATGAAAACACCCTTTGGGGTTACGCAATCCATGTCTGATTTGGTCGCTTTTTGTAAGGCAAATGCACGAACAGACTTAGAAGTTGCCCGTTTTTATTTTGTTTGGATTGCCCGAAATATTCACTATGATGAGGAAATTGCAAAAACGGTTCGCGTAGAATTTGATGCGCAAAAGCAATCACCACAATCTGTTTTCAAGACTCACAAGGCGATTTGTACGGGTTATGCGCGTTTATTGGCGTATTTATGCCGTCAATCGAATATTCCAGCTTTCTATGTAGCAGGTTATGGAAAGGAAGAATCGAAGGTTGACAGCATCGAGACACATGCTTGGAATGTGATAAAAATAGGGAAGGAGTGGACTCTTTTCGATGCCACTTGGGCTTCCAATACGTTGGATAGTGACAGCACTTTTTTGGGTGTCTCCTTCGAGCGTTATTTTATGGGGACACCTTATTATTTTCAGAAAGGGCATTTGCCTTATGACCCAATTTTTCAATTGACGAAAGAAATAATGACACGGCAAACATTTTTTGACCATACTGAGGGGGGTGATTCCGAAACTCCTGATGAAGATTTTACAACCATTTTGAACCGTGACTACGCGCTGGACTCTTTAGATTTTATGATTCATAGCCATCGGCGAGGTGTGGCTTTTATGCCAAAAGATACCAATATTCTTTCAAAACTGCGGGGTGTGCTTAAAGAAAAGCAGAATTTGATGCTCACCGCTGCCCATGAAGGGCTTTTGGATTTTAGTAAAACAGCAGAGAAAAACGTCGAAAAACTATCAGCTACGGCTTTAAAAAATTGGTCTCAACGGTTTGAAAAATTGGCGCAACCCTTGCAAACTGCCCTTGAAACCAATAGAGAAATTGAACAATTAGAAACTAAAGAGGAGAAAATTGAGGAAGCTAAATTAAGTAGTCGCCAAATCACAAATTTAATTAACTACTTTTCACAAAGTTGGAATCGGGTAAAAAGTGAAATAGAAAAAAGAAGGTGATGAAAATATTTAATAAGATCCTATTCCCTTTAGCATTTTGAGTTAAAATTCATTTAATTTTATTGTTTTTTTACATGTTATAAAATAACAAAGTGTTTAAATATTTAAATTGTCTTATAGGCACAATTTTGGTTTAATAAATTGGGTTACAAGTTTTTACAAATTTACCAATTACTAAAACTGTGTGTTGTGCTAAAATTTCTTTGCGTTCTACCGATCTTATTCTACCTGCCTAAAAACCTTTTATCTGAAAACTTTAATCGCATTGATTCCTTATCTATACAAGCACCGTCTGAAACAATGCGCTCGATGGATAAACTCGTCACCTATTGCGAAAGCCATGCCTTGACCGACCTTGCGCGGGTGCGTTTTTACTTTGTTTGGGTGGCAACCCACGTCGAGTATGATGAAAAAATGTGCAACGATAAACAGCATCCCGACACCGTTTTTAAGCATAAAAAAGCCGTTTGTAGCGGTTATTCAAAGCTATTGATGGAATTATGTATGCAATCGGGTATTTCTGCAAGGTATGTGGCAGGCTATGGCAAGGACATAAGCGACCCGTCTCTTATTCAAAATCATGCTTGGAATATCATATTTGTTGACGGAGAATGGCACTCTTTTGATGTCACGTGGGCAGCTAATGATTTAGATGAAAATAAACAAATGCCGCTGTCTCCCGCTTTTGAAGAATGGTTTATGTCTAAAATGTCTGTTTTTCAAAAAACACATCTACCTTTTGACCCTGCTTATCAGTTGTCACACCGATTAATGACACGGAATGATTTTTTTAATAAAGACATGAAAAATGCTTTTTATACTGAGGGGAGTATTACAAACTTAAACTTCACAGAAATTTTGCAAGAAGAAACTGGTTTAGATTCTTTAGAAAGAACGTGGCGCAGCTTTCGGAGAGCCTACGATTTTATGCCTATGGATTCAGCTGTTGCAATAAAATTAGCCAAAACACAAGATGCAAAGGTAAAACGTGTCTTTGATTATGTCCAAGAGTTTAACAAAAATGAATATCCAAAAATGAAGGAATTGACGACGGAATCCCTAAAAAAGGATTTGTCAAGGCTTCAAGACCTCGAAATACCCATGATTGAGGCGTTAAATCTTCATTCAAAATTAGAAACTTTTCCTCTTTCGGACGATAACAAACGCGCCATAAAACAAAATCATTTGTACTATCAAAAACTCCTTGATTTTTCAAAAATAGCTGTCAAAGAATTGACGGATGAAATCGCTTTAAAAGAGTAATTTTTCTAAAAAACCAATTTTTTAAAACACCCCTTTCGCTTAAATTTTAGTCACTAAAATTTAAGC
>JANOAU010000124.1:0-65143 GCA_031411275.1 Saprospiraceae bacterium | reverse complement strand
ACCAACGTTTTGCACCTCTGGTGCATTTAAGATGCTTGTTCCATGCACCAGAGGTGCAAAAAATTGGTAGCCTTTTAGTATCTACAATATCAAAAGCAGGGTGTAGCCCTATAACTTTTCTAAAGTGCCAAAGTAGAATTACTTAAATGTACCATCTATGCAATACGTGGGTTGTAAATGCTTAAAAACACATACTTCTGGGCATAGCCCTATGACTTGTTGTAAAGTGCCAAGGAAGAATTAGAAAGGTTTGATTTTCAAGGTTGCGGCAAAATTAACTATTGCTTTTCGGTTGATATTCTCAAAAAACGGGATCTCAAACAATGTTTCCAAACCAGAATATTGCATAATAAACGCCCGAGTTGTCGCTACTTTTTTGCCACTAAAAACGAGACCGATAATCGGAATTTTTGCCCCCCTCAGTATTTCGATGCTCAATAAGGTGTGGTTGATGCTGCCTAAATAATCGTTCGTCACCAAAATAACGGGTAAACCAAGGTGTTTTATCAAATCTAAATTGACCATTGTATCCGACAAGGGCGACATAATACCGCCTGCGGTTTCTACAATTATTGAATTTTGAGATTTAGGTAAATGCAGTATATCTAATTGAATATCAACGTTATCTATTTTTGCAGCGGCATGAGGCGACATCGGTTGTGTCAATCGGTAGGCTTCTTCATGGATTATACTGAGGGGGTTGCTGATATGATTTTTTATAAATATACTATCTGATGCGTCGAGGTCACCTGCTTGTACGGGTTTCCAATAATCGTAGCGCAATGCCTCCGTCATAATAGCAGAGCAGACTGTTTTGCCGATGCCCGTGTGTATGCCGACAACAATAAGATGTTTATGGGTCATATTTTAATATTTTATTTTTTTTCCTTCTGAACGCAGTGAAAGAATCAGTTTCCTACTGAATGACAAAATCAGGTTCTTTCACTGCATTCAGTATGACAAAAAAAGACGAAACAGTCACCAACAATTGGTCAATTTGAGCAAAAGTGTGCGTACTGTGCAGACAAATACGAATACGTTCCGCCCCTTTTGGCACTGTCGGGGATAAAATGGCTTTGGCAAAAATACCGTTTTGAGATAGATGCCGCGCCAAGGAAACGACTTCTTGATTGTTGGCCAAACCGATACCCTGAATAGGCGATGCTGGATTGATAATAAAATGACCTTTTGAACTGATACATGACGATGATTTTTTTATAAAATAATCTATTAATTCAAACAATTTGGTTCTGTCCGCAAGCGGTAACAAATTGTAGGCTTGTTGTATGTGCTGATATGTCTGAGGCGGCAAAGCCGTTGTGAAAATAAAAGAACGTGCATGATTTATCAAATATTGGCGTAACAATTCACTACCTACAACTGCCGCACCATGAACGCCTAAAGCCTTTCCAAAGGTATGTACGCGCGCCCAAACAGCCGATTCTAAACCACATTTAACTACTATTCCTTCTCCTTTTTCACCATAAATGCCTGTAGCATGGGCTTCATCAACGATAAGTGCAGCGTTGTATTTCTGGCAAATGGCAACTATTTCTTTTAAAGGTGCAAAATCACCGTCCATAGAATACAGCGATTCGATGGCGACATATTTTTTGACCCCCTCAGTATTTTCAAGTTTTTTTGCTAAATCATTTACATCATTATGTTTGAATTTCACACGTTGCGCCCAACTTAATCGCATACCGTCATGGACGCTGGCATGAATGTATTCATCGTAAATAAAGCAGCTATTTTTGTCGCCAATGCTTGAAAACAAGCCCACATTTGCCATGTAGCCTGTGTTAAAAATCAAGGCAGCTTCAGCGTTATGAAAGATAGCAATATTTTTTTCAGTCTGTTCCGCGAGAGGAGAATTGCCTGAAATAAGGCGGGACCCCGTGCTGCCATGCGCCGTTTTTTGAGCTAAAAAAGCAGCATCGAATGAAGGGTTTTGGGCAAAGCCCAAATAATCATTTGAAGAGAAATCAATCAAATCATGGGTCAAAAGCAGCTTGCGTTCTAAGCCCGCCGCCCGTCTTTTTTCCAAAGATTCTTCTAAGAAAGTATCGAAAATTTGAGTAGAACTCATTGATTTTTAAGTGTTTAGCTGACAACCTTTCCGAAAGGTTTAAACTTTCGAAAAGGTGTACACCCCCTCAGTATCTAAGTAAAAATAAAAAAATAAATTGACAAACTTCATTTTGCAATCAATTGAAAATCAATGTTATGCAAATTCATCATTCATCATTCTCTAAGCCACTGTTTCTTCTAAAACTTCTTTTTTAACATCTTTAAAAGGCGCACGCGGCGTTAAACCGAGTGTTTCAAACATCATCATATCCTCGTCGAAACTGGGATTGGGTGTTGTCAACAGTTTTTCACCTGCAAAAATCGAGTTCGCACCCGCCATAAAACACATCGCCTGCTCCGAAAGGCTCATCTCGTTGCGACCTGCTGACAAACGCACAACGCTCTTAGGCATAATGATACGTGCCGTGGCAATCATGCGCAACATTTCGTCAATACCTACTCGTTTTTGGTTTTCAAGCGGCGTTCCTTTTACAGCCACCAATGCATTAATGGGTACTGAATCGGGATGTGTGGGCAATGTTGAGAGCGTATGCAGCATTTTGATGCGGTCTTCATTCGTTTCACCTAAGCCTATGATGCCACCGCTACACACTGTTAGTTGCGCTTTGCGGGCATTGTCCAAGGTATTCAAACGGTCGTCATAAGTGCGTGTTGTAATGACTTTATCATAATATTCTGCTGAAGTATCCAAGTTGTGGTTGTAGGCAAAACAACCTGCTTCCTTGAGTTTTTGGGCTTGTTCGTAGGTTAACATACCTAATGTGCAACAAACTTCCATGCCTAAATCGTTCACTGCTTCCACCATATTCAATACGCGGTCGAAGTCGCGGTTGTCACGCACTTCGCGCCAGGAGGCACCCATACAAACCCGCGAAGCCCCATGTGCTTTAGCATTTTCGGCAAGGAAAACGACCTTTTCCAAAGGCATTAAGGCATGAACATCTACTTCTGTGCTGTATCGTGCTGCTTGCGGACAGTACGAACAGTCTTCAGGGCAGCCGCCAGTTTTGATGGAAATAAGATTGCTGATTTGTACTTCGCTGTAAGCCGCGTTTGCTCGATGAACGGTTGCCGCATCATACACTAAGTTGAGGAGAGGACGGTAATAGATTTCCGTGATTTCTTCGATTGTCCAATTGTTCTTTATCTTCATAAACTTATCGGGTGTAATAATTTTGGGGCGAAATTATTACTTTTGTGGACTTTTTTAAAATTATCAACTAATTTTTAATTAACACATAGTCACAGAGAACACTTAGTTTTTTTTATAAAAATTTGATTTTCAATAATCTATGTGTTCTCTGTGACTTTGTGTTAATTTTTACTAATTAATTATCAATCAATTATGTCAAGACAAAAAATCGTTGCAGGTAACTGGAAAATGAATAAAACACACGCCGAGGCGGTGAGTTTGGCGAAAGCCTTATCTGAAAAATCGTTGCCATCGGATGTAAACGTTATCGTTTGCCCCCCCTCAGTATTTTGCGCAGAAGTGGGCAAAATAGTATCCAATCACCCAACTTTAAAAGTGGGTGCCCAAAACTGCCATCACGAGGAAAGTGGTGCTTATACGGGTGAAGTATCCGCTTACATGTTGCAAAGCATTGGGGTTCAATATGTTATCATTGGTCACTCTGAACGCCGTGAGTATCAAAAAGAAACAAGTGACATGTTGGTTAAAAAAATTAACCTTTTGCTGTCAAAAGGCATGATACCGATTTATTGCTGTGGCGAACCGCTTGACATTCGTCAAAACGGTACACACGTAGCGCATGTGTCACAACAAATCAAAGATGAATTATTTCACCTTGATGCCACTACCATTCAAAAAATTATCATAGCTTATGAACCCATCTGGGCAATTGGCACAGGCTTAACAGCTTCGCCAGAACAAGCGCAAGAAATGCACTTCGATATTCGTTCAGCCCTCGCTGCACAATACGGTATAGAAGTTGCTGCTTCAATCTCGATTCTCTATGGCGGCAGTGCCAATGCAGCCAATGCTAAAACGCTGTTTTCTCAACCTGATGTGGACGGTGGCTTAATCGGCGGTGCTTCTTTGAAAGCAGAGGATTTTGCCATTATTTGTAACAGTTATTAAATCTGCAAAGCAAGTTAAATTAAACAGAAAAAGAATGGTTTGTTGAAAAGCAATAAACCATTCTTTTTTTTAATACATTTTCGTACAAGTGCTTTTAAAACACAAAACATTCATCATATTTGCTTTCAAATTTCAAATAGAATAAATCAATTTCTTCAATATTTAAATCTTCTAACAAATGAAAGTATTCTCAACCATTATTCTCACTCTCTACTTTTTCTGTTCGCAAAACAACGCTTTTGCAATCGTTGTACACAGCAATGGCTCAGAGCAAATGACAAATCAAACTGTTAATATGCCTGTTGTCAAACTGAAAAAACCCAATTTTGCAGAAAGATTTGTCGCTAAAAAAATGGCTAAAATGTTTGCAGATGATAAAAGCGGTCTTTCGCAAGGCGATAAATTGGCAACTTTCGGGTTTTGGGGGGTTGTAGGAAGTGTCGCTCTCAGTACCATCGGCTCTCTTGCCGCAGGCACAAGCGGGTTACCTGCTGCCTTTGGTACAATCATTACACTCATTTCTTTGGCAGGTTTGATACTGTGTATCGTCGCCTTGACACGTGATGATTTATCTCCAAAAGGTAAAAAAATGGCAAAATGGGGCATTGGCATTTTCCTTGCGTTACTCCTCATTGCACTCATATTGGTAGTTGCCGTATTAGCTGCTTTAGGGTAAAAGTTGTAAGTGAAAAGGTGAATAATTTAATTCACCATTAAATTATTCACCTTTTCACTTATCTTTTTTGATACCATTCTGATGTTGTGACTTGTGGCACAACTAATTGCTTTTTATGCTTCAAAAACAGCTTAACGGCTAAGGTAGCGGCTATTTCTGCTTCGTCAGCATTATCCAATTTGTCGGGCGTAAAGTAATGCTTGACAAAATGCGTATCAAAATGTCCCGTTGTAAAGGCTTCGTGTTGGAGGACAAATTTGCCGAAAGGCAACGTTGTTGCCACACCTTCGATTGTGAAATTATCAATGGCATCTATCAATCGTTGAGTCGCTTCCTCACGGGTTTCGCCCCACGCGATGAGTTTGGCGAGAAGTGGGTCATAATAAATCGGCACTTCCATGCCTTCTTCGATGCCGTCATCTACTCTGATGTGTTCCATACTGAGGGGGGGGCGATACCTTGTCAATTGACCAACTGATGGTAAAAAGTTCTCGCGCGGGTCTTCTGCACAGACCCTTAATTCGATGGCATGACCATTTATGTTTAAATCTTCTTGCGAAAAGGCCAATTTTTCACCCCTTGCGACTCGTATTTGTTGCTCCACTAAGTCCAAACCTGTAATCCATTCCGACACAGGATGCTCGACTTGAAGGCGGGTGTTCATTTCCAAAAAGTAATAATTGAGGTTTTCGTCCACCAAAAACTCAATCGTTCCTGCACCTGAATAGTTAGAGGCTTTGGCGACTTTTACCGCATCTTCGCCCATTGCTTTACGGATTTGGGGCGTTAAACAGCTTGATGGCGCTTCTTCAATGAGCTTTTGATGCCGCCGTTGAACAGAACATTCACGTTCAAATAAATAGACGGTATTGCCATAGTTATCAGCCAAAATCTGTATTTCGATATGGCGCGGCGAACCCACGTATTTTTCGATAAAAACCGCCCCATCGCCAAACGACGAAATGGCTTCGCTGACGGCTCGATTCATCTGTTCATCAAATTCTACTTCGTTCTCAACAATACGCATACCCTTCCCACCACCGCCTGCGGAGGCTTTTATGAGTATCGGATAACCAATGTCGGCAGCAATCTTTTTAGCTTCTGCGATGTCTGAAATAGCCCCCTCAGTACCCGGTACCATCGGGATATTATATTTTTTAACCGCTTCTTTTGCGCCCAATTTTGAACCCATAATTTCCATAGATTCCGCAGAAGGCCCTATGAAAATCATACCAGCAGCTTGCACAGCCCTTGCAAAATGGGCATTTTCACTCAAAAAACCATAGCCAGGATGTATGCCATCGACACCCAATTCGAGGGCTTTTTCAATGATTTTATCGCCTAATAAATACGATTGATTAGAAGGCGGCGGTCCCAACAAAATGGCTTCATCGGCAAAACGGACGTGTGGTGCATGACGGTCGGCTTCGGAATAAACGGCTATGGTGGCAATGCCCATGCGTCGGGCAGTACGCATGACACGGAGGGCGATTTCGCCACGATTGGCGACGAGGATTTTTTTCATAATGTGGATTTATAGGTTGTTTTGGTACGCTGATTCAGATGGGCGAAAATAGAGCGTTTGTTGTGTGTTTTACAACTTAATGGGGAAAAGTTTTGAAAGACACTATTTATCACTCCGTTTGCACCCCCTCAGTATTTTTGTTGTTTTACATGAAAACAAGCAGAAAAATCAACATGCGCTTGATTGTTGGCTTAGAAAACCAAGGCTTTTTTATCTAAAACTAAACTTATTTTCTTCTAAACCAAACTTGTTTTTTCCTAAATTAAAACTGCTTTGCCCTAAACTAAAAGTATTTTGCCCTAAACTAAAAGTATTTTGCCCTAAATTAAAACTCATTTGTCTTAAAATAAAACGTTTTTGACCTTTAAACAAATTGCTTTGACCTTTACACAAATTGCTTTGACCTCTACACAAACTGCTTTGACCCCAACTAAACTTATTTTGTCCTAAACCAAGTCTGTTTTCTTTGATTTCTTACCATAAAATATTTTAATAGCAATGAGTTTGTTAGGTCAAAAAGTTGTTTTAGATTTGAACCTTGCTTATTTATTCTTTTTATTCAAAAAAACCATCACTTATATGAATGCTTTATTCTCTACTTCTCTACTTCTTCGCCAGGGTTATGCCTTATTCATATTATACTTCAGTTTGCTTTATTGACAACGGTGTTTATCGCCTTAGCTTTTAAGCACTTGCTTCAAAAGTTCCTTTCATGTTTTTCCAACATCAAACAATTGTTCAATCAATACTAAAAAAACTAAACCAACATGAATCTCATTCCATTAGCTCCTAAAAATCGTGTAGAAATAGCTTTGGAATACAAAATGACACCTCGTCAATTGACCGCAAAAATTAAGTATTTTAAACTTGACATTCCTTCGGGTGATATTATGCCGAAACATCAAAAAATGATTTATGAAGCCTTTGGCTATCCGCCTTCTGTCAAATGGGAATGGTATGCCCATGTGTGATGTTGAAATGTGTCGTTTTGTGCAGATATGTGCAGATATTTGTCCTTGTGGGAATGGAAAAAGTATTTCAATTTTGTACCATAATTAAATAATAAAATTAATGACCAAATTGATACCTTTTCAAAAAATAAAATAATGCAAATATCAGATTTCATAAGATTTTCAAATAAGGACTTTTTGCAGATGTATCTGCATGGAAATCTGAAAAAGCGTATTTCAGAAAGGGCAAAAAGTTTCTTTATCTTTATTGTTACCATTGGAATCGTTGGATTTTTGAGACCTCAACGATTTACTATTCCTGTCGAAAATGCCCTACGTGGCAATTGGGATGAAGAAACTTTTTGGTACTACCCGTGGGGTCAATCTATCGTACACAAAGGCGTGGACATTTTTGCTCTCGCAGGAACGAATGTGCTGTCTGCTACTGAGGGGGTCATTGTCTCGGTGGATAAAACGGGCAATGGTGGCAATATCATTTATATACTCGGTCCAAAATGGCGTTTGCATTATTACGCTCATTTGCAAAGCGTTGAAAAACAAATATTTAGCTTTGTTTCAAAAGGTGATGTCATTGGCAAAGTGGGCAATACGGGCAATGCGATGAATACACCGCCACATTTGCATTATTCACTTCAAACGCTCGTTCCGTATCCGTGGCGTTGGGATAGCGATGTGTTGGGTTGGAAAAAGATGTTTTATTTGAATCCAACAGATTACTTGAATGAGGCTTGGCACTTACAGAAACAAGCAGAACGAAAAGCTGTTTTTGAGGCGTTAGAAAATTGAATAAAAAATGCCCAAACATCTGTGGCAAGATGTTCGGGCAAGAAAGAGATAATTCGCTTGTCGAGTTATAGCGTTTAACCCCGCCTAACTTTAAAACAAATTTTATTTCAACAACAAAATTAATGAAAAATGGAAAAATTCCAAACGTTTAGTCGTGGAAAGGTGATTCTTTTCTGTGCTTCGTTTTTAGGTTTGATGGTTTTGGTTTTTATGGCTTGTAAAAATGACTTTACGATGTCCGATGCTGAACCTGATAAACCTTTAACTGCCAAAATAGAAGCAGCAAAAAAATGGTTCGAGACACAACAACAGACGGAAGGCAAAGAACTTCAAATAATGAAGCCACAATGGAATAAGGCTTTCAGTGTTCACAATGTAGTAGAAGTACCGTTTACCATTAATGGCAAATTTAGGATACCGACTACTTATAAAGGCTTAAAATATTTGGGTCGCCAGAGGTTGGTAATTTACAATAATGGTTTAAAAGGAAGACAAGGTTATATCGTTAATTATATGCCTTCTGAAAAATTTCAAGGTAAAATTGCCGATATCAATGCCATTAACTTTAGGTATAAAAAATTTAGTGGTCGCCTTGCTGTTTACACTTTGAAGAAAGAAAGTATTGGGCAATTTGTTTATGCTGATGGTAAATTCGTAGAAAGGCGTAGAGAATTAGCTCGTTCAAGTTTGGTCATGCGTTCTGACGATGGTTGCGAAAGTAGTACCGAATATGAATGTACCGTGTTGAACGGGGAAAACTTCTGTTCGGAAGTAGCAGTCATCACTTGCACAGGAGATGAAGATCCCTGCGAGGATGCTAGTCCACCTTCTTGGTGTAGTAGTGACCCTTGCGAGAGTGCTAATCCGCCATCTTGGTGTGGTGGTTTGGACCCCTGTGATGGTATAAATCCGCCATCTTATTGTGATGGTAGTGACCCTTGTGATGGGCCTAATCCGCCTGCTTATTGTAATAATACTGGTGGTTGTACAGACCCTGACCCTTGTGTGTGTGACCCGAATGGGGCAGGGTGTAATGAATGTGTATGCCAAACACAATCTGCCGAAATACCCTTAAAGTCGATAATATGGGATATTTCAAATAAAGATTATATTAGCCTTGTACTTACTAGTATGGATTGTAAAACAGGTCAATCTGATATAGATTTATCTCATTTTATTCAAGAGATATATCCTGGGTCAATTACTTTTGCAAATGAGTATGCCCGTCGTTATTTTGTTGCTCCGATAGACCCCGACAAACCTAATTGTGGCAAAAATGTAACATTTATTTGTCATAGTGTTGTTACATATAGTAGATGGCTACCAAGTAATCAAAACTTGCCAGCTGTTATAACTATGCACGATTATAAATCAATTAACTTTGATTAAAAAATATAATAGACTATATTAATTAATAATTTCTTTCAAAAAATAATTTTAAAATTATGAATAACTTAACTAAAAAATATAGATTATTACCAATTTTGGTAGTATACTTTCATTTTATTATGATAGGCCAAGAATCTAAAAAGCCACAACTAACTATTGCCGAATTAACGGAAATAGCCAAAAAATATGGTATGGAGAATCAAGTTTCCAAAAATACCGCATTAATTTACTACGATAGAAAGTTCGTGGAGCAGCATTTTCAAAATGAATCTCATACTCAAAAGAGTAGTCTTGAATCTGATATATTCTTAGAAAAAACCACTAATGTTAGAACTTATAAGGATTTTTTCAAATTAATGGATGACTCACCATTGGTTAAGGAAGGCTTCCTAAAATCACATAATTGGAACGAAGAAACCTATCGAAAATATGTGGATTCGTTTTCTAAGTATAAATGGCGTATCTATAGAGATAAATTTGGTGGTATATCCTTTTATAGAGCTGATACTAAATTATCTAAAGAAGAACTTTCCCAAGGCAAAAGGGTTGATTATTTACCAAAGTTAAGGGAATAAAATGTTGCACTTTTCAAATCACTAAAAGTTAAATCAGCCGAAGAAAATAACACTTCGGCTGATTTTCTCCCTAAACAAGAAATGTGACAATTATGAATAAAAATATCAAAATTTCCAGTATCATATTGTTCTTTATGTTTATAACATTAACTACTGTAAAAGGTCAAAAGAGATACCCAGAAGACCTTTGGACAGTTGAAGAAGTAAAAAAAATGGCAGAAAAATATAATCTTCAAGATAGTGTTTCTGCTACCAAAAATACTATGTTGCTTTCATCCACCAAAGAGCAAATTGACCAATACTTTCAAAAATTGTATAAGTTCAGAAATGAAACGAATGAATATAACTCTTTTAAAGAAAAGACAAAATTTGTTAGAACTTATGATGATTATTTTAAGTTGGTAGAATCAATGCCCTTAATTAAAGCGGATATGATTCAAGGCATCGGAGGTGTAGAAAAATACACGATATACAAGAAAGATGCTGCAAAACATAAATGGCGTATTTACCGAAGCATAAAAGGTGAATTAAATTTTGTTAAAGCTGAAATAAATATTTCGGAAAGAGAGAAAAAACTTGGACAACGAATAGATAATCTACCGCCACAAAAACAGTAAACAAACCCATTTTTAGAAAGCCGAAGATAAAACACGGCTTCGGCTTTCTATATTTTAAAATGACTAAACAAATGACAGCCAATAAGTTACTTATTACTTTTGCCTTTATTTTGTTCGGACCTCATCCATTTATCAAAGACATTCAACATGCAACCGACATATTAAAACAAGAAAAAGTAACCGTTTTACACATCAAAAACACCTCTGCTACTGAGGGGTCAGAAGCCTTGTCAATCGTTTTTCCAGAATTAATACGCTGGTCAGCTTTTCAAGACTTTATGGAAACCAAAGCAAATGAAATAATTTATGTTCAAAAAGGAAAAGAAGCCGCCAACTTTTCTATCGGTCATTTTCAGATGAAACCGAGCTTTGTGGAATTATTAGAAGAATATGTAGCAACACACGAAGCATTAACGACATTCAACTACGTGGTTATCAAAAACAAAACAGAAAAAGAATGTCGCAAAGAAAGGATAGAACGGCTCAAACAGTTCGCTTGGCAATTGCGTTATGCACACGTTTATTGGTTGGTGGCAATGGATAAATTCAAACATCGGACGTTCAAAAGTCGAAAAGAGCGTATCCACTTCTTTGCAACGGCTTATAATTACGGTTTTTTCAGACCTGAAACAGACATCGAGGCTTGGCAAAAAAAGAAAGCCTTTCCTTTTGGCACACAGTACAACGGCGAACAAGTGGCTTATGCCGATTTAGCTGTTGAATTTTATGAAAAATATGCTTCACAATTTGAAAAGTAAAAAAACATACACTAAATGGTTTAATCCGTTTGCCGCCTCTCATCAAGACGACAAGCGGATTTTTAGCACCCCCTCAGTAATATACCCTTTTTTAAACTTATTCTCCTCAATTTTGTCCAAGAAAAACACCATAAAAATATCAATCTTATCAAAACGACTATTTCTCATTGTCAAAGAACGATTAAACCTTACAATAAGCATAACCCTTTATGTTGATATTCCCTCTTAAATGCCCACCGTTTGACTGCGCCGTTCAAACAACAATGTATCACGCCAACGACCATCAGGCATTTGACCGACCCGTTCACGGTAGCCGATGAGACGGAACCCTGTTTTTTCATGTAGTTTCACACTGCCAATGTTTTCAGGGAACAGACCCGCTTGTAAAGTCCAAATGCCGTGGGCTTCCGATTCAGAAATGAGTTTTTCCATCAATAAACGCCCAATGCCTAAGTGGCGAGCAGCTTCTGACACATACACACTCAACTCTGCTACGCCCGCATACACGCATCTGCCCGACACAGGAACCAATGCTGCCCAAGCCACGACTTCTCCAAAATCCTCCCCCTCAGTCATTTCAGCAACGAGACGACCAAAGGGTAAATGTTCTGAATCCCAAACAGGCCAAGTGGGTGCTGTTGTTTGGAAAGTGGCGTTACCTGTGGCAATGCCCTCCATATATATCTGTGCAACCGTAGGATAATCACTGGGCAGCATGGGGCGAATATGTATGTTCATTTAATTTATATTTTAATATTTAGAAATCAATGTTTTATCACATATAGAAATGAGGGATGGTTAGAATCTAAATTAGCAACAATGCACTGTTGCCAATGGCAAAGGGGCAAAAGCCGTGGTTGTTAAAGCGTTTTCTTTAGGCGTACAGCCACAAACAGCCCCCTCAGTATCTGTTTCTTTTTTGAAATCATAACGAGGGTCGTTGAACTCGGCATCTTCATGGAAATAGTAGATTTCCCACTCGATACCGTCGGGGTCGCTGACCCAAAATTTGTCCTGTTTGGCATAACAACACGACACACCGATTTCTTCAACGAGTTCTAAGCCCTTGGTTTTGGCTTCAAAAAAGCGGCGATACATCTCGTCTTGTGTATCAACTTGGATACCGATATGACCAAAGTGGGCGTTAACCTTTTCAGGACTTTCTATAAAAGAGATGATGAGACTCGGTGCTTCGAGAACATATTTGGCATAAAAAGGGCGCACTTTTGTAGGCTCTTGACCAAAGAATGTGTTATAAAATGCCACCGTTTTTTCAATATTTGAGACATAAAAACTGGTGTGCATGCGTGGAAACGGATTGTTTTTCATAATAGAAGATGTTTAATTTTAATGTTAAAGCTTTTTTCAAAAAATGTTCCGTCGCCACCATGACGACGGAACGGTAGGCTCAAAGGATTAGCAGCAACCGCCGCCTGTAGTTGATGTACCACAACATCCTGTGCCTTGTTGACAACAATCTAACGTTTTCATTGCATAAAATTTAAAATGTGAAAAAAAATAATATAATGTTGAATAATTTAATGATGAATGGTGAATAATTTAATTAGAAGTGGGCTAAATTTCACCATTCACTTAACAACAACCGTCTTTACAACAGCTTGTTTTTTCAAAAAACTGATTGAGCATTTGGCTTACTTTTTCAAAGGCTGTCCAATTGATACAGTAACAGGACTTTGCGCCATCAACCGTTCCGTCAATCAGACCTACTTCTTTTAATTCTTTTAAATGTTGCGACACCGTGCTTTGTGCCAAAGGCAAAACCTCTACGATTTGACCGCAAATACAACTTTGGCTTTCTGCCACCACCTTCAATATGGCGACACGCGCTGGGTGACTGATGGCTTTTGCGAAAGCGGCAATCGCTATCTCATCGTCCTTAAATTCTGCTTTTTTACTGAATGCCATTTTGTCCTTGTTTTAATTATATCGCAAATATACGATTAATATTTTGATAATCGCAAATATACGATTAATTATTTTTAAATTATTTTCTTGTAAGCAGTTATCGGTTATTCATTGTGAACCTTGATTTTTCTAAGATGTTGACAATCAGTATTTTGTGAAATTTTATAAAATTTTATTTTTACACCTCAACACTTAAACACTCTTGAAACATAAAATTTGCTTCTTTGCAATTCGTTATGAAATGTCTTATTTACAAAACCTTACCATTCAATAATATAAAAAAAATCATGTTGCTTTTTCAAAAATTAAAATCCTCAACCTTATCTACTTTTGGCATCTTGATAAGGTTAAAATGTTTAATTGTCTTGTCCTTTTTCATTACAGCAGACCCCCTCAGTATAAAAGCTCAAAAAAAGCAAGACAATCCTTTTCGTGCCAGCAAAATGGGCGAAGAAGCTTTGGCACTACACATCTCTGGTTTTGCACCTTTGGGATATGTAGGCGGTAAAATTGGCGTAGATATTCCTTTAAAAATCATTGAAAAACGCGGTTTTAAGGGTTTTCGCGCAGGTCGAAACTTCATAGAGTGGTACATCACTTCAGAGGCGGGATGGCAACATCGGGCGGGTGATTATGAAAATTTTTCTACCTCATCGGAATTAACCTACCGTCGTGTGCGGGGCATAAATGGCTGGTTTTGGCAAGTCACGCCGATTTGTTTGGGTGCTAATTATGTCATTCCGCCTTTTGGAACAGAAATAGCTGCCCCGTCAAGCGGTATCATAAGCCATCCATTGCTTGAAAAAAAATGGTATGTGACCCCCTCAGTATCCGTAGGTTTAGGGCGTGATTTTGCTTTGAGCAAAGGTCGCCGTTCAGGTTTGCCCTTGGTGATTTATGGTAAAATGGGTATCAGTTCGATGTTACCTTACAAAACTTTTGGCTACCTTGTGCCAACAGCGGAGTTGGGTATTGGTTATCGGTTTTCAGGTTTGGCGATAGCGACAAAGCAGGTTCGACGCAGTTAAAAAATCAAAAATTCATTCTCACATGAAAATATTCCTTAAATCCATACTGGTTGTCGTCCTACTTTGCGGCATCATTTTAGGCTACGTCCACGAAGTACCTTATTTTTCAAATACATTTGACATTCGCTATCTTTTTTTCCGCTTTCTCCTGATTGGGGTTTTAGTGGGTGGTATTTTAGGTTGGATTTTAAGCAAAAATGCAGAAGATAAAAGCGACCGCGCGCCCATAATTTTGTTCAGTTTGGTCGCATGTATCGCTATTTTTCCTTTGGTGGGCATTGCGTCCAATCATATTTTTGCTAAAAATGTCCCCCTCAGTATAAAAGTCATTTTTCAAAAAGAAGAACCCTTGAGAACAAGTCGTTTTGGCATCGCCAAAAACAGCACCGTAACTGTTGATGCTTTTTATGTCTATTTCATAAAAGACAACGAAAATGATAGAATCCGTAGTAAAACACAAAGTTTTCGAAATATAGAAGCTGGACAAGAAATAGAACTACCTACCAAGCAAGGTTTTTGGGGATTTACTTTCGTGGATATTCAATAATTAATGGTGAATGATGAGTGGTGAATGGCGATTTTTCCTAAATTCGCCTTTATTATTCACCATTTATCATTCACCATTCACCATTCTTTTATGACCATCTTACACATCAGTGCAGAATGTTATCCCGCCGCAAAAGCAGGCGGCTTAGGCGATGTCGTTGGCGCATTGCCCAAATATTTGAACAATGCAGGTGTCGAAACTGCCGTTATTATGCCCAAACACCGCACGAAATGGCTCGCAAATCAACAGTTTGAAGTGTTGTTAGAAGGTACTGTACGCATAGGCTGGCAAGGGCAACCCTACGCCATCGAAAAATGTTTAAACACCACATTAGGCTACGATTTGTATGTTGTCAACGCGCCCCAATACTATGATAGGTCGGGCATTTACACAGATGTATCTGGCGTTGGTTTCGAAGATGAGGTCGAAAGGTCTTTGCTTTTTCAACAAGCGGTCATTCATTGGGTGATGGGTATGGAAAAAAAACCTAAAGTCCTTCATTGCCACGACCACCACACAGGTTTACTGCCGTTTATGATACAATATTGTCCTGAATACGAAGTTTTGGCTGGTATTCCGACTGTTTTTACGATTCACAATGGACAATATCAAGGGGCATTCAGTTGGCGTAGAACACAACTTTTACCTTTTTATCGAGCTGAAGCAAATGGTTTGCTCGATTGGAAAGACGAAATTAATCCGATGGCTTCTGCTATCAAATGTGCGTGGCATTTTACGACTGTCTCAACGGGTTATCTCGAAGAACTGAAAGGCAATAGTGGTGGATTGGAATGGTTGATAAATAACGAAGCCCATAAAGCTTCTGGTATTCTGAATGGTATTGATGCACAAGTTTGGAATCCTGCCACTGACCCGATGCTTGCCTACAACTTAGTGTATGATGACGTGGATACGTATAAAGATAAAAATAGAGAAGCCTTGATTCGGATGTTCGATGTTAATCCTGAATTGCCCATTGTCACGTTCATTGGTCGGGCTGTTGGTGAGAAAGGTGCGGATATTTTGCCCGAATTGTACGGTCGTTATTTGGCTTTGGGCGGCGGTGCCAATTTCCTTTTTTTAGGTACAGGCGACCCCTCAGTAACGGATGCTTTAGCGCGTTTGGCTTATCAATATCCTGAAAAGATGGGTGTTATGATTGATTATAATGAAAAAGTGTCTCATCAACTCTATGCGGGTTCTGATTTTCTGATTATGCCAAGTAGGGTAGAGCCTTGTGGCCTGAACCAAATGTATGCTTTGCGATATGGTACAGTGCCAATTGTACGTAGCACGGGTGGTTTGCGGGATACGGTAACGGATATTTCGTCACCCACAGGCGGTTCTGGGATTCGATTCGACAATTTTATAATTGACGATGCTATGAATGCGCTGAACAGAGCTATGAGGCTTTGGTGGGACAACAAACCAGCCTTTATGAGATTGCGCCGCAGCATCATGCAAATTGATAATTCTTGGGAATATGCGACGGGTCAATATATAGATTTGTACACAGGTCTTGCCGAAATATAGAGGTTAGAAACTTGAAACATCCCGAATCTTGTAAGAACGCAATTCGGGATGTTTCCTAATTGTAACTTGCCTAAAATCAATATTTTATAAAATGGAGAACCCCTCAGTATTTTATCCATTATTAATGAAAATAAGCCCTATTTTTATTTTAAGTTTATTTACGCTCAAACAGGATCAATAAATCAGAAATAGTATCTTTCAAATCTTTTCGATTGATAATAAAATCAACAAATCCTTTCTCCAACAAAAACTCAGAAGATTGGAAACCTTCAGGCAAATCGCGTTTAATGGTTTCTCGAATAACACGGGGTCCTGCGAAACCAATAAGGGCTTCGGGTTCTGCCATATTGATGTCACCAAGCATGGCATAAGAAGCTGTGACACCGCCCGTTGTGGGATCAGTCATAAGTGAAAAAAACGGAATGCCTTCTTTAGCCAATTGACTCAATTTTGCACTTGTTTTTGCCATTTGCATCAAAGAATAAGCGGATTCCATCATCCGTGCGCCACCCGATTTGGAAATAATCATAAATGGAATTTTCAATTTACGACTTAAATCTATACCGCGCGCGATACGTTCACCCACAACAGAACCCATAGAACCGCCAATAAAACTGAAATCCATACAGGCAATTACAATCTCCCGACCATTCACCTTACCTTTCATCACCGATATGGCATCACTAAGCCCTGTTTTTCTAACGGCATCCGTCAATCGTTCAGGATAAGTTTTTGTATCCACAAATTTCAATGAGTCTTTTGATACGACCTCTTCAAAAAGTAAGGGGAAACCACCTGTATCAAATATGTGTTTGAAATAATCTTTTGAACCAATACGACCATGATAGTCACATTTGGGACATTTATGAAAGTTGTCACGAAACTCTTTCATCGTGGATGTTTCACTGCATCTAGGGCATTTGAACCAAATGCCTTCTGGTGCTTCTTTCTTATTGACTGTTGCAGTCTTGATGCCTTCTTGTAAACGTTTGAACCAACCCATATTAAGGATTTAGGATTTTCAAAATTTGTTTTAAAATATTGAAAAACAATACATTAGAAAACAGAATTTTGTTGTAGATTTTGTTGTGTCCCTTTCTTCTAATTTTTCTTATTCTCTAATTTCTCTTTTTTAAAAGCCAAACAAGGTACGATTTTAAATCAAAAGGAAGTGATTTTTGTCATTCCGAGCATTATAAGAAATCTATTCTGGTGGCAAAATTACTTAAAACTTTTAAACGTACAAGTATAAGGAATTTGGTAAAATTAAAAGGGCAAAGTTGAATATAGATGAATAAACGCTTAAAATTTAATACTTCTAACCCCCTCAGTATTTTACACGTTTTTCCTTTTCTCCTTGATAACTTGCACAACGGCTGGCAAAACAGAAATAAAAATAATAGCCAAAACGACAATTTCAAAGTTGTTTTTGATGATGGGTATTTGCCCTAAAAAATAACCTGCTAAGGTCATAGATAAAACCCATAACAAAGCACCTGCTATACAATAGCCAATATATTTTCTAAAATTCATGGCCCCTATACCCGCAACAAAGGGGGCGAAAGTACGAACGATGGGAACAAAACGCGCCATAATGACCGTTCGACCACCGTATTTTACGTAAAAGTCTTCGGTCTTTTTCAGATATTCGGGTTTGAGTAACTTGTTAAGGATAGGGTTATTGGTTTCAAACAACCGTTTGCCTATCCGATTACCTATAAAATAGTTGACGTTGTCCCCCAATATTACTGAAATAAGCATGAGTGGAATCATGATTTCAAGACGCAAAATACCAATTTTTGCAATCGTTGCGCCTACAGCAAACAGCAAGGAATCGCCCGGTAGAAAAGGGGTGACCACAAGACCTGTTTCACAAAACAAAATCAAGCAAATGAGGAAGTAGGAGAGTGTTTGGTACTGCGTAAAAAAGGTCTCCACATGCTTATCAAGATGGAGAAAAAAGCCAATAAAATCTGTCATTTATTTTAAGTCAAAAATATTCAAAAAAGAAGTTTTCTCAAAAAACGCCGCAAAGGTAGGAAAATACAAGACTTTTGGGAGTGTATGAATAATTAATTTTATACCCCTCAGTATAATACGCCAAAAAATTAGTATAATTTGTCACTTGATAATCAGTTACTTACAGATAATTTTTAAATAAAAAAATCTAATACCACAATCAAAATTTTGAGAATGGTATAATTTCGTACATTTGCCCAAAATAAAACAATCTATTTCTGCCTCATTTAAAGTGAAGAATAATATAGGTTGATTGGTTAATAGCAAAATCTAAAAATGAATAATATATTAATTATTGGAGCAGGTCGTTCGGCGACAGCACTTATTAAATACGTTCTTGAACAAGCAAAAACCTACAACTGGTTTGTTACCATTGCAGATGCAGACCATGAAGCGGCAGCAAAAAAAGTCGCTGGTAATCCAAACGGTCGTGCCACTTGGCTGGATGCCACAAAAGTAAATGACCGTCGAGAGTTGATACAAAGGGCTGATGTGGTGGTGTCGCTGCTACCTGCGCATTTGCATCTTGAAGTAGCACAGGATTGTTTGAAACTGAAAAAACATTTGATTACAGCCTCTTATATCTCCAAACAAATGTATGCGCTCGGTGACGAGGCGCGTGAGCGTGCGCTCATTTTTATGGGCGAAATGGGACTTGACCCCGGTATTGACCACATGAGTGGTAAACAAAAAATTGACCAAATCATTGCAAAAGGTGGTCGCTTGAAGTCGTTTCGCTCTTATACAGGCGGCTTAGTTGCCCCTGAAAGTGATGACAACCCGTGGCATTACAAGTTTTCATGGAATCCGCGCAATGTCGTTTTGGCGGGGCAAGGCACTGCTCAATATTTGGAAGATGGGAAATTGCGCTACGTACCTTATAACCGTATTTTTGCTCAGACACGTACCATAGAAGTGCCAAATATGGGTGAATATGAGGTTTATGTAAACCGAGATTCGCTTTTGTATCGTGAATTGTATGATTTGGGACCAATCCCCAATTTACTGAGGGGTACGATTCGGCATAAAGGATTTTGTAAGGCTTGGGATGCTTTAGTGAAAATTGGTTTAACAGATGGTTCTTTTCCCATTTTAGATTCAGAAGATATTACATACCATGAGTTGATTGACGCTTATGTAGCCAATTCAGCTCCCGGCAGTAGTGTAAAAGAAAAAGTTGCCAATTTGATTGGTGAATCTGTTGAAGGCGAAACAATTAAGAAACTTGATTGGCTGGGCTTATTCAGTAAGAAAAAAATACGCATGAGGAGTGCGACACCCTCTTTGATTCTTGAAAATTTGTTGCTTGAAAAATGGAAACTTCAAGATGGTGAACGCGATATGGTGATAATGCAACATGAATTGGAATATGAATTGGCGCGTAAGAATTATAAATTGACCTCGACAATGGTGATGAAAGGGGACGACGCTCATTCAACGGCGATGTCCAAACTTGTAGGTTTGCCGATTGGTATTTTTGTCAAACATGTTATGTTGGGCAATATTAATTCTATCGGTGTCAATATCCCTGTTTTAAAAGAAGTTTATGAACCCGTCTTAGAGGAATTGAAAGACTATGGCGTTATTTTCCATGAAAAAGAGGAGTTAATTAGGTAAAAGGCAAGGGACTAATGGCGAAAAGCAAAAGGCAAATTTTCAGTTTTGGAAATTTGCCTTTTGCTTTTCGCCTTTTGCCCTTTATTTAATTATCTAATTTTCAATGTTATGATTGTCAATACGGCTAAGAGAATACCTACAATCCAAAAGCGAGCGACCAAACGAGGTTCCGGCATACCTTTTTTCTGAAAGTGGTGGTGAAGAGGAGACATGAGGAAAATACGCCTACCTTCGCCGTATCTTTTTTTGGTGTATTTGAAGTAGCTGACTTGAATCATTACGGAAAGGGTCTCTGCAAAAAAAATACCGCATAAAATAGGTATGAGCAACTCTTTACGTATTAAAATGGCAAATACAGCGATGATACTACCCAATGTCAAAGAGCCTGTATCGCCCATGAAAACTTGTGCTGGATAGGTGTTATACCAAACAAAACCAATACAAGCTGCAAAAAAACAGGCGGCAAAAATCACCAATTCGGATGTGTTGGGAATGTATAAAATATTAAGATAATCCGCAAATATAGCATTACCAGTTGCATAAGCGAGAATAGCAAGCGTTGCACCTATAACGGCCGATGTCCCTGCTGCTAAACCATCAATTCCATCAGTCAAGTTTGCTCCATTTGAGACAGCTGTTACAACTACTATGACCATTATGATAAATATAAGGGTGGTCAAATTTTTACTGGTTTGTTCGCCAAAAAGTGGGCTTAGGAATTTTGAATAATCTAATTCATTGTTTTTATAGAAAGGTACGTTTGTCAAAGGGGCTTTGACATACACCATTTCTCGTAGCTGTCCCCCGCGTTTAGGGTCAGAAGCATAGACCGTTTTAGTGATTTTAAAGTTATTAAGTTCAGCCGTTTTTTTATCCATTCTGATGACAATATCATCACTTTTCAGCATAATCAATGCAATCATCAAACCTAAGGAAACTTGACCCACCACCTTAAAAATACCAGGTAAACCTTTTTTGTTTTTTTTGAATACTTTGATATAATCGTCTAAAAAACCTACGACACCCATCCAAGAAGTCGCTAAAAGCATCACTAAGACATAAATATTGTCTAACTTACAAAACAAAAGAGTGGGGATAATGATTGCCAATATGATAATGATACCACCCATAGTCGGTGTTCCTTGCTTTTGTTTTTGACCATCCAAACCTAAATCACGTACTGTTTCGCCAATCTGTAATTTACTTAGAAAACGAACGATGTATCTGCCAAAAACCAAAGCTATCATTAAAGATAAAACAATAGCTGCACCTGCTCGAAACGACACATAGCGCATTAAGCCTGCCCCTGGAAAATGATATTGGGCATCCAACCATTCAAAAAGTGAATACAGCATGATGAAGTGAAAAGTGAAAAGTGAAAAATGAAAAGACTTTCAAAGTGCGAAGTTATTTTTTTAGAATGGGAAATAAGGATTATTTGAATAAAAAAAAGCAATGGGCAAATTATCCATTTGGAAATTTGCCCATTGCTTTTTAAATCTTGCTCATTATTAGAAACGAGCAGTAAAGCCACCTAAAATGTTTAAACCTAAATTAGGATAGTTTTGCCAACGTTGTCTTTTAAGATTCAATAAGTTATTGATGTCCACAAAAGCACCTATGTTTTTTGAAAACCACAATTCGCCACCAATATTGATGTCAAATAAAGGACTTAAACGTTCAATTTCTCCAACGCTGTTTTTGAAAGGCACACCGTTTTGGACAAATAAAGAGGCTTTCGCAACGGCAGTTTGGTCGCCTTTTGAGACAACATTATATTTGGCGGAGACATTAATATCAGTAGAGGGTAAGCCCCAAGCTGCTTTTTGAGTGTTGGCTGTATAGATATTTTGACTCGCAGTGGCAATTACTTCCATATCTTTCAGGGGGTGCATGGTAATAGCACCGCGAATATTAAAAATCTTAACTGTATCGTATAAAACCTTGAAACGGCGGTATTTATCAGCTGTATCCGCTAAAAATAAAGCTAAGTTTTGGTTGCTGCTCCAACCTACTTGTGCTGAATAATCGAAAATCGGAATTGCCCCTTTGATACCACCATAGATGTCCGTCTTTATAGTATTTTGAATTTTAAAACTATCTGGTCTGATAAACGGATTGTAGTTTGTCAGATTTTTATACGAGTTTTTTAAAAAATCACCTTTCCAGCCTACAAAGGCTTGAAGTGAATTGCCTGCAACATTTGCGGATGCTTCAATATCGGGGAGCGGTGTGAAAACATCATTGTGAGAGACTAAATTTGCTCCTGCACGAACGCTAAATCCTTCACCTTTATAAGTAAAACTCGGATTCAAATAGATATTATTCAAGTTCTGTGTTTTGTCCGACTTTGGCGCAAGCGTTGTGAACTCGGTTCGTACCAAAATACTGAGGGGGTGCTTTTCGCTGAACCATTTTGTTGCTTCGGCTTTGATATTAAAATCTGTTTCTCTATTGCCGAAATTGTCATTCATGTTATAAAAATTCAAACCCAAACCGTAATTAAAATCTGCTACTGTTCGCGCTGAATTATACGCCTTAGCACCCGCTGAAATGGTATTGAAATACTGTTTGGTATCTGCTTTTTGATATGTAAATTTATCATGGTCATAGCCGTAAAATTGCCGTGTATTGTTATCGAAGCCTAATTTAGCATCTACTGCTACCCCTGCTTGTGCATAGAAAGTACCATTCGCTTCGGCATTAGTGGTGGCAAAACTTTGATTTTCAAAGCCTTTGTTATTGTCAGCCGAATGATGTTTTACTTTTAAGCCTACTAAATAGGTTTTGGGGTCGCCAAAGCGATACGCTCCCTCTAAATAAGGTGAGTTTGGTAAGCCATAACCTGCTTTTGCATAGCCTTTATACTGAGGGGGTAGTTTTTCCGTCTTGATGGCAATTGGGCGCATACGAGGTGCCGTATAATCCACATTCAATATCTTATTTGGAATCGAATAGGCTTGTGCTTTTGTTGTAGTGTCAACGGCGGGCAAAACGGGTGCAACATTGATACGCTCCGTTTCTAATAATTTGGCATCAAAGTTTTTGATAACATCCTGCGTTTGGGAAGGCACTTCTTTGCCTGGCTGTGCGATAATAGCAGACGGCACAAGGACGGATATATAGAGGAGATATTTATTTATCTTGCTCATAAGTTTTTTTGATTTTAAGTTATTGATAGAACTGAAATTCACAACTTTACGAAAGTTTTTAACTTTCGTAAAGTTTAGCTCTTAGTAATGGGTAAATATTAAAATGATCATTTTGTCATTCTGAACGCATTAAAAGAATCTATATAAAACTTTTACTTTCAATTATTTATACATATTCTTTCACTATGTTTAGAAATGATAAATAGATATTATTATATTGAATTATTATAAAATAGATGAAAAAAATATAATTATGAATCATAAAACCTTGTAAATCAATGTTTTAAAATTCATCATTTATAATTCATCATTCATCATTCATCATTTCTTACTTAATTATCCCTATCCATATCCAACAAGCTATTGTTGGGTGCTGTGATTCGACTTTTAGTTGTTTCTTTCGTTTTTAAATTTTTGAGCTTTTGCTGAGCTTCTGCTACCACTTCAGGATACTGTTTAACACCTTCAATAATAGATTCTAAAGCAGCGCGGGCATTCACAAGGTCATTTTTTTCGGCATAAATATCAGCTTGAAGAATAACAGATTTAGCAGCCCAAAATACTGAGGGGTTGTTCATAGATGCCCGATCCGCTTTTCCTAAAGCTATATCAAGATTCCGTTTTTTATATTCTATCATGGCATCAAGATAACGCGATTCTGCTGTTTGTTCATCCGTGCCACCAGCTGCAATTGTTTTTAAGAAAAAGCCTTGTGCATTGTCAAGTTGATTGCGGTCAAAAGCAATTTTACCGAGATGATAATTGGCTTGTGCGATTTGAGACCGTGTTGCCCTTGGGTTATTAGCTACTTTTGAACCATATTCTAAAACAGCATCGGGTCTATTGCTGCGATAGGCACTGCGGGCAGCCCACAATTCTGCTTCAAAACGCTTATCTTCTGTTGTAGCGACTTTGTCCCATTTAACCGCAAGTTCAAAGGTTTTAATAAAGTCCTGCTTGAAATTATAAGCAATCAATGTCGCTTTTTCAACAGCTTTTTCATACCATTTTGAAGAACTCCTTTGCACAACCGCTTCATAATCAATCAAAGCATTGTCGTAATCTTTTTTGGCAGAATAGGATTCGCCTCGATAATAATACGCATTAATGGTATTGGGAGAATTCGTAAAACGACTCAAATACGTCGTAAAACTGGCTATAGCTCTATCATAATTTCCACTTTCGTATTGGACTTCCGCTGCTTTGTAAGTGATATTGTCTTGCTCTAAATTATCCACTTTATAGCCTGGAATGGTTTGTAGAAAAGCAAAATAATCGTCTGGTCTGCCCAATTCATTCACATAAATATCTTGCAAACGCTCCAATGCTGCTTTCGCATCAGTTGGCGATGGATTGTTGTAGAAAACCTGTTTGTAATAAGAAATAGCCCCTTCATTGTTGCCTTTGTTTTGAGCTATCAAACCCAAACGTAACAAAGCACTTACCACATATTCGTTCTTATCTTTATGATTGGTAATGATAAACGTTAAGGCTTGTTGTGCTTTGTCTAATTGATTCAAATTCATGTAAGTGATGCCTATTTCAAGCAAAGAAGCGGCGGCAAACTCTGAATTTGGATAATTCGAAGTGAGTTTTTCTAAAGTAATGAGCTTATCGACATTACTGCCTTTCAGACCTTGAATAATGCCTTTTTGATATAAGGCATACACAAAACCAGAATAGTTTTTGTTAATCGCTTCATCATAAAAACGGATTGCATCATCGTAACGGTTGCTTTTGAAATAACTATCGCCGAGACGCAAAATGGCATCCCCTAAGACTTGATTTTTGACATAATCGTTTGTAATATAATCGTATTCTCGTTTTATTCCTGTTACAGCATTTTGGAAAAAAGTTAATGCAGTCGCATAGTTTTTTTCTTTCAGATAATTATAACCTTGAATATAATTTGCCATATTTAAAGAAGACTCAGGCGGCAATTGACCCGAAGTTTTTGCGATAGCTATAAAGTTATCCATATAGCGTTGGCTGTTGTTATAATCTTTCAAATCGTAGTTGATATAACCCAACCAATAATTAGACATGGCTTTTGTGGTTGCATCAGGAGCATCTACTAAACTGCGCTCAAAATATGTTTTAGCCCCTATTTTATCACCTGCTTGATACAACTGCATACCGCGATACGCTTGTGCTTTTTGAGCAGCTTCGCGCAACTTCGGTGTTTTATTCGGTGTCAAAGTAATAATCCTCAACGCCTCGTCATAATTGCGGGTTTGCAATAAAACCTCGGATAGCAAACCTTGTGCTTCTGGATAGTTTTTGGAGGTGGAAGGAATCGCTTGAAGGGCATCCACCGCTTCTTGAGTTTGCTTTAATTCATACGCTAATTTCGCATAATTCCATTGCGATTCCTGTTGTACTGACGGGTCATAAGGCATACGTGAAGCAATAGAGAAGGCATTTTTGGCACGTGGTCTATTGCCCATTCGCAAATAACAATCGCCCAACAAGTACATGCCGTTTTGACCAATGAGAGAGTTTTGCCCACTCAAATTCTCTAATGAAACCGCAGCTTTATCATAATGGCCATTTCGATGTTGGGCGAAACCCAATTGATAATAATCTTCTGCCCGCATATTGGCATTGCCATCTGCACCTTCAGCGAGGAATCTTTCTGCTTGCTCAAATTGCTTTTTCTCAAAATAGGCTTGACCCACCAATTGATTGATTTGCTTGGCATTTTTTATTTTAGAATCCTCTAAAGCGGATAGACCAGCTTGCAAAACTTTATCCCAATCCCGTTGTGCCGCATAAATCTGCACAAGATTGTAAGGCACAACCGCCGCATATTGTTTAGAAGAAGCTACTCTTTGAAAACTACGGACAGCTTCATCGAGGTTATTGTCAAAAAACGCACACATGCCATAATAATAGTTTGCTTCGTTATAATATTTAAAGTTCGTTAAATCTTTAACTTTTGAAAAATTCCCTTTTGCTTGTGGAAATTTTTTCTGTACGAAGTAGGCATACCCCTGTTTGAAATACAATTCATCGCGTTGGTTGGTAGGTAAATCAGACGCGTTCAATGCATTGTAAAATTCCAAAGCTTTGTCAAGTTTGTTTTGATTAAAATAATAATCACCCATCTCTATGGCTGCTTGTCCAGCTAAGGGGTCTGGCGAATAGCGTCTAATATAGTCCAACATCAATTGTTCACCATTGGGTTGCCCAGAACGTACCGCTGCTTTCGCATAAAACAACTCGGCTTGACCCCTCAGTAAACGGGCTTCTGGTTCAGGTGCTGGGCGCAACTGTGTGAGTGCGACGTAAAATTCTTGCATCGCTAAATTATAGATTCCTTTGTCGTAAAAGTCCATGCCTCGCTTGTACGCAAGGTTGGCTTCCGTAAAAACCGTCGTCGCTTGGGCGAAGATTTTGGTGCCGAGAAAAACGACAAACAACAGGCTCAAAAGCAGTTTTGGCTTCATAGTTGTTCGATAGTTAGGTTTATGTTTAAATAGGACTTCTTCTAATGATTTCATTGTCAAGAAGTTAGTGAATTAATAAAGCAAATTTTAACATTTAAACGTGAAACAACAAATTATCGTCTATGATTCTGCATTTGATTAGAAAAAAATAACGCTTTTGTTAAATTTCATTAAAAAAAACTGGATAGCGAATGGTACATTTTTAATTTATCCCCTTTCTGTGGTATTTATGAATTTTATTAAATAAAAAAAATAGCCCCATCCGAAAAAATCGGATGGGGCTTGCGATATGAATGATTTACTAAATATTCTTAATCTACATTGTCGTGTAAAAATGAATTACCACTTGTTTTCAATTCATCATTTTCATCAATTGACCAACCTGACATCATCTTTTCTGAAGAATGTTGAACAGACTCTAATTTAACACCCCGACGTAAATAAGCAGGTTCATTTTCCATTTCGATAATCGTCTGTGGATTACTCAATTTCAAAGTGTTTACACTTGAACGTAAACGCTCACGACGTGCCTGCTCTTGAACCAAACGGCGGCGGCGATCTTCCTCACTACTTTTGTCTTCGATTTTAGCATGTTGTGGTGCTGGTGTAGGTGTCGTTTGTTGTGAATTGAACACAGGCGATTTCGGCTTTGAAAAGCGTTCAGATTCAAACTCTATGACAGAATTTGACCCCTCAGTATTTTCAAAGCCAAACCCGAAAAAATCAGGCTTTTTGTCTTTTTTGACGGTATCCTCGTCCAATGAAACGACAATTTTACCATCATTACGACCATGTTGAGCATTAGGCGCGAGGCGGCTTTCAAACCCTGTTGCGATGACTGTTACAGCGACTTTATCACCCAAAGTATCGTCGTAACAGTTACCCCATATAAGATTTGCACCTTCTCCCGCTTCTTCTTGAACAAACTCAGTGACACTGAAAATTTCGTCCATTGTCACTTCCTTCGTACCGCTTGTGATATTGACAAGGATATGTTTTGCACCTTGAATATTGTTATCTTCTAATAAAGGCGATGATAATGCAGCATCCACCGCTTTCAAAGCGCGATTGTCACCTTCTGCCAAACCGATACCCATGATAGCGACACCAGAACCACGCATAACAGTGTTCACGTCTTCAAAGTCCACATTGACATAACCCGGGACAGTGATGATTTCAGCAATACCTTTAGCAGCCGTCGTCAAAATATTGTCCGCTTGTGCAAAAGCATGAGAAACCGACATATTACCATAAATCTGACGGAGTTTGTCATTGGAAATAACGATGATGGTGTCAACGTTTTTCTTTAACTCTTCCAAACCGTCAATCCCTTGAGTAACCCGTTTTTTACCTTCAAAAGTGAATGGTAAGGTAACAATGGCAACAGTTAAAATCCCCATTTCCTGGGCTGTTTTAGCAATGATAGGCGCAGCACCTGTACCCGTTCCACCGCCCATACCAGCCGTAATAAACAGCATTTTAGTGCCATTTTCAAGATACCGTTTGACATCGTCAATGCTTTCAAGGCAGGCTTGTTTACCACGCTGCGGCTGTGAACCTGCACCTAAACCCGCCGAAACAGAAGGTCCGAGTTGGATGCGCGTCGGCACAGGACTCAACTCCATCGCCTGAGAGTCTGTATTGCAAATAGCAAAATCAACACCGACTATGCCTTGCTTATACATGTGGGTAACCGCATTTGAGCCGCCACCGCCAACACCTATAACTTTTATGATAGATGGTTCTTCTTGTTTGAAATTAAAAACCATTGTTGTTCTGTTTAAGAATTAATGAATTATGGTTTCATAGCGAAATTATACAAAATACTGAGGGGTAGATTACTTCAAATCCACATCAGGTTCAGCTTCAAACCATTCTTTCGTCTTTTTGAAGATGCTTTCCAACCATTTACCACCTTGTTGCGGTTGTGTTTTTTCATCCACAACAGGATTGTCAAATTTGACAGTTTCCAAAACGGTTTCAACAATTGGTTTTTCTTCAACAAGTGGACGTGAACGAACATTCTCTTCTTCAAAAGCAATGCCATTAAGTAATAAACCAATGGCAGTCGAGAAAATAGGGCTTGCCACTTGTTCCGTATAGCCATGACCGAGATGCTCAATCGGAACACCGATGCGCGTACTCATACCTGTATGGAATTCACATAATTTTTCAATATCACGGAGTAAAGAACCGCCCCCTGTCAATACGATGCCACCAATAAGTTTGCGCTCGTAACCTGATCGGCGGATTTCCCAGACCACATAGTCGAAAATCTCCTCCATGCGCGCTTGTATAATACGTGCAAGATTCTTTTCACTGATTTCTTTATAGTCACGACCTTTGATGCCCGGAATCGTGATGATGCGGTTATCATACACTTCTTCTGACATTGCTGCGCCGAATTTGACCTTCAACGCTTCTGCTTGGTGCTGCATAACCGTACAACCTTCTTTGATGTCAGAAGTAATAACATTGCCACCAAAAGGAATGACAGCCGTATGGCGAATGATGCCTTCTTGGAAAATCGTAATATCCGTTGTTCCGCCACCAATATCAACAAGCGCAATACCTGCTTCTTTTTCTTCATCGCTTAACACAGCGACTGCAGAAGCAATCGGCTCTAAAGTCATGCTTTCAACTTTCAAAGTCGTACGCTCAACGCACCGATGAATATTGTTAGATGCTGAAATTTGACCAGTGATGATGTGGAAGTTCGCTTCAAGACGGACACCACTCATACCAATTGGGTCGGTGATGCCTTGTTCATTGTCAACGGTATATTCTTGTGGAATAACGTGCAAAATCTTGTCGCCAGGAGGCAACACCAATTTGTGCATATCATTCATAAGCCGTTGAATGTCTTTTTGGCTGATTTCGGTGTGGTCGTTATCGCGGGTGAGGATACCCCGATGTTGAAGACTTTTGATGTGTTGACCTGCAATACCCACATGTACATGTGTGAATTTTGTTTTAGCCATACGTTCAGCTGAAGAAACAGCTTCGTGGATAGCATTGACGGTCTTTTCGATATTTGTAACAACGCCGCGCATAACGCCGACGCTATCTACTTTACCGACACCCAAAATTTCTAATTTGCCGTGTTCGTTTTTACGACCAGCGATGGCACATACCTTCGTTGTACCAATGTCGAGAGCAACTACAAGGTCTGTAGCCGTCGGCATTTTTTGCTCATTCATATCGCAAAAGTTTTGATTCGAGCACTTACGTACCCGACTGTTAATTATAGCGTTTCAATATCCAACTGTTTATTTGATACTGTTTTTTCCTACTTGAGTAGTTGATTGTTTTTTCTCATCTAATGTTTGGAAATTTCATGTTTAATATAAAAAAACAATCAACTTAAAAATCTGAAAATCAACTAATTGTAAATAATCGTTTTGCAAAAGTAATGCAGTTAAGCATCTTAATCTACTGCAAAGAAGAGTAATTTTTCAGATTTAAAAAAACTTTATGCACAAAAAATTGAAAATCAATGAAGCAAAGCATGACATGACAGAAAAATATATCTGTTACTTTGAAAGAGTAGCCTTTGTTCCGTGTAGTTTTACAATTTGCTTACAAAGCTATGGATTTATGTCGTAGAAGCAAATTTTTTTATCTATAAAATTGCTTTTTTTATATTTTTATTTTATAAACAAGAAAATTGGCAATATTTTTGATTTCATTTTAAGGTTTTTGACTCATCTTTATAAGAATTAAACGAATAATGGTTTAAAAATACCTACTATTCCTCCTCTGCTTTCAACAGTCTTTCATACAATAAACGTGTATATCTGCCCGTATCAAATGTTATATTATCTATCATTGTAATAGGTGCAATTCTTTTTGTACTACCTGTCATAAAAACTTCGTCAGCTTCTACAACTTCTGAAAGTGTCACTGACCGGACTTCAACAGGCATCATTTCAGGTGCAAATTGCAAGACATGTTTTCTGGTTATACCCCTCAGTACCCCAGCATCCGGGGTAATGAGTACACCATTTTTAACGATAAAAATATTGCTCCGCGACGATTCTGTAATACATCCATTTGTATGATATAAAACATCGTCTGAGGCTGAAGAGTGTAAATGTGCTATAATTGATATAGGTTTTGCATAATTTATACTTTTAATTTCCGCCAATTCTCGTTGATGTTCAACTGTCATCAGTTTCAAACCTTTCTCAAAAGGATGCATTTTGAAAGGTTTAGCGACCATAAACAGATTAGGTATTTCAGCAGGTGTATAGCCATCAACTGAATAGCCTCCAGTGCATACCAATTTGATACCTAATAAGTTATGATGATTCAATCGAATCAATTCTAATATATTACGGCGCAACTCTACGCGAGAATAAGGCACTTTCAAACCCAAAAGCCATGTTGAGTTTTCAAATCTATCCAAATGGTCTTCCATAAAAATAGGGCGACCCTCTATCGCTTTGAAAAAATCGAACACGCCGTACCCCCTCAGTAAAGCAAGGTCTGTGATGTTCAAATTGGCATTTTCAATGGGCATTATTTTGCCGTTTAGGAAAGCGTATTCTGTCATTTTACTTTTTCTGGTTTAGTTTTTTTGCCATTCGTAAAATAAATGATTTTCAAAAGTTTACCTTTAGAATCATACATATTGACCGTTCCATTTCCATCTTTAAGCGTACCTAATGGAAGTGGAGAACCATCTTCTGAATAAATTTCATAAGTATTTAGGAACTTTTTATGCTCAAAATCATATTGGTCTTTCGACCTAATTTGATTGTTTTCATAAAAAAACGTTCCTAATGCTATTGGATAACCTGAACTTATATAGCGTGGCGTTCCCCTATAATAATAGCTTTTACAGAGACTACCATCAAAACCATTTGCTTTTTTACCTTGAAAAGCACTCCAAAATCCTACTTTTTCTTTATGCCAATAGAAGTATGTTCTGTAAAAAAGTAGTTTTCCATCTATTGAAAATCGTTCTTTTTTAACTTTATCGTGCTTCAATCGGTATTCAACTAAAGTATCCATTTTTGAATCAAAAGGCTGTCCAACGTGGTCATTACGTTGCAAAATACGCTTTTTTGACAAGTTTGTGCCGCAACTGTACATTGAAAGGAGTAACAAAAGACTAATAATAATTCTCATAAAGTTTATATAATTTTAAAGTTTAGTACCAAATCCACCACCGCCAGGCGTTTCAATCACAAAGGTATCACCTGCCTTCAAATTCGCCGCCTCTATGCCACCAATTTTTTTCTTTTTTCCATTTTTTAAAATCAAATACTGATGCCCCACCTTGCCACTTTTACCGCCGTTAAGCCCAAAGGGTGCGACTTTTCTATGTTGGGTCAAAACTGACAACTCTATATTTTCTAAAAAAGTTAATTGTCGAATAATGCCATTTCCACCTTTAAATAATCCTTTTCCACCTGAATTTTGTCTGATTTTAAACAAATCAAGATGAACAGGGTAGCGAAACTCCAAAATTTCAGGGTCAGTAATACGCGTATTTGTCATGTGCGTATGTACTGCATCAGTACCATCAAAACCATTTCCTGCACCGCTACCACCGCAAATCGTTTCATAATATCCAAAAGTGTTGTTTCCAAAAAGGACGTTATTCATCGTGCCTTGTCCACAAGCGATAAGTTTTAGCGCCTTCAAAATCGTATCCGTCAACCGTTGGCTTGTTTCCACATTGCCACCAACGACAGCAGGACACCCCTCAGTATCCAAAGGAAAATCGGGGTTTAAAATCGAATTTTTAGGCAAAATGATAGCCACCTTGTTCATAAAACCTTCATTCAAAGGTATATTTTCAGAAACCAATAATCGCAAAACATATATGACAACTGAATTGACAATAGCAGGTGTTGCATTCAAATTTCCCTTATGCACAGGCGATGAACCTGTAAAATCAAAGATGATATTATCGCCAAAAGCAATGTTAACTTTTAATAATGTGCCATCATCGAGTTGTTCTTCAGCACTACATGAATTGACGGGGTAACTGTAAGTCACCCTGTCAATATCGGCTACAAAATCAGAAATTGCTTTTTTCAATTTTTCAGCCGAATAATCCTTCAAAGCCTGCATATAATCATGTACTTTTTCAAGCCCATGTTCAGCCACTAATTTTTGCAAAGCTATTACTCCGTTAATGTTTGCTGCCAATGCTGCATTCAAGTCCGCTAAATTTTCCGATAAAGAACGAGTAGGGTAGCGGTCATTTTGTAATTTATAACTAATTGTTTGCCAATCAACTATGCCATTTTTTGCTAAATATAGCGGTTCAATAATAACACCTTCTTCAACCAATCGTGTGGCATTGGGCGGCATTGAAGCAGGTCGAATCCCACCGATTTCAGAATGATGACAACGATTAGCGACGTAGCCAATTAAAATCCCCCCCTCAGTAAAAACACTTGAAATCAAGGTCACATCAGGCAAATGCGAGCCTCCAAAAGCGGGATGATTTGTGACAATCGTATCGCCTTTTTCAATTTTAATATATTTTAAAACTTCTCGTACACAAACCCCGAGACTGCCGAGATGCACTGGTATATGAGGCGCATTGGCAATCAAATAGCCTTCTGCATCGAGCAAAGCACAACTAAAATCAAGGCGTTCTTTGACATTGACACTTAAAGCGGTGCGTTGCAACATCGCGCCCATATTTTCCGCAATACTTGTAAAACGATTCGTAAACAGTTCTAAATCAATGGTTTTATTGGTTAATGCTTGCTGGTTATTTGTTATTGGTTTATTGATATTGGAAATAAAATGAATAATGGCTGTTTCGTTTGCATCAATCGTCAAGGTAAAACCGTCTTCAATTACTGTTGTTGAAAAACTATCGAGCAGTAATGCAAAGCCCTCAATCGTTGCGCCAGCCTTCAAATCATCTCTGAAAAAAACAGGTACTTCTTTCCACGTTTGACCGACAAATGCCTTGATTTTATGTCTAAATTCGGCGTTATACTGAGGGGGTGGATTTGATTGATTATTGTTTATTGATGTAGTGCCAAATGCCAAATGACGGATTTCAGAAGCAATAACGCGGATGCTTTCTACTTCAATTGCCCTGTTTTCAACCCAATGACCAAACATTTTTTCGTATTTTTCCTTGAAATTTTGTTCAAAATAGGCATCAAAATCAAGTTCTATTGTCGCATTTTGACCTTTTAAACGGCAGAAAATAAGCGATTTTTTAATGAAAATATTTTGCTTTTTAATGCCTTCGGCAGCCACTTTTTCTATGGCTTTATCACTCATTTTTTGAAATTCAAAACCTAATTTTTCAAAAGACATATCAGAAACGGTCTGCAATATTTGTTGCTCTTCAAAACGCTCAATGGGCGCATTCAGAATGCCATAAGCAGACAACAAACCTGCATATTTAGGAACAATAATCGTCGTCATACCCAACAGTTTTGCCATGCTACAAGCGTGCAAACCACCTGCACCTCCAAAAACAAGCAGTCCATACTGAGGGGGGGCATAACCTTTGGAGACGGAAATTTTGCGAATTGCATCCGCCATACGCTCGTTTGCAATAGTAAGAAATCCGATTAAAATTTCCTCCTCCAAAATTTTCTTACCTATATTTTGTTGAATAAAATGCTGTAAATCAACGAGTTGTATTCTGGCAGCTTCTATGGAAACGGGAATACTAAATTGTGAGGCATCGAGTCGACCCAGCAATAAATTGACATCAGTAATCGTCAAAGAACCACCCGCACCATAACAAGCAGGTCCGGGAAAAGCACCCGCACTTTCAGGCCCTACACATAATTTTATGCCGTCGAAATAACAAATAGAGCCGCCACCTGCCGCCACTGTTTCAATATGGAGGGTAGGGGAAAAAACGGTCGCATTGCGAATTGTCATTTCAAAGCGGTAATCAAAATCGCCGTCAAAACGAGCAACATCGGTGCTTGTACCGCCCATATCGAAGGTAATCAATCGGTCAAAACCGCTTTGCAAACCTATCGCTGCCGCACCGACAACCCCACCTGCGGGACCACTCAACAAACTGTCTTTGGGCATAAAAAAATCAGCATGAATAAGGCTTCCTGCGCTCGTCATCACACGTAAAGCATTAGAAGGCAGTTTTTGAATAATTTTTTTTAAATAATTATGCAAAATAGGAGCGAGGTAGGCATTCACAACAGTCGTTTGCGCCCGTGGAACGAACTTTATTTGTTTTGATAATTCAGAGGAAATACACACGTAATTAAAATGCTTTGCTAATTCATTTTTAACTGTTTCTTCGTGGATCGAGTTGCGATAAGCGTGCATAAATGCAATAGCAATAGATTCAATTTTTTGTTTCTTAAAACGTCGAATTATTTTATTTAAATCATTGATATTCAGGGGCTTTAAGATATTTCCTTTTGCATCTAATCTTTCAGAAATTTCGACCCCCTCAGTATAAAGCGGTTTAGGTTTAATGATGTTCAAGGCGAAGAGGTCAGGTCGTTGTTGTGTACCAATTTTTAATATATCTGCAAATCCTTCTGTTGTCACAAAAGCCATTTTGGCTCCTTTTTCTTCCAATAAAGCATTTGTGCCACGAGTTGTCCCGAGCCGCAAAGTGAGGTTTGGAAACGCTTCGTCAATAGCCGTTTGCGTTATCAAACGGGCTGCTAAAATGGGGGCTTCTTCATCAGCCGTTATTTCAAAACTTATTTTTTGCCCTATAAATTCAGAGGGTAAGGGCTTATCGAGGAAGATAATTTTACGTGCTGCGTCATAGTTTTGAATAAAAAAATCAGTCGTCATACTGAGGGGTGCATTAATCAACCGAAAGCGGTATTGCTTGAAAATATCACGTTTTACAAGCCATGAATGTTGAACGAAAAACGTCTGTTCATCAATCCATTCGATAATAGTTCCGCGTAAAGTGCTGTTGCTCAATACTTTACAAGTGTATGTTTTACCTTCTTGGTCTATTGCAATACAGTCAGTAAATGTGCCGCCCGTATCAACGGCTATGAGGAAATGAACCACGGATTTATATGGATTTATGGATTTTAGAGAATGATTTTATAACTATTATTTTATTTGGTCGTAGAAAGTGCATAAATAATAAACATAAGCCTTGTTTAGTCCAAATAGCTTTTTAATTTTGCAACAAAATAAAATAAGATAATTATGGAAGAGTTTAAAATGACCAATTTCAGCAGCAAACATGCGGTTTATTTCGCCATTTCACTTGTGGCTATCATCGCTCTATTAGTGTTCATGCCCCAGATTTTTTGGATAGCTTTACCTTTCGTTTGTACGTATTTTATTCAAATGATGGGTTGGATGTAATTCTTTTACATGTGCTGTTGTAAAAAAGCGAGAGTCGATTGTGGCTACTCGCTTTTTTGTTTTTAGAAGTCCAAAACTATCTATACTTTAGCGATTCTAAAAACATAACGATAAAATGGAAAATCAAAACAACAAGAAACAAGTCTGGTTTACAGTCGTCGTCGCTGCTTTAGGCTATTTTGTTGACATATTTGACTTGCAACTATTTAATGTCATCGGCAAACAAAGTTTGGGTCCGAATGGCTTAAACCTCTCACCCGAGCAAGTCAATTACTTTTATGATTTTGTCTTATTCAATTATCAAATGGGTGGTATGCTCATTGGCGGCTTAGTTTGGGGCATTATGGGCGATAAATTGGGGCGCAAATCCATACTTTTTGGCTCTATTCTCATCTATTCACTTGCCAATTTTGCAAACGGTTTTGTAACAGATACGACGACTTATTCGCTATTGCGATTCATTGCAGGCTTTGGTTTAGCAGGTGAATTGGGTGCAGCCATCACTTTAGTTGCGGAGTTGATGACAAAAGAAAATCGAGGTTATGGGACAATTGTCATTGTTTCGATGGGTGCATTGGGTGCTGTGGCTTCGGCGACAATCAGTAAAAATTTTAGTTGGCAAACGTCTTATTTTGTAGGTGGTGGCTTGGGTTTGATGCTTTTATTCCTACGATTTGGGACTTTTGAGTCTGGTATGTTCGAAAATCTAAAAAATACTGAGGGGGTCTCAAAAGGCAATTTCTTATCGCTTTTTACTCAAAAAGAGCGTTTTATAAAATATATATGGTGCATCTTATTAGGTGTACCGATTTGGTACACCTTGGGTATTCTCATCAAATTTTCACCAAAAATAGCCGAATCAACGGGTGTTTTGGGGAAAGTGAGTGTGGCTGATGCCGTTATGTACGCTTATATTGGCTTATCTTTTGGCGATTTGATTTGTGGTTGGTTGAGTCAAGTATTTAAAAGTCGTCGAACTGCCGTCATATTGTTTTTATTTTTAACCATCGCTTTAAGTGGTGCCTTGATGTATACGAAAAGCTTGACCGTGACGCAGTTTCATATTTTGTGCTTTTTGTTAGGCACAGCTTCGGGCTATTGGGGCTTGTTTGTGACGATAGCAAGTGAGCAATTTGGTACGAATCTTCGGGCAACAGTGACAACGACGGTACCAAATTTTGTTCGGGGGTCGGTCATCATTATTACTTTAGCCTACAAAAGTTTTGAATCACAAGGCGGTGCTATAGTGGGAGCAACATGGGTGGGAGTCGTCTGTTTTGCTTTGGCTTTTGTCGCTATTTGGCAATTAAAAGAGACTTTTGGAAAGGATTTGAATTATTATGAGCCGAGTTAAACTTAAAAGAGCAAGGCAAGAGGCAATGTTAGGTAATGACTTTTCAGATTTATTTACTAATAGGAAAATTGAAATTTATAGGTCAATAAAATGTCTATAACTTATTGATTTATATTTTTCTAAAGTTCATCTCGCAAACGATTGTCATTGATGGATTGCTGCTCTTGTTGAATTTTTTCAATATCTTCGGTATTCTCAAATATATTCCACACGATAGTAGGTTGTATCCCATTCCATTCAATACATAAAAAAGAGCAATCATAATAGCTTATAACACCATTAGATTTGAACTCGACACGAGGAATAAAAATCTCAGGTGTGTCGAGGTCTAAATTAATTAAAACGGGAAAAATACTCTCGATAAACGGAGACCATTCCATCACAGGGCGGTGTCTTTGTGGAAATGTCGAAAAAATGGTATCTGTACTTTCCAGTATGAAACCATGTGCATCCATCAGAATTTGTTGATGAGCAATTTTTTTTGTAAGTGTATTGAGTTGTGTTTCAGTGTCTTGCATTACCAATGATTTGCGATTAATTTTTTGGCGAGTTCGATGAACATATCTTCAACGTTCTCACCTGTTTTAGCACTTGTTGCAAAGTTCCATTTTTGCGCTACACTTTGCTGGATATTTTCTAATTGTTCTTCACTCAGAAGGTCAAGTTTATTAGCGACAATGATGAGTGAGCTATCGGGCAATAAATGGCTCAAATATTCAACATCCGTTACCATATTTTCAAACGTGGAGGGGCGACTCAAATCAACGACATAAATAATACCACTGGCACCCAAAAAATAGGACGCGGGCACTTTGTCTTGAGAAAGCTCCCCTGCAATATCCCAAAGAAGCATAGAAACCTCTTCACCGTCAGCCGTTATTTCTTTTTTATTGACCTTAACACCGATGGTGGTCATGTATTTATCGCTGAACTGTTGGTAGATAAAACGATTGAATAGGGAGGTTTTACCCACCCCGAAACTACCTGTCAGTATGACTTTTTTACTTATCATTTTGTTGGATTCTGTTTTATTTTGATTTTTTGTAACCGCTCTCTTTGTGGCGCAATAAATTGACTGTCAAGTGCTTGTGAGATTTTTTCTTGAGATACAGTATCAAAATGTTCACTTTGCAATAATTCATTTTCTTGGATGAAATCAATAATTTGATTCCGCAAAGCTGCCCCCTCAGTATTTGAAATCGAACCACTCATAGCTAAGGCAAAATAATGAGAAGGCATATTCTCTATGAGGATTTTATAGCTCCCGTATTGAATCATCTCCAAATCCTCGTGTTCGCGTTCAAAGGCATCTTCGACGAAACTTTTAATCGCTGTCAACATGCCCGCTACAACATCTCGATTGATGGTTGGGTACAATGTAGCACTGCCATAAAGCAAGCCTGAATCACGTTGAATCACAAAAATTTCTTCAATAATGGGTGTATCTAAACTTGATAACAGCATTTCTGCGTTGTCAATCCCAAATATTTTGTTCCGAATCCACCAAAAAATCCCTTGTTTTGAAAAAAAGGCATCGATACGTGCATTGATACTATCTTTCATTTCTTGAAATTGAAAGGTAATATACTTATTTATCATTTTTCCCATAACAGGATAAATAACATCTAAAATCTCTGTTTGGCTCGATTTTAATTTCTGTTCAACCATACGATTGACGATTTTGGCGTATTCCTTCGGAAAATTTTGCTTTAAATAAGTCAAATGGTCTTCTACAATTGGATTTATTTTTTCAGCCAATAATTGCTTTTCATTCAGTGTGCGTTGCAATTCTTCAAGGGCAGAACGGTCTTCGCGCAACAAAATCTCTTTTAGTTGCGCCATCAAAACAGCCTCGTCTTGCGGTTCTTGTAATTGCCCGTTTGTCATGTCTTAGTCCTTCAATTTTTTACTCAATTCGATGAGTAAATCTGCCAAACCCACTTTATCATTTTTACTCATATGGTTCATCTGAGCATTGATTTTGTCCACATTCTGGTTGAGCAATTCCTCTAAACGGTCAAATCGAGCGTTCATATCACGTTCAAGCGCATCAAATCGGGCATTCGTCGAATCTTCATTTTTTTGAATATGCGCCAAGGTTTCGTCATTGATTTTTTTGATAAGTGCCTGGGTGGTATCGTCATTCCTTTGAATAAGCGCATCCGTATCTACAAATTTTTGCTCATATTCAATGACTTTTGGCCCCATTATGATTTCGCGCAACAAACTCATGTCGCCGAACATACCCATTCCGCCACCATTGTTCGCGGCAGTCGTCGTGGTTGCTGTGTTGTTGGTTTCTTTTGACATGTAAAAATTATTCTATGTTTTTAGTTGACAATAAAGGATTTTAATTAAAAAAAGATAATTGTTTCCAAAAGTTAAATTTAGATGGCAAATTACGTCCAATTTTTGGAGAAACTATAAGCCATAGCCTAAAAATTGTTCAGAGAATGGATTAAAAAATGAGCATCACGGTATGAATAACAATTCAGTTGTTTTTTTTTCACATAATATAACTCACCGTTTAAGGTATGTGGCAGAGCTTGTTTTCCAAGATTTGTTGGGCTTGACGATTGCTTTTACACAAAATGAAAATAAGTACAACCACAGTCCATTGCCAAAAATAGTATACAGCCACACCCCCCTCAGTAATTTCGAGAAAAAGGGTCAAAAGGAAATGTGTTTTATTCAAAATCAAACATTATTGTTTGAAAATGAGATTTTGAGACAGCATATTGATGCTGATTTTTCTTATTTTCTTAATGCATCTCCTTTTGATTTTGATGTTTTGGCTGCTATTTTTTTATTAGTAACACGCTATGAAGAATACGTTGTTGATGCATCTCTTTTTGATAAGCACAATCGTTTTTCAGCCCAACACAGCTTAGCGCATAAATTTAATTTTCTACAAAAACCTCTTGTCAATCAATGGGTTATGGAAATTAATAAGCGATTAAATCAATTGTTTCCAGGACTCAAAACGACGTTGCCATATTACCGTTTTCAACCGACTTTTGATATTGATATGCCTTGGAAATATAAAAATAAAGGCTTTTTACGTACCGTAGGCGGCTTAGTAATGGATGTTATTAAATTAAATATAGAAGTATTAAAAAATAAGGTGAAAATACTGAGGGGGGTGAAAAATGACCCAGATTTCACATTTGATTATATTTTTGAAATACATAAGCTCTACAATGTGCAACCTATTTTCTTTTTGCTTTTGGGTAACCATGGTGAATTTGACAAAAACCCACATGAAAGTAATAAAGCATTTCGACAACTGATTGAGTTTATTTCAACGCATTATAATGTGGGTTTACATCCCTCTTATCGGTCTAATTCGGACTTTCATATTCTAAAAAAAGAAAAAGAACGTTTTGAAAGAATGACTCATTTGCCCCTTGTGAGGAGTCGGCAACATTTCCTGAAATTGCGGTTTCCAGAAACCTATCATAATCTTTTATCATTAGGTGTAAAACAAGATTTTTCAATGGGTTATGCGGATAATATTGGTTTTCGAGCCAGTATTGCTACCCCTTTTCGGTGGTTCGATTTGACAAAAAATGAAGTGACTCAATTATGGATTTATCCTTTTCAGGTGATGGATGTGACCTTAAGAGATTATCTTAAATTGACGCCAGAAGAAGCTATGGAACGTATGGATATATTGATTAAAGAAACCCAAGCCGTCGGCGGCACATTTATCAGCCTCTGGCACAATTCCAGTTTTTCAAATACTGAGGGGTGGGAAAATTGGCGGGGGGTATATGAAAAAATGATAAAAAAAATAGCCCTAAATTATATTTAGAGCTATCAGAATTGTGTGTTAAACCATATTTCTCAAACTAATTTTTTTCAATATTTGTCTATGTCAATATAATGACTTTCGCCTTTTGCCCAATCGTTGAAAGGCGCACGAATGAATATACGGCCATTTTCAAATTTTGCAGAAATGCGATCCACATCTACATCTGGCGAAAGAGGTAGATTGATTAAAAAGTAAGGTAGTTGCGCTTCACCTTCTAATACATCCATCATATAATAAACCATAAATCGTTGATTTGCTGTTTGAATCTGAATTTTATCTATATCCACGCTGGGTGCATTTAAAACCAGTTTATAACCCTCTTCTTCGCGCCAAGCTTGAGCCTTTGACTCAACCATGCCACCATTGACGGTGTTAGCAAAATCAATTTGCGCCAATAGTTCCTTCGGTATTGAAATATCTAATTTCATTTTTGTATTGATTTTGAAGTTTAGAAAATGTGTTTGAGTCGTTTTAATGACGAAGAAATGTTAAATATTCATTTTTTTAAAATGTTGACTGACAATGTTTTATCATCCAATAATTTCAATTTATATGAATCATTTTCCTTACAATATTATAAACATGAAACGAGTCATTTTGTTGAAATGATATTGCAATTTAGATACCATTTGGAGATTGCTGCCAAAATGTCGGGTTTGGAAAAATACGACCGACATTTTGTCCTAAAACAGAACAGCGAAAGTATCATTTTGACACTTTCGCTGTTCGTTTTATCTACTTTAGTTGTCCTCTTGATATCAACCTTTGTACTGAGGGGAGCGTGGTTACTTAAAATTTTGTATAACACGCCTCACCGAGCCGTGTTCGTTGAGTAAATCGGTCGCTTTTTTTAAGTCTACACCCAATTCAAACATAATCATTCTGACACCTCGATTCACTAATTTTTCATTGGTCAACTGCATATCTACCATACGATTACCCTTTACACGACCCATTTTTATCATCAAACTGGTTGAAATCATATTGAGGACGAGCTTCGTTGCCGTACCTGATTTCATACGGGTTGAGCCTGTAACGAATTCAGAACCCACAACGACTTCAATAGGGAACTCTGATTCGACGGCAACGGGTGAGCCAGCATTGCAAACGATGCAACCTGTGAGTAACCCCTCAGTACGCGCTTTGTGCAAGCCGCCGATAACATAAGGTGTTCTGCCAGAAGCGGCAATGCCTACAAGAATATCATCGGCATCAGGATTGTAGGGTTTTAAGTCTTTCCAAGCCTGTTCCTCGTCGTCTTCTGCAAATTCGACGGCATTGCGAATGGCATGATCTCCCCCTGCAATCGTCCCAATGACCCAATCTGTTGGTGCGCCATAGGTGGGAGGAATTTCAGATGCATCGAGGATGCCCAAACGCCCGCTTGTACCGGCACCTATGTAAAAAAGCCGTCCGCCTTCGCGCATACGACTGTATGCTGCTGTGACGAATGCCTCTATTTGAGGCAAAGCGTTTTCAACGGCAAAAGGCACTTTTTTGTCCTCTTCGTTCATGTATTTCAACATTTCGAAAACAGACATTTTATCCAGATTTTCGTAAAGAGAGGGGGCTTCGGTTGTTTCTATAAAAGACTGTGGCATCATAGAGTTGATGATTGTAATTTGTCTTGATAATTTGTGTTGTAACTAATTGATTACCAGTATTTTTATTGATTTAAATTTTGTGTCATAACTTTTAGCACTAAAATTATCATAGGACTATTAGGTTCAATAGCCTATTCACTTGGCTTGATTTTTATAAGGAATTTCAACAATCGGAATTGAAATTTCGACGCGTGTGCCAATCGGCTTTTTACTGAGGGGGTCTATTAAGTCAATGGTTTTCACAAAAAACGCATTTTTTTTGGAGGCGTGAAGAATTTCTAATCGTTTTTCCGTAATGCTTGTCCCTCTTGATTTATGCTTTGAATGATAGTCATCTAATGCTTGAATTTCTCTTGCACGAGCGCGACCCACGCCGTTGTCCTCGATAATGCAGAGGATGGCTGTATCGTCAAGGAGTTTAAATTCAATTTTTATCAAACCGCTTTTTTGTGGTCTGATACCGTGTTCAATAGCATTTTCGATATAGGGTTGGACTATCATAGTTGGCACACCTGTAATGTCTTCTTCTATATCTTCATCTACTTTTAGCGTGTATTCAAGTCTGTTTTCGAACCTAAGTTGTTGATTAATAAGGAGATAATCTTCTAAAAACTCAATTTCATTTTCTAAAGAAATGACTTCTAATTCTGAATATTCAAGGCTTGCCCGCATCAATTTTGCAAATCGAGCCAAACATTTACCTGCAAATTCGCGGTCATTACTGTTGATATAATATTGAATCGAATTGAGTGCATTGAACATAAAATGCGGATTCATCTGTGCGCGAAGGGCTTTTAGTTGTAAACCAGTCGCTTGTAAACGGAGCAATTCGGCTTCCTTTCGTCGGCGTTCCGCTTCATATTTAAATTCCAATTCATCAATTTTGATTTTGTTGGTGTCCTCATAATATTTTCTTACAAATTGATTGTGCAGCATTTCATAATCATAAGCATTCCTAAAATCACTTCTATCGGCATACATATCGGCAATATCGCGGCAAATAATGGCTTGTTGCTTGGTATCTTTACCCAATTTAGCCAATTCAAGGGCTTCCACAAGGCGTTTTTCAGCGCGTTTTGATTTGCCAATGGCATCAAAAAGCAAGCCTTTCCATCTTGACAAAATGGATAAGTTTTCGTAATCATCTGTTTTGCGTTTATATATCAGTTCTGCTCGATTGTATAAGTTGAGTGCCTCGTCGTATCGTCCACCGAGGTAATAACAAAATCCCAAATTGGCTGTAGCATGCGCTCGAGCTGACAAGCTAATATCATCTTTGATGCGGTCTGCTTTTAGGAAAAATTCCTCTGCATTTTCATAATCGTCCAATGTCATATAGGCTTTGCCGACATTGACGTAATGCCATGCTAAACGACTTCTGATACCTGCTTTTTCGCACATTTCGACAACGCGGCGATAGGCTTTAACACAACGTTCACGGTCTCCTGTTTTCTCAAAAATAAGTCCAAGTCCAGAATAAACAAGGGTTTGAAAGTATAAATCTTTGATTTGCAGCTTTTTAGGTTCGATGTTGGCAAACATTTTTTCAGCTTGAAAAAGCAATTCAGTGGCTTTATCATAATCAGTATAATGAAGCCAAACAATACCTTCGCGACAAATCAAACGGGCAGACAAGACCTTATCGGGAAAAGGGATGAGTTGACGTTGTGCTTTTTCAATAAAATCCATGGCTTTTTCCATCTCGTTGAGATTGATAAGCGTTCCGGTATAGTCAATATACACTTCGACTTGTTGGCTCACATTGCCTTCCTCTTCCACAATTTCTAAGGCTTGTTTGAAATGAATTTCAGACAATTTATAGTTATAAAATTGATTTTCAACGATAGCCGTATTAAGATGAAACATCAACATCAAGTCAGGATGTTGATGTTTTTGCAGCGTTATGTGCAGTTCTGCAAGCAGTTTTTGGGCTTCACGGATATTCGTGAATGTGTAAAACTCGGAAAGTTCGCTGAGGGCAAACATCTTATTGTCATCATCTTCAATATGATTCAAACGACTTTCAAGTTCTTTTATGCGTGATGCAACTAACACGTTAGAGGGCATGCTTAAGGATATTTTGTTTAACGGCAATCAACGGTTTTTTCAATTCCCATTTTCTAAAAATACTGAGGGGGTGATTACCGAAAATTTAGTCTCAAAATTAACAAAAGTTAATAACTTACCTTATTTATTCCTAAAAAAAGAATGGGAGACAATGCCGCAGCCTGTCTCCCGATTTTGAGTTTTGCAACAGTGCAATTCTTTGCTCAACACATAGTGGAACGATGGTTCAAACAACAGAGATGTGAAAAGTCATTGTGGAACGATACCACCACAGTGGTTATTCCATTTGTCTTTTACCACTGCTTTGCCCCCTGTAACTGAAAGGGACTGTTGATTTGTCAGTTCTTGCAATTCCTTTTTCAGTTCTTGCAGACTTTTTGAACCATGATTGGTGTTGCCTCCTTTTTTGTCTTCCATCATAGTACCAGGATTTGTAAAATTCGTATAAAGTAAGTTATGGTCTTCGCTCAATAAGGACTTAAATTTATTCATGGGTGATATTCCAACGTTTTGGTGGATAAAAATAGGATTATTTCAGCTAATAACAAAATTACAGCAGAACTAAATTTCAATATAAAGACATAACAATAAAAATTATGCCTAAATAAATGAAAATCAGTGTTGTAAAAATTAATTAAAATTTAATTATTATTAGAAGTATTAGACCACAGAAATCATCTTTTGGAAATGCCTGTTGTCTATCCTATAATTTACGCAATCACACAAAACATAGTTTCAAAAATTTATATTTTTTTTTAAAAAATATTGTAAAAAATATAAGTCTTTGAATATCAATTATTTAAAAAAATCTCTATAATTCCTGAATCTCAACTTGTAAACGTTTCATCAATTCCATAAACTGCGGTCGCCTTCGACGCGACACATCTATTTTCATACCATCATCCATAATCACCAAACTTTCGCCTTTCATAAATTTACTCATGAAATTTAAATTAATGAGATGGCGTTTATGAACCCTAAAAAAATTCACACCCGACAGTAATTCCTCATACGATTTGATGGTTTTGGCTACCGTCATTCTTTCACCCGTCTTTGTAAAAATATGTGTGTAATTATCTTCAGCTTCCAGGCGCATGATATCTTTTATGTTGATAAAATAGAATCCGTCAACGGCCGAAATGCTCATTTTACCAAACGCATTGGGGTTGGCATAATGCCCTTTCGTTACCTCCAAACGTTCTTTAATTTTATTCGATTTACCTGCCCTTACTCTTGAAACGGCTGCTTTTAATTCATCTGGGTCTATGGGTTTGACGATATAACCAATCGAACCATAGTCACAGGCTTTTATGGCAAAATCTTTATAGGCAGTGACAAAAATAATGTCAAAACTGATGTCTTCGACTTGGTTCAAAACTTGGAAAACCAATCCATCGGGCAAACTAATGTCTAAAAAAGCGACATCAGGCATAACCGTCGGGGTATTGAACATCTTAACTGCACCTTCAACATCCTCGGCTGTGGCGACTATTTCGATATGTTCACAATATTTGGCGAGAAGGTTTTGCAGGTTTTTCATCCCGCTTTGTTCATCTTCTACAATGACTGCTCTCATAGCTATAAATTGTGTAAGTCTTGAAAAAATAAATTATGTTGCAAAGGTATTATTTTGATACATTACGACATACAAATACCCATTTTTTTTTATTTGTCAATGAAAAATGATTTTATACCAATAACTCATACAATCGAGGGTTATCGTTCAATGTCTGAAAACGAATGCCATTCTCAACCATCCTTTTTATTAAGCCTTCGTATTCACTTTTTTCCTTTAACTCTATGCCCACTACGGCAGGACCCGTCTCTCTATTTTGTTTTTTTATGTATTGAAAATGAGTAATATCATTACTGGGACTCAATACTTGATTCAAAAATTCCCTTAAGGCACCCGCACGTTGCGGAAAATCAATAATGAAATAATGCTTTAACCCTTCGTAAAGCATACTTCGTTCTTTGATTTCCTCCATCCGTGTAATGTCGTTATTGCCCCCACTGATGATACAAACAACATTTTTTCCTTTAATTTTATCTTTATAAAAATCAAGTGCAGCTATAGTTATTGCTCCTGCGGGTTCTGCAACGATGGCTTCTTCGTTGTAAAGTTGTAATATGGAGGTACAAACCTTTCCTTCGGGTACAAGAACAATGTCATCTAAAACTTTTTGAGCAATTAAAAATGTCTTTTCACCTACTTTTTTGACAGCCGCCCCGTCTACAAAAGTATCAATATGGTCTAAAGCCACGACGTGTCCTTGTTTCAAACTTTCGTGCATCGCTGCTGCACCTAATGGTTCTACACCAATAATCTTCGTTTTTGGTGAAATTTGCTTGAAATAACTCCCTAAACCTGACACCAAGCCGCCGCCGCCAATGGCAATAAAGACATAATCAATCGGCAAATCGCAATCTTCAATGATTTCTAAACCAACAGTAGCCTGTCCTTCAATCACAAATTCATCGTCGAAAGGATGAATAAAAGTTTTGTTATACCCCTCAGTATATTCCCGTGCTGCTTGATAACTGGCATCATAAGTATCTCCAATCAACACAACTTCAACGTTTTCACGCCCAAAAAACTTTACTTTCAATACTTTTTGCTTGGGTGTTACTGACGGCATAAATATAGTGCCTTTGACATTCAGCAATTTGCAAGCAAGTGCCACACCTTGTGCATGATTGCCTGCACTGGCGCAAACAATACCTTTGTCTAATGACTCTTGAGATAAAGTACACATTTTGTTATAAGCTCCTCGAATCTTATAAGAACGCACAACCTGTAAGTCCTCTCTCTTGAAATACATATTGCAAGTATACTTTTCCGACCAATTGAGGTTAGACATCAAAGGTGTATGTAATGCAATGTTTTTCAGCCTGACCTTTGCTTTGTAGATATTCTCGATGCTGATGAGCGGTGTATTATTGGTTTTATTTGTCATATTGTTGTTTTAAACATGAGGTATACTAAATGAAAAGTGAAAAACGAAAAGTGATAAATATAAAACGTTGGTTATAAATGATTTTATTCTATTATTTTAGGCAATCCATTTTCAAATGAGTATAAAATGTAAAAGTTGAAAACGTGGAGCGCAGCCCCCCTCAGTATTTTTGCAAAAAAAAACACATTCAAAACCCAAATTTATAAAAAAATGGGTGAATTAAAGGTAGTGGTGCGCAGGTTTGGGAAATTTTATAAATTTCCTAAACCTAAACCTCTGCTTTTTCTTCAAACAAAAAAAAACCCGCAATGTAGCCATCGCGGGTCTCACCCAATTGTTTAACCGATTTAAAATTCTTAGTATATTGAATGAATAAGATAAGACAAAAAAACAATCATCATACATCTCTTATCATTCATCATTTCTTTATCTATTGTTTAAAATAAGATTTTTCATTTTTACCGCCAGCATCTATTGTTTCAAGACGAGCTTTAAATTCGTTCGCTGTTTTCAAATCATTTTTACGTGCAAATATTTCCTTTAAAGCGATAAGTGAGTTGCGGTCATTGGCATTCAAAGCCTCTGCTTTTTGGAAATAAGGCAATGCTTTGTCAAATTCAGCTAACATTAATTTTTGAGCTTCATCATATTTTTTCTGCCCTTCTTTGCTAAAATCGCTCTCTAATTTCTTCATTTCTTTACTAAAAATAGCTGCTTTGTTGTAAAAAGAAGCACCAATAGAGTATATCGCATCAACGTTTTTAGCATCTAATTCCAACGTTTTGTTGTAGTATTCCAAGGCTTCGGCAGCTAAGGCTTTTTGTTTGGTTTCGTCTTTTTCAGCAGTAGCCAAATTATCCAAAACATTGCCTAAAGTAAAGTAAAGTGTTACGTTTTTAGGCTCTTTTTGAATTGCCTCTTTCAACTGTGTCACCAAAATTTCCAATTTTCCGTCCTTCAAAAAATGATTGATTTTAGTAAACAAAATCTGTGTGTCTTCAGGATATTTTTTTGAACCTTCTTCAAGGTATTTCAAAGCCATATCTCTATCTTTTTCAACTGTTGCTTTATACATGGCTGAATAGATGAAAGACGTATCCGTTTTTCCTTCAATCATCTTTTTATAGATAGGCATAGCGTCATTTTCCATCTCAGAATAGGTGGAAAGCAAAGCGACAAGGTACAATTGCTTGTCATAGTCTACTTTTTTGTCAAGCGAACTTTTTGAACCATTGGCTTTCAAAACGTCATGAATTTCTAAAACGCTTTTGAAACTGTTGTAAGCACCTACATAATCTTTGGCATCTGTCAAATCAGAACCGTAATTATTGACATTTGTTTGTGCTTCAGCTAAAGAAGCAATGATGTCTTTGAGCAACTTTTTATCTTCTGTTGCTTTCGCAGCAGCCAACAAAGCTTCGGAAGCCATTAAACCAGATTTTGTAAATTCTGTTTTGTATTGCTTACCTAATAATTGATTTTTTGAGCGTTCAAGATTGTCAATTGAAGCCAATTCGTTGTAAAACTTACCTTTCCAAAGTAAGGCTTCTGCATTTGTTTTGTTTTCAGATGCTTGCATCATCGCATCAATGGCAGTTTCAGCTTCTTTTATTTTTTCTTTTTTGCCACTGATGTTTTTAACCGCTTTTTTAGTCTTTGCAATCAAATCAGCAGGCGTTTGTGCCGACGTTGTGCCAATAAAAAGTGTGAGTGCGAGAATTCCCAATATGATTTTCTTCATCCTTAATTAGATTTTTTATTGTTTTTAGAAAAATGAATGTTCGATTAATAATTCACTAATTTGACGTAAAAGAACAGATTAGTTAGTTACCAAAGTGTTAATTTTTAAAAATTTTCACAAAGGTAAAAAACGATATTCAACATTTTATTCTGAATCATTCCTTTTTTATGAAAAAACGCCCCCCTCAGTATGAAAGGCATATTTTTAAAGGCTCTTTTCTTTTATTATTTAAATTAAGATGGGGTTTTAGGACAACAAAAAAGACAACCCTAATGAAAGGATTGCCTTTTTTGTGGTTAACATAAGCCTTTTGTATTTACTTAACAACTGTTTTGGTAGCAGCTTTTGAAGCAACGATATTGACATCAACCATGAAATCGTTGTCTATCGCTTTGTCGCCCAAATTGTCGAAGAAACTGCCTGAACCGTATTTAAGACCAAATTTTGTGCGGTCAATTTTGAAACTTGCCGTTGCTTTCACATCGGTTGCACTTACAACAATTGTTGCTGGAAAATTAACTTCGCTGGTAACACCTTTAATCATTAAGTCAGCTTTTACATCAAAGATATTGCCGCCTTTAGCTGTCAATGATTTCAAAACCAATGTTGATTTTGGGTTTTTGTCAACACCAAAGAAATCATCGGCTTTCAAGTGACCTTCGAGTTTAGTACCCCATTCACCTTTCGTATCTTCTGCTGTGATAGAAGTCATGTCTACAGTGAAAGAACCACCTTTAACTACATTTTTGTCAACGGTAAGCGTACCATCAGAAAATTTCACATACCCCCAATGTGAACCCGTTACTTTTTTACCTGTCCACTTGAAGGTGCTTTTTGAAGCATCTAATTTGAAAACGGCTGGTTTCAACAAGGTAGCTGAACTCAATGCTAATACTGCAAAGGCAGCGAAAATGAATACTTTTTTCATCTTTTTAATAAGATTTGATTTGAAAATAAATGTTTAATAATAAATCTGACACAAAGGTATATAATTGTGTGTATAGACACATAGTTTTTAAACGCCTTTTTTTAAAAAAAAGTTTTAAACGATGGTATGTTTAGACAAAACTCTTTTTCTAAGTCACAAAATACTTTCAAGGAAGAGGGATAGAGTGGCAGTTGTAACTGTTTCAATGACAAAAAAGAAGACGTATAAGAGGTTTGAACCTTTTTACACGTCTTTTTCTTCAAAAATACTGAGGGGGGCATTTTATACTTTCAAAAATATCTTTTTTCTATAAAAAACATAGACCACAAGCCAGCATATACCTACATAAATCAAAGACCACAGCAGTGATGTCATGGCTGATGCACCTAAACCTTGTGCTAATAGCCTAAATGTACCTTCATGTGCATTTTCAGTTTGTGAAAAATGGATAAATCCTTCCATTATCATAATAAAATATTCAGAAATCAAATACGCTAAGATGGCATTGGTGCCAAAAATGATGAAAAATTTGCCCCAACGCCGGCCATATAAAACATCTGCGATGTAATATATGATAGTGAAGATGGTTAAAGACAAACCCGCAGCGAAAAGGACATACGAACTTGTCCACAACTTTTTATTTATGGGGAATGAATAATCCCAAAACCAGCCACTCAGTATTAAAGCGGCGGCAGCGATGGATAAATTTTTGATTATTAAGGATTTATCATCCGCCGTGCCTATATATTGGCCGACTAAATAACCTATAAAAAAGGTAACAAGTGAAGGGATTGTACTTAAAAAACCTTCTGGGTCGAAAGCCAAACCATCGCCATGATATAAATGTGCATCGCCAAAAAGAAATCTATCCAAATGTCGCACAGCATTGTTCTCTAAACTCAAATCGCCAAAACCTATGAGCATTGCCCAATACCCAAGCAGCAATGCCGCACTTAAAGTAATGATTTGTTTTTGATTTAACATCAAACAAAGGACTGAACCGATGCCATAACAAAGCGCAATGCGCTGTAAAACCCCAAAAATGCGCCATGTACTGAGGGGGACGCCGATGTATGGAAAAGCATAAAGCAACACGCCCAGCAGAAATATGATGCCCGTACGCCGTCCAATTTTCTTGAGTAAATCCGATGTCAAAGTATGGTTCGTTTTTTTGAAGGCAAACCATGCTGAAACACCCACGATGAAAACAAAGGACGGAAAGACCAAATCCGTTGGTGTGAAACCATGCCATTTCGCATGATTTAACACATCATAAGACAGCGCACCATTGCCTGGCGTGTTGACGATTATCATAAAAGCGATGGTCAAACCCCGAAATATGTCGAGGGATTGTAAGCGGTTCTTCATTTTGTTGTGTTTTGTTAAATTTTGAACGATAGACTGTTGTATTTTTCAACCTTCAAGTATCCCTTCCGTATTAAGTGTTGGGAATTGCCTTTTTTGCCATTTTTGATAATTCAAAAACACCATGAATTAATGCACCAAAGCGTGGGTCTTTAGTCAAACCTTGTTTCCAACGGGCATATATTTGCTGCATAATTACTGCGTTTTTATACAAACCAAAGATATAATAGAAATAAATGTCAGAAACGTCACGCCCCGTCAAAGCAGCGTATTGGTCTATGACTTCTTGGCGCGTTAAGCAGCCTTTGAGCCATGTTAGATTAAACATTTTTGAAAAATCGGAATCCTCTGCTTCGCACCAATAAGCCAATGCCGCCCCTAAATCCATCAAAGGATCGCCAACGGTGGCCATTTCCCAATCCAATACACCTATAATATCGGTCAGGTTGCTGTTCCAAACAACATTATCAAATTTATAGTCATTGTGCAAAAAGGTAGGCTTTTGAGGACGGGGTTCAAAGGACAATAGCCACTCTGCAACGAAGTCCATATTTTTAACTTCGTCTGTTTGGCTGTTTTTATAGCGTTTTATCCAGCCTTCAATTTGCCGACGGACATATCCTTCGGGCTTACCCAATGTTGCTAATTCCGTTTTTTCGATGTCCAAAGCATGTAAATCGGCTAAGTTTTTCACTAATTTGTTACATAGTGTCCGCATATTCTCTTCTGACAAAGTGAGTGTAGGCGCATCTGTGGCGCGCAGTATCACACCTGTCAAGCGTTCCATCACATAAAAAGGTGCGCCCAATACTTCTCCCGATGCTTCCATACTGAGGGGTCTCGGAATTTGCTTGAAATCCGCTTTTTCCAGCAAATGCAATACCCGAAACTCTCTTGACATGTCATGTCCGCTCTTGATATGCGCACCAAAAGGTGGACGACGCAGCACGTACTCTTTACCAACGTCTGTTGTCAAAAGATAAGTGAGGTTGGAAAACCCACCGGGGAATTGCGTTACTTCTACTATTTGCCCGAAGTCCTTTATTTCTTTTTGTAAATACGCTTGAAGTAAAGCAGCATCGAGTTCTTCGCCTTTTCTAACCTTTGAAGCGCGGTCTGGTTGCATTTTTTTAATGGTGAAGGATGAGTAATTGTGAATGGTGAATAAATGAATGGTGAATGATGTCCCCCGACCCCAAAGGGGAGTCACTCAACCTCCCCTTTGGGGTCGGGGGACACCATTCACCATTCATTTATTCACCATTATTCTGAACTTGGACTATCTCGATAGTTCAAAGCAGGTTTTCTGTCACCTAAAAGGGGTACGTATTTGAAGTCCGCACCTCTTGTAGCTTTCCAATCTGCGGTAGCTTTTTCAACTAAGGATTTGTCCATCAACAAATCAATGCCCATGAGGGTCAGTGTTTTGGCAGCGACCATCATCCCTTTTGCACCGATGTCCGTTCCACCGCACGCCACGGCTTGCCAACTGTGCGCGGGTGTTCCCGGAATCCAAGTCGCTATCCGCAACCCAACGGTTGGCACTGCCCAACTGACATCGCCTACGTCCGTAGAGCCACCGCCTGTCCGATATGACTCGTCTTTATAAGGTTCTATTTTAGATGCGTTCATAATGTCAGGACGGCTCTTCGCAGGGAAAGACTCTTGCAGTTTTTGTCCAAACGTTACCTCTTCAGATGAATACTTGACGCCGCCTACTTTCGTCAAATTCTCATACATCACCTTTGCTAAGACAGGCAATGGCAATATATCATACGTTCCGCCGATGATTTCGTAATCAACTTTTGTTTCTGTACCCATAGCAGCGCCATTGGCACATTTTACGATGCGGTCGAACAACTCTTTAACGACTTCGCGATTCGGATGACGGGCATAATAATAGACTTCTGAAAAGTCAGGCACCACATTCGGGGCTTTACCCCCGTCAGTAATGACATAGTGAATCCGAGACTCTTGCGGCATGTGCTCCCGCATCATATTCACCATATTATCCATCGCTTCAACGCCGTCCAATGCGGAACGACCGCGTTCAGGCGCACCTGCCGCATGTGCGGATTGTCCATGAAAACGAAATTTAGCGGAAATATTCGCCAATGCTGAAGACGGATTCGCCTCGTTTGTGGCTCCTGGATGCCAGTGAATGACCACATCCACATCCTTGAAAAGTCCTGCGCGCACCAAATAAACTTTGCCGCTACCACCTTCTTCGGCAGGTGTGCCATAAAGTTTGATTGTTCCCTTCATCTTGTTTTTGACCATTGTATTTTTCAATTCAATGGCGGCTGCAACGGAGGCGGTACCAAACAAATGATGGCCACAACCATGCCCAGCCACTTTTCCTGCTATGCTTTTTTTGACAGGTTCAGCCGTTTGCGCCAAACCGGGCAGGGCATCAAACTCTGCTAAAACGCCAATGACGGGTTTACCTTCGCCAAAGGTGGCTACAAAAGCCGTTGGAATGCCCGCTACACCTGCTTCGACACTGAAACCATTGTCTTTCAATGTTTTCTGATGCAGTTTTGAGCTTTCGACTTCTTTATAGCCCAACTCGGCATAGTTCCATATTTGCATGGCGATGCCTTTGTAGTCTACGTATTTGGCATCGAGGTTTTTGATGGATTCATTTTTCAATGTTTCCTTTTGTTGTGCCATTGTGGGCGTGGACAAGCCGACGAGACAAGCACACAAGACACATAAATAGGTGTACAGTTTTTTCATTTTTGATAGATTTGATTTTAGACTTAAATGATATGGGCTTAAAAGTAAAAAAGACGGGCTGAATCAGCACGTCTTTTTAAAAAAAAGTAAATAATTGAGCGCAGAATTACGAGATCTTTAAGAGTCGAGCGTTATATTATTATATTTTGGGAGGGCGACCGCAAGGGTCGCGCCCTACGTTTATGCCACGTTTGGTAGGGTGCGACCCTTGCGGTCGCCCTCCTATGTTGACGCTGTATCATAACCCATTAACGCTCAACCCCTATAAGATTTCGTAATTCTATCCCCACTCTATACCCCTCAGTAATTTGGGCATTTTGGTTCATTTCATAGACAAAATGGATTGTTATTTCTGTTCTCTTATCCATCCAGTCGTACAATCAAGATTTTTACAATCCGCATTTGTCCAATGAATAGACGTTGCCAATCGAACTTTTAAGTGTTTGACCACAAATTGGTTGAAGTCTTCAAAACCAGCCATATCTTTTTTTAAATCATTGTCCACCGCCCTATTAAAGGCAGAATTTTGAGACATCAAACGCATACTTTTTTCATCGAATAGGAGCGTGGCTGTACCCGTTATTGAGCCGCCTTCATTTTTTACGGATTCTTTGAAGCCATCAGACCCATAAGCACCTGTCAATTTGCCTTGGTGGGTTTCCCAAATGAGGCGTTGCGTTTGCAATTCAAAAGACATCAAGATTTGTATGATACCATTTTTAGTAATTGCCGCTTGGTCAACAATCTTAAAGCTGCTAAAAGGTCCTTTTTCGCCCGTATCTACTATAAGTCCTTTGGTTTTGTATTTTCCTTTATGGTTGACAAAAGCAGGAAAGTCTAAAGTAGCATAAGCAAGGGTATTGCCTGTATTTGTTTCGATGTTGAGGGCTATTTGTGCCGTTGCAAAGTTTGCGGTTAAGGTAGTATCTTTTTTTGTTGAGGGTGTTATCCTCATTGGTTGACTTTGTTCCGTTTGTTCATTACAGAAAACGTGAATCATCACCATGATGACCAAGAGTAGTTTTACATAAAAATTAGATTTCAGACTCATTAATGCTTATTTATAGACACGTGCGTTGAAAATAGTGTTAAAACATGGTTTTTACTGAGGGGGATATATTTTCTCCATCTAAAGATGGAGGCAATGAACACAAGTTCCCAGCTTATTTATAGACACATTGTGCACCACTAAACTATTAAAATATATTCTATTAGGCTTGTATCCTTTGCCTACATCTTTAGATGGAGGATGAATTATTAAAATATATTCTATTAGGCTTGTCTCCCTTGCCTACATCTTTAGATGGAGGATGAATGAAATATGGAATATCCTGATCACTTACTCGGCGGCATACTCGGACGCACTTCGACTTTACTCGGCAAAGTCCGCGCGGGCATCTTAATCAAGTCCGAGACGATTTGCCCAATGTCTTCGGGTTGTATTTTCCACGCATCTTTTTCATTCGGTTCGTGATTATTGAAATGCGTTGCCACAGAACCTGGCATAATGGTACTGACTTTAATCCCATCTTTTCTCAAATCCAACATAATAGCTTGTGTGAAACCCACTAAGCCGAATTTGCTGGCATTATATGCCGCAGCTGTTTCAAAAAAGTTAGCACCCGCCAAACTGGCAATGGAAATGAAATAACCTTTTGTGTCTTTCAAGGCGTTTACAGACGCTTTGACGCTGTTAAATACGCCTGTCAGGTTGATATCTATCGTTTCATGCCATTCTTCTACGCTTAAAGTTTGAATAGGTGCAAAGTGACCCACCCCTGCATTGGCAATAAAATAATCCAATCTACCCCAAGTTTTGATAACTTGATTGACAGCATGTTCTTGCGATGCCAAATTGCGGACATCTGAAGCCATGCCTAAAGCATAACCCTCTTTAATCAAATTCAGGTTAGCCGCCGCTTCGTCCGCCGCCTCTTGTGTACGGCTTGTAATCGCTACTTTGATACCTTCTTTAATCAATACTTCGGCAATACCGTAGCCGATGCCTTTTGAGCCGCCTGTGATGAGTGCTGTTTTAGTCATAATTTCTTTATTTGATTTAAAAATTGAGTGAGAACTGTCAACAAATGACGGCAAACTTAGTTCATTTTTCAAGAAACAACGACAGTTCTTAAAAGATAGATGCTTCTCTTCCTATTAGCCCTTTTCTATGTCAGCATCAAAGTCCTATACATTTTACGCAAAACCCCCTGCTTCATCACCCATTTTGTGTAATATTGCGCCCAAAAAAACAATGCAACATGGATTCAACCTTACAACTCATTGACCTTTTAACCCTCGAAAAGATAGAAGACAACATTTTCAGAGGACAGAACTATCAAGCCCCGTGGGGGCGGGTTTTTGGTGGGCAAGTATTGGCGCAATCGCTTCATGCGGCTTATCAAACTGTTGATGCCGAAAGATTTATCCATTCTCTTCATTCTTATTTTCTCTTGGCTGGCGATTTATCCTTGCCGATTGTTTACAATGTGGAGCGTGTGCGTGACGGCGGTAGCTTTTCGACCCGCCGCGTTGTCGCTGTTCAGAAGGGCAGACCGATATTCATTTTGTCCGCATCGTTTCAAAAAGAACAAGAAGGTTTGGATCATCAAATAGATATGCCCGATGTGCCACCACCGCACGCATTAATGACAGATATAGAACTTATTGAGTCTTTAAAGGACACTTTGCCCGAAACACATCGGCGTTATACGATTCCAAGACCGATGGAATTTCGTCCCGTAGAAACTTTTGATTTGATTAATCCGCAAAGTGCTGTGCCTTTTCAGCATATTTGGATCAGAGCAAAGCAGTATATTGATGTACCCCTCAGTATGCACCACCAATTATTGTCCTATATTTCTGATTATAATCTTTTATTGACCGCTATGTTGCCGCACCGAGGCACAACGGCTTTAGAGGAAGTCTATTTTGCGAGTCTCGACCATGCCATGTGGTTTCACAGACCTTTCAGAACCGATGAATGGCTGCTTTTTGCCATTGATAGCCCGAGCGCATCGAATGGCAGAGGTTTTTCAAGGGGTCATTTCTTTACAACAGATGGTAAATTGGTCGCTTCTGTGGTGCAAGAAGGGTTGATGCGCCCGAAATAATGGATAGTTGATAGTGGATAATTCAGAAATGTAAAATGTAGATTAACAAATGTAAAATGTAGAAGTCGTGCGCCCTCACTTTTACATTTTACATTTGTTAATCTACATTTTACATTTCTGAATTATCCATTATCCATTCGCCATTACATTAAGAAAGCATCTCCCGCGCATAATCCAAGCACCGTTTAGTTTCTTTTACGGCATCAGAATCTTTCGGAATGGTGTATTCCAATTCAATAGTAGCAGGAATATTGTATTTTTTATCTCTCAAAAGAGCCAAAATCTCTTTTATGGGCGTATCGCCTTGTCCCCACACTTGATTTTCGCCGCCGTTTTCCTTATTTTTACGGTCTTTGATATGTAAAGTAGAAATGCGTTCGTGTTTGGCTTCGATGAGTGCTAATAAAGCTGCCTTCGTATTGTTCCCACCCGCCGCAATGTAATGTCCGCAGTCCAAATTCATGGTATTATAAGGTGATTGTGCTAAAGCTTCATCCCAAGCCGTATCTGTTGCTTGCAAATGGGCATGATAACCGATATAAACTTTGTTTTTAGTGCCTAAATCGCCCAATCTTTTAGTCTGAATGCCGTCTTTGGGCAACTCAACCGAGACAGAAGTTGCACCTAAAGCTTTGGCGGCGCGCATGGCGTATTCTACTTCACCGTCTGTGTTTTCTGCACCGAGCGCATTGGGTTTATAAGCATAAATGTCAATCCCTTCTTTTTTAAACATTTTGCGCACTTCCTTGAATTTATCCATCGAAACGGTTGTTCGCCAATCTGCTACTTGTTTTTGGTAGGCAGCTAATTGTGTTTTCTGTTCATCTGTCAAAGGCACAGGCTTTCCTGCCACACGTGTTACTTTAACAGGATTGACGGGTTTGCCTAAAAAGTCTTCAATTTCATCACCTTTCAGTTCTATGGCATTGATATTTGAACCAATACAGTATTGCACCAATTTATCGGGCGTACATGGCATACTTCTGAAAGAATAAGTCGTGACACCGATTTGAACGCCTTTGATTTTTGAATTAGGTTTACCGTCCAATAAATTTGATGAAGCCAAGCTCCATACTGAGGGGGTACTTGTGATAATACCAAAGGTCGCCAATGAACCTTTTAAAAGGAAATGGCGCCGAGAAGCGTCTTTAGGAACACTATTCGTATTAGACATGATGTTATGAGTTTTTTTGTTAAAAATATATTGTTATTCACCTTCACCTTTCACCCTTAAGTCAACATCTTTTTGGCATATTCCAAACACTTTTTAGTCTCTTTAACCGCATCCGAGTCCTTTGGAATATCGTATTCCAATTCAATAGTAGCGGGAATATTGTATTTTTTATCTCTTAAAAGCGAAAGGATTTCTTTTATAGGTGTATCTCCTTGTCCCCAGACTTGATTTTCGCCGCCGTTTTCCTTATTCTTACGGTCTTTGATGTGCATTGTAGAGATGCGGTCGTGTTTCGCATTGATAAGTGCCAACAAAGTTTCTTTAGTGTTTTTGCCGCCCGCTGCGATGTAATGTCCGCAATCTAAATTCATCGAATTATAAGGCGATTGTGCCAAAGCGACATCCCAAAGCGTATCCGTTGCTTGTAAATGAGCATGATAACCGATATAAACCTTGTGTTTTGCCCCCAAATCGCCTAATCGCTTCGTTTGAGCTGCATCGTTGGGCAGTTCAACGGTGACAGATTTTGCACCCAATGCCTTTGCCGCTTTTAAAGCGTATTCAATTTCTGCATCTGTGTTGTTTGCCCCTAAAGCATTGGGTTTGAAAGCATAAATACTGACACCTGCTTTGTTAAACATTTTGCGAATGACCATAAATTTATCCATAGGCACTTTGGCGCGCCATTCGGCAACCTGTTTTTGATAAGCAGCCATTTGTGTTTTTTGTTCATCGGTCAATTGCATGGGTTGACCAGGCACTCTTGGCGGCAATTTTACAGGATTTATGGGTTTGCCCGCATAATCTTCCACCGAATCGCCCATTAATTCGATGGCACTGATGCCAGAATCAATGCAATATTGAAGCAATTTGTCAGGTGCACTTGGCAAACTTCTGAAAGAATAGGTAATGACACCGATTTGAACGCCTTTTATTTTAGAATCGGGTTTTAAAGTCCAAAAATTGGACGAATGGAGACCCCATACTGAGGGGGTCATTGCAAAACCCAAAGAAGCCAAAGCCCCTTTGTACATAAAGTTTCGCCGAGAAACGTTTTTAGAAAAGTTATTGGTTGTGGACATCTTGTTGCTCGTTTTAAAGAATTAGAAAATCTATAACTAAAGCCCACAAAATAAACATTTGGTTGATAAACATTTGGTTAATTTGCCCAACGGCTTTTACTTTAGGGGATACAAAATCCTAAACGCATTAAATACCGCTTGGTGCATAATCGTTGCATGATCTTCTTGAGGTAGATAGTCAAAATAGACGTTGACATTTTGACTTTTTGTACTTTTTATTTTTTCTGTCAATATATTAGCATCCACTTCCATGACGTGTGGAATATCGCTAGGTGCCAATCCTTCTTTTCCAACACCTATATAAATATCTGTCTTTTGAGCAAAACCCTTTTCTAATAGGTCTGACTTTACATTCAGCAAAGAACCATCATCCCACCACAAACTCGGACTTATAATGATGTATTTATCGAACAATAAAGGCTTTTTCAATAATATTTCAGTTGCCAAAAGTCCCCCTAACGATTGTCCAATGATGGTTTTAGACGCATTTGTTTTGTACGTCTTATTGATAAAAGGTTGAAGTTCCTTTTCAATGAAACTCATGAATTTATCGGAATGACCAGCCGTTTTATATCTTTTTTTATCTGCTTCAATGTGTGTCGGATATGTAAAATCTCTTTTTCTATCCACAGTAGCAATGCCCACAACAATCGTTTTTGGCAAACGATTAATCCATGAAAAGCTATTGAATTGCACAAGCCCAACAATATGGATAAAGTCTTCATCCGCAGAACCGTCTAATAGATAAATAACAGGGTAGTGGGTCGTGTCCTGTTCATTATAGCCTTCAGGCAAGTAGATGTTAAGGATACGTTTTTCCCCCAATTCAAGGGACTGTATCTCGTTGATGACCCCTAATACAAAAGGTGTGGGTTTAGATGAAGACGTTTTGTCTTGTGCAAAGGCAGTTTGTAGGGTCAATATAAGGAAAAGGATATAAATGTTTCGCTTCATTTGCTATTAGTTTTGTTGTTATTGTTACATAAGTAAAGGGAATTAAATAAATTACACCACATATCTTTATTTACTTGCCTCAATTGCCTCCCTCTTTAGATGGAGAATATAATGTGAAGAGATTATGGGTATTGTATTTTTTGCATCACGTCTAAATAAATTTATACATTACACAACCGAAACCAACTTGTCTTTCTTTTCAACAAAATATCCCATTGGCTCTAAATCTAAATCATATCCCCTCAGTAAGGCTATAAATTCAGCCACTTTTGAGGTTTTTACAGCTACCAAAAGACCACCAGAAGTTTGCGGGTCACATAATATATGACGTTGGTAATCAGATAGTTGCCCAATTTTATGCCCATAACTATCAAAATTACGGACAGTGCCGCCGGGGATACATTTTTCGGACAAATAATAATCCATTGCTTCCTTATGGAGCAAAGGCACTTTATCAAAGTCAATCACAGCCGATAAATTTGAGGCTTCGCACATTTCGCTCAAATGTCCGAGAACGCCAAAACCTGTTACATCTGTCATTGCTTCCACATAATCGAGTGTGCCAAAGACTTCACCGAGCTTGTTGAGGCGTTTCATACTGAGGGGGGCAATGTCAGCGTGTTCGGGTTTGAGTTTATCCTTTTTTTGGGCAGTTGTAAAGATGCCTACGCCCACAGGTTTGGTCAAAAACAAAACAGACCCCTCAGTTGCGCCACCATTTTTCTTAATATTTTTAATCAAAACACGTCCAGTGACGGCTAAACCAAAAATTGGTTCAGGCGAGTCAATCGAATGGCCACCTGCGAGAGGAATACCGGCATCTGCACAAGCCTTTCTGGCACCTTCAATGACTTGATTGGCTACTTCGGGCGGCAATTTATCAATAGGCCAGCCCAAAATGGCGACGGCTAAAAGCGGTTTACCACCCATAGCATAGACATCTGAAATAGCATTGACAGATGCGATGCGTCCAAAGTCTTGTGCATCATCCACAATGGGCATAAAAAAGTCAGTTGTAGAAATGATAGCCGAACCATCGCCTAAATCCATTACCGCTGCATCGTCACGCTCTTCATTGCCAACGATGAGGTTTTTATAAAACTGTTTTTCATGCTGATTCTTTAAAATTTCATCTAAAACTTTAGGCGAAATTTTGCAACCGCAACCAGCACCGTGGCTGTATTGTGTTAATTTTATCATGGATTGAATTTTGGTGAAAGTAAAAAAAAAGGGCTGAACGATAAACATTTCGTTTATCAACAGCCCCATCTATGGAGATTGTTTTATTATATTGGTTTATTTTTTCTTAGATTCAGCACGTGCGATGTATTTGTCAATATCACGTGCATCGTTAGTCGCGCCAAATTTTTCTTTAATTTCTTTGTATGCATTTAAAGCAGAGGATACATCGCCTTGATTTTCGCTCAACATACCATAACGCTTCAAATAAAAGGCTTTCATCTCATCAATGCCCCCCGAAGAAGCGGCTTCTTTGTAATATTTCAAGGCTTTACTAAAGTCTTGTTTTTCGCTGTAAGCATCTGCCAAAGCACCATATTTCATGGTGGGTAAAACTTCACCTTTGGGAGAGCAATCATCTAAATACTTAATAGCTTCATCGAATTTACCCAACTGTAAATAACAAACACCAGCATAATAGCTGGCAACATTGCCCGCTGGCGTGCTGCTATATTTTTTTGCAATATCTAAAAAGCCTTCGTAACCACCGCCTGGGTTATTTAAAGCCACAGCAAAAGAGTCTTGTTTAAACATTTGTTCCGCCTTCCACATGGCTTGAACCGCTTTTTTCTGATTACTGTCCACATAGGAATTCCAAGCATACCAACCGCCGATAATGACAGCGAGTGCAATCGCACCGTATAGAATTGGTTTTTTATATACTTCAAGCCAGTGTTGTGTTTCTTTTGTCACTTCTGCAATATCCACCAATACTTCGTCTTTACTGACCTTCTTTAATTGCTGCTTAGCCATTTATTGCTTAATTTTTTATTGAAAATTATTAATTCTGAATGATTTTTAAAAAATGCGTGCAAAAGTACCCTTTTTTTAGATTTTTTGCATTAAGGTTCAAACTTTTACGGGATGAAATAAAAAAATGTTTCAGTTGACAATTAGTTATTCGTGAATTGGATAGGAATCTATAACTAATTTACCAATAACCAATAACGAGTAACTAATCAAAATAACCCATGTAATTCTGCTTGTACTTTACTGATGATTTCCCCTAAATCTTCTGGACGATTGATAAAATCAATATCATCGGCATTGATAACCAATAACTTCCCCTCCGTATAGGTTGAAGCCCAGGAGTCGTAACGTTCATTCAATTTTTTGAGATAATCAAGCGAAATAGAACCTTCGTAGTCGCGTCCACGTTGTTGAATATGTCCTACAAGGGTGGGGATACTTGCTTTCAAATAAATGAGTAAATCAGGAGGAGAGACTTGTTCTAACATCATTTCGAAAAGGGTGAAATAATTTTCAAAATCCCGTTTTGACATGAGACCCATTTCGTGTAGATTAGGTGCGAAGATATGAGCATCTTCATAAATCGTTCTGTCTTGTATAATTGTTTTTTCACCTTTTTGAATGCCCAAAATTTGGCGGTAACGACTATTCAAAAAAAAGACTTGTAAATTGAAAGACCACCGGTGCATGTCGTGGTAGAAATCGGCAAGGTAAGGATTGTCCTCAACATCTTCAAAATGAGGTTCCCAATTGAAATGTTTAGCGAGTTGCGTTGTCAGCGTGGTTTTTCCTGCGCCAATATTTCCTGCAATAGCAATGTGTTTAGCAAAAAATTGTGGTTCTTTCATTGGATAGTCTTGTTAAGCAATTGAAGGAAAATATAATAAATGAATGATGAAATATGAAAAAGCACCTGTTTTACTGAGGGGTGTCTTTTTCACATTTCATCATTCATACTTTCCTTAACGTCTTTTCATCCTTAGTAAAATGAGTAAAATAAAATTCACCATTTTGAATTATAAAGTATTGTAAGTCAACGCTTTAAAAATTCATCATTCATCATTTATCATTCATCATTTCTTAATTAGCCATTGCTTTAGCCTTTTCGTGGTCAGCGAGGAATTGGTTCAAACCAATATCCGTTAAAGGATGTTTCAACAATCCTAAAATAGCAGACAATGGGCAAGTGACAACATCTGCACCCGATTGAGCCGCTTGTACGATGTGTAAAGGAGAACGGATGCTGGCAGCTAAGATTTGCGTTTCATAACCTTGAATACCATAGATTTCAGCCACTTGTTTGATTAATTCCATACCATCCCAAGCTGTATCGTCAATGCGACCGATGAACGGCGAAAGGTAAGTTGCACCTGCTTTTGCCGCCAAAATAGCTTGACCTGCACTGAAAATTAAAGTACAATTGGTCGAAATGTCATGTTCTGTAAACCAAGCAATCGCTTTTACACCATCTTTAATCATTGGGACTTTGACCACAATATTCGGAGCAAGGTCAACTAAGCGTTGCCCTTCTTCAATCATGCCTTTAAAATCTGTTGAAATAACTTCTGCGCTGACATCGCCTTCGACAAGGTCGCAAATAGCTTTGTAGTGTTTTAGAACATTATTAGTTCCAGAAATGCCTTCTTTTGCCATTAGAGAAGGATTTGTTGTTACGCCGTCGAGGATGCCGAGGTCTTTGGCTTCGCGTATTTGGTCAAGGTTGGCGGTGTCAATAAAAAATTTCATCTATGAGACAATTATTGGTAAGTATTGTGTCGGTTGTTCCTGTTCCGTTTTTTAGACAATTCAGCTAACCGACAAGCCGACTAAAAAACAAAAAAAATGCGCCAAGCACACCGCTCAACCACCTTATCCTTGCTGTGTTTCCACCCTGGGGAGGTTCGGCAGGAGCTGGTCGCCTGACGCGTCGCAAAGATAGAATCGTTTATTGGATTTACAAAATAGTGTGGATAACTTTTTATTTTTTTCTATTTTCACCCCTCAATAATCTTTTTGAAAAAATATGAAAAATAATCTCTAATCATTCAGTTGAAATTTGAGATTGTCTAATTAACCCGCACACAAAATTCTCTAATAAGAGATTACATTTGTGATATGGAAAAACAACGCATCAAACAGACATATCGTAAATACGATAGTGACTTCAAAAGTGAAGCCTTAAAGTTAGTCCGCACA
>JANOAU010000123.1:0-4039 GCA_031411275.1 Saprospiraceae bacterium | reverse complement strand
TGACAAATTCATAATTTATCATTCATCATTTATAATTCATAATTCCTTATTTCCAAAAAGGCTTTTTCTCTTAATGAAGAAAAAGCCTTTTTGGCTTTTATTGATTGTGCACTTTTAAAACCCAATAATAATATGAGTTTTTTTAGCCGTTTTTTTAATAAAGAAAAAGAAGAAGACCTCGACAAAGGTTTAGAAAAAACCAAAGAAGGCTTTTTTGGAAAAATAGCGCGGGCTGTAGCCGGTAAAACCACCGTAGACGAAGAGGTTTTGGATGAACTCGAAAGTATCCTCATTTCTTCTGATGTGGGTTTGGATACCACCGTCAAAATTATTGACCGCATAGAAGCCCGTGTGGCGAAGGATAAATATGTGAACACCGACGAGCTGAACTTCATTCTGAAAGATGAAATCGTGGATTTGCTCGCTGAAAATAATACCGAAGAGGCAGAAGATTTTAATATACCCCTCAGTATGGGGCGCCCGTATGTGATGCTCGTGGTCGGCGTGAATGGTGTAGGCAAAACAACCACTATTGGCAAATTGGCACATCAACTTACCAAGCAGGATTATCGAGTGGTCTTGGGTGCGGCGGATACTTTCAGAGCGGCGGCTGTTGATCAATTGAGAATATGGTCGGAGCGTGTGGGATGCGAATTTTATTCAAAAGGCATGAACACTGACCCGGCTGCGGTGGCTTACGAAACGGTGGAATATGCTAAAAAATACAATTGCGATGTCGTGATTATTGACACCGCAGGGCGTTTGCACAATAAAGTGAATCTGATGAACGAATTGGGCAAAATAAAACGCTCAGTGGGCAAAGCGATGGACGGTGCACCGCACGATGTGATGCTCATTTTAGATGCCTCAATGGGTCAAAACGCCATTGAACAATGTAAACATTTTACGGAAGTAACTGATGTCAGTTGCTTAGCTTTGACTAAATTGGATGGCACGGCGAAAGGTGGCGTGGCTATCGGTATCAGCGATCAATTCAAGATTCCGATAAAATATGTAGGCGTGGGCGAAGCCATTGATAAATTACAGATTTTCAATAAAAAGGCTTTTGTGGAGTCTTTGTTTAAGAGTAAATCGGAATAAAATGTCTTATATTTGAAGAGAAAGGATTTTATAATTACAATCCCTTTTCAATCAAGCACTCAGCTTTTGGAAGGGGATTGTTCGTTTTAGTCAAGTAGATACCCCCTCAGTATAAAGCCTCTTTTTTAACATTTTAAGCAAAGAAAAACCTGCAAGACTTTTACATCTTGCGGGTTTTTACTTTATATAAACAATTGATTGTCAATTATTTAATTCGCTTTTACAAAACGCTTCGTCATGATACCATCAGGTGTCAATATCTGAATGAGATATGTGCCAGACGGATAATCGTTCACTTGAAGTTGAATGGTTTGCTTTTGGAATTTATCCATCACTTGCTCTGCCATCAACCTGCCATCAACTGTCATGACTCTGAATAAAGCATCACTGACTTTTTCCAAATCAACTTGAATATTGACTACATTATCTTGACCAACAGGGTTGGGTGATACCAACATCGTGTTTTTATTGGACAAAACAGTGGTTGTATTGGTAATAAAAGGCAATACATTTAAGCGTACTACTGGCACCAATGTTTGATTGGTGAATCCGCCCGTTGACCAATCTGAATCAGCCGTTTTTCCTAAAATAATACTATATCGTGGAGAACCAACAGAATCTGTTACATAGCGCATTGCCCCGTAATCGTAAGTGGCTGTATTGAATACCATCAATAAATAGTTGGAATCGACGGGTGCAGCTATTGAAGGCGCATCAAATTCAACAACCGCTAAGTAATCTGTATTAGATTTAGGATAAAAAGCTTTATTGGTGTTAATGTCCACTAATCTAAATAAATACCAAGCATTGGTGTTAGCTATACTGGTTGGAATGAGGGTATCGGCTGCGGCTGCCAGCGTTCTTTCGGAAGCTTGAATAACACCGTCTTTATTGGCATCTTTCCATTCATATAAACTGCCTTGAATACGTCTTCCTGCTGCAGCTTTAGCGTTTAAATTAGCAATTAACGTTGTAATGGTTGCCGGTACTTTGTTTATTCTATAATAATTACCATATCTTACTGAGCGCGGTTCTGTTCCTGTCCAGTAACCATTTCCTAAGCGTGTAATTACTGAAAGTGCATTTTCTTTTGTATAATTAGATTTGCCGACTGATGATACTACACTATTAGCGGTTGAAGTATCTGATACCCAAAAGGTAAAACGAACAGTATCATTGGCAGGATTAATATCTACTTTTGAACTATCTCCAAAAACACGATAACTGCCAAAGTAGCGACCTACTTGAGAAATTGTTGCAGGTAATAAAACATTGGGTAGAATACGATTCTCGTAAGCTGTATCTGCTTTGAAAGAAACAGGATATTCTGAACTTGTACTATTATAAATCAATGCTGTATCAGATGCACGCCATACTTTTACTTGTAGTTTGACATTATTCATAGCATTTGTACCTACATTACTCACATCTGCGAGGAATCGGATGGTATCCAATTGATTGACAGGTGTATAAAGGCTTGGTGGAATGGCATAAAAAGTGGTATTGACTTGTATATCATAATACTTGAAGTTAATTAATGATACGTCATCAATCGCCCAATAGTAATAATCGCCATCAAATTTAAATTTGATTCTGAAATTAGCCGAGCCTACGCTTCCCTTAAGAGTGACTCTTTTTCTAGTAGAATCGGTATTGGTTGCAATAACAGGATTTGGAGATGAGGCATTAGCAGCTATTTCATCGTTGAATCGAATATCCGGCGACCAAGTAGCTCCTCCATCACTTGAATAGGCTACATAAGTACGGGCTTGGAAATTTCTAAAAATTTGGTGAAATTGTACGATAATGTCGGAAAAACCGGTAGTATTCATTACAGGTGAAATTAATTCAGCAGCATGAGGGGAAGGTGACGGACCTGTGCCGGCATTAGCTGCTACACCACCATCATCTAAAAAATTAGAATCAAAAAAAGCTGAACCATTGGCACTTGTGGGTGAGTTCATAGGGCGATTACCTCCGTAAGCACCTCTACTACTGGTGTTTTTAGTCCAAATCCATTGAGTATTGTCTAATTTTGCAGGGTCATCGGATACCAATGGCTTGGATACCCAACCTTTAAAACCAGCAGGCGGCGTTGGAGTGGCTGTTTTACTTTGAAATATCTGAGTGGTATCTGAAAACTGACTGGCTTTGATAGTAGCACTATCTGAGGCGATAGGCCACAAAGTCGTTTGAGCACTCAGTGTATTGACGCTTAGCAAAAGCATCGTCATGGCAAAAAAATGAGTAAAAATTTGACGCATAATAATTTAATTTTAATTGTGAAATGGATTTGAATATCCCTTTTAATAACAAAAATACTACCCAAAGGAGTGTTTTATATAAAAGGCTCAAGAATGGCAAAGTAAAGCAATAATTTATTCAATAAAAATGTTTAACTCAAAAAAATATCAGCTTTGCTAAGGAAAGCCGAATAAAAGTATGTTTCACACCGAAAAGGTACGTGAAAATTTTGACTTAAATTCATTTTGAGGCTTGGAGGAAGAGCTAATTAGATAAAATCGAGTTTTATCATGAGGAAATAGAGAAAAATTAAGACGAAAATTCGTAGGCTAATTGTTCGAGATTGACAGGTACAACACCTGCCGTTTCACATACTTGCCCGCCTGCTAAGTTCGATAATGTAGCTATAGTATCTATGCCTAACGCAGAAGCTAAGCCTAATGCTGCCACACTTACGACAGTGTCACCTGCACCACTCACATCTGCAATATTACGCGATTTAGTTGGATATATTTTACTTTTGCTGACCCCAGTTTCTGCCGCGCTCCGCTCGAAGTGACAATCCGTACCTCGCAATGACAAGTCTCCGCTTTCAGTGATAAGGGTATTTTCCTCAAAATATAACCCTTTTTCAGAAAGTGTAATCATCGTATATTTTTGACCTAAATGCGTGCGTAAATAATCAGCCGCTTTT
>JANOAU010000122.1:0-14496 GCA_031411275.1 Saprospiraceae bacterium | reverse complement strand
AATTAATATGATATTAAATTGTTTTTAATAAATTTAAATAATTTAATTAAAATTTATTAATGGCAAAACAAATCAGATTTCTCATTTATAATATTGTTCAAATGTCTTTTAGATAAAAATAAAAGGCTTAGTTTTCTTGGTTTAAAACTACTGTCGCTTCTTTTAATTTTATTAAACCATCGGTCGTTTCGTCTGTCCCTTTTTTCATTTTTTTAGAAACCAACGACAAAGCTTCTTTCACTTTTTCATAAGCTACTTCAGGATCATCATCTCCATCAAGTACAATTATTTTTGCACCTCGATGTTCAACAATTTGGGGTGACTTTGGCTCAAAAACTTTGAATATAGCGACACTGCCAACCACCAAAAACGCTAATGTTGCTGCTATTTTCCAAAAATATCCCCCCCTCAGTATTTTGAGTTTTGGGTTTCGCATTTCGCGTTTTGGTATGCCCGCATCAGCACTTTGGAATAGCGGCATCTTAGTGTCATCAAAAACGATGTCTTTCTCTTTTTCAAAAAACTGAAAAAGTGGGGCATAAGATAATAGGCGCGGGTCAACATCTGACCTTTTGAAGTATCCCCTGAGTATGTGTTCCTCTTCAAGGCTCGTTTCGCCTGTGAAGTATTTTTCTATCAGTTCATTTATTATTGTAAAAGTCATTGTATCAATTATTTATAAATTCAAAAAAGAGTTTGAAGTTACATGTTTAGGAAATTTTAAAAATTTCCTAAACATGTCATTATCCATTATCAACTATTCTAAAGCTTTCCGCTGCTAACATTTTTTCTCGAATAAACTGCCTTGCCCGATGCAAATTCACTTTTACTTGCGGCATTGTCATTTCTAAGGCAGCTGATATTTCGTCATAAGTCATACCTTCTATATCGCGTAAGTGCATCGTCAGTCGTTGTTTTTCGGGCAAATCCTGCATCCATTTTCTGATATTCTCTATTGCATCGTTTGTTTCTATTGTGTCATAAGGTGTTGAATATGAATCAGTTATCTGCAATGCTTCGCCAATTTCTGCTGTTCGCCGATGCTTAGAACGCATTTTATCGAGTGACAGATTGCGGGTCAAAGTCATGCAATAAGCCTCGTGATTCAGCACTTCTTGCATATCCTCGCGCTTGTTCCATACTTTTATGAAAACCTCCTGTACCACATCTTCCGCTTCTGCTGTATCACCTGTCATGCGGAGCGCAAAACGGTAGAGTTTGTCTTTAACATGGATGGCAAGCTTTTCAAAATTCATTTTTAGGCATTTATAACACAACGACGAATCGTCTTGTGGGTTTGTTACAGTTGTTTTTGAAAAAAGATAAAAATAAAAAAAAGCCGTGAACTGTCCCCTCAGTATCACGGCTTTTTGAGATGTTTTTTTGTCATTCTGAACGTAGTGAAAGAATCTAAATAAATAGTAAACACAGATTCTTTCACTACGTTCAGAATGACAAAAAATACTATATTAACTTTTGCCCAATCGTCAAAACGCCATCCACTAATGCCTCAAAATCTTCTTTTTTACTTCTGTGATTAACATTGGCAACTCTTATCGCATAACGACCATCCAATAAACCATAAGATGGTGCGGCAATACCTTGCTCATGTAGTCGCATCAAAATTTCTTTATTTAAAGCGTTCAAGGCTTCATCAGAAAGCCCTTGGGGGTTGAATCGAAAGCATACGATATTCATCACAGGCTTTGCCAAAAGTTCCAAAAGAGGTTGATTATCAATGAGTTGGGCAAGATAAAAGGCCTGCGCGATGTTCTGACTGATGAGCCGCCTGTATTTTTCAACGCCATGTTCTTTCAAAGACATCCACACTTTGAGGGCGCGAAAACTACGTGACAGTTCGAGCCCAAAATTGCCACGCGGTTCAATACCACTCGCCAAACCACGTTCATGATGCGCCAAATAGGATGCCGCTTGTGCAAATGCTGCACGGTGAATTGTCTCGTCTCGTATTAAAACACAGCCAACATCGTAGTTCATATAGAGCCATTTGTGCAAGTCAAAAGCGACGCTATCGGCTGTTTCAATGGCTTTGAGGCGGGTATCAAAAGCGGCATCAAGTTTTGCCAAAGCCCCAAAAGCACCGTCCACATGAAACCAAAGACCGTGTTCATGCGCCAAATCTTGAAGTTTACTGAGGGGGTCAATAGCTCCTGTATTGACTGTTCCTGCGTTGCCAATGATACAAAACGGCACATTTCCAGCTTTTTTATCGTCTAAAATCGCTTTTTCCAAGGCATTGACATCTATTTCAAAATCTGCATTGACAGGTATTTTTCTCAAATTATCGTTGCCAATACCAATGACATCTGCCGCTTTGAACAAACAATTATGTGTTTCAGAAGAGCAGTACATGATTAATTGACCCCCAACGGAAGCGTTTCCAGTCGCTCGAATTTGGCTGTCGAAATGATTTCGAGCGACAATAATGGCTGTAATATTCGCCAAAGAGCCGCCACTCACTAAAAGCCCACTGCCTACTGAGGGGTAACCAAACATCGTTTTTAACCACGTAATCACTTGTTTTTCAACGTATTGCCCTGCATGTTCGCCTATCGTATTGTTTGGATTCATCCCCGATGCAAGCATATCGGACAACATACCCATAGCCGTACCGTTGCCATTGACCCATGACCAAAAACGAGGATGCCCATTGCCCATATTAAAGGGCAAGACGTGTGTTTTGAAGTCTTCATAAACCTGTTCAGGCGGCGTTGGTTTAGTTGGCAATGGTTGATTGAGCGCAGATTTTGCCCCCTCAGTAATGGGTATCCAAACGGGGCGATTTTTGACATTTTCGAGGTAATTGAGCATATCATCCACCATATTGTGGGCGAGATGACGGAGGGCCGTCCAGTCCTGTGGGTCGAGTGTTTCTTCGTTGTCTAACAATGTCGAAGTGTTCATAAATGATTGAATTTCAATGTTTTAGCAATAAAACTTTAACTCCAAATAAAAAGTTGGATAAAGGTGGGTTAAAATTAGAAAAACATCTTGTTCAGTTGGAAATTATTTCAAGTGTGCGTAATTTGTAACCATTATTAACTAAAATTATGGATACTATGCCTATTACTTGTGATATTCGTAAAGATGTTTGCTTTAAGTAAGGTAAACTTGAAGGGACACTTGAAGAAGCGACTATAAAATCACAGGAGTTTATAATAAGCCTTTTGGAAAATGGTATGACTTCAATAGATTCGATTGCCAATTTGGTTATACTAAATGAAAAGTGAAAAACGAAAAGTGAAAAATATAAAATATTGGTTATTAACTATTTAAGTCTATTATTGTAGGCAAACCATTTTCAAACGATTATAAAGTGTCTGTTGAATTTGTTCAGAAAACCCAAATAGGATATGAAAAAGCATTAATTATGTTGCAAAACAAAGATAATTCAGTCCAAAAAATAGCCGATGAAACAGGACTGATGCTAGAAGTTATCCAAGACCTTAAACATTCTTAAATCTATAAATCACTTATATTTAAGCATAAAAGTTGTGCAGGTTACAAAATCTTTAATCGCCCCAGCAACTCTCCTTTATTGGCTCGGCTAATAGGAATAACGCTTTTGTCAATAACTAATGAGTTCTCCTCAATGTCCTTGATTTTTGACAAATTAACAATGTACGTACGATGTACTTTAAGAAAACGAGCATCATTGAGTTTTTCATCAATACTTTTCAAAGTGCCGTGAATAATGTACTGTGATTTTACTGTTTTAACACGGATATAATCACCCACGTTTTCAAAAAATAAAATCTCATCGCAAGGGACACGAATATACCGCCCGTCTTCGCGGACATAAATTTCGTTTGCTTCTGCTTGAAAAACTTGCCGTTTTTGCAAAACTGTCAAGGCTTTGTCCACGGCTTGGTCGAAGCGGGGTGCTGTGATGGGTTTCCTCAAATAGTCAATTGCATTGAATTCAAAGGCTTCATAAGCATAATCTGTTCTTGACGTTGTAAAAATGACCAAAGGTACAACTGCCAGTTTTTCTAACACTTCAATACCAGATAGTATAGGCATTTCTATATCCAAAAACATTAAATCAATGCCTTGGGTATGGGATAGAAAATCAAGAGCGGTTTTGCCATTTTCAAAGGTCAGCAACAATTCAAGGTTTCTATTTTTTTCACACAGTCGTTCCAAAGCTGTACGCGCCATTAAATCGTCGTCAACAATAATGCACTTCAGTTTCATATTCGATGAGAATTATAAGTTTATTTTGCGGCTACTACCGCTTCTTTAATATGTTTTTCGAAATCTAAAGAAAGAAGTGTCAACAACAATGCCATTTAGTTTATTGTTGCCAAAAGATGTGTCGTTCTGGTGACTAATTCCGACACTTTTCAATATGTTTTTAGGAGATTTTAAATAGAATAGCCTACAGCATTGGTAGTAAACTTGATGTTTAAAAGTCTTGTATGGTCTTTTTTGACCACATCCACAGCTTCAACGATGTGTTTTTCAAAATCCTCAAACAGCGTACACCATACTGAGGGGTCATCATTGCGCTTCGCAGAATGTTCAATAGCTTCCATTTTTTGTTCCAAATCGGGCAGACCGACCATTGCAAAAGTCGGTTTTAGTTTATGCGCCAAACGCCCCACCTCAGTCGTATTTTGAGCGATAACTTGTTCTTTCAAAGTCGCATATTCTGGCATGACGGTTGTTAAAAAAATATCAAACATATCACGCGCATAACTCAAATCATCACCATAAAATTCAGTGAGTAAAGCGGCATCTAATCGTTTATTGAAGGCAAAAGGTGGATAATACCCCCCCTCAGTATCGGAAGCCGTTTCAGTCTTTCTTTCAGGTCTTTGGCTATAATAAAGTTTCAATTTTTCAAAAAGTTGAGATGGCTTGAAGGGTTTTGACAAATAGTCATTCATACCTGCCAAAAAAGCTTTATCTTTTTGTGACACCATAGCCGAAGCCGTCAAAGCAATAATAGGTGTCTCTTGATTCAAATTAACAGTATAACGAATGGCATTTGTGGCTTCGTAGCCATCCATTTCTGGCATTTGAATATCCATCAAAATCAAATCAAAAGGCTCATGGTTTGCTAATTCAACGCCTTCCAAGCCATTGTGCGCCATTTGGTAATTCACTTGCCATTTTGTCAAGAGCGTAGAAATGTACTTCCGATTCATGTGATTGTCTTCTACTACCAAAACCCGATAACCCGCCACATCTAAGCGATCATTTTCGGAAATGGGACGGTCTTCTGACGCTATTTTTTTATCCGTTTCTTGATAAAAAATATTGAACGTAAAGGTTGTGCCTTTCCCTAATTGACTTTTTAAACGAATCGAACCACCTTGCATTTCAACCAATTGTTTTGTAATAGCTAAGCCTAAACCTGTACCTCCAAACTTGCGTTTGATGTCACCGTCCACTTGTCTGAAAGTTTGAAAGACCAAATCATGCTTTTCTTTTGGAATGCCAATACCTGTATCTGCAATTTTAAATTCAACGTTTATACGGTTATTTTTGCGTGATTTCAAGCGTACAAATACTGTTATTTTTCCTTTTTGTGTAAATTTCTCTGCATTGCCAATCAAGTTTATGAGAATTTGATTGAGCATCAAATCGTCTCCAACAACCATGTTTTGTAGCTCAGGGTCGAGGTTAAGTTCAACAGTTAATTCTTTATCCTCATGGCACATTTGAAAAGTTTTGACCATCGCAGTGACCAAACCTGCGAGGTCAAATTCATTGTGTTGGATCTCAAAATTGCCCGAACGTATTTTTGATAGATCCAAAACATCCGAAATCAACCCCCTCAGTATTTCTGCCGAATTTTTCAAAACAGACAAATATTCCTTCTGTTCGGCAGTCGGTTCAGTATCATAAAGCAAATGCGCCATGCCAATTATGGCATTTAAGGGTGTGCGAATCTCGTGACTCATATTTGCCAAAAACTGTTTTTCGGCTTTTTGGGCTTCTTCAGCTCTTTGACGGGCTTCTTCGAGTTCGTTTTGAAGGTCTTTTTGGTAAGTAATGTCATAATGAATACCAATAGAGCCGACGATAGAGCCATCGAGGTCAAAAATAGGTGCGCCAGAGATGAGTACCCATATGCGCGAGCTGTCTTTTTTTATCATTTCTACTTCATAGACATTGCCGATACCTTGCAAACGGTCTTGGGTTTGTTGTTCCAAAATGGGGTAATATTCACTTGGAATCAATGTGTAAAGGGCATCTTTGCCTAACAATTCATCCGCCGTATAACCAACCATGGTACAAAATCGAGGATAAGCGCGTATGATAAGTCCTTGATTATCAACCTCTACCAAACCCAATTCCATATTTTCGATGATGCCTCGATACTTCTCTTCACTGCGTTTGAGGTCTTCGCGTACATAATGTTCGGCTGTCACATCGCTGTATTGCCAAAGATGCCCATTGTATTGACCATCTAACAAAATAGGTACATAATCGCGTTCCAACACACGCCCGTCACGCAAGGGCAATTTTTCATTTACAACCGCCTCTTTGCTTTCCAAAATAGCTTCTACCCGTTGGTCAAACGTTTCGGAATGTTCAAAAAGGTGCTTAAAATCATCGGTTAAATCAAAATAATCCATGCCGATAAGCTTATCGGGAGACACTTCTAAACTAAAAATCTCGCAAAACATCTGATTTGTCAAAACAACACGTCGCAACTCATCTTCAACTAAAATACCTGAATGTAAATTGCTAATCAAGGCAGCCAAGCGGGTTTGACTCGTTTGCAAAGCGCGCGTGCGTTCCGAAATTTTAAATTCCAAATTTTCATTCAGTACACGCAACTCCTTGTTGGCATAATATAAGTCCAATGCCTTTTGTTCCAAGATGGATTCGGCATGTCGCCGCGCAAGCCGTTCACGGTCAACACGGCGTTTTAGTACGACAATTTCGTTACTCATTTATTGATTTGTAATAATGAAACGGACTGTAGAACCGTCCTTTGTGAGACTCGTTTTTTCGATAGTACTCTTATCCTCAAAGTATTTTAGGCTGGATTCTATCAATCCTTCTACAAAATCAACCATTTTTTGCTTTGAAGTATAAACCATTTCCAGGGTTTTATCATTCAAACGCTTTGTCGTGAGTTGAGGTAGTTCTGCGTCAGGGTATAACTTTTTGACTTCCACTTCAATATGGCTGTTTGCCGATTCGAGCAATTGAAAAGCCGTTTTGACTTGCGATAAGATATGGGCGTATTGTGCCGCTAAAATCCAAAAAAAATGTTGACCATATAAATTCATCAGTTTTGGCACTGGAATTTCTGTATAACGGCTTAATTGTGTGCTTAGTTGAACCAACTCGCTGTGGGGATATGAACCAATAGACGTATAAGCACCGCCCGACATCAAATCACTTGATGTAATGATTTTGTCCACCATTTCGTAGCCGAAATTATTTTCGACCAAATCCAAAAAACCTGTAAAAACGACTCCTTTCATGATTTTGTTCTTCTTTTTTGTGTAATTCTATCATACTTACGCATTATTAATCAATAAGTTATAAACACGCCCGCAAAAAAGGTATAAACAAAGAAAATTGTTTGCGCAACAGAAAAGATACACTTTTTATAGGAACAGTGATACTATAAAAATAGGTGAGAAAAGTCGCTAATCGCCAACCACTCACATTGCGGCGCATAAAAAGTAACCGATTGCGGGTAATATAATATATTTTTAAAGGACTCAATTTGCCAACAGCTGCGCTTTCTTTGTGATAAATCAAGCCCATAGGTTCGTACCAAATTGTAAAACCTGCGCGTTTTATTTGGGCGCACCAATCGAGTTCTTCATAATATAAGAAAAAATCTTCGGGCATATCGCCTACGTTATCAATGACTTCTCGGCTCACCATCATCGCCGCACCGTGAGCATAAGCGGTGGCGTAAGGTCTGTCGTGTTGTCCTTTGTCGGTTTCATTTTTTCCGATAGCCTCATTTCTCCCAGTCAAGGAGTTCATTTCTGTAAAACCAGCGTATTGGATGATATTTGGATTGTCAAAATATCGAATTTTTGGACTGACAACACCGATGTCAGAATTTTTTGAAAAACGAGACAGTAAGGCTTCTATCACTCCATCTGTTAACACTGTGTCATTATTGATAAAAAACAAATAGTCGCCTGTTGCCTCTTCAATACCGAGATTATTGCCCCCTGCAAAACCGAGATTTTCGGTACTGACAAGTATTTTTACTGAGGGGTATGCTTTTTTGAAAACAGCCGTGCAATCCTCTAAAGAGCCATTGTCAACGACGATGACTTCTACGTTTTTGTAGGTATTTTCACCTATAGAATGTAATAATTCAACCGTAATGGCTGCTTGCCGAAAGTTGACAGTGATAATAGAAACCAAAGGTTTTTGCGTTTTCATGCCCATTTTATTTTTGAAAAGACCAGACGATAGGCGGGTAATACGCCATAAATTGTCCGTTTGAAATCCACATCCATCCAGCGGCGCAACAAAATTTGTCCAACGCCAATGGTTACAAAAATCGCTGATGTTGTTGCGATAGCCGCCCCCTCAGTACCAAAGTGTGGAATAAGCATTAAATTAAATAATATCGTTACGAACATACTGAATATCAACATTTTAAGATTCCATTGGGGCTTGCCAACGGCATCTAAAGTAACGCCGAAAAGCCTGCCCCAGGGCTTCACAATGCCTGCAAATGCGAGTATTTGGACTAAGATAGTGGCATCGAGAAACTTCTCACCTGCTACAATAATGACTAAATATTTAGCACCAAAAATGGTGAATAAGGTCACAGGAATCGTAAACGCTAAAAGCCCAGCAACCGATTTTTCAAACAATTGAATGACTCCCGCTGTGCCGCCTTGCCTATTCTCGGTGGCTATTTTTGGCAATAAAACCAGCCCTAACATATTTAATGGAAAATCTATGTAACTGATAAGACGTGAAGCCACATTGTAAACGGCAATAGCTGCGGGCGGCATAAAAGCACCCAACAACAATATATCTACCCTTTGAAAAAGCATAGAACTCAAATTTGAACCCAAGCCGTAACGTCCAAAATGGAATAATTTTTTAAGCCAGAGACGATCAAAGGATGCAAATTTTATTTGTTTGATATTGCTTTTTAAAATGAATAATAAAGCAGTGATAGATGCAGGAATTTGAAGTAAAACAAGGATTTCTGTACTTAATATATTGAAATAAAATTTTACAAAAACAGTTAATAGACAATAAGTTGCGCCAAAAATGCTTGCTGTGAGCATAGAGGTTTTGAAATTATGCATCGTCATTTGCCATCCATCGAAAAAGCGCAAAGCGGCATTCAATACGGTCAAAATGACGTAGCCCATCATCATCATAGGCAAGTCGGGCATCTGAAAGACCCCCCTCAGTAAAAAACTCATAAACCACAGAATCAATGCGCCAATAATGCTCGAACCAAGGCTCAAAACGAGTGCTGCGGAAGCGATGCGGGAACGGTCGTCGGGGTTGTGCGTTGTGAAATGTACCATGCTGTTTTGTATCAGACCCAAACGCCCCATTTCTATGAATGACGTTAAAGTCAAAAACATGGCCCATGCACCCACGTCAGCAGGTGTCAACCACCTCACAACCATCAAAAAATGAACAAGCGCGAAACCTTGTTGAGCGGCACCCGCAACCATGGCGTGGCTACTGGAACGGAAAAAAGTAGGTTTTTGCATTTATTTGTTTGAGTTTAATACGCAGGGTTTAACGTATATATTTTACCTTTTTTAGTCTCTAATACTTGCTGATAGACCCCCTCAGTATCGGCAGCAATTTTTGACCAATCGAATTTTTCAGCGACTATCTTTCGTCCTTTTTCACCCATTTTTTTCGTTTTTTCTGGGTATCGATAGAGTTCGTTGAGGACATTTGAAATCTCTAAAATATTATGTGGGTCGAATAGCAAACCATTGACTCCATGCGTTACGACTTCAGGTACACCGCCGACTTTGCCCGCAGCGACTGCTTTGCCAGAGGCATTGGCTTCAAGCAAAACGATGCCTTGTGTTTCATGAAAAGAAGGTAAAACAAGGGCAAATCCACGTTTAATCCAAGCTAAAACGTTTTCGTTGGATTGAGAACCCATCAAAAGGATGCGCTCTGAAAGTCCTTCTGTATCAATCCGATTTTCAAGCTCTGCGCGGTCTTGACCATCACCTATCATAATGAGTTGCACGTTTTTATCAACGTTTTTCATGGCTTCCACAAGGTTAAAAATACCTTTGATACGGTCAAGTCTGCCGACAAAAATGAGCAAATTAAGGTCTGATTTATCCTTTTGTATTGTTGAACTTTCTGAACTGTTTATGGCAACGCCATTTGGTAAGATATATCTTGGTTTTTCATTTGTTTTTATGTCCAATTCATGCAGTTCCGCTTGCATTTCACGACTGACCGCAATGATAGCATCACTGTTTTTAAGTGCATTTTTTTCAAAATGAGAAGCAAAACGCTGATGAATTTTTCTGTCAAAATTTAAAATTTTTTTTGAAAGACGATTTTCAATGGCAATTAAACCATGAAAAGTCGTAAAAATGGGCGTTTTATTCTCCTGTTTTGGAAATAAAAAGCCACTTCGTCCCTGTATATGAACAATATCGTAATTGGTTTGATTTTTTTTCCACCACCACCAAGCACTTACATTGAAGCTCAATTCCTCTAAAAGCGTTGGTAAGAAAGGCAATCGGCGCATCGGCATATAAGGCACTTCAATGACTGTAAAGCCATTGAGTTCGTACCTTTGTTCACCTTTTCGCATACTTCCTGCGGTCAATATATGGACTTCTTGCCCACGTTGAGCGAGGTGCGCTGCCAATTCTGCTGTATGGGTTTGAATACCGCCTTGATAGCGGTGAGGTAGGGACTTACAGATGTAGAGTATTTTCATACTTCAATGTTTTGTTGATTTGTCTCTTCTTTCTTTTTTTTATCTTTTTTACCGCCGTTGATACCTGCAAAAACACCAATGACGAAAAAAATCATGATAATATGCCATGGCATTCCTTCTCCTAACATGATATTGAGTTGATAATGAGGTTGTCTTTAAAAGCGGCTGCTATTAAATTTTTTAGTAATCCTGACTTTCTATCTGTACGTTATTGAGTGGGTGATTTAAAACCGCCTGCTCAATAACGTACAGATAGAAAGTATCAAGCCTTTCCCTACAACTTCATATTAATGAACAATAACTTCGTGCGATGTATGAATAAACCGCCGACTGGCTTCACGCAAATTTGTGAGGGCGATAAAAGTTGCCCCCAAAGTGCGGGGTATAGCGAGCCACATAGCACGGTTTTCTACTGTAAAATAATGTTTCGGCATTGCCAAAACAAAAGATAAAACATTGACTATCAAAGCACTAAAAGCTATGAGGAACATTGCTTTATTCTGAAAAATCACATTCAAAAGAGTCATAATCATCAATGCAAATGGCAAAATCAAACGGGGCGGCAGTGCCATCTGTATCGCTTTATTGAAATGGTCGAATTGACCCCTCAGTATAAAACGCATAAAAGCGGACGGTATAAACAGTTTTGCATAGCGAAATTGTGCGGCAATCCAACGACTTCTTTGCTTGGAAAACTGTTTTGTATGACCCACTTTTTCGTCATAAACAATGGCTTCAGAATCGTAATTGAGGGCAATACCTAAACGCGTAAGGCGTAATTCTATCTCTTTGTCGAAACCGCCGATTGCTTCTATTTGCGGCATGATGGTTTCAAATAGTTTATAATCAAAAGCCATGCCCGAACCTGCTAAACGGACAGATAATCCCAATACACTGTGTCCATTACATAAAATATGGTTGTTGATGTCTTCACTGGCCGCATCGAGTAGCGCAACGCCCGTTTGTCCGTTTTTTGCAGCGCGGCGACCTTGAAGTACGACAATATTTTCCTCAAAACGGGCATTGACACGGCTTAAAAAATCTGTTTTCATGACATTATCGGCATCCAGAATAACAGCAATATCAAATTTGCTCGCATCTATCGTTTTGAGTGCCATGTTGAGAGCCTTAGCTTTTGTGCTTTTTTCAAAAGAAACTTCAACCACTTGAATCGGCATGGATTTCAATTCTGAGATGGTTTCTGCTTTCAATTTGTCAGCAATGACAATAACTTGGTAATCATTTGTGGGATAATTCTGCGTCAACGCTGCTTTTGCAGACGACAAAATGACCGCATCTTCTTGGTAAGAAGGGATAAAAACCGCTATACGCCTTGAACGGGTCGTTTTATGCAAGGTTTTGTTTTTGAAAAACCGTCCTGCGGCAGAGAAGATAAATTGATAGAGGACACCCCACGCCAGATACGCTATGAGGATAACATTGAGAATTGTAAAAAGCAACATAGTTTAAATGGTTATAAGTTGAGAAAATGAAGACGAAACAGCCTTTGTGTGTGGGAATACTGATCCGAAGGATTTCTTCGTCCGAAGGGACTCCTTTGGAAAAAAGGGTGTATTTTGTAGGAAAGCAGTTTTCTCTTCTTTTTCTTTCAAAAGTAAAGGGGTTTTGATGGCGGTCAAGCGGCTTTTCGGTTTTTGGGTTTATTCCTACTGAAATTGGTAGATTTAGAAGGATGGTATAAATCTTATTACAAAAATATGCTACATAGACTCTATGGATTTATCACTACAATTTGTTCCAAGCTAATGCTTTTGCTGCTTCCTCATTTGCTTTAGCTGCTGCCTCTGCTTCAGCCGTAATATCGTCGTCATACTGAGGGGATAAAAAAATTAATGGAATCATAATACCCATGATTATGCCCGTTGGCAATTGGCTATATACTTGATTGCCATAACTTGCCATCAAGATACCGCACATGCCGCTGTACATACCCGCCACTTTTGCACGCAGCACGGGATCTCTAAGATGCCATACAACAAACCCGCCTTTGCCGACAAAATAGCCGAACATGAAAAGATGTAAACTGATGCCGATAATACCCGTTTCTGCCCAAATTTTAACATAATAACTATCGGTTGCGGTATTACCCAATAGACTATAAGGTGCAAATCGGAAGCCCCAAAAACCCGCTGCACCGATGCCGCCGCCAAATGGACGAGTGGCTAAGTGTCGTCCAAAAGTCTTTTGATTGTTGATACGGACTAAAAGGGAAGCATCGTCGGGATTAAAAGCGGTTCTCATACGTCTAATTTGTTCAACGTGTTGAAGTCCTGTGGTATATTTTAAAAAAACAAAAGCACCTCCTGCTATAGTCAAACCAAGCATAAGAATCTTAAAGTTTTTGCTTAAAAATAAATGAACCAGTACACCTACACCTGGCACAGCAATCGCGCCGCGCGTACCCGAAATACCGAATCCTACGAAAGTGAGAATAGCTGCAAAAGCATAGAAAAATCTGTATCCTTTTGACATAGGTGAGAAAGCAATGATGCCACACACTAAGGCGAACATGGCTTGTGAGGAGCCAAATTGACCCGCATCACTATAAAAAGAAAAGACCCTTAAAACGCCCGCCAACATGTGTGTAAACGCAAAACCTTCGACGTACAACCAAGCATATTCGGCGGCATCCACACCAAAAATCATTTGACGTAAGCCCCACAAAGTACCAACAATGGAAAGCCAAGTGGCTAATTTGAGGAAGGAATCCATATGTTTCCTATCTCTAAAAAGCATAAAGGTTAAACCAAAAGCCAATATTTGATAGAAACCATCGCCACGCATCGCATAGAACCAACATTCAGGGCCATTGGATTCAGGGTTTATTATTTCGAGAAATACCAAGCCAAACCATGCACAAGTAACTTTCATGATATCATTGTTCAAGGGCGACCAATCTTTCTTTTTTACTTGAAAAATAATGGCTAACCAACCCATAAAGAGAAAAATATCAATTAAAAGACCCCAAGAAGCATTGATATAGCGCGAAATGCCTGATGCAAAAAAAGAGACCCAAAGACTGAGTAGCAAACCAAGTCTTGGGCGCGTAAGCAATAGCCTTAAAAAGAAAAAAACGAGTGGAATGCCGATTAAGGCAATACCGACTATCAAGCCCATTTTACCAATCGCTAAGCCTGCAACGACAGCGACAACTGCCATGATGCCAGTTGATTTTAAGCTATTGATACGTTCTGACCCTGTTTTGATGTAGATAGACATATTTTTTATTTTGCTTTTGTGTTCAAAATTTATGCCTAAGGTGTGTGGAAGGGGAATTTCTACTTTTCTGAGGTGTAAAATAGGAATGTAAGTGATTAATATAAAAACACTTTTAAGTATATAGTAGAAAGAAATCGGAAAGAATGATGAGGTATAAAAATTTGATTTTCAACTCTTTATATATTCCCCTACTTTCTTCTTATTTTCTCTCTACTACTTAAAGCAGATATTTAAGAAACTGTTTTAAAACAGTCTCTTAGATTTATTTTCGTTTTTATGTCAAGCACCCCCTCAGTATTTTCGATAAAAAAAACAGCCATCGCCGCGCTTTTTGCGGA
>JANOAU010000121.1:0-28693 GCA_031411275.1 Saprospiraceae bacterium | reverse complement strand
CATAAATCATAACTCATAACTCATAAATAATAAATAATAACTCATAACTCATAACTCATAACTCATAACTCATAACTCATAACTCATAACTCATAACTCATAACTCATAACTCATAACCCATAACTCATATTAACGGTATCCGAATCGTCGAAACTGTACCAGCCGCCGCGCCTTTTTCAGAAAAAAAAGTACCGCCCAAATTATTGACCCGACTTAAAATATTCAGCAAACCCATACTGCTTTTATTTTTAGCAGCTTCAAAGTCAAAACCTTTGCCGTTGTCTTCAAAACGCATAATCAATTGATTGCCAGCTTTATATAATTGCAGAATGACTTTAGAGGCTTGGGCATGTTTCAGAATATTGTTTAATAACTCTTGGGCTATGCGATACAAACCCACTTCTGTTTTATCATTTAAGCGTTCAGGTAAATCAAAATGGTCAAATTCAGATTGCACATTGCTGTGTTGCAAACTATTACGCAACAGCATTTCTAAAGCAGAGACCAAACCCGATGTTTCAAGACTGGGCGGCATCATCACATGAGCCATGGTTCTTACTTCGTTGCAAGAGTCATTGAGTTGATTTGTTAATTGTTCGATATTGACCGCTTCATCGGGTGCAATTTTTTCTATTTTATTTTGTAAGCGATTAAAACCCAATTTCAAAGCCACTAATTCCTGTGCAATGCCATCGTGTAGGTCTTTTGAAATCCGTTTGCGTTCTGCTTCTTGTGCTTCAATAACGGCATTTAAGCCCAACTGCTGTTCTCGAATAACAGCCGCATCTAAAATTGTTTTTTGTTTCAAACGATAACGGTTATAATACAAATAAGCAAAAGCTGCCAAAGCTAAAAGACTGATAATCAACGTGATGAGCCATGACTGTTGGCGAAAAAGTTCAAGTTTTTGTTGTGCAATTTTGGCTTCTTTTTCTTTCGTTTCATATTTGGTTTCTGCTTCCGCTACATTTTTATTATAGAGCTTTTTGGTCAAACTGTCCTTTGCACTTTTGAATTTTAATTGATAGTCATAAGCCAGTTTGTAGTCCCCTTTTTTCACATAAGCATCGGCATACATTTTATACATTTCGCTCCGAAAATTATTTTCCTTTGCTTTTTCGCAATACATCAAGGCTTCGTCATAGAGTTTTAACCCCTCAGTAAAATTGTTTTGTGCGATATATGCTTCACCTAAATTAGATAAAGCGACGGGCATATTAGCGAGATTATTATTTTTCTTATAAACTTCTAAAGATTTATTGTAATAATCTATGGCTGTTTTAAAATCATTTTTCATGTAGTAAATAGCCCCAATATTGGAACTGGCGATGGCTAATTGACGATCACTTTTAAGTTTCTGACTTAAAGCAAATGCTTGTTTAAAATAGTACAAAGCCGAATCGTATTGTGTCAGTGCAAAATAAACACCACCTAATGGATTCAAATTGGCATTCAAAGCACGCTCTTTATGATACTTTTCATTGGTCGCAACGGCTTTTTTTAAATAAGTAATGGCTTTAGCATAGTCTTCTTTGTCCGTAAAAATCAAACCCAAATTGTGATAGGCAGAACAGGCTAATGTATCGTCATTCAATTGTTTTGCCAACGCCATGCAGTCAAAATTAGCTTGAGTCGCTTTTTCCAATTCGCCATTTCTATAATAAGCATAAGCTAAATCGGATAGTAAAGAGGTTTGTTGGTAGGTGTATTTTTTTTGCTGGGCTAATGCCACGCCTTTTTGTAGAAAAAATATGCTTGAATCTTGATTGTTGGTTTTATAACTGTTTCCAATGTCGTCATACAATTTGATGCGTATGGTATCATGTTTGGCATCAGCTAAAAGTGATTTCAGACTGTCCACATTAAGTTGTCCAAAACTCAAATGAATCATCACGAGGATAAGAATAGAAGTAGAGATGATTTTCATGGTTTTTAGTTACTTTATTTATTACAATAAGTTTAATCCATAGTGAATATTGACCCAAATTACAGGTTTACAAATCTTATAAATCTGTAAAAACCAGTCATCCATTCTAATGCTTCAAAATTAATTAACTTTTTCTGAAAATCCTCTAAAAACATGACCTTCTTTTCGTCTTTTGCAAATGTCTTATCCTGAAATAGGTTGACCCTTAAAAAGGGTTGATGATGCCAAAATTACCCATTACTTATTACCCATAACTCATATTAACGGTATCCGAATCGTCGAAACAGTACCAACTGCTGCGCCTTTTTCAGAGAAAAACGTGCCGCCGAGATTATTAACGCGACTCAAAATATTCAGCAAACCCATACTGCTTTTATTTTTAGCAGCTTCAAAATCAAAACCTTTGCCGTTGTCTTCAATTCGCATAATCAATTGATTGCCAGCTTTATATAATTGCAGAATGACTTTAGAGGCTTGGGCATGTTTCAGAATATTGTTTAATAACTCTTGGGCTATCCGATACAAACCCACTTCTGTTTTATCATTTAAGCGTTCAGGTAAATCAAAATGGTCAAATTCAGATTGCACATTGCTGTGTTGCAAACTGTTACGCAACAGCATTTCTAAAGCAGATACCAAACCTGATGTTTCAAGACTGGGCGGCATCATCACATGAGCCATGGTCCTTACTTCGTTGCAAGAGTCATTGAGTTGATTTGTTAATTGTTCGATATTAATCGCTTCATCGGGTGCAATTTTTTCTATTTTATTTTGTAAGCGATTAAAACCCAATTTCAAAGCGACCAATTCCTGTGCAATGCCATCGTGGAGGTCTTTTGAAATGCGTTTGCGTTCCGCTTCTTGCGCTTCAATAACGGCATTTAAACCCAACTGCTGTTCTCGAATAACAGCCGCATCTAAAATGGTTTTTTGTTTCAAACGGTAGCGATTATAATACAAATAAGCAAAAGCTGTTAATGCTAATAAGCTGATAATCAAAGCAATAAGCCAAGTCCGTTGTCTAAAGTTTTGGGCTTTCTGCTCTGATATTTCAAGATTTTGTAGAGCTATTTGAGCTTCCTTCCTTTGGGTTTGATATTTTGTATCAATATCTGCAACGTTTTTGACATTTTCCGCTTTGAAAATAGAATCTTTTAATGCAATGTTTTTTTTCAACCAAAATAAAGCTTCTTTATTATTGCCCATTTTTTCGTATGCTAAAGATAAATTCTCATAATATTCGCCCAAAGGGTCTATCTGCTTGGTTTCTAACATAATAGCATATCCTGTTTGGGCATATTCCAAAGCTTTTTGTGGTTTATTCAAACCATTATAGGCGGTAGCTATATTGACATAAGGAAAAACAAGATTGGTTTTGCGTTTGGCATCTGTCAGATACTTGATTGAGCGTTCACAATACTTTACGGATTCTTGATACCTACCTTTTTTGTTCAACAAATGCCCCATGCCGCCTTCAATGACCCCTGCTACAAATTGGTTTTTGTATTTGAGGGCAACAGCAATACCTTTATGAGCATACGCTATGGCTTTATCAATATCTCCAGCCATTCCATGAGCGGTGGCAAGGTTATTATAAGTGAACATTGTTTTCTTTTCCTCACCATGTTCGAGCCTAATTTTCAAGGCTTTTTCTAAAAATTCAAAGGCTTTGTCAAAAGCTTTTTGGTCAGCATATAAATTGCCAATATTAGCATACGCCGAAGCTGTACCATTGAAATCATTCAGTTTTTCATAGGTTTCCGCCATTTTTATGTAGTAAATGATGGTGGAGTCGGTTTGAAACAATTCACTAAAACACGCACCAATATCGTTATAGTCTTGTGCCATCTCTTTGAGGTTGTTCATTTGTTGATGTATTACCAAGTCTTGTTTGAACAATTTTATGGCATCCATAAAGTCGCCACGACCGTACTGAATTTGACCTCTAAAATTCAAGGCGTATGCTTTTGCTCTTAGGCTTTTGGTGGTATTAGCCATTTGTTCCAATGTATCAGCATACGGAACAGCCTTTTCCAAGTTCTGCTCCAATACCCTTAAAGCAATATTATGGTAAATAGCCATTTTTTTTTCTGGATTGGTTTCTTTCGCCAATACCAAACGGAGGCTGTCAATGACGTTTTGTTGTGAAAGACCCTTAATAGGATTGATGCAGATTGTTATAAGTATAATCAAACTGTTGTAGATTATTTTCATTCTCATAGGTCAGCAGTTTAAATGTAAAAAAGAGGATTTCCATGTCTAAAGGGCTATAAAATTAAAAAAACGTATTGGAATAACCTAAAACAATCTTCGTAAGATGCCAAATCTTACTAAGATTTAGCCTCCCTCAGTAAAAAAACTTTTTTTTTCTCTTCAAAATACGCATATCTGCGTAGCACATTACGCAATCCTACCGATGTTTTACGCTTGTCCACACCTGCACCTTTGTATCATCAAAAGCAAACAATCATTCATCAATATTAAAAAACGGTATTAATCAAATGGAAAAGTTTATTCAAAAAAGCCAAGCGGAATTACTCATCAGCAGTGCTGCATTGCTCACTATTTTTATGGCCTATTACTTAATTGATTGGCATTTACTAACTCAGTTATGTGTTCAGTTTTGTCAAGCGGTCTCTATGAGCGAGGCGCGGATAACAGGCATTCATCCGTAATGTGTTAGCCTAAATATCTAAAAATACTGAGGGGTACAAAAAGTGATGTACCAAATGAAACTTTAAGGAAATACGCAAATCTGCGTAGTGAATTAAGAAAATCTACTGATGTTTTACGCTTCTCTCTACATGCACCTTTGTAACATCAAAAAGCAAATAATGAAGACAATCATTTTATCTATCATTCTTTCAATTATCAATCAAATCATTTTATTAAATTAATTAAAATTCTTAAAAATCATGAAATCAGTCAAATTGTTTTTCGCAGCACTTTTCATCACAAGTATGTTTCCTATTATTCAGGCTCAAAATCCTAACACTAAAGCTGAAGTAATTCAGATGTTCAATGCAGTTGCAGATGCGTTTAACCATGGTCAAGATGAAAAAGGTTTTGGCTACTACACTGAAACAGCTACTGAAATCACACCAGACGGCACTTTATCAACTGGCAAAGCAGCCCTTAAAGCGTCATGGGATGGCTTTATGAAAATGGTGGATACCCGACCAACTTTTACTTACACCAACCCCGCTGTTCAAGTTCTCTCACCCTATGTAGCTGTCATCACTTTCGATTCTGAGGCAGATATTAAAATCAAAGGTCAACAGGTCGGTGGCAAAACCAAAGGTATTGCGGTTGTGCATAAAATCAATAATAAATGGTATATTGAATCAGACGCTATCATTCCGATTATGACGATGCCTGCGCTCGACGCATCGTCATCTGTAAAAAACACTGATGATGCGGATATTCAGGCAGTGTTCAATGATGTTAAGAGAGCCTTCAATTCTCGCAATATCAAAGCTTTGGGGGAGTTATTTGCTGAAAATGCCACTCATGTGTCGCCGATTGGCACTATTATACAAGGTAAACCAGCTTTGACTCAAACTTTCATTGCCCTCTTCAAAATGTTTGCTCAAATGCCTAAATCTGATAGCGAGACAACAGAAGTGTTGGATAAAACGGGTCGCTATCTGAATCCTGACCTTTACTTAACGACTTATCGTGAAAAGAATACTGCTGTATTTGGCAGCAAGACTCGGGTTGAAGAAACGGCTTTTTCCGTTCTTTTAGCAAAGAAAAATGGCAAATGGTTGATTGAAAACTTGACGCTCACACCGAAAACTGAAATGCCTACGGCGATGGCTAAAAATTGATAGGAAATACTCCTCAGTATCGTCGGTATAGCCGGTCTTACTGAGGGGTATCTTTGAAAACCACATTCATTCATCCAATACCTTGACCAATGAAAAAAGTATTAAAATGGATAGGCATCAGCCTCTTAGGATTAATCGTCCTCTTATCAATCACTGCTTTTATCTTATCATCTCGTTTTAAAAGTCTTTCTAAGGAAACATACACCCTCACACCTGACGAAATCCCTATTCCCACAGATTCATCATCTTTGATGCGCGGTAGATTGCTGTCGTTGTCTTGTGGCGGTTGTCATGGCTATGATTATGCGGGCAAAGACTTCTTCAATGACCCAGCTATCGGTTATATGTCATCGCCAAATCTAACAAAAGCAAAAGGTAGTGCGACTGAAAACTTTAATAATGCCGATTGGGTACGTGCCATTCGACATGGTATTGGACACAACAACACAGCATTATTTGTCATGCCGTCCGAGAATTTTTGTTTTATGAGCGATAAGGACTTAGGCAGTTTAATTGCTTATCTCAATACACTTGAGCCTATTGAGAAAGTGCAAGGCGAAACCAAATTCTCTTTTATGGCGAATGTGATGGCAGGGGCGGGACTGTTCGGCAGTCTTGACAGTATTTATCCTGCACAATACATTGACCATAAAGCTGCTGCCCATATTACATCGCCACCTATGGGTCCAACAGTTGAATATGGGGCATATATGGTCAAATTTATGGGTTGCCAAACCTGTCATGGCAAAGACTTGAATGGTGGTAAACATCCCGACCCGAATGCACCCCTTGTCCCCAGTATTTCGAACAAAGGCAACTTCGGCAATTGGAATTTAGAACAATTTAAAAGCGTATTTCGGAGTGGCAGAACACCAGAAGGTAAGACTTTAAATCCAGAATTTATGCCTTTTGCATCCATTGGTGCTTTTTCAGATCCAGAATTAGAGGCTTTGTATAAGTACATCAAATCTGTTTCAAAATAATTCTTTTTTATTAACTAATAATATAACAATCAATGACTTATCAATATCCACACGCCATAGTCAACGACACAGGCGAAAAGCTGATTTTTCTATCTGTACAAAAAGAAGCAGATGGTGACCGACTTTTGGTCGAAAATTTTGTTCAACCCAAACAGGGCCCTCCGATGCACACGCATTTCAAACAAGATGAATGCCTAACGGTTTTAGAGGGTAAAATAGGCTATCAAATTTTGGGTGAAGAACCTCAATACGCCACAGAAGGCGCCACGATAGAATTCAAACGCGGTACGCCTCATCGGTTTTGGAATGCAGGAGACACTGTTTTGCACTGCAATGGTTGGATAAAACCCGCCAATACCATCGAATTTTACTTGACAGCGATTTATGATGCGCAAAAGAAATCAGGCAAAAAGCAGCCTGCAGCCTTTGATTCGGCTTATCTGTTAACAAAATATAAAAATGAATATGAGTTGAATGAATTGCCTATGTTCGTAAAGAAAGTGGTCATGCCGATTACTTATCAAATCGGACGGCTTTTAGGCAAATACAAAAAATTTGCTGATGCACCAACGCCCTTATAATCCCTTTGTCTATCCCATTAATTGGTCGGATAAAGCCTTTAAAAAGGGTAGTGCGCATCGTCGTACAGGGAATAGCGTTTGAATATTTTAAAAAAAGAACAACTCTCCCGAGTTGGCAAAAGTTAAAGATTCATCTGCTTTTTAAGAGATTCTCTAATAGTATGACATCTTTTATAATAAGAATGTTGGGTCAAACGACCTATAAAACCATAATTTTTCTCTTTGGTACAATCTGTTATTTTGATAAAATCTCTATCTATACTTTCTCCTATTTTGCCAATACGTTTTTCACCATTTAGAATACCCGAGAGAAACAGGATAAAATCTTTTTTGTTATAATACACCAGCGTTGTCTTTCCAACCTCTTCTAAAATATCTAATTTTTTATTAAAAACGGGCAGGGCAACATCTGCTGCCATGAGAAAAATTTTCTCAAAAGGTTTAGGTAATTCTTGCAAATTGTCAATCAATTCAAAAAAAATATAATTACCCATTGAGTGACACAGCAAGGTAGAAGACGTATTTTCAAGGTTCAACACCCCCCTCAGTATAGGCGTGACAAAAGAGGTAGAATTCATTGCATTTGTGCGACACTTGCGCACATTCAGCGACTGACTTTCCCAAATAATATGAATGATAAAATCGTTTGTTGCACCGTAATTGGTTTCAAGTTCTGCAACATTATCGTTTAAAGTCAATTTTCGATTGCCCCACATGCCATGAATAAAAACCAAAACGCGATGATTTTTAAGTGTCGAATCCAATTCATTTTTTAGAATTTGTAGCACCTCATTTTCGGTGTAGGTCACCATTTTTTTGGATTCTATCGCTTTAATTTTGTGATTTTGTGTCTCAAAATGTCCGAAATGAACCCTATTTTGTTGAAGGTCCACCCTAAAATATAAGCTTTTAGGGTGGTCTGTATTTGCAAAAATAGGACTATACCATAACATAAAGCATACACCTAAAGCGTATGTTTTCCAAGAAAATATCATATCGAAGTCGTTTGTGTTAAAAAAAATATCAAATCGGTTTTATCCAAGGTAAGTAACTCAACTTAAATAAACGAGAATTTTATTTTTCGTAAATTGCTTATTTTTAATCCCTTACGGAGACTGTCGCCTGTCGCCTACTTACTATCGCCTACTTATATAACACATATTCGGGTATTTTGTTTTCTTTTTTTTAAAATAAAGCTCAAAGATATTGAATCGGCTATGCGTTCTTTCGCTTTGAAATACTGAGGGGTGGATTTCGCAGCATAGTGATAACATATTTCCCCAACTTAATAATAATTGAGCCAGATAAATGTACAAAAGCCTTGTAAAACAAACGTTTACAAGGCTTTTGAGGGTTTATACTGATGGGGTGCTTTTGTTAATTTCACGTTACTTATTCATAAACCGAATCACGTGCCGTCGTTCGGTGTTTTAACTTGGAGATGTATTGAAAAGAACATCCTGCGCCAGCTGGGAATTGAAACAGGTGGAAATAATCAATTGTAAAACCTCTTAAGATTAATCTTACCATGTTTCACTTTTGAATACTCATTAATATCAATCTCCCAATTTCCTGTAATATTCCAGTCTTCTAAACCGTTAAAAAGTGCTTCTTCATTAACCACTCCTTCATCGTTTCTAATAACTCCAATTAATATAACCGAACGTTGATAAATTGTTAAACCATCATCTATTTTATATTTTCCCACATTTGCAATGAAAACAGGTGTTGTTGTTACTAAAACATCACTTACACAATTTGCAAGTTTTTTTGCCCTTTTATCTGCTCTTTCTTCTTCATTTATAACTCTCATTTTTTTCGGAATACTCAAATCCTCCTCAGATGAAGTATTGCCAAAACAAATTATTCCTTTAAGATCTTTCCTATTTACTCTTTCTGCTACACCAATTTCTTTGAGTTGATCACAAATATCTAATTGAACTCCGTTTCTCTCACTTGTTTCAACCTCATTTAATTTCCAATTAAAATCTCTAACAATAAAAATTACATATTCAGCTATTCTATCTTGTTTATCAACTCCAATAATTTGTTTTTCTTCAAAAAAAGGAGCAGCAATAGTAGTACCTATCGAAATTTTCTTTTCTTCTGGTTTAACAGTAACAGGTGGTATATCATAATTTTGTTTCGGATAAGAATCTGCAATACTTGGAAATGAACATTTTGGAGCTTTTACAACTAAAAATATAAATGCTAAAAATACAGCTAACAAAGAAAAAATTGAGGGTAAAGGATTAACATGTTTCTTTATTCTATTTTGTAAATCAATATTTTCGCTATATTTATCAATTATAGACAATAATGATGCTCTTATATTATTTCGCTCTTTTTGAGTTTCTTCACTACTCAAAATGCCTTTTATTATTGCAGTTCTCCAATAATTAAGCCTTCCACTAATTTGAATAATTTCTTCATTCTGTGGCATTTTTTCGTGTAAAAATCTTACTACATCTTCTAAATTATCTGATTTAATTTGATGTCTAAGATTTTGGAGTTCTGATGCAGTCATTTATTTATTTTTTAATTTAACGTCCCATAACCGCGTACCCGTTGCTTTGATCTTTCGCGGCAAATTATATACCGCCCCAGCATTTATCCATTTTTATCTCAATTATAGTTTTATTTTGTTAATTTCGATAAACTAAATAGCTATCAGCTCTTTTATTCTCTCAAAAATTGAATTAAAAGAATCAAAATCAAAATCTCCAAGAAAATCTGTATCGTTTTCAATTAGATCTGCAAAATTTGCTTTAGACAATGCTATGGAATTCAATTGAGCTAAATCATCTTTTTTAAACACTTTTTTGTCAATTACACCGTTTACCTTTACTTTATGTTGTATTTCACTAATTTTAGTTTGATAATTACCGTCAATACTATTTCCGCTTTCATAAAATTCTTTTCCTAAAAAAAGTCTTCTATCATTACAATCTACTTTTAATAATAGATTATTGGGGTAATAATGCTCTATTGAAATGAAGTCACCATATAATTCTTTATTTATTAATGGAATACAAATACCATAGACATTATTTTTATAATCTTTAAAAAGTTGCCCATTTTTTTCAATTTCAGATATAATTGAAGTATCATCTCTGTCAAAAACACCAATGATTTTTCTTGATTGTTTTATTTTCGATAACTGCTCCAATAAGGTCTTTAATTTACTATGTCCCCAGTCGTCGATTATTTCAAAAAAATCAATATCGCAATTTTCAACTTCTAATTTTGCTTTTGCCTTCTTAATATGTTGTGTATCTGTTTTGCCTTCTGTAATTATTAATGGTTTATTTCCTTCTTGAATTTTATAGTATAAAGCATCAAACATCTCTTTAAATTTCTCATTTTCACCAATCATCATGTTGTAAACTTCTGTGTAAAGACTATTAGATGAAGGATCTGTTGATATACCAAAATTATCAAGGTCTATAATTTTAGTTCTTTCTTTTACTTCTTCTGCAAGTCCAATACTTAGAAAAGGAGAATGTGAACTTACTATAAATTGGACATTAGGAAATAATTTAAAGAGTTTAGGTAAAACTTCTTTTTGTAGTCTAATATGTAGATGCTTATCAACTTCATCAATTAAAACAATACCTGTTATTTGGCTCAATTGAATATTGTTTTTATAATTATCAGCTTGTCTTAATAATTCTCCAAATAAACAAAGCATTGAAGATTCTCCAGAAGATAGATTGAAAATATTTGGATAGATTTGCTTTTTATTTTGGGTATCTATTATTTGTATTCTAGTAATCCCAAACCCTCGAGGACCTACTCCAAATCTCAATTGTCCTAATTTTTTGGATATAAGTGTTTTAGTAATAAGATTATTTAGATTGTCAAAAACAACTCTGTCAGCTAATGTCTGATTATTATGCATATCTAAAACAATATCCATAATCCAATTCGCAAGCTGTGGTAAACCAGAAATTACTTCAATTGGATTTGTCAAATATCCGGAAAATCCTGATTCTTTTTTGAAGTCTAAATTTACTTGATATGGGTCATTTAAATAACCAGGTATTTCATATCTATACGAAGGAAAATATGTTATTACATTATTGTCAAATATTTTTCCTGCAATTTGTTTATTAAAGTTAGAAGAAGTTGATTTTACGCAATCGTCTTTATTAAGTTTTGGTTTAAGTTCATTATAAGGAATTTTGCCTTCAACTTTAATAGCTTCATTATATTGCTCTTCTGTACAGTTATTTCGGATATCAGTATAATCAATTATTTCTTCATCTGACTTAAATCTAATATATACATACGAAGGTTCATTCAAGTTTAAATTGTAAATAGGGGAAGAAACTCTGTAATATTTATTTGCTTTATGTTCAAACTCATTTACGAAATGTGGTCTAACCATTTCATGCCATGCGTCAACAATATGTGAGAGTAATGTGGTTTTTCCACTCCCATTTATTGCTGTCAATACAGCAATTTCATTCTCATTAAAATTTATCTCTAAATTCTCAAACGGAGCTCTATTAACGAGGATAATTTTTTCTATCTGTATTTTCATTATATTTTAAGTGTCTTCAAATAAATGAATCCTTTTTTTTAATCGAAGAACGGTATTTTTGTTGTCGCAGAGAACATGTCGTGTACGTGCACAGTTGGATATATATATAGCATCTACTCACAAAACTACATTTTAAAAATAAATAAAAAAACATTGTTGTAAAAATCTGATTATTAATTTTTTAGCCTTATGCACAAAATAAGAATCTAATACCAAATCCCTCCCGACTACGGTTTTTACTGAGGGGTAAAATGCTCAAGACAATTGAACAACAAGCGATTTTTGCACCAAACAAGTGTACTCTGTTTCCGAACAAACCTCCTCTGTGCAGGAACACGCTTCCTCTGTATCTCGTTAACACTACCGAGAAACAAAAGAGGGCTACCGAGTAAAAAAATCGTTATTTCTTCATAAGATTTCTTTCGTCAATCGTCTTAAGTGGGTATAATTTTTAAAACTAAAAACCCTTTTTCCCCACCTTAACCTCGTTTTTTGCGCCGCAAAGCCTTTTCTTCGCCCTTTAAAATGGAAAACTGATGATAGAACGCGATAAAAAAAACATCTGGCATCCCTTCACGCCACAAAAAGGGGCTGCCGAATTGATACATATTGAGCGGGCGGAAGGCGTTTATCTGTACGCTTCCGATGGTCGCCGTTTTTTGGATGCGATTGCGTCGTGGTGGGTCAATATTCATGGGCACGGGCACCCAACAATTGGCAAAGCGATAGCCGAACAAGCTCTCAAGCTCGACCATGTGTTATTTGCAGGTTTTACACATACGCCCGCGATTGAATTAGCTGAAAAATTATTAGAAGTTCTGCCCTCTACGTTTTCAAAGGTTTTTTACTCCGACAATGGCTCAACTGCCGTTGAAGTGGCTTTGAAAATGGCTGTGCAGTATTTTTTCAATAAAGGCGAAAAAGGTCGAAACCGCATCATTGCTTTTTCAGATGCCTATCATGGTGATACTTTTGGGGCGATGTCTGCGGGTGGACGCAGCGTTTTTAATGCGCCTTTTCAAGACTTGTTGTTTGATGTGACGCATGTTCCGACACCAACCGTTGAGCATTTGGAAGCAAGTCTTACCCAATTTGAAGCAGCTGCAAAGCAAGGCAATGTCGCCGCTTTCATTTTTGAGCCACTCGTTCAAGGTTCATCGGGTATGTTGATGCACGAAGCGGCAGGTTTGGATAAATTATTGGCAATTGCGAAGACATATAATATTGTGTGTATCGCTGACGAGGTAATGACGGGCTTTGGGCGTACAGGACGCCTCTTTGCCACCGACTATTTGACCAACAAACCTGATATTATGTGCCTTTCCAAGGGCATTACAGGCGGTTTTCTGCCTTTGGGCGTCACAGCTTGTACGGCAGACATCTTTTCAGCATTCGATTCTGCCGACAGCATGAAAACCTTTTTTCATGGTCATTCCTACACCGCAAACCCGATTGCCTGTGCCGCAGCCGTTGCGAGCATGGATTTACTAAGGGGGGCAAATTGTCAAAATCAAATAGCGATGATTTGTCATGAACACGCATTTTTTGTGCAAAAAATGAAATCGCATCCGTTAATTAAGGACATCAGACAAACGGGAACGATATTGGCGATGGAGTTGCATACAGACGAAAATACATCTTATTTTAACTCGATTAAAACCATTATTCAGTCTTTTTTCTTTGAAAATGGCATTTTAATCCGACCTTTGGGCAATATTTTATACTTGATGCCGCCTTATTGCATCACAGAAGCGGAGCTATTGGGCGTATATGAAGTGATGGAAAATGCGCTTGTTTTTTTACAAAATATTAAAAACTAATAGTTATGCAATCCTTATTTGAGCAAATAATAGAGCAACCTGATATCCATGCCAAGTGGCTCAATACGTTGTCGCTGTTGGAAAATACAGGGGCGAAAAAAATTAAGAAGTGTGAGCATCCGATTTTTGTGAGCGAAACCATTTTGAAACATGCGGCAGAGGAAGCGCGTCATGCTTATTTTTTGAAAAAACAAATAAAGAAAATCGCTAAGAATGCGTGTCCGACTTATGAACGCATGTATTTATTAGCACCTAAGTCAAGTTTGACTTATTTGCATCGTTTAGACATTCAAGTGAGCCGATATTTGAAGGAAAACTATGATTTTACGATAGATAAACTGAAATTTGCGGCTTATTTATTGGTTACGTATGCCATTGAAGTACGCGCTGATGCTTTGTATCCTGTCTATCAAGCAGCTTTGACGAAGGGCAATTGTCCTGTTTCTGTCAGAAATATTATTGTTGAAGAAGAGGAGCATTTAGCAGAAATGAACCGACAACTCGATGAACTTTTTGACAATGCCGAAAAGAATCGGACTGCCGTTTGTGCGATGGAAGGTCATTTTTTTGATACTTGGATAAAAGAAGTAAAAAATGAGGTCGCTGAATACAGTTTATCGCTGGTTGGGTGATATATTTGTAGTCGAATTGCAACAAAACAGTAAAACAAAGATGAAGGCAATAGACATGATGACTGGATTTTACAGATTTACAAGATTTGTAAACCTGTGATTTTTGCCCATATTCATTAATAATTGTAGCCAATTTGTTGCACTTAGAAATTGAAACTTAGGAAGTAAAGAAAAGCATTGAATAAGTTTTATTGAGCTTAATGTCTTATGTTTACTTAATTGAAATACAATATTTTATGAAAATTCATCTTATTGCTATTGGCGGTGCAGTGATGCACAATTTGGCATTAGCGTTAAAACAAAATGAAAACATTGTTACGGGTTCGGACGACGAAATCTATGAACCTGCTCGCTCACGACTCAAAAAAGCTGGTTTGCTGCCAACTACTGATGGGTGGTCACCCGACAGAATTACTTCGGATTTAGATATTGTCATTCTGGGTATGCACGCCCGCAAAGACAATCCTGAATTGCTTAAAGCGCAAGAGTTGGGTTTGAATATCCAATCTTTTCCAGAGTTTATTTACAATCATGCAAAGGACAAAAAACGGGTTGTTGTGGCGGGTAGTCATGGCAAAACGACGACAACTTCAATGATTATGCACGTTTTGCGCCATGCGCGTCGTGATTTTGATTATTTGGTTGGGGCGCTGTTAGAGGGTTTTGATACGATGGTTCGCTTGTCTGATGCGCCAATCATGGTGATTGAAGGGGATGAATATTTATCGTCGGCGATTGACTCCGTGCCTAAGTTTTTGCATTATAAACCGCAAGTGGCTATTATTACGGGCGTGGCTTGGGATCACATGAATGTTTTTCCGACTTATGAAAACTATGTAGAGCAGTTTGAAAAATTCATCAAAACCATTGTTCCCCCGACCCCAGAGGGGAGTCAATCAATAATGCCTACCCCAGAGGAGAATGAACCCATTACGAATAACCAATCCCCAATAACTAATCACGACGAAGGGGTGCTTTTTTATTACGAAAAGGATAAAGATTTGGTGAAAATAGCACAGTTAGAAGGTTTAAAATCAATCAGTTACGATGCTTTTGACGCAGAAATCAAACGGGGCAAAACGTACTTAAATACTGAGGGGGGTAAACAAGTGCCGCTTGAAATTTTTGGGGAACACAATTTGGCGAATTTGAAAGCAGCGTATTTGGCTAGTGGTGAATTGGGTATTACAGATGCGGAATTTTTTGCAGCGATACCAACATTTAAAGGAGCGGCGAAGCGGTTGCAGACTTTAGCACAAGGGCGGACGAGCGTAGCATATCAGGATTTTGCTCATGCGCCGTCGAAGGTAAAAGCCACGATTCATGCAGTCAGAGGACAATATCCGAAACGGCGTTTGGTGGCGTGTTTGGAATTGCATACGTTTAGCAGTCTGAGCAAGGCGTTTTTGCCGCAGTATCGCTCAACGATGAATTTGGCAGATGAGGCGATTGTATTTTTTAATGAACATACTTTGGAGATGAAAAATTTACCACCTTTGAAAATGGGGGAAATAAAAGCTTGTTTTGGACATCCGAACTTGCGCGTTTTTACAACGCAAGAAAGATTGAAAGAACATTTACAAGACCAAGAGTTTAAGAACCAAAATGTGCTTTTTATGAGTTCGGGTACGTTCATGGGTTTGGAATTGAAGGAATTTGCATCGGATTTGTTGGGGGTTATGGAGGTGGAATCGTAATGAGTTATGAGTTTTCAGTTAATACCAAATAATATTCTTAATAAAGACAAATGTTTTTTATTTATTAAGAATATTATTTGTAACGAAATATAAATTTTTAAATTAAATTTGGTTTTGAATAATAAATTTATTGTTCAATATATTTAATTCATGTCGGCTAAGGAATTGTTCTCAAACGGTTTTTTAGCTGACATTTTTGTTGGTGAGCGTTCTAAAAAACTGCAAAAATTAGAAGGAGCGAGGACTCTGCGACCGTTTGTAAAAACCGGTTTGTTCGGAGTCCTTTTTTATGAGAAAAAAAATTAAAAAACAATTTTTTATTTTGTAAATGAATAGAAATTTAAAATGAAAGTCTAAATTTACCGCTAACAACTTAGAATATACTGAGGGGGTCTCATGGAGACTTGAAAAGTCTATGAAAACCAATTTTTTTAAGAATCAAGCAAAAACAAAAGTTTTATGGAAAAAAACATTAAAATGGTCAGCCTCATTTTGGGCGGTGGACAAGGTTCACGTTTATCACCATTAACCAAAGACCGTTCAAAACCAGCCGTTCCGATTGCTGGAAAGTATCGTTTGATTGATATTCCGATTTCAAACTGCCTCCATTCGGGTGTGCGGCGGATGTTCGTGTTGACGCAGTTTAACTCGGCTTCGTTGAATCAGCATATCAAAAATACCTACAATTTCGACCATTTTAGTCGTGGTTTTGTAGATATATTGGCGGCAGAACAAACGCCCGATAACCCTAATTGGTTTCAAGGGACAGCCGATGCGGTACGTCAATCGTTGCGGCACATGAATACGCATGACCACGATTATATCCTCATTTTGTCGGGTGACCAATTGTACCAAATGGACTTTTTGGAAATGGCAAAGGAGCATATTATCAAGGGCGCAGAGTTGACGATTGCAACGATTCCTGTAAATGCCAAGGATGCTACGGATTTTGGTATTATGAAGGTGGACAAAAAAGGCATGATTGAGAGTTTTATCGAAAAGCCAAAAGCTGAATTGTTGCCCGACTGGGTGTCTCCTGTGCCAAAAGCGGAGCAAAGAGCGGGTAAAAACTACCTTGCGAGCATGGGTATTTATATATTTAACAAAGCGACCATGCAACGTTTGCTTGATGAACGCCCCGATGCAACAGATTTTGGTAAAGAAATCATTCCTGCGGCTATCAAGTCAGGTTTGCCAGTGGCGAGTTATCTCTACAATGGTTATTGGACAGATATTGGTAATATCAGTTCATTTTTTGAAGCCAATTTGGAATTGACAGATGCGATACCAAAGTTCGACCTTTTTGATAGCGAAAAAATGATTTATACACGCACACGCTTGTTGCCCCCGAGTAAATATTTTGGAACAACCATCAAAAAAACAATCGTTGCAGAAGGGGTGGTCAGTCATGCTAAAAGTTTGGAACGCTGCGTCATCGGTATTCGGAGTCGGATAGGCGAAAAAACGGTGATGAAAAATGTTATTATGATGGGGGCTGACTATTATGAGCATTTGACAGAATTGATACAAAAGGATAAAGCCCACATAGGTGTAGGCAAAAACTGCCAAATCGAACATGCTATTTTGGATAAAAACTGCCGCATCGGCGATAATGTTATCATCAAAGGCGGTGGTACAGATTTGTCAAGACAGGAATTTGAGGCTTATTCGATTGTAGATGGCATTGTCGTTGTAAAAAAGAATGCAGTCATTCCTGATGGCACACGGATTGGTTGATTGGTTTCTGGAAAATTGGTTATTGGGGTATTAGTTTATCTATAACCAGTAACTAATTCCCCTAATAACCAATCAACCAATAACGAACGAAAAAAAGACACTTTCTTGGTTTTGATACTGAGGGGGTGTTTTTTTTATGTCATGAAGGAGGTGGCAGAATTTTTTATATAAAATATTTAAAATGTGATAAAATAAATGTGTCCTTGAAGTTTTTTTTCGTCAGAAAGAATAAAATAAACATAGATAAACGTTTTCATAACAACATTTGTAAATGATATTGTTTAACAATAGAAAATTCATACCTATGTATCAAAAGGAAGAACAACAAAGCCACCTCTTATCAAAAAAAATAATTAGTGTCGCTATCAACATTTTATCTCTTTCTTCACGAGTTGAATACGCTATATCTGTGCCGCTTAAAAAATTCAGCTTGACACTGCCGCAGTTCAACACTTTAATCATATTGGCGGCACAGTATCCCAGCCCCATTGTTTTAAAGCGATTGACGAATCAAATGATTGATAAAAGCTCAAATACTTCACGGTTGGTGGACAAATTATCTGAAAAGAATCTTGTCGTTCGACAGGTTTCGACGACAGACCGACGCATTATTCATGTGTTAATCACTGAAAAAGGGTTGCAGTTGGTGGACGAAGCGTCAGAAATATTGGAAATGGGATTAGAAAAGCAATTATTTACAAGTGAGCATAAGGAAATGGATGAGCTCATCGAGTGCTTAAAAGGGCTGCGGGCGGCATAATAATACCCTATTTTATTACTTAAGCCAATAAAAAACGCAATACCAACGAGGATTTGGTGTTGCGTTTTCTTATTTTAGGATTGCTCAAGAAACAATACATCGTAATTTTTGAGTTGTGTGGAAAAGATTTTCAGATAATTTTTTTTTTAAATTAAATCATCTGTTTACCTTTACGAAATCAATATTTGATAAAATGAAAAAAAATGGACAACAGAGGTGCTTTTAAGCTATTGAAAATCAATGTTTTGATAATGTGTGTGTCCTCCGATTCTGAAACTGAACCTAATTAATCAAATTATGCGGCAAGCCAGCAACTATACGTTAATAGAAACCCCCGAGGCACTGAAAATATTTTTCGACGATAATGTTGATGTGGATTGGTTAGCCATTGATACAGAATTTATAGGTGAGAAACGATTTGAGGTATTGCTATGTTTGGTACAAGTTGCGTCATCGAAAGGTTATTATTTGATTGACCCGTTGGCCGTTTCAGATTTGAGTTTACTTTTGCAACTCATTGAAAATGAGCATATTCTGAAAATTACTCATGCTGGAGAAAATGATTACCGTTTGTTGAATAATCTTTTCGGAACAATTCCTAAAAATATATTTGATACACAATTAGCAGGGGGTTTTATCGGGTATGGTTATCCTGCTTCTTATGGCAAATTGGTAGAAAAAGAGTTAAATGTGTTTTTGGATAAAGGCTATGCCGCAACCGATTGGGAAGCGAGACCGTTAAAACGCAAACAATTGGAATATGCTTTGAGCGATGTATGGCATTTGTATGATTTATATGAAAAAATGCGGGATAAACTGTTGATAAATAATCGTATATCTTGGGTTTTTTCTGAATCAAACCGCTGGGAGACCCCTCAGTATTATGAGCGGGATCCGCATCGTGAGGCTTTGATGAACACAATGATGCAAAGCCTTAGGCTACCGAAACAGGTATTTTTGTTACGCCTTTATGAATGGCGACGGCAAGAAGCACAACGACTCAACCACTCGAAAGATATGGTCTTGCAATCAAAATTTATTGCGCCTATACTTAGGAGTATTGATTCGGGGAAACAAGCACTGTTAGATTCACGTATTATTCCAGATAGATTGGTCACACAGCATTGGGATACGTTCCAAAAACTGTATCAGACGAAACCGACAAATGAGGAATTGTCAATTTTGCAAAGATTGCCACCCCTCAGTAAAGAAGATCCGAAAAAAGAAGTTTCGATGGATTTGTTGCACGGTTTAGTCAAATATAAGTGCATGGAGAGCGGTGTTGCACCATCCTTGGTTCTGAACAAATCAGATTTGACTTATGCTAAAGCGGGTGAAGATATTTTCAGCAGCGACGGCAATGATTGGCGCCGAGAGTTTATGGGTGAAGCTATGTTGCGTTGGCTCAATGAACGCCGCGAATTAGAAGTGGTGATGCGCGACAATGAAGTCGTTTTAAAAATGAAAGAATAGTTTTTTTAATGATGAGTTATGAAGGATAAATGATAAATTGAGTGACAACTGTCTTCATACCTATTTATTCATCATTCATATTTCATCATTTACCATTAGAATAAAGATTTTCCACACATTTTGCAAAGCTGTATGCTTTGTTAAAAAATTCCGATTTATATGTTTTGTAAACATTTACTTCGTATGAAGCGATTCCTTGCCTTCCCTATTTTTCTTTTATTGGCAAACCTCGCCTTTGCACAACCCTTGAACGACAACTGTTCGGGTGCTATCACGCTCACATCTATCACTCCAGGGGGCGTTTGTCCCACGACTATTTATACGAATGTGGGCGCGAGTGATGCCATAGGCGTATCTAATTCACCTAATCCAAGCTGTTTCAACGGTTTGCGTGCTTTCAAAGACGTATGGTTTAAGTTTACGACCCCCTCAGTAGGTGGTAATCTGAACTACCGTATTACTGTGAGAGGTGTTGGCGCAGCAGACAGCATCAAAAATCCACAAGTGGCGCTGTATATCGGCGATTGTGGCACAGGCTTATTCGAGGAGTATTGCGCGACGCGCCTTGTAACACAAGATACGAATGCCGTGAGCCTTGATGCAGGTTGTATGCGTCAAGGAACGAGCTATTTTATACAAGTGGGTAGTTTTTTAAGTACGGACTTGGGTGGGCGTTTTACGGTTTGTATTGAACCGATTGACCCTATATACAATATGCGTCCAGTACCACAAACGACAACGGCTTGTGTCGGAACGGTGTATGATTCGGGTGGTCCCAATGCCAATTATGGGAGTAACGAGAATGGCTATACGTTTAATATCCGTCCTTCAGCGACAGGTTGTATTGAGTTGACGATTGATTCCCTCAGTTTAGAAGCAAATTTTGATTCATTGGTCATTTTTGATGGTCGAACCAATAAACGACTTGACCGTATTACGGGCGCATCGAATAAACTACCAATTGTATTACAGTTACGCACTGATTGGGTACAATTGAAATTTTACTCAGATGGTTCTATATTCTCTCGTGGTTTCAAAGCCTCTTGGCGTTCTTTGCTTGTTTGTAATCCTCCTCCTGCTACGTCATGTAGTTCGCCTGATTTAATAACCAGTTTACCTTTCAGTCAAACGGGGGCGACAACTTGTAATGATGACTTAGATGCTGTCACCACAAGTCCTTGTACACCTGCCGCTACGAATAATTTCTTACAAGGTAAAGACCATATTTATAAATATACATCGACTGGTGCACAGTGTATTCAAGTCACTATGTCGGGGATTCCATCCTCTACTTCACCTGGAACACATACAGGTGCCAATGTCGGTATTTATCTCGGTTGTCCAGGCACACCTGGCGCAACGTGTATCAAGACAGGTACGACAAACACGGCACGGGATACTGTATTTGTCACCAATGTTACCTTAGATGTAGCAGGTGACTACTATTTTGTAGTATCTCGTCGAGAAGCTTGTATGCCTTACAATATTTTGATTGATACGATTCCTTGTTTGAACCGTTTGCCAAATGCAGGGTCATGTGCTAAGGCATTGACTTTGAATGACTGTTCTACTCAAAACTCTTCTGACATAATTTTGGATTTGTCGGTGCAAGGAGATTCCACTTTTTTTACGGCTGGAGCAACTAATGCGGGTTGTATTACGAGTTTAGGACCTACAACAGGGCGATACAATTTCGTCTTTTTGTATTTCCAAGCCAAAGCGGATGGTAAATTTGGTTTTACCATCAGTCCATTGGGTGTTGACCCCGATTTTGACGTGGATTTTAATCTCTATGGTGGCATGGATAGTTTAAGCCAAATTTGTCCTTTTACAAAAACCAACGCTCCTTTAAGAAGCTCTTGGGGTATTGGTACAACCACACCCAACCGTATGCAAGGTATGGCAGATACCTATATCAATACTTCAGGTCAAACGGTAACTGTAACAGATACGTGTGAAGGGACAGGTTTGATTGCACCCGACTTATTTGATGGTATTGTACGCCGTGTAGATGTCAAAAGAGGCAAATACTATGTTCTTTGGATTAATGATTATCGCGGTACTGTTGGTCGCAATGGTGTCCGTATGAATTTTAATGGTACAGATAATGGTGTTTTAAACAGCTCCATTACAGAAAGTTTTACGGCTGGCGGCGATACCATCATTTGCCCAGGCGGTTCAGCACCTCTTTTTGCAACAGGCGGTATCACCTATCAATGGAAACCAAGCGCAGGTTTGAGTAACGATACAATAGCAAGACCAATAGCAAGACCTACAGTCACAACGGCTTACAATGTTTCGATTCAAGGCACTTGCCGGGTTGTTCCTAAAGTGGTTAACGTAGGCGTTTTTGCTGTTAAAGATGTTTTAAATCAAACCGTTTGTCGTGGCGAAGAGTTGGCTTTTGATGCTGGTATTACCTACCCCCTCAGTAATGGTGCGGTTTGGTCGTGGACTTCAACGACTGGTCACTTATCAGAATTGAGTTGTATCAACTGTCCTAACCCAACTTTTAAAGCGACCAATGCGACGAATACTACTGAAACACATGTATTTATAGCTACCTTGACAACTCCAAGTTGTACTCTGAAAGATACAGTTACCATCACCGTCTCCTCTGGTCAAGTAGCAAATTATGCTGTGATTACTTCACCTAAAGTTTCACGCGATACAAATATATGTGTTGGTTCCATTTTCAATTTACTAAAACCAGGATTTGATGCCACAGCCGTTTATGTGTGGACATCAGTACCTATATCCGTTTTAACAACCAATAATCCGCTTATTTCTCCAACTGTTTCTACAAAATATTATGTCGTCGTTACAGGTGGCGCAGGCGGTTGTGCTGCAGCGTCCAGAGACAGTGTTATCGTAAATGTGTTTCAACCACCTACTTTGACCCGCGCTTTGAAGGACACGACTCTATGCGTAGGCGAAAAAATACAGATTGGTAAAACAAATATTCAAGCCAATACCACCTACTCATGGAGTAACCTTACGGGTTTGAGCAGCACCACTTCACCTACTCCAACCGTTACAGTGGCGGCTGGGAGACAAGTGTATATTTTAACGGCAACAAACCCAGGCATGTGCGTCACCCGTGATACGATGACTGTGACGGGTATTAATCTCACAGCTAAAATTGATACTGTTGACAGTCTCCGTATTTGTCGAGGCACACCTTTGACTTTAAAAGCAGCGACAACGCCCCTTGGTTTGAAGGCAAAATGGGGGTCTAATAGAGATTTTTCATTACCGATAGATTCTGTTACCTCCGTTACAGTCAATCCAGTACGTCGGTCTTTGTATTATATCACAGTCTCTTTACCGGGTTGTACGCGCCGTGACTCAATGGAGGTATATGTGGATTCGTTGCCATCACCGACGAATATATTGCCGCAAGACACAACCGTTTGTATGGGAACAGTGATAATATTACGCTCACCGGTGTTTGAACCTATTTTATTTCCAGGTCTTACCTTTAAGTGGACACCGACCCAAGGAACTGTGACACCTGACTCATTATACAATATCGTTCTTTCCGCAGATTCGACCCGCACTTACAAACGCCTTATGCAAAATGGTGTGTGTCGCCAAACGGATAGTACAAAAGTGAATGTCAATCCAAATCCTGTTATTGTTTTACTGCCCCGTGATACAGCCATATGTAATACGGCAGCGGGTCTCAATATCGTGTTGAGTGCTTCCTCCGTCACGCCAGGCGTAAAAGATTGGAAATGGAAAGGACCTCAAGGCGATATTTCAAGCGGTGATGGCAAAACGTCCATAAATGTTATGCCCACAATCATTGGTGCTAATAATTATACAGTGACTGCCAAAGTAGGGGATTGCCCAGGGTCAGCATCAACGACCATAACGATATTACCTTTCCCAACAGTGACATTTCCAGCGGATCCAACTATTTGTAAAGACAGTTCCATTACATTGAATACGTCACCAAACGCCTCGAATACATATAGTTGGACTGGACCTAATAGTTTTACAAGCACCTCCTCGGCACCCCGAGTGACACCTGCTGCAACGGGAACTTATACCGTTACTATTACAGGTTCAAATGGTTGTAAGAATACCAGTTCCGTTGAAGTTAAAGTAGCTACCGCAACATTGACCGTCACACCCGATGTGAGCATCTGTGCAGGTCTTCCTTTGACATTGACCGCCACTGCTTCCAATAACTTAGGCGGCGGAACGATTAGATGGAGTTCAGGACAAACGACAACAACCATCAATCCACCAACAACGGCAAACGGTACATACACAGCGACTTATACCTATGGCAATGGTAAATGTAATATATCGGCTTCGACCAAAGTCACCTCTATACCGAACTTCTTTTTGCGGATTTCGCCCGATACTTTCCGAGCGGATAGGCTACTTGACCAAGGCACACCCATTACATTGAATGCCGTTTTGACAGGTACTTTTGCAGGACCGACCTTCAATTGGTCAGTCAATGGGACGGCATTAGGCACAACACAAACGGTCAATATCAAGCCATTAGTTGAGGGGGCATACAAGGTTTCAGTCACTTCTACAACAGGTTGTAGTAAGGACACTTCAATTCAGATTTTTATACGGTATCCTAAATATGAATTGCCAAATGCCTTTACGCCCAATGGGGATACCATTAACGGGAATTTCGGTCTTATTTTTAACGACCTGTTCCCACCTGCCCCCTCAAATGCTCGTCCACGCTTTTGGAAAGGGCGCATTGAAGTGGTATCTTTCCAAGTCTTCAATCGTTGGGGTGCTGAAGTTTATACGGAAAACAGTTCATCCGTGCTGAATAGTGCAACCTACAAAGGATGGGACGGTAAAAAAGGTGGTAATGATTTAGCTTCTGATGTCTATGTCTACATCATCAAATTAAAAATGCCTGACGATTCTATCAAAGTCGAAACAGGTGAACTGAATTTGATTCGATAGAGATTTAAAGTTTTTTGTCTAAAAAACAAGCCGATACCGAGACCCCTCAGTATCGGCTTGTTTTTTTAGGTGAGTTCATAAATATTAGGCATTCACCATTCACCATTCTTCATTCATCATTATTTCTTATATTTGTTCAAAATTCATCTTTGAACAACATAAAGTAAAATCTTATGAAAAATAACAAATGGGATGACATCGAAAACCAAATTCGCCAATATATTGACGAAAAAGATTTTGACAAAGCCATCCAACTACTAAAAAAATCAGCAATCGAAAAGCAAAATACCCAACTCATAGAAGAATTAGCACAATTTAAAAAAGATTATTTTGCCTTCAAAAAAAAGAAAAAACAAGGTGCGCTCTCAAAGGAAGAGGTCCAAGACACAGAAAACGACATAGCGCATGCCCTCTATTATTTCATTGATTGTCTACGAGGGGGCGGCGCATTAGCCGAAGCCAGCGAAAGCGGTGCGATGGCTGAAATGGGTGAGACTTCTGCATCTATGGACATCGAAGAAATAAAGATTGAAGCAGCGCATCAAATGCCCCGCCCCCCCCTCAGTATGGATAGCCCTCCTATTCTTATTCCTATGCCTATGCCTGATTTGGAAAGGGTTGAAGTTGCACCTAAACCTAAAAAATCAGCTGCAAAAGCGACTAAAGCAAAGCCGCCAACAGAAGGTGGTATCCTTTACAACATTCCCAACAAAATGCAGTTAGGCGTTCAAACCAAATGTATTGTACGATTAGCTTTTGATAAAAAACAATTAAGAAAAGAGACCGATACCTTCACCGATGAAGTCATTAAAACGGTACAAGTCTCTGAAGTTATGGAAATTGACCTCATTGACTTGAGCGGCGAAAATGCTTTCAATATTCAATTTATTTCTCAAAAAGAGCAATTTATTGATAAAGATGAAGCAACCGAATGGCTTATCATGGTTAAAGCCCTGAAAGCAGGTAGTTTCAGTTTGGCTTTAAAAGTGGCTATTATTGAAAGAATAAACGACAAAGACCGTCGTAAAGAAATGGTTTTAGAAGAACTCGTTGCTGTCGTGAGCGATAATGTCGTCCCTTCGACCGAGTTCAAATCATCGAATCAACCGTTTCAACCTGTGGGTGTCCAAACTTTATTGCCTAATAGCAACCCCTCAGTAAAAACCGTCCTTTTCATGGGTGCAAACCCGCCTGGCACCCAGTTTTTGCAATTAGAAATTGAACACAGCCGCATTTCTGTCGAATTGGAAGGTCATTTCCGTTTTCCAACCGCCAAGTTTTTAAGTGCCGCCGAAATCCCCAAACTATTCATCATTCAGAAACCCAATGTCATTCATTTCAGTGGTCACGGCAAAGACCCCTCAGGAAACGGCGACGAAAACGGCACACGAGGCATCGGTTTTCCTAAAAACTATGCTCAAACAGGCGGCATCATTGTTTTCGACAACGATATGCGCGGCATGAAAGTCGTGGAAGACAAAGCCTTGGATTTTATCTTTTCAAATGCGGTTCAAAAACTAAAAATCCCTATTCAAGTTGTCGTTTTCAATTCCTGTCATTCAGAATCTCAAGCAAAGGTCATAGGCAAGTCCGTTCCTTATGTGGTTGGCACGGCACATGCCATCAAAGACGACATTGCAATTTCATTTGCGGTCGGCTTTTACTTCGGTTTGGCGAATGGTTTAAGTGTCGAAGATGCCTTCACAAGTGGCAAAATGCAAGCTGTTATGGAGGATTTAGAAGCTGAAAACTTGATTGTTTTATATGTCAATGGTGAGAAATCGGCTTTATAGTTTTAAAAAAAACAAAATAAACACGATCGTCAGATAAGCATTAAAAAAAGCTGCTCAAAGAAATAACCTTTGAACAGCTTTTTTTGTCACCTAAAGGCACAACGTTAAGTTTAAGAATGGTATAAAGCCCTTAGTTTTTAAACCATTTATGCACTTCTACTTCTTGTCCTTTTTGAACACGGAAAATATACAAGCCATTGACCAAAGAAGTTATTTCCCATTTCAACAAGGACTCTGAACATTTCAAAGATGAAACCATGCGTCCTTGCATGTCATACAATTCAACTTGTACAGGGGCGGCATTTCTGCCCAAATTTAAGTAAACATAATCAGAAGACGGATTAGGGTAAACCGAAACCGATAGTCCCGAAGCAGCGCTGGCGGCATTACTCTGTGCAGGTATATTTGAACTCGATACAGTAGCATTGAGTTGCGCTCTAATTTCACCCCCAGGGAAATTGGCATTGTGGATATTCACGTATAAATTACCCGCCAATAAATCTGTACCCTGTGAGGCAGATAAGGGTATAATCTTAGAAAACGTTCCACTTGTTGCGCCAAAGGTAAAGCCCAATGGTGTAAAATCAATTATAACAGGTCCATTTACGCCCATTGCACCACGATGAATGTGTGCAGCAGAGGCATTGGCAGTCAAACCAGAATAATTAATTTTTATCCCCAATAAACCAGATTTTGGGTCATAAGAACCGACGACAGTACCCGTACCTGTGGAATTATTTACAGGCACTTCTTGAGTGCCTCTTAAACTACCATTTACAGCACTTATGGGGTTAAGTACCTGATTATAATTTATTTGTCCGCGTATTTCACCCCCAGGGAAATTGGCATTGTGGATATTGACATACATACGTCCGGCAATCAATGCGTCTGCTTGTACTTGGGTGAGTGTTACGACTTTTACATATTCACCTGAAGTACTACCCGTTTGAAAGCCTTGACTCACAAAATCTACGACAACACCCCCATTTGTACCAGCTGTGCCAATGTGAAAATGAGAAGCCGTTGCATTAGCTGTCAGACCTGAATATTCCATACGAAAGGCAATGACGCGGGAATAAGGGTCAAAAATACCTTCTAAAGTGCCCTTTGCGGTACTGGCATTGGCAGGTACTTCTTGGGTACCACTGAGACGAGCAGAGACCTGTACGGGAGACGGATTCAATTGTTTGCCATATACAATCTGTGCGCGAATTTCACCGCCTGGGAAAGTAGCGTTGTGAATGTTTACATACAGATTGCCTGTCATTAAGTCAACGGCTTGTGCTTCAGTCAAGGTTAAAACCTTTACAAATTCGCCACTTCTTACACCAACTGGAAATCCTTGGCTCACAAAATCTACGACAACGGGCCCATTTGTACCAGTAGCTCCACTGTGAAAGTGCGCAGCTGAGGCGTTGGTAGTTAAACCCGCAAATTCAACTCGAAAAGCAATCACTCTTGACCAAGGATCAAAAATACCGTCAATAGTGCCGGTAGCCGTAGAAGTATTAGCAGGGTTTTCATTTTTACCCGATAATATGCCACTCAATTTAATTTGGGCATCAGAGAGTTGCGGTATCGCAAAGAATGTAAGGGAAAGAAATAGAATGGTAATGCCATTTTTCATTTTGATAATGCTTGTTTAATATTTTATGAAAATAAAGTTATTAAAAATATTATTTTGTAAAAAATACTATTTTCCTTTTTATAAGGTGGGTCTCTGCAAGTTGTCAAAATAAGGTTTCTGAATATAACAACGAGCGTAATGGGAGGGTGGTTTCCTTGCCGCTTTTGATTTTTATGAATATTTTTCGTCGCTACTTACTTCTACTTTGGCACTTTAGAAAAGTTATGGAGCTACGCTCCCATAGATATGCTTTTTTAGCAATTTTCTACCAACGTTTTGCACCTCTGGTGCATTTAAGATGCTTGTTCCATGCACCAGAGGTGCAAAAAATTGGTAGCC
>JANOAU010000120.1:0-68719 GCA_031411275.1 Saprospiraceae bacterium | reverse complement strand
ACCATGAAAAAACAACAGAAAGTTCTGAAGCTTTCATTTTAATCGCTAATATTCAAATAATATTGGGTCGTTTTGATTATTGACAATATCTTATTTATGTAAATAACCTGTTTATATTTGTGAAATTTTTAGACAAGCTCTAAATGTATAAGTAGGGTTTTGTTGTAAAGTAGAAAATAAACCTATTGACCATTCCCAACTCGTAGCATTAATAGATTTGTCGCTAAAAGAAACAGTCGGTTTTAAATTCGTTATGTGTAAAGGTAAATAATCAAAATTAGCTTTAGGCGAAGATTTTATATTTATCCAATTTGGAAAATACACTTCTTTTTTACAGCCTAAGGGCGATGTAATATTTAATCGAACGTTGTAATTTCCAGTTGTTAAATAAGTATGTGTAGGACTGATTTCTTTACTAAATGTATTGTCGCCAAAATCCCAACGAATCGTATAAGTGCTATCTAAAGGCTTTGATTTATTATTAAAAAACACTTTTGCAGGCGCACAACCATTGAATTTATCGGGTTCTACGACAATAACACTTGGGGCAGGTTGCCAATTAACAGGTTTAATTGTTGTAGCATTGCAACCATAAATATCTTGAATAAATAAACGTACATTTTTAATACCCGCCGTTTGATATTGATGTTTTGTGGTTAATGTATCTGTTGTTAATGTACCATCATCAAAATTCCATGTAATGTATTTAGCCCGATAAGCAGATGTATATTGCCCTTTAAAAGTAACAGGACCGACGGCACAAGTATCATAAGTCGCCGTAAAATCAGGCTTGATATTACCACCTGCATTAACCGTTAAAAACGCCGAATCAGGACACGCACCGCTTGGATTGAGCATCAATTTGCCTTTAAAAACGCCTGTATCTCTAAAAATCGTCGTTAAATTCCAATCCGTAAAACGTTGTACACCATTGTTTTTTAAATCTATTTCCCAATAAAAATCATCGACATAGCGACGGTCATAACTTCTATTCCCAATAGTGACTTCGGCATCTTTACAAGCCGATACATAAAATTGTTTACCTTTAAAAGAATCTGTTGAAATCAAAGCCGTTACTTTTCGTTGACAAAACACAACATTGAAAAGATATTCTCGAAACAGCCGCGTCAATAAAACCCCATTACGATATTCCTCAACACACACCATCACCATGCAAGGCGCAATACGGTTGGGTGTACCACGAATAAATCCTGTTAAAGAATCAATAACAACAATCGGATTGCCGCCTAATTGCGCTATATCTGTATAAAGCGGCTCTCTGTATGCAGCATATCTATAAGGCGGCGGGGCAGTTGACATAACTTGAACATAAGGCGAAGTAAACCCTGTTTGAAATGAATATCTCAATTCATCCCCCTCAGTATCTCTCGCAGAATAATCAAAATTAAAAGGGTCGTCCACGCACATCTCAATAGCAGGAAAGTCCTTGAAATAAGGGCTACTATTGCTTAAATGTTGTGATTCGGGCGTGATTTCGACGGTGTAAGTCGCTTCTGTGATGATGTTATACATATTTTGGGCTTTAATATTCCGACAACATTTCTCGTAAGAAACCATATAACTCAATGTTGTGTCTGTTAAAGTAGCGTCAAATTCATAAACCGCTTCTTCTACGGTCATATTCAGCAGATGCAAAGAGCAGACAATTGGATTAGGTGCTATTTCTGTACGTCTTGTTAATGGATAAATAATAGCGCGTTTACTATTATTATCACCAACCAAAACGGGCCCATTATTCGTCATTAAAAAGATACCGATGTAAGCGGTGTTATCAAAATTATTTAATGTACTATAAAAATCTCTAAACATGTGCATTGTGAAATGATACTTTATTTGTTTCCCTTGTCTGCTCACAAATTTATAGGTTATTTCACCACCTAACATACTGCCAAAAGGCGCGCCTTGACCCCTCAGTATAGTAGGAGAAAAAAGGGTCATACTCAACCACAAAAGGATACGAATGTGTTTGTTAAGCATAATGAATACATTTCAATATAGCTATTATAATCTTTCTAACATTTACTCTTTTACAATTTTTCCTGTTTGCACCATTTTATTGTCAACAGTTATTTTATAAACATACAGCCCTTGAGCAAGGTGTGTTATATTGATAGGCGCATTATTAGCCGTCATTATTTTACCCCATACTTTTTTACCCGATACATCATACACATCCATTTGTGCAGTGGTTTTTAAGTCTTTTATAGAAATAAATCCCTTTGTCGGATTAGGAAAAACCGTAAAAACTTCTTTTTCTAAAGAACTTATAGCTGTCGTAGTGGCATATTCCGACGCGCCAATGCTTGGGTTGCCACCATTTGGTCGGCGTATATTACCATAAAAATCAAGGCGTGGCAAATAAGGATAAGCACTTGTACCCGCACCAATAGCAGGACTGTTTGCTTTCGGACGAAAATCGGCAACGGCGCCATCTATAGACGGATTGACAAATTGCGGATTGGCAATAATATCACCGCTACCAAGCGTAGGTACTATATTGCCACCATAATATACATTGTTTGAAAAAATAATATCTGAACAAGTACCCGCCAATTTATTGACAGGTTCGGCGGGTTCACCAGCGGCAGTATTGGCAACGGGCGCAACGAGAATATTGTTGATAAATCGAATATCTCTTGACCCATAGGTATAAATTTGAGAATATTGCAATTCTGGCGATGCACTATTGAGGTAAGTTGTATTATTGATAATATCCACATGATTTGCTCTGACCGTATGAATGCCTGACCCGCCATTGTTGAAACAAATATTGTTTTGTACCAATGTCCGACCTCTGTATGATTCCGTTGGTCTATTAGCTGTAAATTCGTTCACATCAACAATAATACCGTTGCCATCTGTTATTTTATTGCCTGCACTGGCACACAACTCATAGCTTCTGGCACCTGAAGAAATATTATTGCGTATGAGTATTTTATAGACATTGTCAGCCAAATCAAAATTAGCGGCACCCAGCGTACCGATGTTTGAACTGCCATAAATATTTGTCCAACAACTATTGCGGACAACATTATTTTCCATTTGGACATAATCTGATTCAAGCGTGCCAACCCCGCCCGAAGGTACATATTCAACCAAGTTGTCGGCAAAACGAATGTGGTGCGGACAATTCGTCATATAATAACCATTGGCATTGATACCATTTGTGTTAACACGCCCGTCTGCTTTGCCAACAGCATCTGGAAATCTGGTGCGCACCACATCGCCTTCGCCGCGTATGTATAAACCCCGTACCTCAATATATGCTAAAGTCTCCCCAGTCCACCGATTTGTACTTGAGCCTTTGCCAATATTCACAATCGCCCAAGCATTCGACATTAATTTAGCGGTTTGACCTGGATAATTTTTCAAAACAATCCAAGCGGCAGGGCTGCCTTGACGGGGAAAATTGGCAGTTGTCGTCAATCCTGTATGATAAGTACCTTCCATGACGACAACAATGTCACCCGCTTGTGTCAAATCCATTGCTTTTTGAATGGTTGAGAAAGCCGTTTGTTCGGTCAAACCGTCGAGATTGTTGTTGCCATTTGGTTTAACATAATATTTTGGACTTGAATAAGCGATGTTATCTATCCTCAACTCTTGCGTAGTAGCAGAAGTGACATAAGATGGAAGAGCCGTTATTTTAAAACTTATCCGTATATAAGGGTTTGTAGGTGCAAATGTACCACTACCAAACGGCTGCATCTTAGACAAGTCAACCGCCGAACGGATGTAAAAATTTGCAGCAGCAGGTTCTAATGACGTTTCCAAACCACCTGTCCGATTTTTGTTTTGGTCAAATGATTCAATTTGAACGGTTACAGGACGCAGATGTGATACGGAGTGGTCGAAACTCAAAGTTAATAAACCTAAATTAGTGATTGCATTTTCAACATAAATAAAGTCACTTTTCAAGGTTGCTGTCCAATTTTGCGTCGAAGTGCCATTGTTAACGATGAGTTTCAAAGCACCTGATGCCAAGTTTGTATTAGGTGCATCAATCGTCCCGATATTCGTCCATGACGATAGGGCTGTAACACTCTGAATGTCGGTTTGAGCCGTTGCCGTCATCCACGGATTGATTACGTTGCAGTCTGTTTTGTAGATTTGTTGGGCAAAAACGCTTGAAGTCAATAGACTTATAATAAGACCGATTAAGTTTTTCATCTTCTAAAATTTTATATTATTTAACCATGAAAGGACAATTAGCCGCTGCAATGTTGTTATGTCCATCTCTTACAAAAACATATAATCTATAATTGCCAGCCGAAGGTGTTTTAAATTCAACTTTATGCCTATTGTTTATCTTGATTAATCCTTTGATAGGTTCTAAATCATTCTCAAAATCACCTCCTCCTGCCTTCGATTGTGTTTCAGGCATGATAAACCATTCATAAGAAAGTGCATCATTGTCAGCATCAACAGCGTTAATAAAAGTGCTGTATAAAGTATTGGCAGTCAATGAAATACTTTTGACCCCTTCAGTATTATTAATAATTAAAGGGGCAACAATACGAGGTGCATGATTCGTTTTTCTCGTCCCTTCCCATGCTTTGTTCATCGCATCCACTGTTTCAAATTCTTCGCCGTTGCGCATGACCATACTGTACCATGTAATCGTTTTTTCCTGTTTTGTATGCCAATAGAATACATAAGAACCCATACATTTTTCATTGGCTTTTAGGATATTATAGTTATTCAAAAACATATCTGCTTTTTGCGAACTCGTTTGTTCGATATACGCGCCCCATGTTGTACGCGGCGACATCCAATGCCCGATTGGTCCCCATTCTGTCACCAAATAAGGTGTTGTCCAGCCTGCTTTGGTAACTGATTCAGCAAAATGAGACAAATCACCATAATGGTTAATGCCAATAAAATCTAAATTAGGGCATTTCTTCTTTAAAAATGTAGCTGTCTCTTCTGAAAATCCGCCTGTAACGGTTATAACAGGATGATTAGGGTCAATAGATTTAATCATCAAGGCTATGTCATTGACCGCATCATATACACGTCTGTCTTTTGTCTGAATATCTAACTCATTGCCTAAAGCCCAGATTAATACTGAGGGGTGGTCTTTAAATTTCAAGACCAATGCCCTACATCTTTCTTTTTGTTTATTGATTTTTGTCGTATCGTCATAAAATGTCGGCTGATGGCGTGGTGTAACAATGGAAAGTCCTACCAAAACGGTCAAATTATACGTCTTTGCTTGGTCGAGTAGTTTAATTGTACTGTCATTTGTCGACCATGTGCGAATAGAATTGCCGCCATACAAAGCCACTTTCTCCAAATATGTACTACCGCCCGCCCCTTTAATATAGTAAGGTCTCTCACCTCGATAGAGTTGATAATGCCCGTCTGATTCACGCATTTCGACCTTTACAGCTTGCGCCCATGATGCAATCGGAAGTGTTAAAATAAAGGCTATTAGTATTTGATAAATGAGTGTTTTCATAATGTATATTGGTTAGTAAATGAATATTTTATGAGTATAAGATGCCGTGGTATTTCTACGAGAAAACGGATTAGTCAATCAATTACCTCCACCATTTCACTGTTCTTTTGAACAATAGTCGCGTCGTTTTTAACCAATTTTTTACCCTCAATAAAGACTTCTTTCAATTTTAAATCTTTCACATTATCCAAATAAAAAGGCGGACGCGCGTCCTTTTCTTTGTAATGAAAAGAGACATTATCAAGCGTTAAGCCTTTGACATTTTTGACATACACGGCACTTGCAGGTATCTTTATGCCAAACGTCAATCGGTTTTCAGGATAACCTTTTACGTCTTCGGGAATTACTGAGGGGTAGGTTTTGAAAGAATCAACACCAACAGAAATAGGGATAGAAATGCGGACATTTGAAAGCCGCACATCTTCTATTGGACTTTCTGCCAAACCTGCAACGATTGAAGGAAAAATGCTCCGACTTTCTACAATAATATTGTCAATCCGAATATGGCGCATGATGGAAGCCTTTTTGTCGGGATTGACAAATCGTTTTCCTACTCTGATGAAAAAAGGACATAAAACATCGGTCATCGTAATATTTGAAAAATTAATATTTTCAACAATACCACCATCAACGCCCAATATAACAATGCCCGTATTGACACTTTGAATCTCAGGTTGATACACCACATCAGGAGTCATATTGAAATGCCGATAACCATTGAATGAGCTTTTTTTAACGATGCAATTACTCACATTGATGTTTCTAAAACCCGTCCGAGACCCTGTGCCTAACTTAATACCGTTGCACAAAGAAGACAGTACACAATTTGTTACCGTTATATTTTCGCAAAATTTATCTAAATATTCACTTTTGAAACACAAGGCATCGTCTTCAGAATCCACGATTGAATTGGCTATTGTAATGTCTTTTCCATCAATATCTAAGCCATCGCAATTCCAATTCTCTAAACTTCTAAGATAAATGCCTTCAATCCAAACCCGTTCGCAACCTGAAATAGAGACACAAACTTGTGCCGCATTAAAAATTTTGATACCCCTCAGTACAACATCTTTACAACCTATGAAAAAGATGTTTTTAGGCTTCCCGTCCTTGTTGATACCTAATTGAAATGCTTTGCCTTCGCCCGCCCCTTTGAGCGTGCCTTCGCCGATAATGCCGATATTATTGGCTTTGTCTGCAATGACTAAGGATTTCATATATTCAAGATACAAACCATTGTGCGTAATCGTCCCAAATTTTTTAGCGGCTAAAATATTATGTTCAGGATAATCCACGGGGTTATAACTGCCTTGCAATACTGCCCCTGCCGACAAGCGTAAATAGACATTCGATTTTAGGAAAACTGTCCCTGTATGATATGTTCCTGCTGGTACAATCACCTCACCCCCACCCTTACTATAACATTTGTCTATCGCTGCTTGAATCGCCTTGGTATTTAAAACTGTTGTATCTGTTTTTGCCCCAAAATTGGTAATATTATACGTTTGTGTAAAGGCTTGACCGACAATAAACAGCATTGTTATGGTAATTAATGCTTTGTATTTGTTCATTTTAGCTTAATTTTTAATAATGAATTTTTAGATTTATACCCCTCAGTATTTCTACTGTTTTACAAACCGATGCACCGCCGCTTTTTCACCATTTTGATACATCACAACAGTATATAAACCCGCAGATAATGGCTTTATATTCACCTCATTTGTTTGGTCGTTTACAGTTTGTTTTAGCATCAAACGCCCTACGGAATCCCATATTTCTACTTGAAAAAGGGCATTTTGAGTAGGCAAACGAACAAATAATTGATTGTGCGTAGGATTTGGAAAAACACTTGTTTTGTCTTGAAGCGGCAGCGATTCAACGCCTAAAATAATCGCTTCATACGCCCCTCTATCGGGTTTTGTGCCTTGCGGACGTGGAACGCCAACAATGTCTTTTAAACTGTATTGACCCGCCACATTGCTGCCTGTATTGAACGCAGGACTTGTACTTTGCAATTTGAAATTGCCCAATGCCAAGTCAATAGAGAGATTCATAAACTTCGGATCAGCTACTACATCGTTTGCCCCCATTTTCTTTACATTGCCATTAAAGTAGATATTGTAAGCATAAACCTCTGTAACGTCTTTAGGATTAGAGTTACAATCAGCACCTGTACGGGCGTACATGATATTGTTGATGATATTGACATCTTTACACGAATTAGAAAAAATTTCGGGATAACCAACGACTGTACCATTATTATACGCCGTATTATTGATAATATCCACATGGTCGGCTTTATAAGTATGAATGCCCGAACCACCATTGTTGATACTCACATTATTTTCAACTAAGGTTCTGCCTGTGTAAGCATTAACGGTGTCGGGCGTTGTTGACCCTTGATTATTATACCCATGCTGATTAACATCAATGATAATGCCGTTGCCATCGCTCAATCTTTTTAGGCTTACCCATGGGATAGTTGTCTTGTTGGTATGACAAATATTATTGCGTATAAAGTTCTTATACCCCGTTGTTCTGTCGTAATTGAATGGCGTTAAAATACTGATACCACTACCTGCATACATCATATACCAAGCATTGTTATAGACGATATTGTTTTCAATAGTCGTATAATCCGCTTGAATTGAACTGATGCCGCCACCTGGGAAATCATGTACTTTACAATTGCGAATCACTATATGGTGCGGAAAACGAGTTTCTGTATTGGGTCCACCAATGGATATGCCGTTGGTGTTAAAGTTGGCATAAGCCGACCAATTCGTACCTCCCGCCGCCGCTTCATTGTAAGAGGCTAAGGCTGCCGCATAAGTGATGTTAGCATTGTTACCAATGAGTTCAATACCTTCAAAAACAATATATGAACCATTAATCGTAACTGCATTCCAAGCACTCCCATAAGCCGAAATTTTAGGCGTATTGCCCGCCAAAGCCTTGTAAGTGATGTAAGACGTAGGCGTTCCCGACCGTTTTATGTTCAAAACAGGACCCGTTGTAGAGAGAAAAGTTCCCGTCATCAAATAAACGGTATCACCTGCTTCCGTCACATCCGCTGCCTTTTGCACCGTTTGAAAAGCCGAATTTGTTGACAATCCATCCAAGCTGTTATTGCCAAATGGCGAAACATAATAATTGGTTGCCTGTAAAGAAATTGATAGATTGAAAAGTAGGAATAGCAATAAAGTTCCTTTCATTTGTAGTGATGTTTAGTTGTGTAAAATATTAAGAAATTATATAATTATATAAAATAATATTTCGTAAAGTATTGATAATTTAATATTTATAAATATTTTTATTTTTAATTATAAATTATTACCCCCTCAGTATTTTTATTCAGAAAGTGCATTTTTCAATTAAATACAAAAGCTATGTGCGCTATGTAACTATTGTGTTTAATAAAAACAATCAACTTACCCGTGCTGGTTTGTGGCGGTGCTGGCACGACGGATGTTTTTTTCTTACAGCCACCTGTTATTAGAAATAGGAGGTAAAATAAAGTGGTGGTAGTAACAATCTATTTCATTGTCTAAATTTTAAAACTCTATCATAATTCTAAATTGCTAAAAACATGTCGTCACTACACGCCATAAGCAACTTGGAATCAGAAGAGATCCAATTTTAATTATCATTTTATTTCAAAATTAATCTATACGTATTCAACTGATATTTCTTGAAATTCACTTTCAAAGTATTGTTTATAGGTGAAAGTAGCCTTTCATTCGTCTCAATATGTGATGTTTGCCATGCTTTACTGAGGGGGGCGTTTAAACTAAGAATGGGGCTTATAGATTTGGCATTGAAATTCCAAAATCGGGTAATTAAGCCATTTTTAATGCCTTCCTCGGCGGGCTTTATAGACCACAGCAATAGGGAGGGGTCATTTACAGACAACAGTGAAAAGGTAGTTTTATTGGTTTGTATTTTATCGCCTTCCACCCAACGGGCGACTAATGGATTTTGATGTTCTAAAGAGAATTTCATGGCAGCGGTGGCATCAAAAGCCTTGTTATGGGTGGTCAATGCAAAATTATATAAGAAAGAAGTTTCGCCATTTTGATTAAAAATTCCCATCATGCCACCGTCTTCTACCTTTTTATCCACTTGCCCTCCTGCTAAAGCGTGTAATTCAGACGAGTTTTCCCACAATGAGTCCACTTTGCTTTCACCCAATTTAAAAAAACTACAATCTTGGTTAGAGAGAGTAATGCCATAATTGTCTTCGCTCATATCGGCAAAATGATTGAAGGTTTGCCAGTCCAAACGGGCATTTTGGGCAGCATAATGACCACCGCGTGTCTCTGATTTAGCTGTCAGAATTGCGCCTAATTCTTCGTGGCGAGTCGTTGGATTTTTCAGATTAAAAGCAAAAGACCATGTTTTGACGTCCTTAAAATTGGCTTGAATACTGTCTTCAATGTAAATGCTGGGGTTATTGGCAAATAAAGTCAAGCGGACAGTGTGTGCAATCGGTTCTTTGGCAGTTGCCTTCAAAGTCACTGAAACGGCTCCAGCGTTTTCTATACTGAGGGGGTCGCCTTCATTGATATTTTTGATGCCTAAATCATTCAAATACTTCCCTTGCATCACCAGTTGTCTATTGTTTTTAAGGTCAAACATTTCCGTAATGGCACCTGAAGGGCTTAGTTTTATTTTATAAAAAGCATTGGAAATAACGTCTGTTGAAGCCACAACTTTATTCGGAAAAACCTTTGGCGTGCCGCTTTGAATTTCAAAAATTTTGTATCCTACTGAGGGGATGTTATCGGCTTGGATTCTGATATATTTTTTCCCATTTTTCATAATCAGTTGATTAGCAACTTCTTGATTTGTCGTTAGGTCAATAATTTTTATAGGATAAGCATCTTCAAACAGCACATCTGCCACATCATTTCTGTTCCAACTTAAGGGATTGAAAACATAAAAACGGGCATTAACAGATTTTTTAATCTGTTGACTCAACGCATTTGAGGACATGATAAATAACGAATCAACATAACTTGTCAAATGCCCTTGCAATTTGTTTTGCCAATCGGCTCTGATAGTGCGTTTCACAGGGCCGTCTGCCGTCCAATTATGTTCCCAATACATGCCCAAAGCTTCCCATGCCTGTTGTTTTGAAGCGGTTAAAGGCTGCATAAAATCTTTATTTTTGAGCGAAACAACCGATGCAAGGGCTTCGGCAGAACGCAGTTTTTCGACAGAACGCCGCACCTTAGCTGTCGTTTCGTTCATGGAAGCGCAATATAAATCCCATTCGTTGCCATAACTTAGGGATTCAGACTTTAAATTCGGATAGGTTTTGGCAACATCTTTAAAGAAATCTTCTTCATTGGAAACACGCACTTTACGGGTAGCCGTTGTATTATTCTTAGCGGCATCAATAAACGGATTTGAGACAAAAGTTGACAAATCGTCCCACCCATAACCAAAAGCGGCAGCAATACTGAATGGGTACTGAGGGGTGTTGCAGTAGGCATCTAATTTGCCGATAACTTGTTCAATTTCAACGGTTTGTGTAACAGGTCTTTTTTTAGGATAGAGCCGACATTCGGCATAACCCCCAAAAGCACCATTCTTTTTTTCGTTGTAATCATACCACTTTGTCAAGAGCCGTGACCCATCTAAACCTATATAATAATAGAGTTGGTTGCGCCGATTTTCACGGTAGGCGTAGGTCATTTGACTTCCGTAGCCGCCTATACCTTTGTAACTGTATTTTGCACCCGAACCCGCCCAAAGTGAGGCTAAACCAAGCGGTATTGTATTGTTTTCCATTGCTTGTGCTAATGTAAAACGTATGTTATAGTTTCTTTCCAACTGCCCCGCATAGTACATGCCTCTGATAACGGCTTCTGTCGGTTGTGCGCCATAAGTGTTGACCAATGTATTCAACGGGCTGCTGATATGTCCTGAACGAATCACCTTCATCAACCGATTGAATTGACTGGGCGAACGAAATTTTTGATATGCCCGAAGCCAATAACTGCCATCACAATTAAATCGCGCTTGAAAATCGGACGGATTTGCTTGGGTAGAATCAATTTGGTGTAAGTAGAAATCAAGCATTTGCACAAAAGCCGTGTCGTATTTCGCTTCATCGGCTGTCCACATATAGTCGGTGTGGTCGTCATTAGCGATGTATAAACGTTTGACAGTTTGGGCTTGCGCCGCTAAACAGCAAATAGCAAAGAGTAGGTTGATTAAAAATTGCTTCATTTCTTGTTGCTTTTGATAAATATTGAGTGTGTAGTTATTTGGAAGCTGTCTTAAAAATGCAGAATCTAATTTTAGGAATAGAATTTTGAGAACTAAGGAGGTCATTAGTTTTTTATTGCAATCACAACAAAACACTAACGAAGATGAGTATAGAGAAAATGTAAGCGGTAACCCCTCAGTAATTTTAAAAAAAAGGCAGCTTAACCAAGGAAAAGCTGCCTTCTAACTCTACAAGAATGTATGAAAATTTTTATCAACTAACTCCTCATTTGATAGCTTTTTACACCTTTAGTCCCCAACCTTTTGCATATTCTCTCGACCACAGTTTCATGGCTTCGGCATCGTTTAAGATATGTCCATTTTTGGGGTCACAACGCAAATTGCGCCCTACCCGATAAGCAATATTGCCGAGTTGTGGCAACAAGGTGGATTTATGCCCTTCCAAAATAGGCGCATTGATTTTTTCTTTGCCTCGAATCGCTTCGCAAAAATTGAGCAAATGCAAGCCGTCCAATAGTTCTGTTGGGCTGACCGCATTTTTAGGGTCAAAAGGCGTATTGTCTTTCACCTCTGTTACTAATTTATTGCCACCATCAAAAATTTTGTAGCTATTCGCTCCCGTATAGGTGATTGTACCCTTGTCGCCATAAAAAATAACGCCGCGTCCGCTGCCTTCAGAGTTGAAACCGTTGCAACTACGCCCTTCCCACGTACAGCCTATATTGTTCGGAAAATTATATGTAATAGTTTGTGTATCAGGTGTTTCCCAATCATCTTGAAAATGGTAACGTCCACCTGCCGATACTACTTCGGTTGGAAAATCAACACCCAAGCCCCACCGAATGACATCTAACTCATGTGTGCCATTGTTTAAGGCTTCGCCTGTTCCCCAATGCCACCGCCAATGCCAATTGTAATGCACCAAATTGTCTTTGTACTCACGACGCGGTGCAGGGCCTTGCCACAAATCGAAATTGAGGTGGCCAGGTACAGCAACCGTTTTGCCTTTACCAATCGTTTTACGATTATTGACATACCAACCCCGTGCAAAATAGACACGCCCAATAGCTCCCTCATGTAGTTTGGCTATCATGTCTTTTACATTGCTAAATGTGCGGCGTTGGCTGCCCATTTGTACCAATTTCTTATATTTATTTGTCGCTGCAACAAGCATTTCGCCTTCATTCGGATTGTGGCTACAAGGTTTTTCGACATAGATATTTTTTCCTGCTTGTAAACCCATGATGGCTGCTGGCGTATGCCAATGATCGGGTGCGGCAATAGCCAAACCGTCCAAATCTTTCTTTTCTAATAACTTGCGAATGTCACTAAAACCCTGTGGTTTTTTGCCCGTTTGTTTTTCGATGGCAGCGATTGTTTTTTCCAAAACCTTAGCATCAGGGTCGCAGATATAACCAATTTCAACATTGGGCAATTTGGCAAAAGACTCTGCTAAAAATTGTCCACGGCTGTTCGTTCCCATAACCCCAATAACGACTTTTTCGTTGGGTGAGCCCTTGAAAGCGAATAAATGTGGTGCTGTCAATAAGCCTGCACTCGCTAAAGCTGTTTTTTTAATGAATGTTCTCCGATTTTCCATTAATTCAAGTTGTTTAAAATTTGATTAAAACATATAACGCAGTTGGCTCACACCCCTCAGTATTGTCAGTATTTTATCTCGTTAGAGGTCTATATGACTTGAAAAAGCGCGCAACTACTTAGTGACTTTGTTGATTAAGGGTTAAAATTTATAATTGACACCTTCAGGCAGCGATTCAACCACCAGTTTCATCCATTTACCATCCACTTTTATCACCACAATCTTATTGTCTTTATCATAAAAAATGGTACCGTCACCACTGGTTTTCAACTCTTTGTAATTGACATATTTGGCATCTTCTTCGGCATTCGTTTCATCATCGCCTGAGGGTTTTGTTTCAGATATATCGGCTTTCCCTATCGCACCCAATGTAAAAGCATTGCTAAGTTTTAAAGAACCATAAAACAATGCCTTGTCTCGGCTAAACATAAACGAATGTTGCTTAACATCTGAACCGAGTTTAAACCAATTATAAGCCGTTTCATCGTGGTTATACACTGTACCATAATAATACAATTCCGCAACAGGTTTACTTTCTTCACTGTGCTTATTAACCAGCATGGTAATACGTGACTTATCATCTTTCGCATAGCCTTCAAATACATGGTAGCCCCAGCGTTTTTTATTTTTTTCATTACTGTTTCCCCTCACTTGAACCATATAGGGTGTGCTTAAAATACCATTCACGGTGCTATACATCGGCGTTTGAGCGGAGTCAAAACCAAAATAGTAGCCGCGTTCTTTCCAACGAAACCAAGTCGTATCAATATCAGAGGACAACTCGATACGCTTATAGAGAGACCCTTGACTGCCTTCCAAAATGTTGACATATTTATTCGGAAAATCGGCATTTAAAGTATGTTGCGCCTTTATAGAAGGGCTAAATAACAATGAAAAAAGTATAAAAGTCAAACGTTTCATTTTGAATTTTTTAAAAAACTAATCCCTCAGTATTTTAAGGGTTTCTAATCAATTAAAACCTTTATTTTATTGAAAATCAATTATTTAAGGCAAAGCAAATGCAACATAACGGTCGCCTGACTTTGTTTTTAATTTGCCGCCGCCACAAGCAATAACGATATATTGTTTGCCATTAACCGCATAGACACTCGGAGACGCATAACCCGCCGCAGGGAGGGCCACTTGCCACAATATTTTGCCCGTTTGGCGGTCAATGGCTCTAAATTGCTGGTCTTTTGTAGCGGCGATGAACAATAAACCACCTGCTGTAACGGCAGCACTACCATAATTATCTGTTCCTGTAATGAGTATGCCTTTCGCCGTTAATTCAGGATATTCGCCCAATGCAATTTGCCAACGCCGTTTTCCTGTATTCATGTCAATCGCCGTTAATGTTCCCCACGGTGGGCGACTGATGGGATAACCGTTGCTGTCATACCATCGGTTGTAACCTGTGTGGGTATAAGGAACAGTGGACAATTTAGCCGCACCGCTTGCTTTAATATTGGCTATTTCGCCCAATAAATATTTTGCAATCGCCTGACTTTCCCCTTCTTTCAGTTGCGTAAAAGCGGGCATCATGCCCCGCCCTTTGGCAATCAATTGTGCGATAGCTGCTTCGTTGTACTTGCCTTCAATTTTTTGTAAAGAAGGATTTGTGCCGCCTTCATTGCCTTCTCGATTGGCACCATGACAAGTCCCACAATAGAGTTGATACAGTTGTTTTCCGCTTGAAATTTGCTTATTACTGAGGGGTTTTGGCACTTCGTTCAAAGAACTATACACAGGATTTTCCTTTGCGGGAACGTACATGATGCTGTTTTCATCAACCGCTGCCCCACCCCATTGCGCTCCGCCGTCGGTACCGGGAAAGAAAACTGTGCGGTTGTGACCGAGCGGCGTAAAGGGCTTGCCTGTCGTCGCTTTACGGACTTGCGCTATAATATCGTCTCGATTAGCTGCCCATTCGTTGACATCATTTTCCGTAAAACTTTGACGCGTAAAAGGCTCGGGCAACACAGGAAAAGGTTGTGTTAGAGATGCTTTTTCACCTTTTATGGTTGATGCAGGAACGGGTCGTTCTTCAATCGGAAAGATGGGTTTGCCCGTCACACGGTCAAAAACAAACATAAAACCTTGCTTGCTCAAAACGGAAACCACATCTACTTTTTGCCCATTTTGAGTAATGGTAAACAAATTAGGCGGTGCAGGAATGTCTCTATCCCAAATATCGTGATGCACCGTTTGAAAATGCCATAATCGCTTACCTGTTTCGGCATTAAGTGCCAATAAGCAATTGGCAAATAGGTTGTCGCCTTTTCTATTACCACCATAAAAATCAAACGCTGCTGACCCTGTGGGCGCATAAACTATACCCCTTTTTCGGTCAATTGCCATACCCATCCAGTTGTTAGCACCGCCTAAATTTTGATAATTTTGTTTCTCCCAAGTCTTATAACCGTATTCCGTTGGGCGTGGAATTGTATGAAAAGTCCATATTATTCGCCCTGTTTGCACATCGTAGGCTCTAATATCGCCGAGTAAGGCAGTGGCACTTTCAGAAACCCGCGTGCCAACGATGAGTGTATTTTTAAAAACAACTGCAGGGGTATTTGAAATAACATATTCATCAGCTCCGGGTCGTTTTATGCCATCAATAAGATTGATTTTTCCATTATTCCCAAAAGTCAAAATCGGTTGCCCTGTTTCAGCATTCAGGGCGTATAAAAATGCACCAAAGGCAAAGAAAATACGAGCTTCTTTGCCATCTGTCCAACATGTCACACCTCGACTTGTCATATTGAAAGTATTGTCTTTCAGATTGGTTTTCCAAAGCTCTCGTCCTGTTGCGGCATCTAAGGCAAAGGCTTGTGAACCCGCCGAAACACCATACATAACACCTTTGATAATCAATGGATTACATTGTATTTGGGTCGTATTTTTTAGGGTATCAGCCCCGCCTGAGGCATAAGTCCAAGCCCATTTTAGTTGTGAAACATTGTTTATATCTATTTGTGCAAGTGACGAAAAATGGTTACAATCATCGCCGCCATTATAGGCTACCCAATCATCATTTATTGGATTTTTAAGGCTTGAACCCAGCAAAATGCTGCCAATAATCACCCACAAAATGCGGGTTACATTTGAATTGAAAGGCGTTGTAATCCACATGATAAAGCTATTTACTTTTCTCATTTTTAAAATTATGAAATATTAATAAAGTACTTTCTATCAACCTTTTGTACCTCTGGTGCATCTCTGATATTTTTTACTGCATCAAAGGTGCATATCGTTGGTCGAAAGTACCTTATCAATATCTCAATCGGAGCGTAGCTCCACAACCTCAGTAGTCCCGATTGGAAATTAAAAACTTACCGAATCACCGTAAATTCATCAAAATTCATCAACATAGAAGCCACCACGGTATAAGCGGCAGCTTCAATTTTATCTAAATCCTTATTGCTTTTATATTCGCCAACAGACCGTAATTCATCTGCTTTTTCTGGATTTTGCTTAAAATACACCACTTCTTTATCAAATAATTTTTGCAATTCTGCCAATTCTGCGGCGCGCGGTTTACGACTTGTGAGTGCTTCAAAACCATAAGTTAACCCCTCAGTAACAGAGGGATTTTGCATCATTTTTTCTGCTAAAATACGTGCGGCTTCTACAAATTGTGGGTCATTCATCAGCACCAATGCTTGTAGCGGAGAAGCCGTTTTTTGTCTTCTAACAACACAATACGCCCTATCGGTCGCATCAAAATTGAGCATGGCAGGAGGTGGCGCACTGCGTTTCCAAATCGTATAAAGACTGCGGCGATAAAGGCTATCCCCATGACTTTGGACATAATTTATCGCATTGCGTGTTGCCAAAGCCTCCCACAAGCCAGCAGGTTGATAGGGATAAACGCTCGCCCCCCCAATTTTACGCACCAAAAGACCACTCGCTGCTAAGGCATTGTCGCGCACCAATTCAGCGGGTAAACGATGGGCAGGATAACGGCTGTAGAGGTCGTTGGCAAAATCGGCTTCCTTTGCCTTTGCACTCGGTATTGAGGACTGCCGATAGGTGGCAGATAGTACTATTTGCTTAATAAATGCCTTAATATCCCAGTTTTTTGCCCTAAAATCCAATGCCAACCAGTCCAATAATTCCGCATGAGACGGGTACGCGCCTTGATTGCCAAAGTCCTCTTGCGTCTCTACAAGACCTTTACCGAACAGCATTTGCCAATAGCGATTAACCGCTACCCGTGCAAACAATGGATTTTTTTCATCTAAAAGCCATTGCGCCAAACCCAACCGATTTTTAGGGTACTTTTTGTCATCGAAAGGGAAAATTTTAGGCAGTGTATTGGGCGTGACTTCGGTAGTTGTCGGTGCATCATACGCCCCTCGGTCGAGTATATATGTTTTTTTATACTCCTTTCTATCCTGCATCGTCATCACTTCCTCTTGATTGGTGGCGATGTAATTTTCTTGTTTTCTTAAAACAACTAAGGAATCTAAACTGGCTTTAAAAGCCGTTTGATACCCCCTCAATAAAAAGAAGGCTAAAAGCTGTTTATGCTCACTGTCTGTTCTATTTTTCTTTTCAACTAAAGGCGTTATAAAGTCTTGATTGTCAAATAGTTGCAAGACTTCAATTTCGGACAACTGCCTTTTAAAAATTTCTAATTCATCCATCTCCATATTTTGCAAACTACGGGGCGAATTGGAACCAAGCGTAAATGTCCTTTTATTTCTAATGATATTATTGCGCGCAAAAACCATACTTTTTTGCAAATTATCTGCTTTCAGTTTGTACTGAGGGGTCTTGCCATTAAGCCAAAACCTGATGCCTGAAGCGGTGCTGCTGCCGTCATAAGTTAAAGCAATATGTGTCCACTCCCCTACTTTCAAGGTATCAATTGTTTCAAAATCAATCGCATTGGCGGGCAAAACATGAGCAAATTGGAAGGACAAAGTACCGTTTTTATTCAATTTACAAGCCCAACCTCTAAAGCCTTCTTCTTCGCTGTTGGCTTTGTTAAAAATCGGTCCATCCTCGCCGTGCTTATTCAGTTTGACCCAAATACTAACTGAAAACGGTTGATAACGGTCATAATTCAAGGCGACCCCTCCATTGATTCCTGCCTCGCCTCTGAAAGAAATACCTTGTCCTTTTTTGCCCTCGATACTGAGGGGGTACCGGTCTTTGTCGCCTGTAAAATTGACGGCTTTTAGAGCCGTATCGGCTGTTTCAATATTCAAAAAACCCGCAATTTTGGGCAAAGGTCTTATCTTAATGGTGGTATCTGTTTTACTTTTTTCAAGCGATTTTGCCCGTTTTTCTAACTCCTCTTTCGAGGGCGGTTCGACCATATCGAAGGTCAATGTCGTATCTCTTTTTTCAAAATCGAGATACAGTGTCCGTCCAACGGGCGTTTTTAGAAAAGATTTATCGGCATTTTTTATGTCTAAAAGCCATTTTTCAAGGTCTTTTTTATAGGCTTCTGTAACGGTTGTTTTAGCAATATGCGGCTGCGTCAAAGCCTTCAAACTGTCCAAACTTTTCTCCGCCGCCACTGTTGGCAATATAATGGTGGGCGCACCTTCGCCATTATAAGGCACAATGCCAGATTCATTGTTTTGATTGAAAAAAGCAAACAAAGAATAGTAATCTTTATGCTCAATCGGGTCATATTTATGTGTATGACATTTCGCACATTCTGTTGACAAGCCTAAAAAGGCTTTACCAAACGTTGCTACACGGTCATTGACATACTCCGTGCGGTATTCTTCCTCAACTACCCCACCCTCTTGCGACTGCATGTGGTTGCGATTAAAACACGTAGCAATCAGTTGATCTCGCGTTGGATTCGGCAAAAAATCACCTGCCAATTGCCATGTTGTGAATTTATCAAAAGTCAAATTTTGATTAAAGGCTCGAATCACCCAATCTCGATATGGATAAGTATTGCGCAAACCATCGTCTTGATAGCCATGCGAATCGGCATAACGTGCTACGTCGAGCCATTCCAACGCCATGCGCTCGCCATACTGAGGGGTAGCCAAAAGCCTATCCACCAATTGCTCATAAGCCTTTGGAGATGCATCATTTATAAAATTACGCACTTCTTCAACTGTGGGCGGCAAACCTGTCAAGTCAAGTGACAATCGGCGGATTAAAGTCTCTTTTGTGGCTTCATCATTGGGTTTCAGACCTTTTTCTTCTAATTGTTGCAGAATGAAATTATCAATCTGATTTTTCACCCACGCCTTGTTTTGAACATCAGGCAATGGATATTTGAACGGTGGGATGAATGCCCAATGCTCTTGGTATTCACCCCCTTCCTCAACCCATTGCACCAATATTTTTTTTTCGGCTTCGGTCAGTTTCAAATTTGATTTGGGTGCCGGCATCATATCGTCGGGGTCAGTCGTCAAAATGCGTTTCACCAATTCACTTTCATTGGGTTTGAACGGCACTATCGCCCGTTTACCCGATTTCAACATCGCAGTTGCGGCTTCAAAAGTCGTGAGTTGCAGCCCTGCATCCACTTTAGATTTGTCAGGACCATGGCATTTGAAGCATCTATCAGACAGAATCGGCTTGATTTGGCGATTGAAGTTTATCTTTTTGACGGGTGGTTTCGCATTTTGCCTTTCATTTTTTACAAAAAGCACCCCCTCAGTATTTTGCCGATTTTCTAATTTTTCAGAAGAAAAAAATAAAGATTGAATCACCCACAGAGCAATTAAAGCCGCTGTATTGTAGAATATTGCTTGTTTTTTCATTACTCTTTATTTTGGTACAACATAAATTAATTCTAAGCCAAAACCCCCTTCACCACTTTCCCCGCCACGTCCGTCAAACGGTAGCGTCTGCCCTGCGATTTGAACGTAAAACGCTCATGGTCAATACCCATGAGGTGCATGACAGTGGCTTGATAATCGTGGATATGAACAGGGTCTTTGATGATATTGTAGCCAAAATCGTCGGTTTCACCATACGTATAGCCTTTTTTCACGCCAGCCCCTGCCATCCAAATCGAATAACAACGTGGGTGGTGGTCGCGTCCGTAATTATCGGGCGTGAGTTTGCCTTGCGAATAACAACCGCGTCCGAACTCGCCGCCCCAAACCACGAGCGTATCTTCGAGCAAGCCCCGTTGTTTCAAATCGAGAATCAAGGCAGCAGAGGGTTGGTCAACGTCCTTTGCGATTTTCGATATTTCTTTCGGTAAATTCCCATGTTGATCCCAACCTTGATGGTAGAGTTGAACAAAACGGACATCATTTTCAATTAATTTACGTGCTAACAAACAGTTAGCCGCATAAGTCCCTGGTTTTCGAGCTGCTTCGCCATAAAGTTCAAAAACCGAATCGGGTTCTTTGCTCACATCGAGGGTTTCGGGAACAGACGTTTGCATCCGATACGCCATTTCATATTGTGCAATTTTACCATTCAATTCGTCGTCAAGGGTTTGCTCAACTTGCAATTTATGTAAATTGGCGAGTGCATCGAGCATCGCACGGCGCGAGGTTTTGTCCACGCCTTTTGGGTCTTTGAGGTATAAAATAGGGTCGTCGCCCGACCGAAACAACACGCCTTGATGCTCGGACGGTAGGAAAGCGTTGTTCCACAATTTGGCATAAAGCGGTTGGTCAAAGCTATTGGAACGCGACAAAAGGACGCAAAATGCAGGTAAATTCTTATTTTCTGACCCCAAACCATAGCTAATCCACGAGCCAAAACTCGGTCTCGCGCCTTGCTGACTGCCTGTTTGGAGGAAGGTAACTGCGGGGTCGTGGTTAATCGCCTCGGTGTGCATGGTTTTGATGACGCACATTTCGTCGGCTATTTGTTGATGATATGGCAGCAAATCGCTCAACCACACGCCGCCTTTTCCGTATTGTGAAAACGTGAAATTACCTGCCGCCAGAGGGAAAGATTTTTGATACGCGGTCATGCCTGTCACTCGTTGTTCGCCGCGTACTGAGGGGGGTAGTTCTTGACCAAACATTTCCTTTAGCTTCGGTTTGTAGTCGAATAACTCCAATTGCGAAGGCGCACCGCTTTGGAATAAGTAGATAATGCGCTTGGCTTTGGGCGCAAAATGCGGTAATTGTGGTTCACCAGATATAAAACTATTGTCATTTATGAGACTGCCCAATGCCGTTGCACCTAAACCTAAAACACTGCCAGAAAGAAAATTTCGGCGGTTCATTTTGTGGTTGTATTCTTCAAAAATATTCATTTTTATAAGAATTTAATTTATAAAAAATTAGCATGATTTAATTGACTAATGTTTTTGGAACACATAGCTTATTGACTTCTAATTTCTATAAAAAACTATGTGCCTATGAGGCTATGTATTTCAAAAGTAGCTTATACCCGCGTCAATTTCACAGGAGGCGTATGATTCGCATTCCATTGACAAACGTATATACTTTTGTCTTCATCTATACATACGTCATGCCCATGTTGCAAAACAGGATTTTGCATTTGCAAAGTCGGTTGCAAAACACCGTCTTTATACTGAGGGGTCTCTCCGCCCGGACTGGATATGACTTTATTATCTTTATCCAAAATCGTTACAAAACCAGTATTCGGATTGCGTTTTCCCTCTTTATCTTTTGACCAACAAACGCCTGCGTAAAGATTTTCACCATTGATAACAGGGCGACAAACGTACATGCCAGGCAAATCAATGCGCTTGATATATTTCCCATCTAAAGTGAACACCTTAAAGCAGTTTTCTTCGCGAGACGTGCAAATCAAAGTAGGATTATTTTTATCGCGGGTATCTACGACAACGCCGTGGGCATTGAGTAGATTATGCTCTTTGTTCGCATTGTTTCTGCCGCCAAAATGCCGAATATATTGCCCTTTTGTGTTGTATTGAAGGATATAATCCGAGCCGTAACCATCGGCAATGTAGATATCGCCATTGGGTGCAACGGCTGTTTCAGTCGGTCTAAACCATTCGTCGTCTTTGTAAACGCCTATCGTGCGCGGGTGTCCAATGCTGAAAATGACGCGCCCATCCACATCCGTTTTGATGACTTGCCCCGATTGTTTGATGCCTTTGCCTGTTTTGTCTTGATAATACCCACAATCTACGATGAACAAAAAATCCTCCCCACCCTCTTTTGTGAGCGTCAAACCATGCCCGCCGTTATAAGCCGTTCCCCAATAATCGAGCAATTTGCCCGATTTATCAAAAATCAAAATATTGTTATGCGTGTCGTCACCCAACATAATCAGCCGCCCTTTGCTGTCTTGCACCATCTCATGGCAATTCAAAAGCGGATTGGTATTGGCACCAATTTTCGCCCAATTTTTATCTACTTTGTAGGTAAAACCATTCTGTCCAATAATCATATCAGCGGGTTTAGCTTTTTTATTAAAAATAGAAAATCCAAAGTTTGGCGTTGCTAAACTGATAGCAGAAGCCATTGTTGTATTTTGAATAAATGTTCTTCTTGTTGTCATTTCTAAATTTTAAATAACAATGGTTTGTTAAGTACATAAAAACAAGTGTAACTATTTAGGTTTGTCACGGATTTTACGAATTACACGAATCAAAATAAGTATTTTGACATAGTATAATTCGTAAAATCCATGTAATTCATGGCATATTTTATAGGGTGCAAAGTAGTTACAAAAAAGCATATTACTTTGGGTTTCCACACCTAAAAAGGCATAGGATGGAATGTTTACTCGATAAAAAACCTTAAATATTTTCAACATCTGACACCCCTCAGTATTCTTAGCTATTTTATAGACTTTTCAACTTCACATCTGCTAAAATACTTTAAGTTTTCGCTAATTAGACAGTAACCCTATTGCATACAAGACATTAATTTTGCACTAAATACTTAGTCTTAAAATTAATATTTCTCAAAGATATGTCTTTATCCTTATTCAATCTTAAAGGTAAGCGTGCATTAATTACGGGCGGTGTGCAAGGTATTGGCTACGCCATAGCCAAAGGACTTGGTGATGCAGGAGCAAGCCTTGTGATAAATGCCCGAAATGCGGAAAAACTCAATTCATGTCTCCCGCAACTACATCAAGAAGGCATTGAGGCAGTCGGTTCATTGTTTGATGTAACTGATGTAGAAAGTGTAAAAACAGCGATTGACGACATTGAAAACAAGGTAGGACCCATTGATATTTTGGTCAATAATGCGGGGATTATCCGCCGTGCACCCGCTGAAGATTTATTGGAAGAAGATTGGAATGCCGTAATTTTAACTAATCTCACCGCACCTTTTATAGTATGTAAATACGTAGGCAAACGAATGATTCAGCGCAAACAGGGAAAAATCATCAATATTTGCTCGCTTATGAGTGAATTGGGTAGAGATACCGTTTCCGCTTATGCGGCAGCCAAAGGAGGAATTAAAATGCTTACCCGTAATCTATCAACTGAATGGGCACCTCACAATATTCAAGTCAATGGCATCGGACCGGGCTATATCGCTACGCCTATCAACACCGCCTACCGAGAGGCAGGCAACCCGCTTAACGATTATATTGTCAGTCGAACGCCCGCAGGTCGGTGGGGAACACCCGAAGATTTGGTGGGTGCAGCTGTATTTTTTGCCTCTGGTGCATCGGATTTTGTCAATGGACAAATACTTTATGTAGATGGTGGTCTGGTGACTTCTTTTGGTAAACCTTTTTCTAAATAATCAATTCGTTGAAAAAAAATAGACATTTTCGCTGGTGGATTGCTGGGCTGATTGGCTTGGCAACGGCTATCAATTACTTAGATAGGCTCAATCTGCCTGTTGCTTTGAGCGAAATTAAGAAAACCATTGCTATCAGTGATGTTGATTATGGCTTTATTAATAGTATTTTTCTTTTCTCTTACGGCACTATGTATGCCGTTGGTGGACGTGTTATTGATATTTTAGGCTCTAAAATGGGCTATGCTGTTATGATTGTTTGGTGGTCTTTGTCCAATATTTTGCACGGTTTTGTGTCGAGTGTTACAGGTTTGGGCATTGCCCGTTTTTTATTGGGCATAGGCGAAGGTGGCGGCTTTCCAGGTTCAGCAAAAGTTGTTTCTGAATGGTTTCCAAGCAAAGAAAGGTCAATGGCCTTTGGCATTTTTAATACAGGGTCGAGTGTTGGGGCTGTACTTGCACCGCCTTTGATTGCGAGTGTCATTGCGTTTTCTAATTGGCGTTGGACTTTTATTGTTTCGGGTTTATTAGGCTTGCTTTGGGTGTTGGTGTGGTTTAAAATCTATTCAAAACCACAAGACAGCAAATTCGCAAGTCAAGAAGAAAAAGACTACTTATCTACGACATTAGAACAAGAGAAAAATTTAAATACGAATGACGCAACACCTGTGCCTGTCCTCGAATTGCTTAAAAATAAAGATGTTTGGAAAATTATTGCGGTCAAGTTTTTTCCCGATTCGGCTTGGTATTTTTTCATATTTTGGCTACCTAAATACCTCAATGATGTCAGAGGTTTAGACATTAAAGCTATTGGTGCTTATGCTTGGATTCCGTATGCTTTTGCAGGTATTGGGAGTTTATTTGGCGGTTGGCTAAGTAGTTTTATGCTAAAAAAAGGGTGGTCAATTGAAATATCGCGTAAAATTCCATTAGGCATAGCTGCCGCTTTTTTGCCCATGTCCTTATTAATTACCAATGCTTCGCTCAATATGGCAATTGTATTTTTTAGTCTTGCTATGTTGGGACACCAATTTTATACGGTCATCGCTCAAACATTAGTTACTGATATGTTTCCGTCTAAGATTGTTGGGTCAGTAACAGGACTTATGGGCTGTTTAGCCACTTATGGCGCCATGTTGTTTAGTATTTTTATTGCTTTCGTGATAGAAAACCAAGGTTACAGTCTTGCTTTTATTATTTCGGGTTTACTGCATCCTTTGGGCTTTTTATTGGCGTTGGTGCTGATTAAAAAATCAAATTTTATTGGTATAAACAACTCACTTATAGTAAATGAAAAGTGAAAAACGAAAAGTGAAAAACATAAAACGTTGGTTATTAATGATTTGAGTTTATGAGTTTAGGCAAACCATTTTTAAATGAGTATAATTAAATTATAAGAATGAAATTATCTATTGCTATCGCCGATACCCATGCCTTACCTTCTGCCTTTGTCGTCTTTCGGGGTTTTGAAGACAGTATTCCAAAAGCGGCAAAATTGGGGTATCATGGCGTTGAATTGGCACTCAAAAGAGCTGATGAAGTGCATGTAAAACGACTGCAACACTTGTTGAAAGAACACCAATTGGAAGTGTCTTGTATTTCAACAGGGCAAGTATTTGCTGCTGAAAATCTGATGTTTACGGAAGAAAATGTAGTAAAAAGACAAGAAGTAAAGTCGGTATTCAAGGGATTTATTGATTTAGCTGAAAATTTTGGGCAACTTGTCAATATTGGTCGCATACGCGGTTCTATTGGAAACCGTCCCAAAAATGTTGCTGAACAATTATTCGTTGACATGGCGCAAGAACTCTGTGATTATGCACAACCCAAAGGCGTTACATTGATAATAGAACCCGTAAATCGCTATGAAATAGACTTTATCAATAATGTAGAAGAAGGGGTAGACCTGATAAAAAAAGTCAATCGTCCCAATATATTGCTCATGCCCGATGTCTTTCACATGAATATTGAAGACAAAACCATCGGCCCTGAATTAGCCAAACACATTCATTTTATCAAATACATTCATTTTGCGGATTCCAATCGTTTGGCACCTGGGCAGGGGCATTTAGATTTTCACGATATACTTGACCACCTTTTTCAAGCACATTATGACGGTTGGGTGTCCGTTGAGATACTGCCCAAACCGAATCCAGATATTGCGGCAGCGCAATCAGCCGTTTTTTTGTTGCCTTTGATACGGGCTTATAATGAAAAAAAAGAAGTAATTAATATAGGAAATGGGGTAAAATCTCCCTTTTACTGAGGGGGGTATAAATTTACGAAATCTTGAACTAACTAAATAATAAGATATGACAAAGCCAAAAATCTTTATTGGAAATGACCATGGCGGCTATACACTCAAAGCCGCTTTGGTAAAATATCTCCTTGAAAAAGGGTACGAAGTCGAAAACTTTGGTTGTAACTCTGAAGAAATAGTACGCTATCCCTACTACGCGGCAAAAGTGGCAAACGCTGTTTTGACACATGAAAATGCGAAGGGAATTTTACTCTGTTCAACGGGTATTGGCATGAGTATTATCGCCAATAAATTTAAGGGCATCCGCGCCGCCTTGTGTTACAGCAGCTATCAAGCAAAAATGACTTCGGCGCATAACAATTCCAATATTCTATGTTTGGGTGGGCGTTGCGTAGGCGTTTTTGAAGCCTGTGATATGCTCGAACAATGGTTAGAAACACCTTATGAAGGAGGCAGACACGACATATCACTGGGCTTAATTAACGAAGTTGAAGATGTTAACTTTTCTGATGGTCAATGGCTTTCATAACCACCATTTCAGTGTAAATACTGAGGGGGTACTAAATTCAGGTGTTTTTATCTGCTCCCCATATGTAAAGGAGTGTAATAGCGAAATTTACTTCTGTCATACGACTAATAATGAGAACAAGATGTTATCCCTATTTCTATTTTAAAAAGATAATTTTTTATAAAAATTAACTGACTATGAGCTTAATTAACCTTCTATTTGCTAAAATACTTTAAGTATTGGCTAATCTACTTGATTCCCTACTCTTTGGCATAAGCTATCTTTGTGTAAATAATTTAATTAATTTAATCTATAAACAACAAGAAAAAATGAAACGAACGCAAGTCGTTTTTATCACCTATCTATTGGTGGTATGTGGTATAATGGACGCAAAAGGGCAAAAACTAAAGTCCATTCAAAAGCCTGTTGAGGAGATTCAAGACAAAATACGCGGTGGATTACTTGGGCAAATCTTGGGCAATCTGAATGGCTTGCCTTATGAGTTTAAGTACGTTCTCGAAGCAGGTGATTTAAAAAACTATGTCCCTTCTTTGCCCAACGGTGCTTTTACGGACGATGATACCGATTTTGAATGGGTCTATGTGTATAACATGCAAAAGAAAAGGAGTATATTTTTACCTTATGCCGATATCCATGCGCTTTGGAAAGAACGCATCAATCGGAGCATTTGGAGTTCAAACCGATACGCCCGCCATTTGATGGATATTGATATGAAACCGCCCGTTACAGGCTTAATGACGTTTAATCCATGGGCTGATTTCAACGTATCTGGGCAGTTCCTTTGCGAAACCTTTGGCTTGCTTGCCCCTGCTATGCCACAAACGGCTGCAAAAATTGGACTCCATTATACTAAAGTCGCTATTGACCACGAACCCGCTCAAACCACTCAGTTGTTTACTTCGATGATTGCTACGGCATTTGTAGAAAACGACATCCATAAAATCTTAAATGCCGGTATAGCCGCCATAGACCCCCAAAGCAATACGCTTAAAATAATCAATGATGTGAAAGAATGGCACCGCCAAAATCCCATTAATTGGCAGGAATCAAGGCGTTTGCTAAAAGCAAAATATACGCAAGAAAACAGTGGACGACGCGACCAAAACGGCACGGAACTCAACACAGGGGCTATCATAATGGCGTTTTTGTATGGTCAAGGGGATTTTGAAGAAACCATGAAATTCTCTTTCAACATTGGATGGGATGCGGACTGTAATGCGGCTACGCTCGGCTCTATTTTAGGGGCTTCTTATGGCTACAAAAAAATGATGAGTCAAGGCTGGATGATTGTTGACAGATATAAAAACACCACGCGCGACAATATGCCTATGGACGAAACCATCACAAGTTTTGCCGATAGACTGATTGAATTGTTTGAATTGGTTAATGAAACCAACGGCGGTAAAAAAACTTTTGCCAATCAAGTAGCTGTTTATGAAATCCCCGCCGAAAATCCTGCACCTATTGAAAAAATTATGACGCATGAAGTGCAAAAATTGGCTATGCAGCAGGAATATAAAAATGAAGTCACTAACAATTTACTGAAAGGCACAAAAGAACAAAAAGCTAAAGCGGTTTACATGGCAGTTTGTTTGGATTTTGACAAATCGCTCGCTCAAAAATATCCTAAGGAATGGGAAAGTGCCCGTTATGAATTGAGTGGGTATTGGCGAGTGATGAACAATATTTTCTTTGGCAATTTTATCGCTCATGGGAAATTGAAAGAAAAATTCATCAATGCGGGATTTAAAAAACCTAATAAACAATATACTGACCAAGAAATATACAGCAATATGGCAGTGTGGAAAGAGCCCAAAGGGCTTTATACTGATTAAGTAATGAAGCCTCTTAAATGACATAATACTGAGGGGTATTTATTTTGTAAAATATTGATTTTTAATAAGTTATAATTTTCCGCAAGCTCTGAACTTGCTGAAAATCTATTGTGAAAAATTTTGGCCATCTACTGAAACTGAGGGGGACTTTAAGCAAAATTCAGGTTATTAGCATTGCGGGAATCATTGACATTCCAAGTATTTTTACCATCAATAAGAATACTTGGAATGTTTTTAACTATTTTCGTATTCTAAAAATGAATTTGTCGTTATGAAACCCATTCTGAAAATCGTCAATACACAGCAAAGCGAAGCCTTTCAAATTATGAAGGTGAAAGACCCTTATTTTTTCCCAAATTGGCATTTTCATCCCGAATTGGAAATTATGCTGGTACAAGAGGGGTCTGGAATTAGGTTTGTGGGCAATAATATGGAACGTTTTGAATCGGGCGATTTAGTATTGTTAGGTAGTAATATGCCGCATCTTTATCGAAGCGATAAAGAATATTATGAAAAAGAGACAGACCTTGTTTCACGGGCTACCGTTGTTTATTTTAAGGAAAATTTTTTAGGCGATAGCTTTTGGTCACTACCCGCTATTACACCCATAAAAAAGTTATTAGAACTCTCCAAACGCGGTATTAAGTTTAAAGGAAAGGTAAAAGAAGTATTGAAAAAGGAGATACAAAAATTAGATGCTCAAAAAAACAGCATTGGTAGAATTATAGACCTGCTTGCGATTCTTAAAATAATGGCAGAAACCAAAGAGTATGATGTAATTCTAAATAGTGATTTTACTAAATACGTAAGCGCCTATGAATGTGAGCGTATCAATAATGTCTATCAGTTTATAATTGATAATTTGACTGAAAACCCAACACTCGATGAAGTAGCAGATATTGCCAATATGAGTCCAACCGCTTTCTGTCGTTATTTCAAATCCCATACTTCCAAAACCTATACACAGTTTTTAAATGATATTAAAATAGACAATGCCTGCCGTTTATTAATTGATAACAAGCTTAGTATTTCCCAAATTTGTTTTGAAACGGGATTCAATAACTTCACCCATTTTAATGACCAATTTAAAAAAATTACGGGTATTACACCCAAGCAATATCAGTCGTCACAGTTGGACAGGTAAGCGAATATAGGAAACAGCGTATGGTTTCAGATGTACGAAATGCTAAAATTTCGTACATCTCCCCCTCAGTATTTTTAGAAAAATTGATGGGAAGTATGAAATATGAAGTATGAAATATTTTATACTTCCTTTAACGCCCTTTTATATTTTCACTTTTAACCTTATTCGTATCGGGTTTCACAAACTGAAAACCACCTGTATCTATTTGCACATGGGGCAAAGCCTTTTTTAAAGCGGCAATACCCGCTGCTGTTGTTTTGGTTTGCCACAGATAAATGACTTTCAAATTGGGGCATTTTGTTAAAGCGGTTAAGCCTTTGTCCGTAATATTTGTGCCGTATAAATTGACTTGTTCAAGATTCGGTAGGTTTTTCAAATGCACTAAAGCGGCATCTGTAATAGTTGTTTTTTCAAGATTCAGCCGCGTTATATTTTTCAATGATGATAGTTTTTTAACATCATTGTCGCTGACGGGTTGATTGCCTAATCTCACTCTAATTAATTGATTATTAATATTTTGCAAGTCGTCAATTAAAGACGAAGTATAATTTTTAACATTGACAAAGTTTGCCATTAAGTAATTTGAGCCTACGCCAAAGTCAGAGACAATGATATTTTTCTGCTTTAACCGTTCCAATACTGAGGAGGTCACTGCTTCGATTTTAGTTTTCAAAATAGCGGCTTCTGCGTTTTGAACAAGCGTATTAGTCATGGGTTGAGGCATAGAAACAGCTGTTTTGCTACTGTCTGTAAGGAGCATTTTAGGCAATTTAGGTATAACCAAATTGGTAGCTGTATTGGCTTTCGGATTTATACCCCCTGCGGCAACGGTTTCGACAACTTCTTGAAACGACGCCCCACCTTTTATCCAAAAATGAATCGTGGCTATTTCTTGCGGTGTCAGTTGTGGTTTGCCTTTAGGCGGCATATGCTTGTCATCTTCTTCGGGCAACAGTAGCGACGTATAAAGGTTGCTACTTTCAGGGTTTCCTGCTGTGAAAACGCTGCCATTTTTACCACCTTCTCGGATAAATTCTTCGGCATCTAAGCGCAAACCGCCTTTCTTTTTCGTTGCAGAATGACAATTATAACACTTCTTTTCTAAGATAGGAATTACCATATCTCGATAAACAAAACTCCTTTGCACAATCGGTTGTGCTGCTACATTTGAAGCAGATTTTGATACACTCAATATAGCCGATTTGGAAGTATCTACAAAGCGTGTAACTTGTTGATTTATAATATTTTGTGTACTATCTCCCGTTTGTGCCGTTTTTACTGAGGGGGTCTTTTTTTTAGGGAAAAGATAGTCTTCACCATGCGCCAAATTGCCACCATAATGTCCTGCTACACTTAAAAATACCACTGTTAAGGTAGTCAAAATATCTCTTAAACGCTTAAAAAAGTAAGCTGTAAAACCCAAAGCTGCTGTTGCAATGCCTGTCCATTGATGTAAGAAAACCAAGTCGGCATCGTACTCGCCTGATTGTGCCAGTAGCCACCCTGCCACACAAGCGGCAGCGGCTGTCAGCGATCCCCACAACAACGCCATACCTATAATCGGCTCGATTTCTACTTTCCGAAAGCGTTGAAAAAGTATCAAACCAAAGGCAAACAACAAAATACCGATGGGTAAATGCACAATCAAAGGATGTAAGCGACCTATTAATTCGAGTGAAAACATTGTTTAGTTTTTTTTACTAAGTATGTGTATAAAATTAGCATTTTTACTCATAATGAGACGGTTTTAGATCCAAAAATCGGGATAAAAATGGCATAAATTCTAATCCCCTCAAAATTGAGGGGATTAGAATTTTAATCATCTGATAAATCTATACTTTTACGTCTAAAACGGTTTAACATGGCTAAGAAAAATGCAACAATTAATGTTGAAGGCACAGAAATAAGAATCTACAATGAAAATGAGAGCGATTTTATATCTATGACGGATATTGCAAAAAGATTCAATGAAAGAACCGACCAAGTGATTCTTAACTGGTTACGCACCCGAGCAACAATAGACTTTTTGGGTGCATGGGAAATTTTATACAATCCGAATTTTAATCCCCTCAATTTTGAGGGGATTAGAAACCAAACAGGAGCCGCCGCTTTTGTTTTGACGATTTCCGATTGGGTAGAAAAAACAAATGCTGTGGGCATACATGCCAAGCAAGGAAGATATGGAGGTACATACGCCCACCGTGATATTGCCTATGAGTTTTTATCTTACCTCAACCCAACATTTAAACTCTATGTTATAAAAGAATTCCAAAGGCTCAAACAAGAGGAAACAAAAGCACTGGACTGGCAAATTAAGCGCACTTTATCAAAGGTGAATTATAGAATACATACAGACGCCGTAAAAAACCACCTTATCCCGCTCAAAATTCAAGATACTAAGTTTGAAGGGTTATACTATGCCTCGGAAGCAGATTTGCTCAATTTGGCAATATTCAATATAACTGCCAAAGAATGGCGTGAAACTAACCCCGATTTGAAAGGTAATATGAGGGATTATGCCACCGTGGAACAACTTTTAGTCTTGTCAAATATGGAAAATTTAAACGCTGAATTTATTAAAATGGGCATATCAAAAGAAGACCGTTTGACTAAATTGAATGATGTGGCAATTTATCAGATGCAACTTTTGGTCGGTACAGCGCATTTCAGTTTGTTGAAAAGTGGTGATATGGAAAGCCAATAAGTAGGCATATTAAAAAAACTTCTTCATTGCCTTTGGATAATCAGGAATGGCTTTTTCAGGTTCTTCTATTTCTGGATGCCAACGTTTTTCCCATTCAAAACTGTAATACCCTTTGTAGCCCCCTTTCACAAGAGCCGTTATGGCTTCTTGAAGTGGGGCTTCGCCTTGTCCGATAAACACATATTGCTCTTTTCCGTCTTTCAATATGGCATCTTTTATATGCGTATGTCGGATGTATTTTTTTAGTTTTTGATGCACTTCCTTAGGCGGTTCTTTGGTCACAGACCACATATTCAGAATATCCCAAATCAATCCAACGTGTGGGTGTTCGGCGGCTTGCATGATATGGTATAAAATGTCTTTTTCAACCACTTTGCCGTGTGATTCGAGTAAAACCGTTACGTTGCTGCCTTTTGCATGATTGCCCAATTCGAGTAAGCCCTTGATAATCAACTCAATAGTGGCGTTTCGGTCTTGGTTTTGGGGCAAATCGTCGGGAAAAACCCGAATATACGGGCAATTGAGTTGCTGCGCTAAGTCAATAAAACGTTTGGCTTCATCCATCTGGGTTTGTCGTAAGGCTGCATCAGCGATGTGCATTTTTGCCGATGAACCCAAGTCCACAATCCTCAAGCCTTTGTCTTCGACCAATTTACGAGATGCTTTTATGCGGTCGGGCGTATTAAATTCTGGGCATTTGGGCAAATCCATTTGGTCTTGAATCCCTCTGATTTCGATACCGTGGTAATGGTTTTCAGCAGCGTATTTCACGATGGTTTCAAAAGACCATTTAGGGCAGCCGAGGGTTGAAAAAGAGAGCAGTGGCTTTCTTTTTAGGACATCAAAATAAGATGTGGTGAGAGATAAACCCATCAAACCAAAGCTGGTTTTCAACATTGCCCGACGTGTGAGGGCTGGCAGATTGTTCATTTTATACCTTTTTTTAGAAAAATACTGAGGGGGTGGTATAACTATCCATATCGTTACTTTCTATGTCGAATCACCCCTATTTACTCTTTTTTTAGCCGTATTCACAACGATTTGATTTTTATATTTCTAAAAAACACTTTGTCGCCATGATTTTGTAGCAAAATACGCCCTTTTTCGCTGATGCCAAAATTAGGCAAATCTTTGTATTTGCTGATAGCAATGAGCCGTTTATATTCGTCGCTGTTGCGTTCAAATTCAAACAATTTTACGCCATTGAGCCAATGCTCGGTGTGGTTGCCTTTTGAGACGATTTTAGCGGTATGCCATTCCCCAATTTTATGAACTGGTTTGGTTTTGGGTACAGGAATCATATCGTATAAGGAGGCGAGGGTTCGATTGCCCTCACGACCTTGTTTGGCATCAGCGTGTTTGTCGTCGTCAATGAGTTGATATTCTAACCCCAAACTGGAACGGGGTAATGCAGGGTCAATAAAGTATTTGATGCCACTGTTGCTGCCTTCGGCGAGTTTGAAATCTATGCTTAATTCAAAGTTGCTGTACGCTTCAGTTGTAACAATGTCGCCTGCATGAGCGTCTTTTATGGGTTCGACAAAAAGCACTCCCTCCCTAATAGCCCACTCTTTTTCTGGAAATTTATCGAGGGCTGCACCGCGCCAACCTGCCGTTGTTTTACCATCCCACAAGAGTTTAACGCCTTGTTTTAGTTCGCTTTTGGATAAGGTGTTGGGTAATTTGGACGTACAAGACACAGCGAAACCGAGCAGAAAAAAGAGGCCGTATGCTTGTTTACTTATCGAATGGATTGTCATTTTCAATAGTTTTTAAATTTCAATTGATGCTTTCATAGAAACACCTTGCGCTAAAATTTAACGCAAGGTGTTTACATACCCCCCTCAGTATCTTACCAGTCAATAGTCAACAGGTATTAGCTAACTGTTGACTATTGACAGTTAAATCTTACCACAACGGATTCTGTACCAACCCTTTGACGATGTTTAATTCGCTTTGTGGAATAGGATACAAGTACATTTTGGGTGTGAAAACTCTATCTTCAACGTTGATAGGTTTGTAAGTGAATGTAGCGTCGGCATTTTTGGTAATGTCAACACCCCTCAGTGTTTTGCCCAAAGTCGTGGGTGCAATCATCCAACGGCGGACATCCCAAAAGCGGTGGTCTTCAAAAGCAAATTCGATGCGCTTTTCGTTGCGGATTTTTTCTCTGACCTCTACTTGTGTCAAACCAGCAGGCATAGGTGGCATAGCAACACCTGTTCTGGTGCGTACCAAATCCACGTACTTTTTGATGTCGGCATTGCCTGGACTGTATTCGTTTAGGGCTTCTGCATAATTCAAGAAGATTTCAGGATAGCGGAAGATAATCCAACTGTGAACGCCTGTGTTGCCATTCAATAGGTTCAAACTTTCGATTTGATATTTCCGAAGGTAATAGCCTGTTTTTGAAGCGTTTGTAATAGGTTTACCATCTAAACCACCTGTATGTAATTGAACAGCACGATTGGGCGTACCAAACGTTGTATTGTTGGCAACGACGGTCATCAATAAACGGGGGTCGCGATTTGTATAAGGCGCAGCAGCATGAGCAGGGTTATTCCAATCAAATTTTATGGCATTGGTGGCATCTACTTTGATTTCATAGGCATCTACAAGGTCTTGCGAAGGCGTGTTGCCGCTTTGTCCTAAGTTAAATCCAATCGGTGAATTGGTTCTCTCGAAGGTATTAGAGGCAGCATTGCTCCTTGTAAAAATAATTTCCGCATTGTTAAAAGTATTGAAAAGGGCTTTGTATGCCCCTAATGTAGGCAGTGCGGCAGCATCAATAACCGCTTTAGCCGCATCAGAAGCGGCTTTCCAACGAGCAGTACGATCGCCTACGGGCAGCGAAATAAGTTCTGGTTGCCCGTAACCCGTTGCCCAAGAAGGTGTATTGAACAAGTCACTTGCTGCATACAACAAGACACGGCTTTTGAGTGCCAGAGCTGCCAATTTTGTCGCACGACCCAAATCATTGGTAGCGACATAAGGCAAGGTAGAAGCATTCAAAGGCAATTGTGCAGCAGCAGAATCGCACTCACTGACGATAAACTGAATACAATCGTTTAAAGAACTGCGCTTTATGGTCGAAAAATCAGCGTCTAAACCCAAGGCTTCATTGAGAATAGGTACACCGCCATGACGTTTCACCAATTCAAAGTAAAAATAAGCGCGTAAAAAACGGGCTTCATACGTCCATCTTTTTATTGTTGCAAGATTTGTTGTATAAACAGATTGGGCAGATGGTGACGGGTCTAATTTCCATGGGTCAAGGTTGATTTTGCCCGTTGACAAGAGGAATTGGTTCGTTTTGCGAATACCGCGATAGCAGTTACCCCAAACCAAATCGGGGTTATTGATAGCGTTCCAACTACCTGTATTGAAGTTTTGAATGGCACTTGTTTCGCTTGTAAACTCTGCTTCATCGGTTGCAGAAGCCATCATTGCGTTGCCACCAATATAGAGCGTGCCGTCTGGAATATCGGAATAAATAGCAGTCAGTAAAGCCTGTACGTTAGCAAAAGACTGCTCTATTTCTTTTAGTCCGATGGTTGTTATAAAATCACGGTCAAGTTTTTGGCAAGCACTCACGACAAGCACTGCGCAAATACCCAACAGATAAATATATCTTTTCATTTTATGATGTTTTAAATGAATTTACAATTGAATTTTCAAGCCGACTGTTACAGTTCTGGTAACAGGATAACCTGTTAAAGATTCTGGATCGCCGTAAGGAATTTTATCTAAAGAAAACAGGTTTGTACCATTTAGAAACAAACGAGCGACACTTATTCTCACTTTAGTCGTTAATTCGACGGGCAGTGTATAACCAATCTCGGCACTGCGCAATTTTATGAAACTGCCATCACGTTGCCAAAAAGTAGAAAACTGGTAGTTATTCAAGTTGTCTTTTGAAGACAATCTCGGATAATCAGCCGTTGCTGCCGTTGCAGGTGTCCATCTAGTCAGGGCGATTGGTGCAACTTGTCCATTGCTTTGAAAGGCTTGAAAATAATTACCTGTGAGAGAAACGGTGTTGCCTGTCACACCTTGAAAAACTAAATCAAGGTCAAAACCTTTGAATTTCAGTCCTGTGTGCAAACCCGCTACTATTTTAGGTAAACCCGGATTGCCAATCGGCATTCTGTCATTGCCATCAATGATGCCATCGGGTTTTCCTTCTGGACCACCGATGTCTTGAAATTTGATGTCGCCTGCTTTAATAACTTCTGTTAACACACCTGGAACGCTTTTCGGATTTACAAGCCTTTGGGCAATGTCCTCAGGGGTATAAAAACCAATGGCTTTCAGACCAAACGGTTGACCCAATGACTGACCTGTTGACAACAAAGCAGGATTCAATTGCAAGGCTTCCGCATTGAAAACAACCTTATTTTTGAAGTAAGAGACAATCGGCTCTATGAAAAATTGAAGGTCTTTTTGGCTGTTGGTATTGTAGCGAATGGCTACTTCCATGCCTTTGCTGTTCGTTTTGCCTTGATTAAGGTTTTGCGTTACTATCCCTGACAGCAATGGTGTTACACTGGTAGAAGGCACCAAAATATCATAGCGGTCGCGGTTGAAATAATCAACAGAGAGGTCGAAGTTTTTGAAAAGCGTTGCATCAAAGCCTACGTTCATAGATTTTTCTTTCTCCCAAGTGATATTGTTATTAGCAAGTGTATTTTCAGCAAAACCACCTACTGCTGTATTACCTGTACCGAAAAAATAACCACCACCACCAAAAGTAGGTGTGTAAGCATATCTCGTGGATAAACCCTGCGAAGCAATGATGTCATTGCCAACAATACCATAAGACCCCCTCAGTTTCAAGAAGCTGATAGCCTTACTGTCTTTCAAAAAGTTCTCATTAGATATAATCCAGCCTAAAGAACCTGCGGGGAAAAAGCCATATCTTTTTTCTTTAGCAAAAATTTCACTCCCCATGTAGCCAAAAGAAAATTCAGCAATGTATTTATTGTTATAAGCATAAGTAAAACGACCTGCTGCACTGTTGTGTCTGTAAGGGTCAGTCGAGTTAGCGGTAGGATTAGACGGGTCAGAAGCAGGTCCAAAAACAGTCACATTATCGGCATTGACCATAACCATGCTTGAAATATCGCTTTTTCCAAATGACCTTTTATAGTTTAAAAAGCCTTGAACGATAAAATTGCGGTATTGATCAAGTGTTTCCTCTGCACCTGACAAGGACGTTAACTGACCTACGGCAGGGCTGTAAATGGTATCGCCTATCACACCTTTGGATATCGTATAGCGCGGATAAGACTTGGTTTTGCGCGACCCTGATTCAAAAAAGTTATTAATTGAAATACCTCCTGACGCACTTAACCCCTCAGTAATCATGTCCAATTGTTGTGTTAATTGCAATGATGAGAGGATTGTGCGTGAATTGTCTCTGTAAAAACCTGTTGATAGTAAGTTAGCGACTGGATTTGAATACAGAGACGTACCACCATAACTACCGTTTGGATTATAAATAGGAAAAGCATTGGGCGGCAATTGTGCTAACAAGCCGAATGTGCCACCTGTTGTATAGTTATTCGGATTAATACTTTGTTCGATTGAGCCTGCAATTTTGAACTGTGCAGACAAGCGTTGCGACAGCGTAATGTCTAAATTTGAACGAAAGTTGTATTTGTCATACTTTGAGTTTGAACTTTCATCATTTTGGTCGCCAAATTTTTTGAACAGCCCTTGACTGCTTAAAGCATTCAACATAACAAAATAGCGAACATATTTGTCACCGCCACTCATTGTTAAATTATAGCTTGAAACAGGTGCTTTAGGTCGTAAAACTTGATCGTACCAATTGACATTGGGATGAAAAACAGGGTCACTGCCATTTTGGTAAGCGTCTAAATCAGCTTGTGTATAGCGTGCAGGCAAACCGTCATTGACTAATGCTTCATTGTATAAAGAAGAATAATTGTAGGCATCTAAAAATTTAGGTAAATACTGCGCTTGGTTGAATCCTTGTTTGGTCGTAAAAGCTATTTTCAAACGTCCTTCTTTACCTGCTTTAGTGGTCACTAATATGACACCATTGGCAGCACGTGCGCCGTAAACAGCCTGTGCAGAAGCGTCTTTTAAAACAGAAATGGACTCAATTTCTTCGGGCATGAGTTGCGTAAAAGCATTCGACGTACCCGAACCATTGCTGATATATCCGTCAATGATATACAAAGGGGCTGTGCTTGCACCACCAAAAGTATTTAGTCCGCGAACAAACAAACCAGGTGAAGAAGCACCAGGTTCAGAACCACCTTGCGTAACCGATAAGCCAGGTAAACGTCCATAAAGTGCATTACCTAAGCTCAACACAAAGTTTTTTTCTATGTCTTCACCTTTAACTGTTGAAATGGCACTGGTGACGTGTTGAATTGGTTGAACATCAAAACCGATATTTTTCATATCTGAATAATGTCCTTGTACGATGGTTGTATCGCCTGCATCAGAAGACATTGAAGCCTTTTGTTGTGCTTGGATACTATTACAGGCAACCATGTATATAAGTGTTATAAGTAACACTCTGTTTGAGTATTTTATTTTTATCATGATTCTTGATGTCTGCGTTATAAAATTAGAAATATAGGAATGAGTTGAGAGTTATGAATTATGAGTTATGAATTTTAACCCCCTCAGTATAAAACAGGTTTTAGTTTAAAAAATTAATTATCAACGAATTAACAATAACTCATAACTCATAACTCATAATTAATTACCATCCTGGGTTTTGTGTCAACCCACCTTTCAGCACTTCACTGAGTGGGAATGGGTGCAAGTACATTTGAGTAAGGAAAGTCCTTGTTTCAAAAGTATAGGGCTTCCAAGTATAGGTATAAGGTGCCGTTGTGCCGACCCTCGTGATTTGTAAACCTTCAAAATTGCCTTGCATAACTCCTTCCGTTTTAGCAATCAACCAGCGTTTGACATCCCAAAAACGATGGTCATCGCCATACAATTCAATGGCTCTTTCGTTTCTTAACTTGTCTCTAAATTGGCTTTGCGTCATACCCGTCGGAAAATTAGGCATAGCTGAACGGTTTCTAATCGCATTGACGGCTGTATAAGCTTCTGGTGGAGGCGTTGAATTAAATTCATTTAAAGCTTCAGCATAATTAAGATACAATTCATTGACACGCAATATTGGATCAGGCTGTACATAATTGGCTGCTCTGAAAGTTCTCGGAATATATTTCCTATACCAAACACCCCCTTTACAGTTAGCATAATCTTTTCCACCATTATAAATTTGGGCAATAGGATCGACGCTACTATGGTAAGCATTGGTATAAGTGACTGATTGCTTGAAACGAGGATCAAGTGAGCGGTATTTGGCAATAAGATCTGAACCACCCGCTGCATCCCAAACAACAGCTTTACCGAGTGTATCTTCATATCTTCTTATAAAATTGAGTGGTACACTGATACCACTCCAAAATGACCCAAAGCAAGATGGATTGAAAAACGTTACAGGTGCGTTACCGACATTGGTAATACCACCTGCTAATTGTCCTCCTTGATACATTAGTATCTGCTCTTTGTTATTATACGTTTCCCAAGATACCCGATAATTGCCCAATGGACCGACTGTACCATTATCCAATTCTTTAGGATTTCTGTTAGCAGGATCATCAATAAGACCATATCCGTTAGCCACAGCGTAATCTATGGCAGCTTTTGCAGCATCGGCTGCTAATTTCCAACGATTGACATCGTAATTGCCATAGCATATTAATTTATTATCAGCTGCATTATCCATAGGTAGGATGGGCGTTCCAGTATTATACTGAGGGGATGCTGCAAACAGCAATACTTTTGCTTTTACTGTCAAGGCTGCTAATGCTGTTGCTCTTCCTGTTTGAGAAGCAGAATAAAAGGCAGGAAGACTGGATATGGCATCATCAAGGTCTTTCACCATAAATTTTACGCAATCTTCGACGGAGCTTCGTGGTACATCTACTTTTTCAAGCGGTGCAAAAACCTTATCGACAATAGGTACGCCCCCATAACGTTTGAGCATTTCCAAATAATTCAAAGCCCTCATGAACTTAACCTCACCGATAACTTGCTTTTTGTAAGCATCGTCAGCATCAGGCACTTCGTTAATTCTTTTCAAAATAAGGTTTATCTGACGTAAGGCTATCCAACGAAGATAATAGCGAAAATCTTCAACGTTAACAATATTACTGGGCAGAACAACGCCTTCATTCCATCTATTGTTATTAACAAAAGCAGCTTCTGAAGCATCGCCTTCGTCGCTAATGCTCGTGCTCGGATGAATACAATCCGTCCCATTTACTTGAGTATTGATAGTCGAATAAAGATTTTGATCTCTATAGCGAAAAAGAGAGTTCATGCCATATTTATAGACAGTTGTCACAAAAGTTTCGAGACTGGCTTTATTTTTAAAAGCATTGTCTTCTGTCAAATCCACACCCGGTGCTTTATCTAAGAAAGCACCTTCATCTTTACAGGAAGAAATGATGAAAAAAGAGATGACTAAAATCAGCAAAAATTTTATATTTTTCATATTGTTTTAGTTTAAAAATTAACATTAAGGCCTGCATTAATGGTTCTTACCAATGGATAAGGTTCTGTGTTGGTGTCGCCTGTTGATGTGTTTTCAGGGTCAATACCTTTGTAAAAATGTTTCCATGTGAATAAATTATTCGCATTGACATAAATACGACATGAACTGATACCCACTTTTTTAAGTGCCGCAGCCGTAGCAGTATAGCCTATTTCTGCATTTTTAATACGCAAATAACTCGCATCTGCTAACCAAAATGAATTGCCTTCATGGTTAGGATTACTACTCACTGAAAAACGAGGGAAGTTGATAGGCAAACCAGCAGCGTATCTTTCTGCTGTCCAGCTCTCATTCATATAACTTGGAGAACCTTCAGGTGGTGCTTGACCATAGCCTGTGCCTTTTTGAAACCTTGTATAGTAATGTGACACATTACCAACACCTTGAAACAGAACAGATATATCAAATCCTTTATAATTCAATCCCAATGTCGTACCAAATGTTTGTTCAGGTAAATTAGAAAATCCAATGGGTACAGCATCAAAAGCATTGATATGCCCATCGCCATTATAATCTCTGTAAATAAAATCACCCGGTTGAATCTTATTGTTTTGGTAGTCATAAATAGGTCTTTTAGTGTCATTGACTTCTTCCCACGTATTATAAATACCATCTACAAGAAGTCCAAAGTTTTGTCCCAAACGCTGTCCTGTCCGATTTTGATAAGCATATTGATTAGGTACTTCATCTCTAAAAGTCACTTTGTTGCGTGCAAAACTGAAATTAGCAGATACACGGTAGCCCAACTCTCCTGCTCTATCAATATAGGTCAACTCTAATTCGTAGCCTTTATTTTCCATTTTACCTAAGTTGGTCGCTGGTTGCGCTAAACCGACAATGGAGGAAATGGTTTGCGGTGTAGCGAGAATACTACTGCGTTTTTCGTCGAATACATCGCCTGTAAACTTGATTTTATCTTTCCATAACCACATTTCTAAGCCGATATTGCGTTTAACAGCGCGTTCCCAAGTAACATCTGCATTTCCAGTTGCTCCTTCTCTGATACCTGTAAAACCACTATATGTCGTACCGTTATTGCCGAAATAATAGATATTGGTCACATTTGAGTAGCTGGTAGGTCTGTATAAGAAGCGTGTTCCACCGATATTATCATTACCGACTTCACCAAAAGAACCTCTAAATTTGAGAAATGAAATCAACCCTTTTTTAGGAAAAAAAGGCTCATTTGACATAACCCATCCTAAAGAATAAGCTGGGAAAAAGCCAAATCGCTTGCCCGGGGCAAAATTTTCTGTACCATTATAACCGACATTCACTTCTGCTAAATAGCGTCCATTATAATCATAAGTCATACGACCAACATAACTTTGATAGCCTTTAGGAATTAAAAAAGCCAAACCTGGATCGTATGTTTTTTGTTGATTGTATAAAAGTAAGCCCGTTACATTATGCACACCGAAACTTCTTTTATAATCAATACCAAATTCAGCCGTAATTCTTCTATTGTAAGTACCTGATTGGCCAAAACCAAATTGAGCATCTGTTGTAGAAGGTACATAGTTGACTGTACCATCAGGCAGTTTAACTGCTAAATAAGTTATAAGTGTTTTTGTATTGACAATTTGTTGGTCATTGTAGGTTTGTATCGCCACATTTCCATGCGTCGACAAGCCTTTAGTGATAAAATCAAGGTCATGGTCTAAACGCAATGATCCATTCAGATAATTGCGATATGACCGTTTAACACCTCCTGCAAGATTGGGATAAAGCAAACTCGCATAAGGATTATTTTGTGAACCCGTAAAAATATTGACCACTTTACCATCCACAACGCCTGGTGTACTGAGGGGGCTGGCGCGGGCAATATCCCCAACAACACGCTCCGTATTTGTACCATTATTACTATTCCTTGTTTCTGTTTGAGAAGACAAGTCAAGTTTCATTGTCAAACGCTTTGTAATATCAAAGTTGAAGTTAGACCGCAGGTTATATCTTCTGAAAATAGATTGTGGTGAAAAAGCATCCGTCACCTCTTTTGTATCTTTGAACAACCCATCTTGCGTAAAAAAGCCACCCGAAACAAAGTATTTTACTTTGTTTTGACCGCCACTAATACTGACATTGTGTTGTGCTTGAGTAGAAACTTTTTTAAACATCCGATCAAACCAATTGACATTTGGATGAAAAATAGGATCTTGTCCATTGCCATAGAGTTCAATATCTTGAGGGGTATAGCGCGGTACGTAAGTCGCACCTGTCACATACGCATCATTTTTTAAAGCCTCATTGAAATGCGTTGCATAATCTGCACTGTTCATCATCTCACGCAAATCCGTAAACGAGTTAAAGCCTTGATTGAAAGTATAGCTGATTTTTGGCGGACCCGTTTTGCCCCTTTTAGTGGTAATGATTAATACACCATTCGCACCTCTGATACCATAAACAGCTGTAGAGGAAGCATCTTTCAATATGGTTACTGATTCAATTTCATTTGGGTCTATATTGTTATAGTTAGAGACTTCTATGCCATCCACCAAAGTCAAAGGGTCTGTATTGCCGGAGAAAGTACCAACCCCTCTGATTCTGATTTTTGACGCATCGTTGCCCGGTTCACCACCTGACTGCGTCGCAAAAAGACCTGTCAAGCGACCTACTAAGGAATTACTTATATTCGCCACTGGTGATTGGATGAGTTCTTTAGTAGTCATTGTCGAAATAGCGCCCGTCGCATTTATCTTTTTCTGCGTACCGAAACCGACAATCACCACTTCATCTAAAGCACCTGTTTCTTTCAAAATAATCGTGATAACACTCCGCCCGTCAAGGACAATGCGTTGTTTGTCATAGCCTACAAAACTGACAATCAATACCCCTTTTTTCTCTTGTTCTGTCAATTCAAGGCTGAATTTGCCATTTTCATCGGTAATCGTTCCTTTTGACGTGCCTTCAAGCACCAAACCCGCCCCCACAAGTGGCTCACCTTTGTCATCTGTCACTTTATCCGTGATGATAAAAGCGGGTGGTTTGACGTATGAAATAAACGTTCCGTTGATTTCCTTTTCAGGTAATGCGCTCAGCTTTTCGTTAGATTCCCTTTTGTTGGTCTCTTTACTGAGGGGGGTAATATCTTGAAATGGCGCAGAACCTTCACCTGTCCTCCGCTCGGTTTTTTTAGTTAAAATAACATAACCGCCATTTTTCGTTTTTTTATAATCTAAACCTAAAGGTGTTAGAACGATATGGAGGTTCTGCTCAATGGAGGCATTAAATTGTACCAAATTTTCCGCCACTTTAAACCCCTCCACAATGTGGTCGAAGTACAAGATATCGACGCGGTAATGCTCTTTCAACTGTTGCAATACCGCTTTAAGACTTTTTGTCGTTTTTTGCTTCGTCACTTGCTGCGAAATGGTCGGCTGGGCGGCTGCCATTCTTTGTGCAATGCCCAAAGGCAAAAAGCCCATTAAGAGATTGAAAAATAGAAAAAGTTGTTTAGATTTTTTCATCATTAGTGAGTATTGTTTAGTTTTTAAATAATACGATGGGCATGAAGTTGCGAATGATCAACCCCATAGCCTAAATTAACATGAGTAACAGTAGGGGAAAATTATTTAATTGAAATAAAAATGCGATTGCCGTCCTTTTTGTATACGAGGTCTGAACTTTCAGTCATTGCTTCCAACAATTCTTCTGCTGTATAAGCCGTAAAAGCACCTGAAATAGTCCATTTAGAGAGTTCCTTATCGTTAAGTATTAAGCTAATACCGAAATTATCGCCAAAAAGTGTCACTAAATCTGCCAAAGGTGTCCCTTCAAAAACAAAACGGTTGTTTTTCCAAGCAGAGAGGTCTTCTGTTTTTTTCGTTTTCTTGACGTTTGCCCGCCCAATGGAGTCAATCGTCACCAATTCGCCCGGGTTAAGTGTCAGTTGTTTTTGTGTTTTATTTTCTGCATAATTCAGTTGTACTTTCCCTTTGTCTAATACCACCTTAGAACCACTTTCACGCGTAAAAACAGAGAAGACTGTACCTAATACTTCGACCTCAAAACCTTTAGATGTTTTGACCATAAAGTGTTGATTGTCAATAGTATGTGTTACTTCAAAGTTTGCCTCGCCCAATAAAAACACTTCTCTTGTTTTGCCCTCAAACCCAAAACGTGGCACCCGCAATGATGAATTAGCATTCAAAACAACGTGTGTACCATCGGTCAAAGTGAACGATTCAATTTTACCAAAATCCGTTGTGTAGGTCTTAAAAAACAAAACATCCTTGAAAAAATAACCGCCTCCAATACTCAAAAGTAAAGTAATGGATGCAGCAAGGGCTAAAAACCGCCAAAAGCGACTCCTTTGCGGTTCATATACAGGATTGTTCACGCCTTGAGCATTGACCCGCTCCAAATGTCTTGTAAATGCCGCTTTAACATCGGGCTTATATTGTTGATTTTGATTTTCCCATTGCATCAAGCAGGTATAGAAAAACTCTTGGTTTTCTATACTTTTTGCCCATTCGTCAATTGCTTGCTTCTCGACTGCCGTTGCATGACCTCCGAAATATTTTTGTAGAAGCTCTTTGGTGACTTCATTTTTCATCATCGCTATTTATTTTTAGGTCTTTCTTTAAATCCTATGATATTGGTTTGAAATTGTGTTAGGAAGACGATTAGGGTAGAAAAATTACTTAGTTACCTCCAAATAATAAAGTCGTCTTTTCCCCACTCTATGCACCCCCTCAGTATTAAAGCCAAAAGTCGGCACTTGAAAGCATTAAAATCAACCACTTATCCTTTAAAGATTCTCTAATCTGTCTAATCGCTTGATAGACGTGCGCCTCTACGGTACGTATCGAGACATCCAGTTCTTCGGCTATTTGGTTTTGTTTTTTACCATCAAACCGGTGCATGAGGTAAATCTGCCGCCGTTTCAAAGGCATGGCATTAATGGCATCTTGAAAATCTTGGTAGAGTTCATCAAATTGCGTGATGGCATCGGGCAGTTGGTCGTTTTCAACGAAAAATACTGGCGCATCTTCCATCGGTACCAAACGCTTCATTTCAGTTTTGATATAATCGAAAGAACGATTGCGAACAACCGTGAAAAGAAAAGCACGGAAAGAGGTGGTTATCTTTTTATGCCGTTCATGGACATGAAATTCATAAAAAATATCGGAAACGATGTCCTCTGCGGCAGCTTTTGACATCACAAACCGCACGGCGTGGCTGCACAAAGCAGGATAATAATAGTCAAATAGCAAAGCCATACCAGACTCTATGTCTTTGTCAAAAGCAGAACGAATAGCTTGTTCTGCATCGAGTATAAAGGTTTTGCCTTCCGTCTGCAACGCATTTTTTAAATGCTCGTTTGGTTCGTTGATAGGTGTGATTCGTTTAGCCTGTGCCATAGGGAAGTGATTTTTTCTTTTCAAAATTCTTGTTGATAAACTAAGACGATTCTGTATAAAAAGTTACTTAGTTTGTTTTTAATAAAATTTTATATTTAAAAATCGTTAAATCTCAAAATACTCATAAACTTTCCATTGTGAATCCGTGGGCGTTGGGTTTTGATTATCCCATTTTTGTAACGTACACCATTCGGCTTTGCGGTCGAGTAGCTCTTTATAAAGGTGTTCAATATCTTGATAACTCATCATGTCATGCGGTTTTTCGACAGTTTGAGGTATTTCTGAAAGCACTTTTCCGATAAATGCCAAACTGTTTTCTATAATATCTTTACCCATGGCCGCAGTGGCTTCGGCGGCATCTTCACCTTGTGCAAACCTGCCCATACTTAGGGGGTCATTCATGCGATTAATAGCGGATAAATCAATGGTATCTGGACGCAAATACAACGATTGGGAAATTTCGTATTTGCCCGCATGGTCGCCTTCATAAAGCCCTTCTACGAGTTCAGAATCGGAATAAACCAACACTTTCATGCCCGAAAAGGCTTCAAATAGGCTGGCAGCTAACCTAAAATCACGCTGATTGCCGCCCGAATGACCCGAAATAACAACAGCCGTTTTAAAACCTGCATTATAAAAACTTCTTAATTGGTACATAAAAAAATGAAGCATCACATGAGGTGGCATACCTGTCATCAAGGCAGGTCGCTCACCCAAAACATCGGCTAACCACGGGGCATGATACCCCGATTCGTGGATTTGATACGCCAAAGTTGGTGCGACTATGCCTCCAAACCGACGAGCGGATTCATCGCAGAGATAATCCGCTTTATAGGTATCGAGTCCAAAAGTAGAAATATAGCCATGGGGTTCGCAGATGCCAAGCGGCAGATAAACGACGGATTGTTGGTGTTGTCTTTCCAAAAATTCGTCTGGAAATAAGTCTGCCCAGCGAGTTTTTACAGTCATGTTGCTTTATTTTTTAAAAAATACCCCTCAGTATTTTATGCTTTTTGGGCTTCAGCTTCATTTGCCAAATCCAAATCATTTTTCATCCAATATTTTTTTGTATAGAAATTGCGAATCCAACGGTGTTTTGTTCGCAATTCGTAGAAAATATCGTCCGATAAAGGCGTTTCATCAGCCGCTTCAATATTTTCCAAAGCAAATTTTTCGATGTGCATCGAACTGATTGCTGTTGTGACGGCAGGGTGTTTTAAGACAAATTTCAAGGCTAATTTTGCCAACGAACCCGCATGTTCGGGAATGAATGACCGCCGCAACGCGTTCACTCTTTCAATATACATAGAGCGTGGTACTTCTTCAAAAAAGGTCTTTCTAAAATCTTGGTCTTCAAACGCCATGTTTTCGGTCAAAAAGCCTGACAAACCGCCTTCGTCCATCACACAACGGGCAATGACGGCGACATTGTGCTGTTGACAAATTGGTATCACACAATCCAATGGCGTCGGGTCAAAAAGATTGAAAATCAACTGCACCGAGTCAATCAAACCCGACATAATCAAAGGCAAACCGACATCGGCACGACAATCGGGCAATGACACGCCGATTGACCCTATTTTGCCTTCTTCTTTCAACGCCAAAAGTTCGTCCATCCAATAGCCCGATGTTCCCCAATTCGGCCAATAAAGGTGCAGTTGCAAGTTGTCAATAAAGTCTACACCCAATAATTTCATGGATGTGTCAAGGTTTTCCCGCATCAAATGCCTTGGAAAAACAGTCTCAACCGGCGCAGGAATGGCCCAACGGGTATTGTCCGTGCCATGACTTTGAATTTTTGTGGCGATAAAAGGGGCATCGCCTCTCCACTCTTTTAGGGCTTTGCCCAAAATACCTTCTGAATTGCCATAATGACGAGCGGTGTCAATGAAATTACCGCCTTGCTCCAAGAAACTTAGGACAGAACGAATGCCTTCTTTCTCATCGAAAGTGCCAAAAGCACCGCCTAAACCCATAGCACCGTAGCCAATGCGGGAGACTTGTTTACCTGTTTTGCCGAAAGTTGAATATTGCATTTGTACTAAATGAAAAGTGAAAAACGAAAAGTGAAAAATATAAAGCGTTGGTTATGAATGATTTGAGTCCATTATTTTAGGCAAACCATTTTCAAAATGAGGATATAGTTCCGAATAATTCTGCTATTAAAATGTTGACATACTGAGGGGTGTTATTTGGTCAATAACTTCTCAATTTCTTCTAATGATTTTCCTTTCGTTTCAGGTACACGCGCCCGAACAAAAAAGAAATAAATCAAACAAATGCTACCGTGAATGAGGAATGTCGCAGGCAAACCCAAATATTCATTCATCACAGGAAATAAAGAAGTGGTAAAAAAATTGGCTATCCACAACGATAAAGTTGCCAAGGCTAAGGCACTCCCCCGAATGCGATTCGGAAAAATTTCGGACAAAGCCACCCACGTCACAGGGCCTAAAGTAGCAGAATAGATAGCGATAAATGCCAATACAAATACCAAAATCCATATGCCCGATAACTGCCAATAAAAGGCACTCGCTAAAGCCAAAGCATCTAAAAACAAGAGAAATGCACCATATTCTAATAGTTTTTTACGCCCTACTTTGTCAATCGTTCCAATAGCAATAAACGTAAAAATGAAGTTGATGACGCCAATAATAATGGATTGCAAAAAGGCAGTGTCTTGACCCATACCCGCTTTTTTGAACAATTCGGGAGCATAAGAAAACAATGAATTTTGACCCACCGCTTGAGAAAAAATGGCTATCATCATACCAATAAAAACGATGTGCCACACATTTTTTTGGAATAAATCGCTCACTTTTTCCGTTGTTTTTGCCTCAAAACTTGCCTCAATTTGTTCGGCTTCATCTGTTGCGTAAGCATTGCCACCGATGCGTTCTAAAATCTGAAAAGCCTCTTTTGAACGCCTTTTACCTATCAACCACCGGGGGCTTTCGGCAACAAAAAACAGGCCCAATAGGAACAATACTGAGGGGACCGATTGCGACGAAAACATCCAACGCCAATTGTTTTCACCGCTGCCTAACAAAGCATAATTGGATAAATAAGCCAATAAAATACCAATAACAATGGATAATTGATAAAAAGAGACCATTCTACCCCGCATCGGGGCAGGTGAAATTTCAGCCACATACATCGGACATACTAAGGCGGCTGTACCCACAGCTACGCCACTTAATATCCTAAAACCAACAAAAAGCGGAAAACTCGTTGCCCAACCCGTTCCTACGCCTGTCAGGGCAAACAAAATAGCACACAGCATTAGAAGCCTTTTTCTGCCCAACGAATCACTCAATTTGCCGCCTATTAATGCACCGATAGCTGCCCCTAAATTGATGCAGCCGACTGCCCAACCCGTTTGAAATTCCGTAAGTTGGAAGACATCTTTGAAGAAAGAAACGGTGCCAGATATGATGACCATATCGAATCCAAACAAAACACCGCCTAAAGCGGCTATGCCACTGATAAGATAGACATAATTTTTATTGACGCTGTAAGTGCTTGATAGTGTAGCGTCTTGTGTAGTAATAACTATTGCCATTAGATGAATTTAGTTGAAAAATTGATTCTCGTTATTTTACCTTTTGAAATGAAAGTATTGTGTGAAAAACGATAAAACCCCTCAATATTTTAACAAATACTGAGGGGGCGAGCTGAAAGCTGAAAGCGGTGATTTAACAACTATTTCAACGCCACATCTGCCTCTTTTGCTAAGAAATCCGAGCCTTCTTCAGATAGACCAGCGGTTTCCCAGTACAATAAGGCTTCGTCAGGCACAACATCAATGGGCGTAATGCTTGACATGGATGAAGCTGAATCATTATAACCCACATTAGATGCCCGATTGTAGCACGAAATCATAGACCAACGCGGTCGGTCTGACAAATTCGCTTCCGAACGGTGCAACAAATTGCTGTGAAAAAACAAAACATCACCTGCTTTTAATTCTACATACACCAAATCCATTGTTTTCAGGGACAAATCCACATAGCGTTGTGATGCACCCACTTGTTCGCCCGAAAAACCATGTTCCACACGCCCTAATTTATGCGACCCTTTTATGACCTGTAAGCACCCATTTTCTTTGTTAGCGTCGGTGATAGCCACCATAACGGACATCATTTGGTCAGGAAGAAGAAATTCGTTTTTGTACCAATACCCATAATCTTGATGCCATTCCCAAGCACCACCCACACGTGGCTCTTTCTGCATGAGTTTTGAATGAAAATGACAAATAGGTGCTTCGCCATCCAGCAATTGAGCGACTGAACGGACTAATGTTTCACCTCTTGTCAACAATCCATATACGTCATTGCCTGGCTTGTACCACAACGACAATTTGCTGCGTTTGCCTGAGCTATCATTGACATTAATGGCATTTTTGCTCATTGCGCTGTCATCAATAGCGATTTGATACAATTTGGATACTTCTTCTGGGCTGTAAAAACCGCTTAAAATCAAGTAACCTTCGGTGTGGTATTGCGCTATTTGAGCGCGCGTTAATTGTTGTTTTTCCATGAATTTCAATTTTTTAAATTATTAATTATCATTATTTTACTGAGGGGTCACTTCAAAAAGTTCGCCGCCGTATTGTTCCATTATTTTTACTTTAAATCCTTTTTCAGCCAATTCTTTCCCCGTTCCTTGAAAGGTAATCTTAGTGGACAGGGCGCCTTTTACCTTATAACTTTTATCCGATTTGAGGTATTTTATCGTCACCAAACGCTCCGTTTCAAGGCTGCCATGTCTAAAAACGCCTATAATACCGCCCGATTTTGTTTCGGTATTGATGCGCTGAAAACCATCCCATAACCCCTCAGTAGGTTCGCCAAAACCTGCTAAATCTTGCCGAAAACTCATGATTTGATGTTTATTTTCCATCAATTGCAACCAATCGGCATAGCTGCGGTATTTTTTTAAATCTGTGGCGGAGAGTTTGCGCGGGTCGCCGAGCATAATCGGCAATGCCCCTGCGAGGGATTTGATATGCATTTCCCAACCTTTGTCTTGCATTTCGGGATTGCCGATGACCAAAGCTGTTGCGGGCATGGCGGGGCTGCGCCACCAAGCCATATTGCGTACTTTCAAATCCACATTTTCGTCGGGCGGGCCATAAAAATTTGACAACCAATCGCCTTCCGCATGTTTCAACATGGCATAATCAATGAGTTGCAAACCGCCCATTGTTTCAAAAGTACAATCAATAAAAAGAGTGGGTTTAGCCGCATGGAGTTCGTCAAAAAGCCGCCAAACGGCTTCATAATTGGTGAATAAGGACTCGTTGTGGTCTTTGTGTCCTCCATGATTTTGAGCATAACAACCCGATGTTTTATTGTCGAATCTATAAGGACTCGTCACTGCGGCAAAGTCCAATTTTAGGTATTCTAAGCCATATTCTAAAGCTAATTTCATCAAAACGCCCTTAATATAGCCCTGCCAACCCGTGCTAAAACAAGCGGTTCTCATTTTCAAATCAGGCTCATGAAGATTGGCGGGTTGCAGTTTTTCGTCTAAAACAAACCATTCGGGGTGTGCTTGATACACCTTGCTGTCAGGTGCAGCACTACCGACACTGACCCATAACCCTGGCTTCATGCCCAGCGATTTAATATAATCAAAAACAGGCTTTAAACCATTCGGAAATTTTATTTTATCAATCTCCCAATCGCCGTAATTGCTGTTCCAACCATCATCAATGATAAATTCTTTCATACCCGCATCAGCTGCCGCTTTTGCGAGTTCCATGACGATTTTTTCATTGATATTTTTTCTGAAAGGCACCCAAGTATTGTAAACAAAAGTGGGCTTTTGTTGCAATTCAGACAGCCGTATGCCCAAATGCTTGCGGACATAATCTGCAACTGCCGTGTTGAGTATTTCGTCAGGGTCTTTTTGGTTGTTATAAACTATTGTAAAAACCTGCGGTGTGGCGAAACTCTCTCCTTTTGCTATGTACTTTCTGAAAGGATAACGCGCGTTTTTTGGTGTCAAACCGCTACAAATGGTGGGTTCTTGCCAAAAAACGGACGTGTGTTTCACAACGCCTGCCGCTTCGTTGCCAATCACAATGCCTTGTTGCCAATCGCTGTTATGCACCGTCAATAAAGCGTCTTGCATATTGCCGTCATAAGGACCAATCGAGCGTCTTCTACCATAATCGTGGCAAATCCAACTAAAAGTGGGGGCGTTATAATTGGTAACAGTGAATTTTTCAACGTCAACGGATTCTAAAAAAACCGTGTCTTGTCCTAAGTTTTTGATACTCAAATGCTTGCGAATAACAGGCAAATTAGGATATAACAAATAATGGACTGTCAATTCCACTTGTTTGTCACTGCTCAAAAGTCGGACGGCTGCCCCCTGCCCTGCTTTAGAATCGGTGATTTTTTGAATACCCAACAACTGCCAATCACTCAAACCAGAATAGGTTTTGTTGTTGATGTCAAACTGAAATTCAGGATTTATTTTTTGAAAATACTTGAAATCACCTTTTGTAGGTTTGTATGAAGTTGTACAAAACGCCCCCTCAGTATTTGGCAATTTTATAAGACGTTCTACCAAACCATTGTTGAGTGTCAACTCGGTTGTTGTCCATTTGGCAAAAGGCTCTTGTGCAGATAGTGCGCCTATAAAGAGGAAGGTAAATAGACAAAAACACAACGATTTTGCTTTTTTATGCGCTATACTGAGGGGTATACGCTGTTGTTTTTTTCCAAAAAAAAGTATATTTTCAACTCTCATACCTAAACATTCTTTTGTTTTAGTTAATTTTAACCGCACAAAATTCCGTTATGTCGTTAAATTACAAATGAACGATATTATTTTAAACATGGATTATTTTGCTTTTTAATGGCTTTGAGGGGTTAAATACTGAGGGGGTCACAATCGCAGCATTTTTTTAGCAATCAAACTCAATGAATTTGAGGTAGAACCGTTTGGCATTAAGCTAAAATTGGTTGAACTGGGTGCGATTAAGACCGAATTTTATGGCACAAGTCGCCAATTTATTAAGCCAACGACCACACAGGACTACGATGCTTTTGTAGCAAAATGTGAAAAAGTCGCTATGGATAGTGGTCATAAAGGGGAAGACCCCTCTGTAGTAGCCGCTACGATTTTCAAAGCTGCGCATGATAGAAGCCGTAAATTGCGCTTTCCTGTGGGCAGCCCAGCACCTATGTTGCTCCGTTTAAGGAAATTTTTGAGTGATAATTTATGGTTTATGGTGGTTAGGTCAAGTTATAAAATATAAAAAGCAGCGAAAATAAAACATCATGCAAAAAAGTCGAGGATTTGAAGGCGAGTTAATCATCGAAATACCCAAACTCGCCTTAGATAAATGCGCAGAACTGCCTTTGATTAATCGGGTTTTTATCGCACGTATGGGTTTTTATCCGAAAGCGTTATACCATTATTATCAACGGCCACGGGGTATTTCGCAGGTAATTTTGCTGTATTGTACCGATGGCAAAGGTTGGATACAATTAGAAAAAGAAAGAATAAACATTCAAGCAGGAGAGATTTTTGTCATTCCGACCGACACACCCCATTCTTATGGGGCAGATAGTCAAAACCCGTGGTCTATCTATTGGTTTCATTTTACTGGAAGGGATTGTAATGAAACGGTTAATGGGATTATGGAGACCAAAAACACGGACACTCGTGCTGTGCAGGTCGGCTTTTCGGAGCAACGCAATGTTTTATTTAAACAAATAGCGACCACTTTTTTGAAGGGTTACAGCGTCTCTAACCTGTTATTTGCTAATTTGACTTTGCCTTTTTATCTGTCGTCTTTCATTGTACCTGAGCATTTTCAAAAAGAGACAACAATTACCCCCCTCAGTACGAGCGACCTCGCTATCCAATTTATGCAACAAAATCTATCCAATACCCTCACTTTGGCAAATATTGCCCAATCTGCCCATTTGTCCATCTCGTTTTTTTCCCGAAAATTTAAGCACGATACGGGTTATGCGCCCATAGAATATTTCAATCATTTGCGGATCCAAAAAGCCTGTCAGCTGCTCCATTTCAGCGCATTACGCATCAATGAAGTGGCATTGCAAATCGGTATTGACGACCCTTTATATTTTTCAAGGCTTTTTAAACAACAAATGGGCGTTTCGCCGGTTCAGTATCGGAAAGGTGAAACTCAGACAGAGATGATAGTCACATCAAGAGTGTCTACCAAATGAAAAGTAAAAAAAAGTGAAAGATTAAAAATCGTTTATTTTACATTTATTTAACGGTATTAAAATGTAAATATAACATTATTAAATCGTTTTTTTAATAGAATTAAATACTAATAATGCGTTTAAGTCATTAAAATCAAGGTATAGATGATTTTGAGGGATTATCGCGCAATCTGTATTTTCGATTAAAAAATGCAGTGTCTCTTTTCCAGCTTTATCATTGTTAAGCCACATTTCGGCGGATGGGTAGGCTTTTTGGTGGATAAAATTTGCTGCCTTTTCTTTGAAAGCTACAGAGTTTAAAACTAAAATATCGCATTTAGGTACTCGCCATTTTTGGAAAGTCAAAAAGGATAAAAAGTCCATGAAACCTTCAAAGACAGCAATTGAGTCGCTTTTCTGTCCTTTAAAAAAAGACATATCTTTTCCATTTATTGAACCTTTGAAATAGGCATTCCTCAATTCAAATCCGCCCGCAGCATTTGCAAACGCCGCGGCAAAGTAAGGTTTGTCGTTATCCTTGTTTATGAAATACACTTCTTTGAGATATTGATGAGCGATAGATGAGTTGATTTTACGCTCATTCACGATGTAATTTGTTACTGCGGGTGTTGTGCCAAAGGTTTTTATGTCTGTTATAACCAAAGTTTCTGCTTTTGACGGCTCATATACTGAGGGGGTAAAATTCTGTGCTTTATGTGCAAAAAAATCATTGCCAAAGCTATGTGCTAAATAATTCAATGCTCCGGGTAGATTTGTATTGTGGTAACGCATCACAAAATCAAGTACCGTCCCGCCTGAATCGCCAAAGTCGTTCCATACATTTTTCACGACATTGACAAAAAAACTTGGTGTCGTTTCCTTCCGAAAAGGGGAATAATAGGCCAATTCTACCCCACCCTTGTAGGTCTTCACAGGCGTATGTCCAAGCCGTGAAAGTATTGCGGCAAGCGGTATTTGTTGGGCTTGGTTAATATTCATACCGTTTTTATTACATTTTTTTAACGATATTAAAACATTTTAATACCGTTAAAAAAATATTTTAAATGTAGAGATAAGGAACAATTTTTAGCTTCACAACATTGCGATTCTACTCATTTGAACTTGGTTTACCTAAAATAATAGACTCAAATTATTCATAACGCCTGTTTTATATTTTTTCACTTTTCGTTTTTCATTTAGTATAATTTGAAAAAACCCCTACTCTATCTTTACGGGCTATAACCAAATACTCCCAATTAATAGTTTCATTTTTCTTTCAAAAGTGTGACTTAATATTTCTCATTTTAATTACGGTATTTTAACGACATAAAACCATTAATATACCGTTAAAATAATGTAAATAAAACGTATTTTTAATCAATATTACCTAAATCCCGTTCTACTTTTTCAAGTATAGCTTTGAGTAGCCAGGTATGACGAGAAGTCAAAGTCGGGTCTTCCAACACCACACGGTCAATCTTTTCGAGAATACGCGGTGGAATCCTCATTTCCACGCGTGCAGGCGGCTCTTCTTGGATACTACCTTTAGGGCGGCCTCGTTGTCTCGGTGCTTTGGGTTCATCTGTACTGAGGGGGGCAACGTGGGTGGATGTACCGCCTTTATTGATGAATTTTTCAATATCTACTTGTGGTCTGCTGAGTAATGAAGCCATGATGTTAAAGTTTTAAAATTTTATTTACTTACATTTTAATAATGTAAAAATACCGTTTTTATACCGTTAAAAAAACATTTTAAAAACATTATTTTAACTGATTTATTACAGTTTTGTTACTAAATCATAAAATCGTTGTATTTCTGCAATAGCTTTTGGGTCTTTATTTTTTTGTTCCACAACGGCGAGTCCACTTGCCGCCGCCGTTGCAAAAGCTTTCCGCGTACTGAGGGGGGCGTCTAAAAGAGTCAAAGATTTTATGATTTTTTCATCTTCAATAAAAAGTCGTTTTGTCTCTTCATTTTCTGAACTCGCTCTATAATCGGCTTGATTGAGCATTCCCAAAGCCTTTAATTTGGGGTTTATCATACGACAATCTTCAATTAAATCAATCGAATCGTAGAGAGTCCAAATGTCAAAAGAACGCGGACGAAAGGGGAGAATATACACATCTGAAACGACCAAAGCCGACCGTTGACTTTTTGTGTCGCGCCCACCCGTATCAATCACAATGTCCGAAAATCGTTCTTTCATGTTGAGGACTTGCTGATAGACGTCCATCTCGCGGAGTCGAATCGCGGAGTAACCCGCTTTGTTATCCAGCATTTCATTGCGCCTTGCCGTGAATAGGGTAGAAGTGCCTTGATCGTCAGCGTCCACAAGCAGCACATCACGTCCTGCTTGAGACAGCATGATTGCTAAATTGGTGGCAATCGTAGATTTTCCTGTACCGCCTTTAATTCCGCCTAATGTGTAAATCATCGTTTAATTAGTAATTTCTTCTTAGAATGATAAAAAATAAGTAAAAACGGCGTTTTTAAAGCCGCCGCGCCATCGGTGTTTAATATTTTTTTCTTTTAGCCCATAATATTTTCAATTTTTTTGAAAATAACTATCTGTTTTTTTTTTATAGGAAAGATATTATAGGTTTACCTACCCATACTCACGTTGTTTTGCCTATAAAAACCTACCCGTACTCTCGTTGATAGGGCATGAAAATCTACCCGTACTCTCGTTAATAACTATAAATATCAGAACTTTAAAAAATTTATGATAGTAAACAATCTGCTCAAAATCAATGATTTAAACATCTTAATTTTTATTTCACAATGTATCAATTGAACCTTATCAACGCTTAAAAATGAGGAATAAGCGGTTTAAAAGACTCAGTACACCACACATTTTTTTAAAACCTACCCAAACTCACGTTACATTAAAGGTTCATTTATAAAGTATTAATTTTACACAAAGTATTTGATAGAATATCCCTTCAAGAATTCAAAAACCTACCCAAACTCACGTTACTATTCTATAACGCCCAAAAGAGCCTTGAAAACGACACAATTTCGATAGATTTCACTATGCTCAAATAGCAAAACCTACCCAAATTCACGTCATAAAAAACAGAACAAAAGGAAAGGATAAAGATTATTATAACTGCTTGCCACTCCAGTGGGCGATTTGTGAAATCTAAAAACCTACCCAAACTCACGTTAAAATAATTTTAACTTTGTTTGTTCCTCGTTTTTCGATTTTCCGACATTAAGCCCTTGAAATTGAGAGAATGGAATGGGGGTAGGGGAGTGTTGGAGGAAAAACCCCTTGTTTTTATCTTCTTCAATTTTGGCATCTTTGTATTGGCTCAAAACCAATTTGAGCGTCTGCCTAAATTTTTGTTTAAACTTAAACATATCCGCATAGCCTTCGCCAAACTGCTCTTTCAAACCTTCCCAATGCACAAATTCGGGTTGCCCAATTTTGACGCGGTGCAGTCTTTGCGCCAACCAACTGTAAGTGTCCAAAGCCAAAGCATTATTGGAAAGGGCGGCTAAAGCACGTTCATCCAACGGTATAGCATGGTTGATAAGGCTGTTGAAGTATTCCTCAGAGAGCTTTACTTGAGAACTCCACATCGTTTTTTGGCGCGCATCTTCGGGAAACCAGACATCAAAACTTTGAATCAAATTGAGATTGGTTTGCATACCACGCCGTGTGGCGGCATCTACAACAAAACCAATAGACATACGCGTTGCGGCAAGCCGTTTCAACTGTTCTTTCGCTAATTTTATCGTCACACCATCGGCATTCAAACCAATGCGTTTGATAAAAGCGGTCATACTATTTTCGACATCCACAATGGGGTTTTGTTGGCGAACAGCTTGTGTACTGATATAAGATAAAATTAATCGGGCTTTTGCACCATAAGGCAAGCCGACCTTTTCAAAAGCCTCAGTATTTGGGTTAAAAATACTACCCGCTTCCAATGACAATACAGCCCGACCTTGCCTTTTTTGGACATCGCGCACGTCTTCACCCGGATTTTTGTACGGCAAAAAAGTCTGACAAAGAATAGAATGTTGGAAAACCGCATTCCTTTCAGTTGCTGGATTAAGCACTATTTCTATGGCTTTTTTACTCGCTCGTTGCAGGGTAGGAGAGTCCCCTATGGGTGTGGTTGATATCTCTGCAAGATGGCTCAATGCCATTTTAAGGTTTATTTTAGGCATAGTCGTTCTATTTTGATTTTTAAAATTGGCTCAAATATAGAATCAATTCATTAAAAAAACATTTTTTTAACGTAAAAAAAATATTATTTTATTGTTTTTAAAACGTATTTAATACCATAAACAAGAAAATAATGAATTTTATACTTTTCGTTTTTCACTTTTCACTTTTCATTTAGTATAATTACTTTTTAAAAACAAGTATCAGATGTCATTCAGGCAATATTCACTCCTCATTATTTGTCTCCTAATAACGATAGGACAGACAGTCGCACAAGATGTTTTAATCGTCGCCGATGAGATTCCTGCGATGGAAATATTGGCAGATGCGTTTAAAAAACAAGAAAACATTACTTGCAAAATTGTTACACAGTTTGAAATGCCTCCGTCTTTGACCGATTTCAAAGCCGTTATTGTCTATATACACAAAGACATGGATAGCCTTGCGGAAAAAGCCTTCATCAATTACGCTAAAAATGGCGGCAAACTGATTTGTTTACACCATTCTATCAGCTCAATGAAGCGAAAAAATGAGCAATGGTTTCCTTTTCTCGGCATCAATCTACCTAAAAAAGAGGTGAACGAGGGCGGCTATAAATACATAGGCGGTGTCAAAATGTCTGTTGTTAATTTAGCACCTAAACATTTTATAACGACCCACAAAATCAAATATGATACAACAATTGTCTATAAAAAAGAAGCAAAAACAAAGGAAAAGAGAGTAGCGGGCTTTGTTTTAGACAGTACAGAAGCCTTCGTGAACCATGTGTTATTAAGTCCGCGCACCATTTTATTGGGTTTTAAAATAACAGATGTGCAAGGGAAAATATGGATGCAAGACCGTTCTGCTTGGTGTATGCGGGTGGATAAAGGTTGGATTTTTTACAGTCAACCTGGACACGCTGTGAGTGATTTTGAAAATCCGTTGTATGCACGGATTGTTATCAATGCGGTTTTGTATAAGTTTTGAGGGCTTAATGTCGAGGTGACATGAGCTGCCACTATTTTGGAATTAAGGGCATAGACATCCTTATTTACTATAAATTTTACAAAAGTTTGAATTTCATTAAAGTTGTAAATTATTTAAAATCAATGCTTTACTTAATAAATAACTCTTTCAGACCTAATCCTGTGAATAAGTATTTTATCAATTTATTACGTCTCAATACTTCTTTCATTTTAATCAAAAAATATGTTTAAAAAACTCGTTTTACTTGTCATTTTAGCAACAAACACCTTGCTGATGCTTTCTGCACAGCCGATTGAACGCTTTGTAAAAGTAGTTGTAGCTGCCGACCACCCCGATTGGACGTACAAAATAGGTGAAAAAGTGAACTTTACGATTGCCGTGTATAAAAACAACAACCTCGTACCCAATGCCCGTGTTCGCTATGAAATTGGACCAGAAAAACAAGATCCTACTCAAAAGAAAGCGATGACTTTGACAACAGGCATGGAAGTCGTCGAAGGGGGTACGATGACAACAGGCGGCTTTTTGCGCTGTGTGGCCGTAGCAGAAGTGGATGGAAAAGAGTACCGCAACCTCAGCACCGCAGGTTTTGACCCCCTCAGTATTCAGCCGACGGTGGCAAATCCAACGGACTTTGACAAGTTTTGGGATGATGCTAAAACGGATTTATCCAAAATTCCATTAGATGCTAAAATGACGCTTCTACCTGAACGTTGTACTGAAAAAACGAATGTGTATCACGTTAATATTCAAAATTTTAAAATCGGTACACGGCTTTATGGCATTTTATGTATCCCTAAAAAAGAAGGCAGATATCCTGCTTTGTTGCACGTGCCGGGTGCGGGTGTGCGTCCTTACGGCGGCGATATTATCAATGCTGAAAAAGGTATCATTACTTTACAAATTGGGATTCATGGCGTGCCTGTCAATATGGACCCCTCAGTATATGTGGACTTAACGAATGGTGTTTTGAATGGTTATCCAAACTACAATTTAGACGATAAAAATCGTTTTTTTTACAAACGGGTGTATATGGGTTGTCTTCGGGCAAACGATTTTTTAACGAGTTTACCACAATATGATGGTGCTAATTTAGCCGTTACAGGCGGCAGTCAAGGCGGTGCTTTATCTATTATAACAGCCAGTTTGGACAGCCGTGTGAAGTGGTTAGGTGCGTTTTATCCTGCAATATGTGATGTAACAGGCTATCTGAACGGTCGGGCAGGGGGCTGGCCTCATTATTTTGACAAAGGCAGTCGCTCCTTTAATGATACACAACAAAAGTTGGAAACGGTGGGGTATTATGATGTCGTCAATTTTGCACGTCGCTTAAAAGTGGCGGGTATGTATTCATGGGGTTTTAACGACGAAACGTGTCCGCCCACGTCCATGTTCTCGGCTTATAATGTCATTTCTGCACCCAAAGACCTGTTTTTAGCCCTCGATACAGGGCATTGGACATATCCAGAACAGGCTGAAAAAATGACGAATTGGTTGGTTGACAAATTGAAAGGGCAATAAGCAGAAGTCTCATATTTAGGCAAAATACTGAGGGGTATTCTTTTTTCATTTTGCTAAATTTATCCTCCTATAATTAGTGGGATTTTGCCCTGTTATTTTTTTAAACGTGTAATTGAAATGTGTAGCGTTTTCAAAGCCACATTCGTAAGAAATTTCAGCTATATCTCGTTGACTATCAAGCAATAAGCGACAAGCATTGGCGATGCGAATGTCGTTGAGTAGTTCTACAAAAGTCTTGTTGGTTTGAGCTTTGACATAGCGACAAAACGCCGACGTATTCATATTAGCCAGCGCAGCGACCGTATCGAGTTTGATATTGTCTTGCAAATGCACATGAATATAATTCAAAACGCGATTGATTCTATCCGAGTCATTGTGCGGATTTGAACCACCGAAAATTTTGGTAGAAAGCACTCGACAATCATCAGTTTGTGCCAACGTTTTAAAGATGTCTAAAAAAATAATAATGCGCTCAATACCTTGGCTTTGTTGAAGTTTTAACATCAACGTCTTTAATTCAGCCGAAACGGTTTTTCCAAACCAAAGACCTTGCGCCGCTTGTGTAAATAGATGCTTTATTTTTTCCATTTCTGGCGATTCTGAAAGCGATTTTCCTAAAAAATCAAGGCGAAAACGCAGGATTATGGCTTCGGCAGTAGCCACAGAATCAACTTGATAATAGGGTGCATCGTTGCGCCAATGATGTGGCAAATTTGAGCCTAACAAGACCAGATTACCCGCCTCAAATCGTTCTATATTATCGCCGACAAAGCGCATTCCTGTACTTTTAGTAATCAACGTCAATTCCAACTCGGGGTGATAGTGCCACGGATTGTCAAAATACGGCACTTTTTCGTAGCGAATATCAAAGGAAGTCGTGTTATTTTCTCGAATTTTTAGCAGTTGCGGTTTTATCATTTGCTCTAAAAATTTATTAATTGCAAATATATCTAAACTATTGGCAAAATTTTATAAAACAGTAAAGCAGAATGATGACCTACTTTTGTGGTAAATAAATAAACAAGCAAAATTAAATAAGGCACTAAAACTATTTAACGGTCATTTAATTTTGATAATCAATAAGTTATACGCAAAATAGCCCCCTCAGTATTTTTGCTTATTTTAAAACTTTTACATCAATTTTACATATATGAACAACAAGATTCTCTTTGTCTTTTCGACTTTTCTGATTTTCTTAAACAGTTGCAATCGCCAAAATGCTTTGACTCAATCGGAACAAAAAAGCGGGTGGATTTTGCTTTTTGACGGTAAGACCACAAACGGCTGGCGTGGGGCTTACAGCAGTGATTTTCCAAAACACGGTTGGGTTGTGAAAGCGGGTGAATTGCAAGGCGAACTCTCGGCAGGGGCGGAATCGGGTGATGCAGGAGATATTGTTACTTTGAAAAAATACCGCCATTTTGAATTGGTTTTTGATTGGAAATTGGGGAAAGGGGGTAATTCTGGTGTCAAGTATTTTATAGAAGAAAGGCAACCCAAACCACAAGGCTCACAAGCTGGTTATGAATATCAATTGATTGACGACAAAGACTATATATATCAAGGAAAACACTTACCTCAAGACCTCAAAACGGCTTCAATTTATGATGTCGTGGCGGCAAAAAAGCCCGATGTAGCGGTAGGTAAATGGCATTCATCACGCATTGTTGTAAAAAGTGATTTGATTGAACATTGGTTGGACGGTAAACAAGTTTTGAGCGTTGACCGCACGTCCGATGCCTTCAAAAAAGGGGTTTTAGACAGTAAATTCAAGGATTATCAAGGGTTTGCCAAAATTACTGAGGGGTATATTTTGTTGCAAGATCATGGGCATAGCGTGGCTTTTAAAAATATAAAAATTAAAGAATTATGAGCAATGTGCAAGGCATGAAATTCAAACGTATTTTATTTGTTTCAATAGTCATTAGTAGCTTTTTGTTATTAATAACGCTTTCTAATTGCAAAACAGCGTCGCCTAAAAACAGCGTAACTGAAGAATTGAGCAATGCCGAAATTGTATTAGATTCGACGGTTTTGTCGGTCACAACTGTGGCTCAAAACCTACAAGTGCCTTGGGATATTGTCTATGACGAAGATAATTATATTTGGTTTACGGAGCAACACGGTACGGTCAGCCGCTTGAATCCTTTGACAGGAGAAAAGAAAATTTTGTTGACTTTGACAGATTTGTTTTACAGACGGTCGTCGGGTTTGCTCGCGTTAGCTGTTGCGAAAGATGCTAAAACGGAGGCGATATATGCGTACATTGATTATACATACATGGTTGGAAAAGATATTTTTACGAAGGTGGTGCGCTATACTTTTCAGCAAGATACGCTTGTCAATCCGTTTATCCTTCTTGAAAAAATTAAAGGGTCAGATGGGCATAATGGCAATCGTTTAGTTATTGCACCCGATGGAAAAATAATGTTGGCAACGGGTGATGCCAATAATTCAAAGAACGCGCAAAACCTTGAAACACTTGCAGGAAAAGTATTACGTATCAATCCTGATGGCTCTGTGCCAACGGATAACCCCATAAAAAATAGTTATATATGGTCGTACGGACACCGCAATCAATTGGGCTTGTGTTATGCGACAAACGGAATGCTCTACAATTCCGAAAATGGACTTGCAACAGATGATGAAATTAACATTATTGAAAAAGGACGTAATTATGGTTGGCCCCTTGTGGAAGGCTTTGCAGACCAAAAAAACGAAGCAGAACCGTTTGAAAAACTTAATATAAAAACGCCTATTAAACAGTGGACTCCCGTCATTGCGCCTGCTGGTATAGCCTATTATCCGCATACGACGATACCTGAATGGCACAACACTTTGATAGTCACAACATTAAAAGAATGCGATTTTAGAACCTTGACACTCAATGATTTAGGTGATAAAATCATCGGGGAACAACTCTGCGGTGATATGCAATTTGGGCGCATTAGAGACATAGCCGTTGCGCCAAATGGCGATGTGTATTTAGCGACAAGTAATAGAGATTGGAACCCCACCTGCGAAGGTTTTCCCAAAGCAGAAGATGACCGCATTATTCGGTTGCGCAAAGTGCGAACGTTGACAAAAAAACAACAAAATCGCATCGCTAAAGCACGTGCCGCAGCGCCTGTGATAGCCGATATAGGCAAGCATCTATACGATATTCATTGCGCCGCTTGTCACAAACCCGATGGGCTGGGACTTGCAGAGGTTTTTCCGCCGTTGGCAGGTTCTGAATGGATAAAAAATGACAGTGTGATGGTGAGGTTGCTTGTAAAAGGCATGTCGGACTCTATTACCGTCAAAGGTTTGCGCTACAAAGGCGAAATGCCTGCTTTCGATTTTTTGACAAATCAACAAATGGCGGACATCATAACATATGTGCGTCAAAGTTTTACGAATAAAGAAATAAGTATATATTTTAAACAAGTAGAGAAAATTAGAACGCAAATTAAGTAGCTGTCAGCTATCAGCTCATAGCTCATAGCTCAAAATCATCTTTTCAAAAAATAAAACAACATGAATCGTCGAAAATTTATTGAAAATTCCACCCTTACCGTCGCTGGGTTGGGCTTTCCGACTATTGTCCCGGCTTCGGTTTTTGGGAAAAATGCGCCGTCAAACCGCATCACCGTTGGCTTAATTGGCACAGGCAGACAAGGCTTTGGACAGAATTTGCAAGGTACGTATGAAAATATTTTGGCAACTAAAATACCCGGTCTTTTGGATGTTGCCGATGCACAAGTCGTTGCCGTCTGCGATGTGGATAGTTGGCGCATGGACTTGGCAAAAACGACAATTGAAGCACATTATGCCAAAAATACAAGCAGCGGCAAGTACAAAGGTTGTGCAACCTATACCGATTTTAGAGATATGCTCAACCGTAAAGACATTGATGCCGTCATGATTTCTACGCCTGATTATTGGCATGTGCCGATGGGCATTTTGGCAGCAAAAGCGAAGAAGCATGTCAGTTGTGAGAAACCCCTCAGTATGAGCGTGCATCAAGGGCGGGATTTGGTGAATGCGCTTCAAAAATACGGTGTTGTGAACCGTACAGATAGCGAATTTAGGTCAATGCGACCTCAAAATCAAGCCGTTGAGTTGGTGCGCAATGGTCGGATTGGCAAGTTAGAAAAGATAGAAATTGCCTTCCCGTCCGACCCGCCGCCTGTGCCGACACAAGCCGATATGCCTGTGCCGAAGGAATTAAATTATGATATGTGGCTCGGCCCGATGCCGTTTGTGCCTTATACCGAAAAACGGGTGCATACGCCTTTTGATATGAAAAAAAGACCTAATTGGATGCGGGTTGACAACTATGCACAAGGCATGATTGCTAATTGGGGCGCGCACTATTTTGACATGGCGCAATGGGCTAATAACAGTGAATATTCGAGTCCCATAGTGGTGGAAGGCAAGGGGGAATTTCCAAAAAGCCTTTGGAACTCCATGATTAACTTCACCGTCACTTACCGCTATGCAAATGGCGTGGAAATGACGTGTCAACAAACACCGACAAGTAAGCCTTTTATTAAATATATCGGTTCTGAAGGGTGGATTATGGCAGAAGGTTATCCAGGGATTTTGAGCGCAAGCAATCCTAAAATATTGACTTCAACGCCGTCAAATACGGAGTTAGATTTGTCAAAAACCCTTTGGGATAAGACGGATTTTATTGCAGCTATTAAAGAAAATCGTAAAACATTGGAACCGATTGAAGTCGGGCATCGCACTATTTCAATCTCTCAAATCGGCTTAATTGCTTGTCAATTGGGTGAAAAATTGACATGGAATCCTGAAAAAGAATTGTTTGACGGCAATAATTATGCGAATGCGCTATTGGCGGCACCGTTGGCACGCAAGGAATGGGCTATGTAATGGTTATTGTTTTTTTGTCATTCACACGAATCTCTTTGTTATGAATGACAAAAATTTAAAGCGATTCTTTCTGAATGACAAAAGCGGCCTTAATTGAAAATCATAAATCTAAAATTCACCTAAAATTATAAAATAAAGCATCCATGCTAAAAAAATATGTATTAATTTTATTTTGTGTAATTTCTTACTTATCAAGTAATTATGCTCAAAAAATACGCAACGAATTTTTTACATTACACAATATCATCAGAGGGGATTCGACTTACAATACTTTTGATACACAAGTCGAATTGTTGAAAAATGCAGGGTTTGAAGGTGTCGAAATCAATGGCATTGACAACTTCGACGGCATGAAAGCCGCCCTCGATAAATACCATTTTAAAGGGTCTTATTTTTATGTAAAAATAAAATTGGAAGAGCCGTTTTTAGACCCACGTTTAGAAAATGACATTAAAATACTGAGGGGGTCAAAAACCATTATTGCACCTTATTTTATCAGCGATTCCAAACGCTACAAACCCTCTTCACAGGGGGCAGACACCTTGATTGCGCGCTTGGTTCAGCAAATAGCAGCATGGGCAAAAGCAGCGGATTTGCAAGTGGCTTTATATCCGCACGTTGGTTTTCACCTTGAAAGAACAGACCATGCGTTGGCTTTGGTAAAACAAATAAATCGCAAAAATGTGGGCTTGACTTTTAATTTATGTCATTGGTTGGCAACGACTTCTGCTACAGAACGCATGACGCTAAAACCACATCTGAAAGAACTCAAACCCTACTTGAAAATGATGACTATTTGCGGTGCTAATGATGTCGTTACAACCCAAAAAAATATCTGGGACGACTATATTTTGCCGCTTGGAACAGGCAGTTTTGACACCTACGGATTATTAAAATACATGATAAAAGATTTGAAATTCAAGAAACCGATAGGCATACAATGCTACAATATCAAAGGCGATAAACCCCGCCTTATTCAAACAACGGTAGCGGCTTGGAAGGAGTATAAAAGCCGTTTGGAAACAGAAAAATAATAAAAGTATTGATGTATAAAATATTGATAATTTAGTATTTATGTAAAAATACTGAGGGGTATCCTTTTGTCATTCTGAATGAAGTGAAAGAATCTTTTTTGTCATTCCGTAGGAAACCAGATTCTTTCACTTCGTTCAGAATGACAAAAAAAATAATATTAAAATAGGTATTAATTAATCTAAAAAAATTTCTAAAAATGACATTTACAAAAGAACATCTTGAAGCCTACAACCGCGATGGTTACGTAGTTGTCCGCAATTTTTTTACGCCCGAAGAGGTCGAATTGCTCTATCAGGTGGCAATAGAAGATAATATGATGAAAGACAAATCTATTGACCGCATAGATGCTTCGGGTATGAAAACCAAATTGGCACTTTGGTACTCTTTGGACGACAGCTTGTACAGCAAGTTTGCACGCTCGGAACGCATCGTGAAAGGCGTAGAGATGATACTTGGCGGCAAAGCGGCGCACTATCATTCAAAATTGATGCAGAAAGAACCCAAAACGGGCGGTGCATGGGAATGGCATCAAGACTATGGCTATTGGTACAAAAACAATGGCTTTCTATTGCCCGAAATGTTGAGCGTTTTAACTGCCTTGACCCCTGCAACAAAGGAAAACGGTTGTCTGCAAATGATTCGTGGCTCGCACAAAATGGGTCGTGTGGAACATGGTTTTACGGGCGGACAGGTGGGTGCAGAGATGGAAAAAGTCAACGAAGCCCTTAAAATTATGCCTTTGGATTATCTCGAAATGGCAGCAGGTGACACGGCATTTTTTCATTGCAACACGCTTCATGCCTCGGCAGCGAACCTCTCGGATAAGCCGCGTTGGTCTATCATCACAGCCTATAATTTGGCAAGCAATAAACCTTATAAAGATGTTCACACAAGCAGTTATACGCCAATTGAGCCTTATTTAGGCAATTTATTAGATGAAATGGCGGTTGGCATTTCAGATGATGCTGATTTTTTAATGAAAAAATGAAGCTAATAGGCGATTTTTGCGCGTATTGGAATAGCTTGTACCTTCTTTGTTGAGGTGCAACAAGTGGTCGTAAAATAGTCAAAATTGCACGTGCCGTTGATTATGCTGTAAAACAACTCAAGAGTTTCAAATTGTAATGCTGTTTCGCTTATAAACCTACCCCTCAGTATTCCCACTAAAAAAGCAGCATTTTTTTACGTTCGACTCAGTTGTTGACTAATAGCGGCAGCACTACTTTTCAAAGTTTGAATAATTTCCATTTCACGTGCAGGCGGGCAACGGTACTGGGGAGCAAACACACTTAGACTGGCAATAACTTTTTCATTTGCAAAAACGGGTACGGCAAAACCTTTTATATGTCTAACAGGTGAATTGGTTAAAGCCACCGCTTCGTTTCTGATTTTATCTAAGGCTTTTAGGAGTCCTTCTTTGGACTGGGCTTCTTGCCAAACAGCGGCATAAGGTAAGCCCGTATGCTGAATAAAACGGTCTAATTCTTTTTCAGAAAGGTATGCCAACAGTAAACGTCCTGTTG
>JANOAU010000119.1:0-52904 GCA_031411275.1 Saprospiraceae bacterium | reverse complement strand
TCTTTAAAATATGTTCAACCATTTTTACTCATTACTGTCATTATGGTTCAACTTCTAATGATTGATAATTTTCTAAACAAAAGGGACTTGGCTTCTACTCAAACGGTTTTGACCGTTTTTAGGTAATGCCCACCCCTCAATTAATTAATTTAGAAAATAAATAATTCTCCATCTAAAGATGGAGGCAATGGATACAAGTATTGGGCAATTAGTTACTAAAGATATGGAGGCAATGGATACAGGCTCTTGTTGCTTCCTTACTGCTTCACAAACTTCACTACATCACCACCCACTTTCAAGACATAAGTACCCACCGCCAAAGTAGAGATAGACAATTCTTTTTGACCATTTAATTGTCCTGTTTGAACTGTTCTGCCCATCAAATCGCTGATACTGAATGTTTGTGCGTCGTTGTTATCTGTGAGGATATTGAGTTTATCGGATGCCACAGTCGGATACACTTTCAGCTTACCACTCGTGCTTCTGAATACAGAAACGATATTGGATGCTTGTGTTTTGCCATCAAAGTCCACAGATTGCAAACGATAGTAATTTATACTGAGGGGGGTCTCGTCTGCAAAACTGTAATTATTTGCAGTCGTTGTTGTGCCATTCCCTTTCATTGTTCCAATGCTTGTGAAGTTCACACCATTGGTACTACGCTCGATGTTGAAGTGGCTGTTGTTCTTTTCGGTGGCGGTTGTCCAAGTGAGGAGGTTGGTTTGGTTGTTGGATTTGACTTTGAATAGCGTGAGATCAACACCAAGAGCAATATCAACCATAAGTGTTACTGTTCCCGCAGCCATATCGTAAACGGGTGCTAACCATACTTTACCACCTCCCAAAGTAGGTAAATTAATATTTGTAAATGTACCTGTTAAAGAGGCTGCATCTAAAATAACAAATGTTGCGCCTAAAGCAGGGACATAACCATTGATTAGCGTCACATTCACCGTTCCGCTTGTCAAAGTGGCTGCACCTGTCGCCAACACTTGGTCGTATTGTGTACCTGCCGTTGCACCCCCTAATTCAATTGCCCAATCTCCTGTATTTGTTAAATTACCTGTGATACTGACAGTACCTGGAGAAGCACCAGGTGCTAAAGTAGAACCCGAAGGATGTGAGTAGTTACCTATTATCGTTCCCGTTCCTTTGAGCATACTGCTGCTACCCATTGTTAAGGTTTGGCTGTTTAAATTGAGAGAACCTGATGTAAGGGTCAAAGCACCGTTTACTGTTAATGGATTGGTTAGGGTAACTCCTGCGGCGTTGTTGATTGTTAAATTATTAACAGTATTTGCTGTTGGGCTTGTTACAAAAGCACTTGTACTTTGGCTTCCAGCAGCATTAAATGTGTAATTTGCGGATGAACTAAATGTTTTTGTGCCCGATGTTTGAATATTCCCTAAAATACCACTTGCATGTCCACATACTAAAGTTGTTCCTGAATTAACTGTAAAACTACCACCACCATTAAATATACTCGCAGGTTCCAATGTTAAAGTACCAGTACTTATTAATGAAAAAGGAGCAGAAGTCAATGTACCATCTGTGCCATTAGTTCGAGTAAAAGTATGAGAACCTGTACCTGTAAAATTATAAACACTACCTGTTGCGCTGCCTATTTCAACTATTCCACCTGATAATTTGAAATCCTTACCAATATTCCAATTTCCAATAATGACACTACTTGCAGATGCCTTAAGGTTCCCTCCTACCACTTCTAAATTACTTGTTATATTAACATCAGCAATACAACTAGTTACACCAGTGCTACTACCTGACGCTGCAACTATGCCTCCATTTAAAAAAACATTTCCAGAGACATTAAATGTTTTGGTAACATTATTACTTGGGTTAGTATAACTAAGTAAACGAAGTTGGGAAGTCCCGCTGCCCGTAGAATTTACAGTTAAATCTCCACCAATTGTATAAGTAGTAATAGCAGTACTAGTAAAATTATAATTTGTTGTTTGTCCCGTACATTCCCAAATCAGATGATAAAAAGAATAATTACTCAAATTGAGGTTACTTCCAGTACTTGTAATACCTGTAATTTTAATAGTCGAACCAGTGTTAAAAGTAAAATTAGCGGCACTTGGCATAGCAAAATTGCCTACATTTACCCACATACCACCACTTCCAAATGTAAATCTTCCACTTCCTGATAAAGTAATAGCACTACCACTGTTATTTGTGACTGTTCCATTAACTGTTACTGGATTTGTCAAAGTAAGTGCAACAGCAATAGACATTGAATGATTTGATATGATTTCAACAGCGGTACTTCCAGTTGGAGCAGTTCCAGATGTACTCCAAGTCATAGTACCACTGTTATAAATTTCCCAATCTGTTGCAGTAGCCCATGTACCAGATGTATTTTTTGAACGATAATCACCATTTGCTTGTCCAAACGACACCACCGTCATAAAACAAACAAACAAAACCGCGCCCACCGCGCGCAAACCATTCTTGTTGTGTAAAACTTTTTTCATAATCAATAAGAGTTTAATTGTCAATAAATAAAAATTGTTAAAAAATATAGTTGTTTAGTCATCAGCATTAGGGTTGTCTTATAAAACATCTAACATCTTGAAACCCTTCGTTTCAACGAGGGGTAGTAAAACGACTTCCTTTCACATCTATCATCTATTCAAAGCATCATATACAATAGTTGTTTGCGATGTTTTGAATAGATGATAGATGTGAATCGGGGGTGTATTTCAGCCCACCGATTAAAAATCGGTGGTTTCAAGATGTTAGATGTTTTATAAGAAAACCCTATCATCAGCATAAAGGCAATACATAGACACCCCTCAGTATCAACACGATAGAAGGTTATAAGCAAGCATAAAAAGGGCTGGAAACAGCGGAATAGCTGTTCGACAAAGCGGCTCTTTCTGCTAAATAAATAGAAATAGGACTAACACGGGTTAGTAACAAACAGTAAGGACATCAAACGACGCAGTATAAAGTAAGTGAACAAGCTGTAATATCCAGTAACAAAAATGTATTTCATGCTTTTTTGTAAAAGACAAATAATATTTTGCTTATTTATCTTGAACAAAATTAAGATAAAGTTAATAGATTAGAAATATTAGTTACGAGAACGTTTCCGAAAACGAAATAGGTTTAGATATCACTTCAAAATTTTATGAATCTTTGAAGGATGTAGTGAGAAGGTTGTCTCAAAAACAGAATTTTATTTCAGAATTCGTTCAATCTTAGGAAGATTTAAAATCTTCCTAAGATTAGACACTCGAAAACCTAATAATATTCTGTATGGAAAAGTGCATTTTCTCTTTTGAGACAACCCTCTTACTCTGCACATTATTTCAAAACCTTATGAATTGTTGTGTTTAAACCATCACTTATGGTCAAAAAATAAGCACCAGAAGTCCAACCAAGGGTTGAAATATCTATTTTTTTATTATCAAATGAAGGCAATTTCTGCACATAAAGGGTGCGTCCTACAACATCTGTTAGGGTGATGGTGACATTATTTGCTTTTTCTCCATTTTCTAAAGCAACGGTCAAGGCATCGGTGAAAGGATTTGGATAGACCTTGCTTTTCAAGCCTTTATCGTTTTGATTGTCCACAACAATCACCTTTGAATAGGTGAAAGAACCGTCTAAATCCAACATTTTTAAGCGATAATAATTGAGTCCCATACGGGGTGTTTCATCTATAAAAGCATAATCTTGTTGTGTTTTTGTATTGCCTATGGCTTTTGTTGTACCAATGTACTCAAATTGTTGCGCATCGTTGCTACGCTCAATGTCGAAGCGGTTGACGTTAAGTTCATCTGCAGTTGTCCATTGAATGCGGTTGGTATTGTTACTTAATTTTTCAGCATTAAAGGCAATCATACTGAGGGGTACGGTGGCGTTGACGATACCTCTAAAATAAACATCTTTTATTTTGCCATAACGTCCTGCACTACTGCTACCACAACTGAAATAGAGACGAACGGTTAAGGTTTGACCTGGCGTCAAAGTAACACCTGTTGAACCATTCAAAGCCAAACGGTAATTGACCGTTGTAGTCGTATTTTCTTGTGTCAAAAAAATGGCATTGACAAAAGTACCATTTGGATTATTAACAATGGTAGAACCATCTGCACCCGATATAGCACCAGTATAAGTCGTAGAATCCCCCGTTGTAAAGCCTGTTTTTGAATACCAAGCGGCTAAACGTGTATTTGAAACCGTACTGATAAAAGAAGAATTAAGCGTTAATGAATCAACACGAACAGAATAACCCGCATTTGCTGTTACTGTAAACTGTTCATAATGTGTACGACTAAGATTACCGCCTGGACCACCCACAGCCGTTGACCAAGTACCCGCCACATCTGCGCCAAAAGTCTGACCCATAGCCGCAGAATAGGCAGCTACAGTTGCACCATTTGAAACAACCAATCGAGAAAAACTGGGTGTTGTTGTAGAAACACCTGCGGCTTGTGTCGCCACATCCACCGCATTACTCGCAGTCATGGGGAAATAAAGCAAATTGACGATGGTTTCTAAAGGGGCTGCTTGCACTGTACCTGTCACAGCGACATTGGCATTAACAGCACCCGAACTGGTGTGTATAATATTGCCCATAAAAGTACCTGTCATCGTCGCATTTAAGCGAACAGCGACAAAACGGCTTGCAACAGTGCCAGAAACAGGTGTTATACTGAGGGGGGTCGTTGACCATGTTGCGCCATTATCCAAAGAGATTTCGTAATTAGCGGGTGGTGTTATGGTCAAATTACCTAATAAATTGACAGCTGCTAATGTATAAGATTGAGATGCTGATGGCGTACCTAAGCCTTGCACAAACGAGCCAATGGTGCCCACTGTAATGGTCGGTGTTGACGAAATAGCAACAGTCGCCGTAGTATGTGACGCATAACCTGCTTTTGAACCGACAACGTAGTAATAATAAGTAGCTCCTGCTGGTGGATTAGGGTCAGTTGTACCGAAGTTGACATCATAAATGCCCGAACTGGTGACATTATAAAGCGATTGGAAAGACCCTTGATTGTCAATGCTGCGATAAACTGTGTATGTCACGCCATCAATGCCCCAACTGGCATTCCAAGTGAATGTAGCCGTTGAAGCCCCTTTAACACCTTTGAAATTGGAAATGGCAATATCTGGTGTGTTGTTTGTGCAGATATTGGCATAAGCGGTACAAGGGTCCCATGAACCAAACATATTGGTATTGGTATAAGCCGCCGCTTCTCCTGCCGTCAATTGTTTTGACCAAGCGACCCGTGAACTGACATCAACAGCTGCTCCAGTTGTGGTGACGCTTTGATATTCGGCAAAAGTAATAAGGTTGGTTTGTGTACCAGCATCCCAAATTGACCAACCCGCAGGATTGATGACGGTACCCGACTGAATAGAATTTAAAAAGACGACTTTGTTTTCTGCAAATGGTATAGAAGAACCCGTTGAGTTCTGCCATGGGCGACCTAAAAAGTATTGGGTTACGCCTCTATTCATATTGATGACAGCATTTCGGAAAACATAACCATAGGCTTGTCCAGAAGGTGTATTGGCCGCCGTAATATAGCTGTTGCCTGTGCCACTTTCGCGGGTTTTAGGATAAATCGTACAATCTTCGAAGACAGCTACGGCATTGCCAAAGATGAAGTCAACCGTGCCGTCAATATAACATTGCTTGTAATACTGTCTTTTACCAGCATTATTTGCCAATAAAGTGTCTTGACCACCGAGGAAGCGACAATTTTTGAAAGCGCAACGGTCATTATTGACATTGATGGCAAGGGCTTGAGGCGACTCGCCCGTTGTATTTTCAAAAGTGATATTAACGGCTGTAAAATCGGTAGCATTGATGGTTGTTGAAGCCGAATTGGAAGTACCAAACGTACCACCGCCCGCCATGGCTTTACCACTGTAATCGTCATAGGTTAAAATAACGTTGGCAACGCTTTCACCAATCAACGTAATGAAAGTCTTGTTGGAAGCAACGGTAATTTTCTCCTTATACGTGCCATTTTTGATGAAAATAGTGTAGGCAGATGTGCCATTTGTCGGTGCAGCATCAATAGCTGCTTGAACGGTTGTGTAATTGCCTGAACCATCTTTGGCAACGGTGAGGTTGTATTGTGCGTGCAGTGTGAGCGTCGAAGCTAAGCCAAGACAGATAATGATAAAAATGCTTTTCATACAATAAATAGTTGTTTAGTTGTAAAGTGAAGTTTTAAATGTACGTCAAGACAATATGACCTATTTCAAACCCTTTTTAATAACAAATAATATTTTGTTATTAAATCATGGACAAAATTAAGATAAAGATAAAGACTGGTCTAAATAGTTACGAGAACGTTTCCGAAAGGAGAAATGCAGGAAGGGAAATGTAAGATGTAGAATGTAAAATGTAAGATGTAAAAGTTAAGTTTAAACTTAGGAAAACTTGAAAATCTTCCTAAGTTTAAACTTAACAACCTTTAGTTTTTTATAAACTTCTCGGTCATTTGTCCTGATTTAGATACGATAGTAAGGATATAAACACCATTTGAGAAGGCACTCACATCTAATGGCAGACGTATAGTCTCTGTGTTTTGAAGTGTTTGAGTCAAAACCCTACGCCCCATACTGTCTGTTATATATAGTGTGGCAATGCTTTCCGTTTGCACATCAACGGTCAAAATATGGTTCGTTACTGAGGGGTAGCTTTTTAAGAAATTCGTTTTGTTCGATACGTTTGTAACAGAAACAGTCTTTGAAAGCGTCGCTTTGCCATCAAAATCTACTTGTCTTAGGCGATAATATACCCCCAACCCCCGAAGGGGGCTTTTGTCTAAGAAGGTATAATACTGAGGGGTCGAGGTTGTACCGTTGCCTTTCACTTCACCGATGTCTTGAAAATCCAAACCATTTGCGCTGCGCTCGATGATGAAAGCAGCATTATTGAGTTCCGTTACGGTTGTCCAATTAAGCACAACATGCTGACCTTTGGCAGTCGCTGAAAAAGACAACAAGGTCACTGGTACACTTGCAGAAGTCTCGAAAGCACCCAAATCAGGTGCTGTGCCATTGAAAGGCAAACCGATATCAGTGCCTCTATCAATGAGGTCACTGCCGGTTGCCAAGTGCATAAATGTAAGAACGGGCAAAGAACCATCGGCTTGTCGCGCACCACGTACCCCAGTCGTATCAACGCTCACGAAATCGGCATTGGTGACGGTGAAACCGCCTGTCCAGCTATCAGTTGCCACGACGGCTGCTGCCAAAATGGATTGTCCACCTGTACCCGCCGAAATACAGTTTTTTATGGTCATTATCTTACCTGTGGCAAGGGCACGGTCATTCATGCCATAATTGCGTCCGTTGTTGAAAGCGGTACAATTCAGTAATGTGATATTGCCAATATTGCTGTTTTGGTCAAACCCATCCGCCTTATTTTGGAAAGACAAACAGCGTGTGAGTGTGGCATTGTGACTTAAATCTTTGTTATCGCTGCCGCCTGTTTTGAAACCATTGCCATCGCCGTTGGTGGTTGTACCACCTGATTTGGTATAGCCATTTCTAAAAGCCCAACAATCTTCATAAGTTGTCGAAACATCGTTAGCAGGGCGGAGATAGCCGTCCCAACCATCATCAGAATTTTGCCACGCACGGCAGCCTTTGAACGACGTACCTGTTCCAATGTCCAATTTGGCGGCAAAACCATCCGCATTTTCGCCATCTGGGTCTTGGTTGTAGTATGAATCGCAATTGATAATTTGGTTGTTAACGGCACCACCCCCCAATTGAAATCCTGTATCTTGATTTTCAGAAAAAGTACAGTTTTCTATTTTGTTATTGCTACCCGACATATTTAAACCATTGTCCGTAGCCGCAAAAAAATCAATGCCTTTAATGTACCAATAGCTTCCTGAAAAGGACACGCCTCTTATACCTGTGTTCGTTACAGTAATACGTGGAATTGTTGAAAAATTTAATATGGGGCGTGCGTCACCTGGATAAGCACATAAGTTTTTGATGTTGGTGGCGGCTCCACTACGTGATATGCTGATGGTTGAGGTCAGAACATAGTTACCACCGCGCAAATATACCGTACAAGCTGTGGTTGTTGACGACGGAATGAGAGATAATGCCCTCGCCAAAGTAACAGGGTCGTTGATGTCTGTTCCATTACCCGTCGCGTTGGTAGAAGTAGGCGAAGCATACAAGGTTTGAGCATTCAGAGAAAAAGTAAAAGAAAAGAAAGTGAGAACGGCTAATACGCGTTTTTTCATACGAAAAGGTGTTTGATTTTTAAAACAATCTTGTTGTATATTAAAATAATGCCCCGAAGTTAGGGCAACCTTAAAAATCAACTCAAAATATCAACGGTAACGTTCTCGTAAATGCCAACAACAGAAAACCTTGAAAGTGAACTTAGTCACTTTCAAGGTTTTCTGTTGAATAACATCAAACTAAAAATTACAAAGACATAAGACTATTATAAAATAGCCTCTTCGGAAAAATCAACTTTGCGATAGACTTCCTCTATATTTAATTCAAAAGGTGTAATATAGAGAATAAGCGACCCTTCAAAAATAACTTCACCAAACTGCCATTTATCGTTTTCATCTTTATAAAACTGTTCTATACAATGTTTATCTGAACTAATTAAAAGGTATTCTTTCAAAGACACTATTTGGCGATAAGCCCTAAATTTATCCCCTCTATCAAACACTTCAGTCGAGTCTGACAACACTTCAATCAGTATTTGAGGATTCGCAACAATGTCTTTGTAATCATCTGCATAGATAGGATTTCCATCAACAATGACAATATCTGGATAGAAAAAGTTTTTACCCTTTAAAAAGCTGGGTACTTTGGTATCCGAAAGTGTCACTTCATGATTTGTGTTATTACTTTCAAATTGTTTCTCTAAAGATAAAGCAGTGTTTTTAGCAATGCGGTTGTGATTGTAAGATGCTCCTGCCATTTCGATAAGTTTTCCGTTAAAAAATTCATGCTTACCACCTTCTTCGCGCAGTGTTGTGCGTTCTCTTGCAAGATATTCGTCGGCAGTCATCGCCATTTTTGCTTCAAGAATTTCGACCATTTGTTATTATTTTTTGTAAAAATAAAAACTTAAATTAAAAATAACAAGTTTATCTCCTACCCCCTCAGTAAAAAACCGAAGAGTCATTGTGTCATTAGTTAATGACACAATGACTAATGACTAATAATATCAGTGCGTCCGCTTCTATCAAAATGATTGGCAGAAGCCTGTTGTGTACCCATCATCACCACGTCTTGGATATTGACATATTCAGGGCGTGTGACCATGAAGTAAATAGTTTCGGCAACGTCAAAGGCTTTTAAAGGTGTAAAATCCTTATAAATATTGGCTTTTTCCGCATCGCCATGAAAACGCACCATCGCAAATTCTGTTTCTTCTACAGCCCCTGGTGAGACTTGACTAACCCGTATATTATACTTGTGTAAATCTACACGCATCGCCCTTGTCAAAGCATCAACTGCAAATTTTGTAGCAGAATAGACGTTGCCATTCGGATAAATCTCTTTACCTGCGATAGAACCGATGTTGACAATATGACCTTTACGACGAGACACCATATGTGGTGCAATAACCCGCGTCATATACAACAAGCCTTTGATATTGGTGTCAATCATTTTATCCCAATCCTCAATATCGCCTTCATGAATCGGTGCAAAACCGCTTGCTAATCCTGCATTATTGATGAGAATATCCACATTTTTGAAGTCTTCTTCTAATTCTAACAACGATTTTTTCATATCCTCAAGGCTTCTAACATCAAAATTTAAGACTTGTATACGGTTTTTATATGCTGTTTCAAAATCAGTTTTCAAAGTCTCTAATCTATCCGCGCGACGACCCGTCAGTATAAGGCGATACCCATTTTGAGCGAATAAAGCGGCTGTTGCTTTGCCAATACCCGATGTTGCACCCGTTACTAACACTGTTAAACCATTATCAATAACCGTTACAGGGGGTGATTCGGGTTTAGGGTCTTCAAAATAAAACAGCTGCTCATTTGAGTCCGTTTTATGATGTGCATTAAGTTCAATGGCGCGGGCATACCATTTAGCGGCATTAGCTTTATCATTGATTTCAAAATAGGCTTTAGCTAATTCAAAAACGATATCATCGCTTTGTGGTGCTTGTTCAGCAGCAATATGCAAATGTTCAATCGCTGTTTTGAAATCCCCTTTTTGTTCGATGATGGCTAATGCATAATTGTATTGTGCGTCTGCATTTGCGTCGTCTTGTAACACTGCTTCTCTAAAATAACGCAAAGCCTTTCGATGTTGCTTTTTGAAATGGTCATTGGTCAAACGACCCAATTTATAATAAATGCCAGGATAGTTAGGATTCAACAAAGTCACCTTCTCCAATGAGTTCAAACTCAAAATAAAATCGCCTTGTTGCTCTGCAAGATATGCCAATAAAATATAAGCATCCACATGAGTGCGGTCATTGTCTAAAAGGATATCGAGTTGCTCGGTGGCTTCCGAAAAACGACCATGGTTGGTCAATTCGGCTGCAAATTGGTACCGCAAATCGTTGTTTAATGGATTTGATGACACAGTCGCTTGCAGGGTATGTAAGTTGTTTAAATCAGAATCCCCCCCCACAGTATAAACTGATTTTTCATCTACATTCTGTTGATTTTCACCTACTTGTGATAGTGAAGATTCGAAATCAAAATTAGAATCCGTCTGTTCCGCTTCATCAAAAACACGCGCAACTTCTTTTTGTACATCCGCTTCATCAATCGTCTCTTCCGATAGGTGAACATTGGTTTTTTCTATGACCTCCAAAGAAGCGGCGGCTAACGGCGGCTCACTATGTGTTTCAGAATCTGCTTCATCAGCGATTTGTTTCACTAATGTATCTGTATCCTCATCGTCACTCAGGTCTTCGATGAGGATAGTATGTGGCAGTTTTGATGTCTCATCAGCCTCCTTTTCTATATCGAAATTTTCAACAGGTGTTTGTTTTTCCATGATTTCCTTCAATTCTTCATCTTTTACATATTGTTCTAAAGTCAAACCAGAAAGAGTTGAAGAGTCTGGCTTTTCTAAATCTTCCTTGTTTTCAGCTTCATTATTCCCAATAATGCCCTCTTGTTCAAGAGGTGGCGAAGCGATATTGTCCGTTATTTGATTTTTTTCCTGTGCTTTTATATCTTGCACTAAAGCTTCTAATGTCAAAAGTTTATCTTCATTTTGTAGGGTCAAAGGCGGTTCTTCTGATGGGTTTTCTTCTATAACAGTTTTTTCTGGTTGTACAAGTGACTTGCCCTCTTTTTTAGAAATTTCCATATCTGTAAAACCTGTCACAGCATCTTGAATAGTACCTAACGAGGAATCTTGAACATTCATACGCTCATTTAATTGAGCTATAGCTGGAATATCCGACAATTCAATGATAGGTTCGTTGACTTCCACAATCGGCATTTGAGGCGTTTTTATACCATTTGAATAAACCGTTTCAGCCTGTTGAAGGGGTATTACCGTCTGAGATACCGCAACTTGTGAAACTTCTTCTAAATTTTGAGACACTTCTAAGCCCAAAGCACGATATAAAATGTTAAAATCTGACTCCTTAAATTGATCATAACTATAAAATTCCATTGTTCTAAAATAACGCAACAACTCCCCTATTTCGCTTGAAATCGCTCTCACAATGCGCACTTTTTCGTTATGAATGCCTTCCTCTCCTTCATCTTTTAGTTTACGTAAATCAAGATAACGGTCTTGCCAATAATTCATAAACTGAATAACATTGCTAACACGGTCAAAAGAAGTCGGCACTGTTATTACTTTTTTCGTTTCCGTATCCGTATAAACCCCCTCAGTCGTTACAGGAATCAATCGCTTTGAAGTACCTAAAGACTGTATAAAAGGTAAAGCATTATTCATGCATTTTTCAGACTTCAGAAAATTGTCACTGATGAGCAAAAGTACAGGTAAAGCATTTCCGTTGAGTGATTTTTTGAGTGCTTCTATACCATTTTCAGCATCAAATACGACTGTGTCAATTTCCATTTTTCCTTTCAAGGCAGCCGCTATTTTAGCAGCAGCATATTGATTTTCAATACAATAAGCGATAATTAATTTTTTCATAGATTATGAACACCTCTCAGTTAGTAATTAAAATTTTCCTGTTAGATACAAATACTATTCCGCTATTAGTTTTTTCATAAAATCATCAAATTCTTTTGAAAAATCAGCGTACTTACTCGTTGCAGGGCCATCAAAACCTGTATGAATGCGCCGAACACGGTTGGTTTTATCTAAAAAAACCATCGTTGGGTACGCCATAACTTGTGACAAAAAAGGCAATGATTTAACTGCCTCCACCTTATTTGTCGTTGTACCCGCAATCAAAATATCATAAGGCATACCCATTCTCTTTTTGTAAGTCGCTACTTGCGTCGCAGCCACATCGGCATTACGTTCAAAAGCCAAAGGAATGACCGCTACTTTATCCGCTAAATTAGGGTTTTCATTTAGATATTTGATGATAAATTTCGTCTCATCAAAGCAATTGGGACACCACGTACCCATCAATTGCAATATTTTTACTTTAGAACCAAATTCTGACAACGATACTTTTTTACCTTCGGCGTTTGGAAAACTGAAAGATACAGACCCCTCAGTATTGGCGGTGGTTAATGTATTTGCATCGCGCAATTCTACCTTGTCATTGCGATTGCCGACCCAAATTTCAGGGGCATTTTTACTACTTCTAAAAGAGCCGTCAAGGTGTCCATCCGTTCTGATTTTTCCTTCAAACAGGAACGCATGAGCGCCATCAAAACACGACAAATAAAATTTATCGCCTTGTACTTCGCCATCCAAATAGCGATAATCACCTGTTTCTGTTCTGAACGTACCCCTCAGTATATTGCCCTTTTGGATTAATTCTCCAACGGCTTTATAAGGTTCTTTCGCCGCCAGGTCAAAGGTACAATCCCATTTACCTGTCAAATCGGCAGTAGGTAGTTTGTTAATTGTCGTAAAACGATGATTTTGACCATACCGCGCTAAAAACGGAATCGTCAAATTTTTGGCAGGCACCACCCACTCCCCTTCTATCACCCGTTCCTGATACATAGCCGTAATATAAGAACCAAAAATAGGAAAATTAATACGCAGCGTATCCTTACCTGTTTGCCGATTTCGACCATGTTTAATGTCCTCTGCCTCTACTTTGATACGTTCATCGCCATTAATGATTTCGATATAAAAACTCGTATCGTTGACGTATTTGACTTCCCACAGAAAGGGCAATTCACCTTCCGTTGCCTCCTCATATTGCACATTATCAGGTATCAATTGCTTGTCTTTTTGGGTCAAAAGTTGCCTTGCAGAATGGATTTCATTGCTTTGTTGCTTCACCATTTCTCTTGGCACAAGTTGCAAACTGACGCGCCAAATACCTGGTGCCAAAGCCGAAAATTTGTTTTCCATCACAAAACAAGCCGCAAATGTGGCGAGTAAAACAACAAAAAAGACACCCCTCAGTATTTTCCTATTTAAGAGCGATAGAGTAGTAGATTGGTCAAAATTTTTCATAAAAAGTGTTTGGTTCAATAGACATAATTACCAGATTTTACAGATTAACATGCTTTGTATTCCTGTAATTCTTGTGAATCATCTCTATTAGTTTATGTCAATGTTAAAATCAATGTTTTACAATTTTCTCACCAAAGGATTCCTTTGGACATTTATATTTACATGAAAATGGGTTACTTAAATATGGAACGACAATATATAATAAGCGAAAAATAAAAAGTATAAAACATTGGTTATGACTAATTTGAGTCTATTATTTTACGTAAACCATTTCAAATGAGTATATTATTTATCTATTGTTCAAACTCTACATTATCATTTATCTACTATTATCTATCCTTAGAATCCTCAAAGTTAGATAAAACATCTCTTCAATTAGAACTCATTCGTGTAATTTGTGCAATTCGTGTCTATTAATTAATGACATTAATCTAAAAAATCAGACTCCTTTCTGCTCTCTCAAAGTTGAAAAAACCAAATGCTCTAAAAACGCTTGTATGGTTTGGTCTTCGTTTTGATTTCTGACATCTGTCAAACGCGGCAAATGTTGCGCAAAATAATGCTGAAAATGAGCCGCTTCAATCACAGTACTCGCCAAAGAATGAGGATATGCATAGCTTTGATTGTACTCCGAAAACAAAACAGCGATTCGATTGCACAAGTCCTTATAGGGTTTAAACAAATGGTCAGAATTGTTATTATCTACCTCTTTTGACAAATATGCTTTGCTGCTTTCGCTGATAACAATATCGTATAAGGCTTTGTGATTAAAATCTATTTGACCCAATGAATCATCTAATTCATGAGTCAACAAATCAATCACGCGACGAATTTTCTCCTCCGTATCCGTCATATTGTTGACATTAAAGACGACTTGATATTCTAAATAACTCCAATACCAAGTGATGATATACAACAACAAACGATGTTTGTTTTCAAAATAGCGATAAATACTCGCTTCTGTTGTGTGGATTTCCTCACCCAATTTCTTGAAAGTAAATGATTCTAACCCGAGTTTGTGAATCATCTCAATGCCGTATTTGAAGATGCGTTGACCTAAATCGCTGGATTCGGGGTCGCGTAGAAATAATTTTTCGTTTAGACGAATGCTGATTTTTAAGTCCATTTGAAGATTTATTGAAAAATTTATTGGTCAAAAAATGTCATGTGCTATCCTAATATTTTTTTTACATAAAACAAAGGTACAATGAACTTTTTAAATTAAATGATAGTTTTACTATCATTATTAAATGTTTTATTACTTTTGTACCATGTAAGACTATCAAGCCTGATATTGATACCATTTTTTTTGTAAAAATCAAGGAATATTTTTCAATTTAGATGAGATAAATACGGACAAGAAAGGACACGATTTTAAAAAAACGCTGTAAATCATTGACTGTCAATCTATTGATTCCTTTTTTATCAACATTGATAAACTTAAAACATCATTCAAACTAAAAACAGAATTTTTCATGGAAAAAATTTTAAAAAACCTTAAATATGACATCCCTGCGGGTATTGTTGTGTTTTTAGTAGCGATGCCTCTGTGTTTGGGTATTGCATTAGCCAGTGGCGCACCCTTATATAGTGGTATGATAGCGGGCATTGTAGGCGGTATTGTCATCGGATTTTTGAGTGATTCACATCTAAGTGTTAGTGGTCCGGCGGCGGGTCTTGCAGCGATTGTTTTGTTACAAATACAGACTTTAGGCAGTTTTCAAACCTTTTTGTTAGCTGTTGTCATAGCAGGTTTCTTACAAATACTGTTAGGGTTGCTCAAAGCTGGCTCGATTGCCAACTATTTCCCATCCAATGTCATCAAAGGGATGTTGACGGCTATTGGTATCATTATTATTATGAAACAAATACCACACGCATTCGGCTATGATAATGATACTGAGGGGGACTTAGCTTTCCAACAAACCGATGGCGCGAATACGATTTCAGAGATTTGGCTGACGTTGACACAACATATTCATTGGGGTTCAACATTGATAGCCCTCATCAGTTTGGGCATCTTGATATTGTGGGAACGTCCATTTATGAGCCGTTTTAAGTTGATTCCAGGTGCCTTGGTTGCCGTTGTTGTCGCTGTCATTTTAAACCAAATTTTTATATCATCGGGGTCGGGTTTGGCTATTTCACAAGCAGATTTGGTTAATGTGCCTGTGGCAACAGATGTGAATTCTTTTCTTGGGCAGTTTACTTTCCCTGATTTTAGTAAGTTGAACAACAAAGCGGTTTATATTGCTGCTGTAACCATCATGGCAGTAGCCTCTATCGAAACGCTTTTATGTATTGAAGCAGTTGATAAACTGGACCCGCACCGCCGTGTGACGAATACCAATCGAGAACTTTTTGCACAAGGCATGGGCAATATAGTTTCGGGTTTAGTGGGTGGTTTGCCTGTTACGTCTGTTATCGTCAGGAGTTCGGCGAATGTGGCAGCCCATGCACAATCTAAAATATCTACCATTACACATGGTATCCTGCTGCTTTTTTGTGCGGCATTAATTCCGAGTGTGATTAATATGATTCCATTATCTGCCTTAGCTTCTGTGTTGTTCATGGTCGGTTATAAATTGGCAAAGCCTTCATTGTTCAAGCAGATGTGGGCGGCTGGTAAATATCAGTTTTTGCCTTTTATCGTGACGGTTGTTGCCATTGTTTTTACTGACCTTTTGACAGGCGTTGGCATTGGTATGGTGGTCGCTACCTTCGCAATACTGAGGGGTAATATGAAAGCACCTTATTTTTTCCACAAAGACCGACACCACGAAGGCGAATTGATAAAAATTGAGTTGACGCAAGAGGTTTCTTTCCTCAATAAAGCAAGTCTTAAATTGACGCTTGACCATTTGCCACACAACTCAAAAGTGGTGATAGATGCTTCTAAAACCATCTATATTGATTATGATGTCTTGGAATTGATTAAAGAATTTCAAAAAATCAATGCCCCAGAACGAAATATCACTTTCATTTTGACAGGTTTTAAAGAGTCTTATCGCGTACACAATTCTGATCAAGTACATTCTGAGGAATTGGATTCGAAGCTTTCAACTATTGAGGCAAAAGGAGAGGCTAAAGACCTGTTGAAAGAATTAACTGACAAATAATAGTCAGGATGACATGATTGAAAACACATTTTACTTGTCTGTTTAAAATGAATTATTTGATAATTTAATATTACTTAATTTTGATTGAGACCTTGATATAAGGTGTTTTGGGTACATTATAAACCCTGCTTTACGGGTGGAAACGGGCATTATGGATCAAATACTTGAAAAAATACATCGCCCGCAGTGGCAAATAATTTTATTTAACAATTATTCATTTACTAACAAAAAAAAATAAAATCATATTGTATGCGCACATTAAACAAAGAATTACAAGACCAAATTACGCCGCAATCGGCGTTGCAAATTTTGAAAGACGGCAACAATCGCTTTATGAACAACCTACGGGCAAATCGCAATTTGTTGCAACAAGTCAATGAAACCAAAGAAGGGCAACACCCTTTTGCAGTCATTCTAAGCTGCATTGACAGCCGCACTTCAGCAGAATTGATTTTTGACCAAGGTTTGGGTGATATTTTCAGCGTCCGCATTGCTGGGAATATTTTGAATGAGGACATTCTCGGCTCTATGGAATTTGCTTGTAAAGTTGTCGGGGTGAAAATCATCGTCGTTTTGGGACACACCAAATGCGGTGCTATCAAAGGTGCTGTGAACAATGTCAAATTAGGGAATTTGACCCATTTATTAGATAAAGTACAACCCGCTGTGGCAGCGACTAAGAAAACGTGTGCTCATTTGAATTTGAGTGATGGAGAGTTTTCAGATGCGGTTGCCTCTACAAATGTCCGCCTTATAGCAGACCAAATTACAGAAAACAGTCCAATATTGAAGGAAATGCTTCTGGCAGGAGACATCGGTATTGTATGCAGTATGTATAATGTCGAATCAGGCAGGGTTGAATTTTATGATGATGCCGAAACGATGTTTGAACCCGTGAAAGGTGCTGAATACGCTTGATAAATACGCGGTGGCACAATCGCACTCTAATAAATAAACACAAGCTAAATCAAGTCTCGTTTGGACTTTTCTTTAAAATCGTATGAAAAAGCCTGCTGATTGGTCAGTGGGCTTTTGTATTTTTTTTGATTATCTAAGTAAAATGAGTGAAATTTATTTTATCTATTTTAATTATAAAATATTGTAAATCAATGTTTTAAAAATTTATAATGCCTCCTTTATTATTCATCATTTCCTAAGTCATGATACAAACTCTTGATACATACTCTTTTTGGAATTAACTTTGTAAATAATATAGTGTCATAATAAGTTGTTGATAAAATTGGTTTATACACTATTATTATTTCAATTTGCCTATGTCTATACCTGACTAAGGAAATTAACTTTGAACACTTAATACTGAGGGGGGTTATTTCATTATTCATCTATAAAAACAAACCGTTATGAACACCATCAATCGTCAATTCACAAAAAACATTTCATTCTTTTGCTTGATTTTAGCTTGCACTTTTTTAAGTTATCAAACAAAAGCACAGCCTACTTTGTCTTTAACACCCGTTATTGCTACTGGATTAAGTTCGCCTATTCAATTTGTCAATGCAGCCGATGGCACAAACCGTATTTTTATTGTTCAGAAAGGGGGAACCATACGGTTGTATGACCAAAATTATAATTTTTTGAGTGTTTTTTTAACACTCTCGGGTATCAGCACATCTGGCGAACAAGGTTTGTTAAGTTTGGTATTTCACCCCAATTATGCCACAAACGGTTTTTTCTTCGTTTACTATGTCAACGGCAGTGGCAACCTCGAAATTTCTCGATTTCATGTCAGCGGAAACCCGAACCTTGCCGATCCTGCTTCACAAGTGGTCGTCCTCACGATTCCGCATCCTACGAATACCAACCACAATGGCGGAGAGTTGCATTTTGGAAGCGATGGCTATTTATATCTGTCAACAGGTGACGGTGGCGGAGGTGGCGATGTGCCTAATAATGCCCAAAATACGAGCGTTTTATTGGGAAAAATACTGCGATTAGCCGTTAATACAAGTTTAATTGCGCCGTACTACACTATTCCCGCAGGCAATCCCTACAACAATGAGATATATGCCTTGGGCTTACGTAATCCTTTCCGTTGGAGTTTTGACCGTCAAACCCAAGATATGTGGATTGGTGATGTGGGGCAAAATGAGTATGAAGAAATCAATTATAGAGCTGCCGCCTCTACCTTGGGTGCGAATTATGGTTGGCGTTGTTACGAAGCTGACTCGGTGTATAATATTACTGGATGTGGCAATATGTCTAATTATGTCTTCCCTGTCTATAATTATCCAATACTAAATACTGCTTCTGTTGTCGGAGGTGTGGTGTATCGAGGATCCACTTATGTAGCTTTACAAGGTTATTATGTAAGTGCTGATTTTTATTCAGGCAACTTCTATTTAATTATTCCTAATGGTGGTGGCGGTTGGACTACAACTATTCAGTCAGCCGTTCAAACAACGGTGTCGGATTTTGGTGAAACAGAAAACGGGGAATTATTTGCCGTTTCATTGTCGAGTAATGCTGTTTATCGCATTAGTGCCAATGGTGCTGTTCCTTTAACTTTAATTGAATTTAATGCTGAAGCGAAAGATAAAACCAATGTTTTGCAATGGAAAACAAGTTCTGAAAACAACTTACAGCAATTTGATATTGAATACAGTACAACCGGTATTCAATTCGATAAGGCTGGAACAGTAAAAGCCCAAAATAAAGCAAATGGTGCGAATTATGTATTTGAACATGCACCGATAGAATCGGTTAATACTTTATTTTATCGGTTAAAAATGTTAGATACGGACGGTCATTTTGTTTATTCTAAAATAGTTAGCGTTGTGGTTAATAAAAAAGAAAATGACAATTTCGTTTATCCTAATATTGTTAACAACAATGTTTTGAATGTCTCACTCACAGAATCTTTTAATTCAATAGAGATTATAAATATAAATGGAAGTGTTATGTTTGAACAAAATATTGCAAACAAAATAGGGCGTTTCGAGATAACTTTAAAAAATATACCCAAAGGCACCTATCTTGTTCGATTAAAAGGACAAGGAAAAGATGTGTCTCAAAAAATCGTTTTACTTTAAAAGCATGTAACTATTTAAGTTTGCTACGAATTACACGGATTTTACGAATTTTACGGATTTTACTAAGTATACTCAATGAATAGCGTTTTGCCTATAATTAAATAATTTTAAAAGAGTATAAAATACTTATTTTGATTCGTAAAATTCGTAAAATTCGTAGCAAATTTCATAGAGTGCTAAATAGTTACAAAAGCATTATTCATTCAATTCATACACATCAGGCAAATTGCGCCCCAAGCCATCAAAGTCTAATCCATACCCAATGATAAAATGATTCGGAATCTCAAAACCCAAGTATTTTATACTGAGGGGGTGCTGCAAAGCCTCTGGTTTGTGGAAACAAGCAGCGATTTCGACCGAAGCAGGCTCTTCTTTATACAGTTCTTTAAAGAAGTTGTGTAGGGTATTGCCTGTATCAATAATATCTTCCACAATGATGATGTGTCGCCCGCGCAAATTGGTATCAAGCCCTAAAACCGTTGTCACTTTTCCAGTGGTCGCCGTGCCTTTGTAAGAGGAAAGCTTAACAAAGGTTAATTCTAAATCAGTATCAATCGCCCGGGACAAATCGGCAGCAAACATATATGCACCATTTAAAATGGACAATAAAAGAGGTTTTTTATCACAATAATCCTCCGTAATTTGTTGCCCAATAGCCGCTACTCGCTCTGCAATCGCTTGTGCAGAAATCATAGGACGAAAGGATTTATTGTGAACTGTAATTAATTGACTTTCAAGCATATTTATTCTTTTTTATTCAATTACTTAATTTGACTTATACCTATTCGCGTCAAAGGTAAGTTTTGAAAGCGGAAAAAAAACAAAGAAGTACCAACCCTTATGTGTTAAATGTTGTTCTTCACACATAAAGAAGATATACATTTCAGAAAAAATTAAATATCTTTGAAGTCAAAAGCAAACACATTGAGCATGAACATCTCTAGCATGAAAAATATATTAATCTTTTTTATACTTGCTTTTTGTACAATGTCACCAGTCATCGTTATGGCTCAACCGACTGTACAATGGGATAAAACGTATGGCGGTACAGGCTGGGAAACCCTCCAATCTGCTTTCAAAACTGAAGATGGAGGCTTTTTACTCATTGGTTCCTCCGATTCACCTGCCGAAGGACGGGATGTAACCCAATCTGCGCGAGGTGCTGAAGATTATTGGATAGTACGCATTGATAGTCTGGGTAAAAAATTGTGGGACAAACGATATGGGGGCGATACGACTGACCGTTGTTACAAAGCGATACAAAATACTGAGGGGTATCTTTTAATAGGTGCCAGCCTATCGGGCAAAACAGGCGATAAATCGGAAGCCAATAAAGGAAACTTCGATTTTTGGCTTGTCCAAATTGCGCCGGATGGAACGAAACGGTGGGAAAAAACATATGGTGGAAGTGGTGACGACCAACCTTTTAATGCAATAGTCACCGACAATGGCAACAGTTACCTCATCGTGGGTCATTCTGATTCGCCTATTAGTGGAAATAAAACAACGCCCAACAAAGGAGAAAATGACATTTGGTTACTCAAAATAGATCGAAATGGCAATAAAATATGGGACAAATCCTTCGGCGGAGCTGATCGTGATGAATATCCTTATGCGCTTACCACAACTTTGGATGGCAATTTCCTCTTAGCTTGCGAGTCTATTTCAAGCCGTTCGGGGGATAAATCAGAAGATTTACGGGGTGTAAAAGGCAATAATAAAGATATTTGGATTATCAAATTTGATGGCAATGGGCAAAAAATTTGGGATAAAACCTATGGCAGTTCTAAATTAGATGAAATCCGAGACATTCAAGAACTGAAAGACGGTTCTTTTCTTATCGGTGCCAACAGCAATGGCGAACCAGATTTTGATAAAACCGCTCCCAATTATGGTGAAGCTGATTTTTGGATCATAAAAATTGATAAAAACGGCAAAAAGATTTGGGATAAAACATACGGTAGCAACAGCAATGACCGGGTCGTGGCTTTAGAACAAAACAAAACGGGCTATATCATGTTGGCAGGTCAATCCATTTCACTGCCTGGGGGTACAAAACAAGATACGTTGCGCGGAAATTATGACTTTTGGTTGGTCTATATTGACGAAAAAGGTGATATTATTTGGGATCAAAACTTCGGTGGTCCTGGCAATGATGCCGCTTTTGAAATGGTCAAGTTTGATGACGGTTCATATTTGGTCTGCGGTTTATCCAATTCAGACAAAGGCGGCGATAAAACAGAAGACGCACGCGGCAGGCTCGTTTTTCCCGACGGTGGTAGGCTTAATACGAATGATATGTGGGTTGCAAAAATCCAATGTATTTTTGAGTTAAATCTCGGAGACAGTACTCAAGTTTGCGTGAGTAATCCCGTAACCTTGGATGCCACGATTCCGAGTTGCCGCAATTGCCTATACAATTGGAGTACGGGCGAAACCACACCCGTTATTACCGTCAATCCAAAGCAAACCATCAAAATTTTCGTCAAAGTGACTGCCACCACGGCTTGTACGATAAAAGACGATGTACTTTTAAAAATTATTCCTTCGCCCGAAGTCGCTGAATACTCTGTAAAACCGCCGCGCTGCCATGATGGAAACGATGCCGTCATAGCCCTCGATAGTGCCAGAGGTGGTTCGCCTCCCTATTTTTTAGTCAATGGACAAGACACTTTTCCGCGCCGTATTTTCATAGAAAATTTAAAATCAGGCAATTACACGATTTCATTAGTAGATAGAAACGGCTGTAAAATTGATAAAAAGATTGAAATTCCCAATCCCCCTCCTTTCCTTCTTCAATTACCAGAAAGTCAAGAAGTACAATTCGGTGATTCTTTTCGTTTAACCGTTACCACCAATCGCCCCCTCAGTAGTTTCTATTGGAGCGACCGTTCTATCCGTTCTCTCGATACTTTTGTCAAACCTTTTGACTCCAATACCTATAGCATTACAGCTATTGATTCGTTGGGCTGTATCAAAATGGCCGCTACACAAGTGGTTATAAGGCGTGACAACCTCTTTTTTGCACCCCAAGCCTTTTCGCCCAATGGTGATTTGATAAACGATTATTACATCTTATTTGGTGGAAAAACAGTTGTCAGCATTGATAAATTTAAGGTTTTTGGGCGTGGCGGACACCTCATGTTTCAAAAAGACCATATTTTTCCAGCGGCTGAAACGGAAGGTTGGGACGGCTATTTTCAAGGAAAAGAAGCGGCAAATGGCGTTTACGTCTTTTGGGCAGAAGTAACGTATATTGATGGGCGAAAAGAATTGATTAAAGGGGATTTTACGCTGATAAAGTGAAATAATCCTAACTTCCAATACCCCCTAAATAACGTAAGCGCCAACATCAGACCGAAGTCTTCATGCCGACGCTTACTACCCCTCGTTGACCCATAAGGATTCGAACCTTAACTGACTGAACCAAAATCAGTAGTGCTACCGTTACACCATGGGTCAAAATTGAGCTTTTTTTGCCCTTCCTCCGAAAAGCGATGCAAAGATAGAACCTATTTTCGTTTGAGCAAATGTTTTTTATATTTTTTTAAAAAATTCAAATAATGACATGCGGCACAAAACGGCTCCCATTGTCTGTTATGAGGCTATTCGATTCTCGGATGCCAATACCCGCAGGTTCTTGACCAATAATCCAAGAACCAACGAGCGCATAATTGTCCTCAAATTTAGGCAATTCGCAGAGTTCTTGATAAATAAAACCCTCTTCGCCGTACTCCCCCTCAGTATGTTGCTGATATTGATTGTTTTTGACAATCATCACATTCGCTCCTTCACGCGACAGAATCGGTTTTTTGACATAACTACTTATGTCCACACTATCGAATTGAGCTGGCAAAAGCCATTCAGAGTCGGGAAACATATCCCACAAAACAGGCAGAATTGCTTTATTGCTCAAAATCATTTTCCAAGACGGTTCCATCCAATGCGCTTTGTTTTTATCTTGAACAATCAGTTGTCCGAACTCATCAAAAATCAGCCACTCCCAAGGATAAAGTTTAAATATATTACGCATATTATGCCCTTGTAAATCCTTGAAAGTGAGCATTTTCTCGTCCCATCCAATGTCATCTATATATATCAACTTTGTTTTTAAGCCCGCTTGAATCGCCGTATCACGCAGATATTCCACCGTTGTCAAATCTTCAAGTGACTCTTTCACAACAGAAAAATGCACCACACCTTCATGCAAATAAGGTATCAAATACTGCCAATAAGCTATCAATTTTTCATGCACAGAGTTAAATTGGTCATCAAATGGAAACATTTCTTGTAGCCAATTCCACTGAATAACACCCGTTTCAAAAAGCGAAGTCGGTGTATCGGCATTAAATTCCAACATTTTAGGTACGCCATTTTTGAAACTGAAATCAAAACGCCCATAAATCGAAGGCGCATCCTCGTTCCAAGTCCGTTCAATATGTGGTACAATCCATTTTGGAATGTGAAAAAGATCATATTTCTTCTTTGATGTGACGTGTTCGACGGCTTCAAGGCACATTTCCCACAGTTCGCCCGTTGCTTTTTCGATGGTATTGATTTCGGACATCGAAAACTCATAATATGCGCTTTCATCCCAATATGTCCCATCCATCGTATGATAGCCAAATCCCAAGTTTTCTACTGTGGCTTGCCAGTCTTTGCGTGGCTTTATTTTTCTCCTTTGCATTTTTATTGTTTTTTATAAAAAGATAAATGAAGCACAAGTTTAAACCTGTTTTAATCATCAAGAAAGGTTCTTTTCGTCCCCCTCAGTATTTTTACCGACGAACTTGGTTAATGGTTATTAGTTATAGGTTATTAGTAGTACAAATCAACTAATGACGAATAACGAATAACCATTAACCAATCTAACTATTGAACTTCTCTAATTCCTTCACCGTCACTCGCCCTTCATAAATTGCCTTACCAACAATCGCCCCAAAGCAACCAATCTCACGCAATTTGTACAAATCATCCATATTGGAAACACCACCTGAAGCAATCAATTTTAATTCAGGAAAATCTCGTAAAACATTGGCATACAACTCATTAGATGCGCCCATCAGTAAACCATCTTTCGAAATATCAGTACAGATACAATACTGAATGCCTTGTTCCATAAAATCGCGCAGAAAATCTTTCAACCATATATCACTCGTTTCGAGCCAACCGCCCACGGCTATTTTTTCATTTTTGACATCCGCACCTAAAATGATTTTTTCTGAACTGTGGATATTCAACCAATTCAAAAAAATGTCTCGATTTTTAACTGCTACCGTGCCGCCCGTAATTTGTTGTGCGCCACATTCAAACGCCGTTTTTAAATCTGCATCTGATTTCAAGCCACCGCCAAAGTCAATGTGCAGCTTTGTTTTAGTTGATAAACGCTCTAAAACCCGATGATTGACAATTTGACCCGCCTTTGCACCGTCTAAATCAACGAGGTGTAACCGCATCAACCCCGCATCTTCAAACTCTTTGGCAACTTCGAGTGGGTCTTCGTTATATACTTTTTTTTGAGCATAATCGCCTTGCGTGAGTCTCACGCATTTGCCGTCTATAATGTCTATGGCAGGAATAATGTGCATAAAAGAGTTATGAGTTATGAGTTATGAGTTATGAGTTATGAGTTATGAGTTATGAGTTATGAGTTATGAGTTATGAGTTATGAGTTATACCAAATTTTATTCTTAATAAAATTAAGTCAAATATTATTTTAAGAATTTTATTCTTAACTAAATTGATTTTTTTAAATTAAATATTGTCTTATTTTATTTTAATTAAACTTATTAAATATTAAGGCAAAATTTTATTCTTAATAAATATTAAGGCAAGTATAATAAAAAGAATTTTATTCTTAATAAAATATAAATTTTTAAATTAAATTTGGCTGTATATAAACAACAATATGCCTTTCTTGACATTCTGAACGCAGTGAAAGAACCTTAATGTTATTTTATTCTGATTCTTTCACTATGTTCAGAATGACAAAAAGAGCCTATTATTGCGTCAATACTAATCCGTTAACTCCAAAAAATTCTTCAATAGTTGTTCTCCTGCCCTACTCGATTTTTCAGGGTGAAACTGTGCGGCATGAAAATTATCTTTCCGCAAACAGGCGGCAAACGGCACACCGTAATCGCAAGTGGCTGTTGTATAAATGCCTTTTTCAACATAGTAGCTGTGGACGAAATAGAAATAATGGTCATCAAAATCAGGTGACAAAATCCCCCCCTCAGTATTTTGGCACGAAATCGTATTCCAACCCACATGTGGCACTTTTAAACCAGGGACATTTGGAAAACGAATGACTTTTTGAGGAATCACTCCCAAACAAGGCGTATTATTCTCCTCTGAATGTTCGCACAACAATTGCATGCCGACACAAACGCCCAAAAACGGCTGTTTTAAAGTCGGAATAACTTTGTCTAAACCCCGTTCACGCAGACTCCGCATCGCAGAACTCGCCTCACCTTGTCCCGGAAAAATGACTTTATCTGCCGTTTGAATGGTCTCAATATCAGAAGTTAAAATAGGTTGAACGCCCAACCGTTCAAGGGCAAAAATGACAGAACGGATATTGCCCGCATCATAATTAATAATGGCTATTTTCATGCGGCAAAAGTAGGTAATGTAATGGTGAATGGTGAATGGTGAATGGTGAATTTTGTAAAAATGTGGTTTTCCATTTTTTACAAAAAAACTATGTCGTATGTATTGCCCTTCAATAACTTAGCTTACTTTTGAGACAACAATTAATAAGTTTTACGATTTAGTAAATTGATAATCAATACTTTACGTAAAATTCACCATTTTCCATTCACCATTCACCATTACAAAAATCATGTTCATTCACCACGTTTATTTTTGGTTAAACAATTCAGACAGTGAAAGCGACAAAGCCGAATTAGTCGCCGGTTTAGAAACATTAAAAGTCATTGAAGGCATCAAAATGGTGCATATTGGCTTCCCCGCAGCCACAAATAGAGACGTTATTGAGCGTTCCTATTCCGTTTCATGGCTACTCGTTTTTGATGATTTGGAAGCCGAAGAAGTATATCAAGTCCACCCGATTCACCATGCTTTTATTGATAAATGCAAGCATTTATGGTCAAAAGTCATTGTTTATGATGCAGAAGGGTAAAAGAAAAACGGCTATCGTTTTGGTGCGATAGCCGTTTTTTACTGAGGGGTCTTATTGTATTCTTATCTCCCCTTTGCTAATATCAAGGCAAAAAGGATGATGCCTCAAAAAATCAAGCCCTAAAATACCATGATAATTTGATGTGATGCCGTGAGCAAGAAAGTCATAAACCTGAATATCAAAATGGGTCTTTACGATGCCTAAGCATTCAAATCTTTCCAATTTGTAAATTTCGACAATGATAATCCCATTAGATGTTTCAATTTCGGTTTCCCCAATCGCATTTTTTAGTTCATAACCCGCTAAATACAGAGCATTACTGTCAATCGTCGTATGAGTAGCAGCAGTATCAAGCGCCAAAAGGTACTCGTATTTATTGCCAATTAAAGCATCAAGTATAACGACTTCCTCTTCATCAGGAATATCAAATAGGTAAGTTCTCATTGTTTGTTTATAATCTTTTCATAATACCGACACGGCGCATCGATTTGAGTTCCCCTGTAAAAGCGAGGGTAATTTTAGCAAAATCTTTTGTTTTATCTCTACCAATATAGCAAACCTCCTTTTTGTCCTTGCTGTGATATAGGACAATTCCGCCAATAATAGCTGTATTTTGCTTTTCAGGATTGCCCAACAAAACCCATTCGTTAGGATACTGCTGTTTTATTTTCTCAAATGATTGATACATGATTGTCTATTTTTTACAAAAATACACTCTTTTTGGGAAAAAGAAAAATGGGTATCGTTATTGTCTGATAGCCGATTTTACTGAAATTCTTTTGTTTTAACTTACCTAATATAAGAATCGGAACTTGTGCGCTTTTACCTATTATTTTCTACCGATATATCATGCCTAACGGCATTTTTTTTAGCTTTATTTCGGTGGATAACCTTTATAAAAATCGCCGCGTGTTGCAATCTTTTGAGCAATGAATTGCAAACCGTTCCAATACAAACCGATTTTATATTGCCCAATACCCGATAGTAGTTGGGATAACCTTTTAATGCTTTAAAATGACTTATATCAATAAAAGAAGTTGCAATTTGTATATTTTCAATAGATGTTAATACTTCTCTTTGTATGTTTTGTGGCAATTCAAAAGCATTTTGCCAAATCGTTCAGTCGGTTGAATTTGCATAGAGTTGTTTTTTTAAATCCGCAAAAAATGTTGCCGATTCATCAACATTCATTACTTTATAGGCGGGATGTTGCTGTTCATAATCCATCATTTCGGCAAGTGCTGCATCTTGTCGTTCATCGTCATCCATACTTTTCCATTCGCCTGTTTCGCCATACTTTTTTTGTAACATGTTTTGAACAAAAAAGTCTTCCTCAGATATTGCATTGGGTGTCTTTGTATAACGAAATTTGATGTTTAGTTTTTTAAAAAAAGCCAATAACAAACTTTCATCTAGTCCATCAAATTCTATAATTAATGATTTTGTCATGTTTTTTAATTTTTTTTACTAAAATATACTCTTTTTGCGAAAATACAAAACGGCTATCATTTTTACACGATAGCCGTTTTTTTACTGAAGGGTATCTCACATATCTCACATCGCCTTACGCTCCCCCCCAACAACATCAACCCACATACCCGCCTGTTTAGCCGAAATTGAGTTATCATACATCGCTTCACACAACTGCGTCGGTAGCCAGAAACGTCCTGCATAAGCGGCATTGAGTTGAATCCGATAGGTATGGGTTTTGCCAACAGCGAGGTCAAAAAACGTGTTCACACGGTCATCTCTGATGTCTTGATACCGAGGCACGCTTGTATTTGTCCAGCCTTGTACCCTATCCATGCGTGGATTAAGAATTTCCCAGCCCGACGGAAAGACTTGCGACAGAGCCATTTCTTTATACATTTTGCCTAAACTACCTGGATTGCCAACCGTTATTTCAGCAATAAAATCAGTGCCTTGTTTGATGCTTTGAGGGCTAATCGGGTCTCCTTTCAAGTTCCGATATTGCACATTCATATTCAGATTTGAAGCAGCCACAGGTTGTGTTGCGCCAACAGATTGTTGACCCCTCAGTATGAGACGTACAAAAAGCTGTGTTTTGGACGTATTGCGAATCGTCAATTTATTTGAGCCATTGGCGGGTAAATCAATAAGTGCCAATGACTTATCGGTTTTGTAGTTGCCTGTTTTACCATTGACTTCATAACTAAATGAAAATGAACCACTTGCTCCATTCCCCATCGCAAATTTCGACATTGCCAACAAACCATACGCAACGGATTGAGTGCCGTACCAATCTCCAGAACTTAGTTTTTGAGCAACTTCACGAGCAACTTGAATCGCTTGATTTTGGTTTTGTGTTAAAACCAAAGTCTCTAAAATCATGGCTTGATCACGCAATTCAGAGCCATAAGTGTAGCCCAATTCACGATATTTATTGACCGATGTACCTAAGTTCGTTATCAATTGTTTAGCCACTTCAGGCTTGCCAGAGGTTGCATAAGCCGCTGCTAAACGCCATTTGGCTTGAATGGAAAGATTTTTCTTTTCTCGCAAAGCATTCATCGAAGCCGATTCGGGAGAACGGGCCACTGCCAGCGTATAGAGCCGATAAGCTTGTGTCAAATCACGGCTTTCTTCGTTCCAACCACCCCCCTCAGTAATTGGGGCATTTGGGGCATTTGGAACAACAGTAGGTGTTGCTAACCAACGTTTTGCAGCCGTTTGTTGCGCTTTTGTCCAACGTTCAATCATATTTGGCGGTAGGGCATATCCTGCAGCTTTGGCTTCTAACAGAAAGTGTCCGACATAATTGGTCGCCCATGCGTCAGCAAAATCCTCACCTTGCCAGTAGCCAAAACCACCATCTGCCGTTTGGAACATGCGTAAACGGTCAATTGCGGCGCGGATATTGGCAGAAGCTACTTTCTGTTTCGCATCGTCAATATCCATCAGTTTTTCTACATATAATTGCGGAAAAGCAGCACTTGTCGTCTGTTCCACACAGCCATAAGGATATTGTAACAAATACGCCAAACGTGCTGCTAAATCTATCGGCGGAATGGTCGAAACCTCCAAAGTCGCTGCATTTGAACCTAAAGTGCCGATACCATTATAAGGCATTTGAACGCTTTGACCCGCTTGTACCACGTTTTGTTGAATGTTGGTGACCACAGGATTTGGGTTGCGGACATCAATTTCTATGTCAGAAGTCGAGCGTTCGCCACCGCCTTCTGCAATGATTTTGAACTTCGCCACGCCTACTTTTTCAAGCACTTGTAGGTCAAAATCCACCATTTTGTCCGTTGGTTTATCAAAAGAAACAGATTTCGATTTTGAGCCAACAACTTGCACCAAACCCGTTGACTCTGTGACTGTAATCGTTGCATTTTTAATTTTAGAATCATTCACAAAAACATCTACAGGCAATTTTAAATACTCTTTTTGCGTCAAAACACGTGGTAAAGTCGCTAAAACCATCAAAGGTTTTGTCACGGTTGCCGTTGCTTCGCCAGCACCATACGCAGCAACACCATCGGTTGCAACAACCATGGCACGGACAGAACCTACGTAATTCGGTATCAAAATCTCATGTTTCTTAGTATAACCCGATGAATAAAATGGCCCATAAGACATGACAACGGGTTTGAAACGATTGGCACGTTGTGCATTTTTAGGTCTGCCGGCTTTGTCACCGCCGATGTTCAAAATGCGTTCTAACTGACCACCATATGCCCCCAATACTTGGTCATACACATCAAAAGTTTGAACGCCCAAAGCCTCACGTGCATAGAATGTTTTCCAAGGATTGGGTGTTTCAAAACGGGTCAAATCCAGCAAACCATCGTCCACCAAAGCTATGGTGTAAGCCATAGGGCGACCATTTTTCTCACGCACTTCCACCGTTACTTTTTCTTCTGGCTTGATGTCCGAAGGCATTTTTACGATGGGTTCAAGGCGTGTTTTAGGGTCTTCGACATTGACCGCAGAGACACCATACATGCGTATTGGCAAGTCATTTTTTGTATTATTATGCGGTTGAATGAGGGTTACGAAAGCATAAACCGTCGGCGACATGGCAGCCGTCGCTTTGAAGCTATACGTTGTCATGCCATTTTTGGTGTTAATCCACTTCGATTCAAGAACTTTTGAGCCATTTTCAATCGAAATCAATGCTTTACCATTGTCAGGGGTTGGTATGTTCAATTCCACCGTTTCACCAACGGCATAATTGTCTTTTGATGTATTAAAACTCAACATCGCTGCATTGTTGCGGCTTAAACCCGCTTGTTGATCACCTTCGTCCCACGGATAACCACTGTAAAAATAGTCACCCGAGTAGTGACTACTGAGGGGATCGCCCGCATGAACAAAATAGCGCCCCCAACGATCGGGCGTAACAGGTACTTCTGCCATGCCGTTGCCGTCAGTCGTTACTTTTTGTTGAACAACAGGTTTCATGTCTTTACCTGAGGTGAATTGCGCTGCGTCGTCTGTACCTGTTTCCCACCACCAACGCCATTCAACACGATAAATGGAAACATCAACAAGGCGATTTCGTAGCGGAAAGCCATTTTTATCCACCATCGCGACGGTTATGATGTTCTTTTTGCCAATATCAAAACGCTTTTCACCCATTTTGTTTTTAGGCACACCTACGCCAACATACGTTTTGTAAGGCGAATAATCCAAAGTTTGATAGTCAGATGAAAAATCGCCCGAAGGTTCAAAGGCTCGGATTTTGAAACCTATACGCATTTTACCCGCCGCACCTTGTGCTTTTGGCAAATTGGCATAGACTTTTGCTGCACCGTTGTCGTCCACATTGTTGTCATAAATCACGGTGGGTTCGCTTTTAAAAGTCCGTAATGGGTCGTCAAAAATAAAATCTTTTAACTTCGGAAACTCTGTTTTGATGCTCGACATAGAGGCTTCAATACGGGTTTTCACATTCCGAGCAGGTGTACCCATCAGCCAATTCACTTGCAAAGTTCCAGAGACATTTTCCTCACCCGCAGCGATTTCTTTTTTATCAAAATCCAATTTTATTTTCAAACGATTGGGCTTAACTGTTTCAATCTTAATGGGTTGTGTAAAGGTCGCGCCACCCGCTTTGATATCAGCCCGCCATGTACCAGTCGGGGCATCGGCTCTTGTGGCGACACGGAATGGATAAATATTTTTAACGTTTTCAACCGTCGTTTGACGCAATTGCATCACACCTTTCGGGTCGTACAATTCCAATGTTATGGGATAATCATCAGGCAATTTATTCTCTTTATCTTCTAACATAAAATTGAGATGCAAGGAATCGCCTGGTCGCCAAACGCCCCGTTCGCCGTACAAAAAGCCTTTTAAACCTTTTTGCATTTCAGCACCTGCCACGTCGAAACGACTGAGGTTCAATGCGTTCTGATTACTGAGGGGTAGATAACCCTTTTGATCACCGACTGTCGCCACAACAACCCATGCTTTACCTTTTATGTCTGACAAAACTGCCACCCCATCTGAATTTGTCATAGCAGATGCCAAAGGCTGTTGTTGATAATCATACACTTCGAGCTTAACAGAACCCCGTGGATAAGTGCTTTTCAAGTCCGTGACCGCTACAAAAATCGAATTATCTGCACCTTTTTTAGCAATAATCCCTAAGTCCGAAGCAAATACATTGCGGCGCACAAAATGGTCATTGTTGTAATAAAAGTTGGTACAAGGGTTTTGGCGTTCTTGATAATTGTATTCACCTATTGCTGCACCGCCGTTCCAATCATACCGCCAAATAGATTTGTCTTCCCAATAGCCGTTTTCTTCTGTATCTGCAAAATCTTTTGGCTCTTGCATCACCGTCATACCGTTCAAATCGTCTTTAATATCACTGCCCGTACACGTATAATTTGTATAGCTGCGCCTAAAACCGATGCGGACTTGATAAATCGCATTCGGGTCTTTTTTGAGCAATTCAGAGAGGTCTATGCCGTATCGTGTCCAATTCATCGTCGAAGCAGACGGATTGAGGTCTTTCAAAGCCACTCGTTTTTGCAGCGCGATGCGCCCCACACGTTCCAATTCGTTTTCTCCTTCAAAATCATTGGTTTGCAAAAATTGTAGGATATTATTATTGAATATTTTAACAATTTCAACATCTACAAAATTCAGATTTATGGCTTCAAAAGGAAAGTTTAAACCGTCAGAACTGGGCATAATGACACCCCGACCAACCAACCTAACTTGCGGTTTCACATCTGCAAAAGTCAACATAAAGGAAGCCGATTGACCCATTTTTTTGCCTTGAAAATTGGCTATACCACCGTCCACATACAAGGCATGTTCGCCCGTAATACGGTCGCTTGGATAGACCAAAATACTGTTGCCGTCAATCGCTGTCCGCAAATTGCCGAACCAATCGTTAACTTTTATCAAACCGTTTACATCGCCCGTTGTACTGAGGGGGTCGCTGAAATTGATTTTTATGTACTGTTCTGCGTCCTGAACAAGACGAGCATTCAAAGCTGTAAATTCGCCTAAGGCTGGAATAGCAACCTCTGACGTGCCTTTTTGGCTGACACCCAACGAACTACCAGACCACGACAAAACGACTTTTGAAGCTGTTGCGCTCCGCATCACTTCCTTCACCCTAAAGGCATGGTGCTGACCATCAGGCGAGTGTATCCAGTTGATTTTCAAAGACTTACCATTTTGTTGTGCTTGCAAAACAGACTCTACATTTTTATCGTCTGCATTGTCAGAAGTATTTAACTCACCTACGAGTTCTTGGCGTGACATATCATTATTGGATTCGGGTTGAATCCCATCTGTTACGACTTCAAAATAAAGTTCGCGGGTGCGAAAATCGAATTCAAACTCTTCGGCATCGGCAGGTACATTTTTAAAAATGCGTTTCAACCGCACCGAAGCGATATAGGTTTGACCCGACGCAAACGCCGCGGTGGGTGTAAAGCGTATTGTTTGAGGGTCTTCCCAAACGGCATTGCCTTGTACTGAGGGGTTCAATTGGAACATGCCCCCGTCAACCGACTTACCCACATCGGCAGGGCTGACTATTTGAGAGGTAAAACGGACACGAACAGGCTGTTCCCGACCAATCGTTCCAGACGTATAAGCATAGATATAAGCCGCCATGCTTTTCGTCATTTTCTTAGCAGTTAGATTTTTCTTGCACGCAGCAAAAGAGAGAGCCATCGTACCCAAAAGGCAGATGCGTAGGAGAATGAGACGTGTTTTCATCATAAATACTTGATTATCAACGGACTGTGAAGAATTGTTTTGATATAGATTGCGTGTCCTCGTTTGGTGAGAATTTTGAGTTGAAGTTAGGGATATTGTTGGGAATATGCATAATTTTCTGTTATTTATTTTTTATATCCCTCAGTAAAAATGACTATCATATACAAATGGGCGTGATAGCCGTTTTTTATGTTCCACAAAAGATGTTTTTTTGTAAAAAATAGAGAAAAATGGAAGAATTAAATTGGCAAAACTACATAACCGCTACGCAAGGCATCGTCTGTGGTAAACCTGCTATCAAAGGCACACGCATAGCGGTTGATTTAATATTAGAAAAACTTTCTTTTGGTGATACCTTTGAAGATTTGCTTGAAGCCTATCCACATATCAGGCGTGAAGCGATATTAGCTTGTTTGGCTTTTGCTTCTGAAAGTGTCAAAAAAGAAAATTTAGGGCAAGCCGCATGAATAGTTTTAAAATTGTAGCCGATGAAAACATTGACTTTCGGCTCATTAAACAACTTATAGAAAACGATTTTGATGTCTTTTCGATAGCAGAAAACCAATTTGGTATCAAAGACATTAATGCTTTGGCAATTGCCAATGAAAGACATTCGTTTTTAATTACAGAAGATACGGATTGAAACTCCATCAAAGCATCCGACAATTCGCTATATCAGCGGTTATTGAAGATGTTCCATTGAAAGACGGATTGAAACGTTCTCACAATACAGCCAATACTTACGTAAGTTTTCAGATACTAAATCAAAAACTATTGAATACTGAGGGGTATCACGCCAAGCGCGCCGATACCCCTCAGTATAAAACCACAAAAGCAGTCCTACTGACCTTTCAGAAAACTTTTTGATTAGCTTTGTCATAAAAATCTGTTTATGAAGAACTTACTTTTATCGCTTCTTTCCTGTATTGTCCTCTTGGGCTGTCATACGAAAGTGACAACGCTTGACCATACCCCAAAGTCCATGAAGTATGCAGGTAAACCGTATCGGGATTCGGTTTTTGCTTTAGGAGGGCAGCACATACCAGGCAAATTAGAATGCGAATACTTTGACACAGGCGGCGAAGGTGTGGCGTATCACGATACGGATGATAAAAACAGTGGCAGCGGTGGTTTGAACAAAGGCGTGGGTTATTATGCCCAATTCAGGAAAGAGGAAGCGGTAGATATTTCTTTTACAAAATACCACGACAGTATAGATAATTCCATGTACAATATCGTTCAACCTAAAGTAAACCAATTGTATATGGGTTGGACGGAACCGGGTGAATGGACATCATATACCGTCAAAGTTTTAGAAACAGGGAACTATAAAATAGGTGTGATGTACACTTCCAATCGCGGAGGCACTGTCAGATGGCTTGTTGACGGTACAGTGGCGACGACATTATTGGATATACCCTCTACATTCAACGAACACGACCCAATAGCTTGGCGAAACTGGCATCATTGGAATTATGTAGATGCCTTAGCCGTCATTCATCTCAAAAAAGGGAAACGGGTATTGACCCTTGAGATAGTCCAATTGGGTAATTTTAATTTTGATTATTTCAATTTTGTAAAAATTAAGGAGAAATAAGTACCGACAGAGGATGCTATCCACGTAGTGATTTGTCCGAACTGGCAGTTGAGTGCACCTTTTTTATCCATTAAAGTAAAATAACAAACGAGACAAAATCAAATAAAAGAGCTATTTTTGTCACGCAATGCTTGATAGTGTGCTGTATGCACAAAATAAAATTATAAAATGGCTCTAATAGAAAAATATATAAACCCTTTTACTGACTTCGGTTTCAAAAAATTATTCGGGACAGAACTCAATAAAGATTTGCTCATAGATTTTCTAAACGAAGTTGTGTTACCTAAAGAACGCAAGATAAAATATTTGACTTATCGAAAAAACGAGCATATAGGAAATACTGAATTAGACCGCAAAGCAATTTTTGATTTGTACTGTATTAGTGCAGATGGAGAACGATTTATCGTCGAAATGCAGAAAGCCAAACAAAACTATTTCAAAGATAGAAGTGTATTTTATTCGACTTTTCCGATTCAGGAACAAGCTCAGAGAGGTGATTGGGATTATAAATTATCAGAAGTTTATACGGTTGGCGTTTTAGATTTTGTTTTCAATGATGATGAGATAAATGATACACAAAGGGTAAAATCTAAAATGACAAATCAAAATGAAGTCAGACATGAGGTTAAATTAAAGAATCAGCATTGCCAAGTTTTTTATGATAAATTGACATTTATCTACTTAGAAATGCCAAATTTTACTAAGTCAGAAGATGAATTGGAGACACCTTATGACAAATGGCTTTATGTTTTGAAGTATCTGCCGACATTTTCAGAAAGACCGAGAAAATTACAAGAAAGAATATTTCAACGCCTATTTGAGGCAGCAGAGATTGCAAAATTCAGTCCCGAAGAGAAAGAACAATATGAAGAAAGTTTAAAATCATACAGAGATTTGAAGAATGTCATTGATACAGCTTTCGATGAAGGTGAAAATAAAGGTAAGATTGAAGGTAAGATTGAAGGTAAGATTGAAGAAAAAAAAGAAAATATCAAAAAAGCATTGATAAGAAAGAAGTTAACAGTAGAAGAAATAGCCGAGGATTTCAATACAACTATTGATTTTGTGCTTCAAATCAAAAAGGATAATAACCTTTAACTTTATACCCCTCAGTAAAGAACAGCCCAAAGCCTTTCAAACACGAGTTTGAAAGGCTTTGGGCGTTTATAAAACTGCCCATGATTAACGAAACAAAATAAAAATCGCACATCACATAAATTCAACCAATAATCGAAACATCTAATGCAGCATATCGTAAAACTATAAATACAAATTCATATATTTATTCTGTCATTGAGTTTGTATCAAGAGTCCCTTTTTTTAACCATAAAAACAACAACATGACCATACTCCTCCACAATGACTTGAATGTATCGCCTGTCAAACGACAATTTGACAAAGTTTTGAACAACCTTCAAAAAAATGACTTCAAATCTGCCGATGTCAAGAAAATGGTTGGCACAGCTTATTACCGAGCAAAATTAGACGATACCAACCGTTTACTCTTTCAGTTTGGTCGTTACAACGAACAAACTTATTTGCTGATTTTAGAAGTCATCATGAACCATGATTACGCCAATTCGAGGTTCTTGCGCGGTGCTGTGGTTGACGAAACGAAATTGTATCCGCTTCGGACAGAAAAAGACATCAAAGAAGCCCTTCCACCTATCAGCCACATCAATACACAAACAGGGCGGTTTCATTTGCTCGACAAAATACTGTCATTTGATGCTGTTCAAAATGAAGTGTATCAAATGCCTTTGCCTATTATTATGATTGGTTCGGCTGGTTCAGGCAAAACAGCATTGACGCTTGAAAAGATGAAATTACTGAGGGGCCATATACTATACGTGACGCTCTCCGATTTCCTAAAAGACAACGCTTGTCAATTGTATCACAGTTTCGGCTACGATAATCCCAATCAAACCGTTAGCTTTTTGTCCTTCAAAGAGTATATGTCCAGCGTCCAAACGGTGGAAGGTATCGAAATGACCTACAAACTATTTGATGAATGGATTAATAAATACAAGCATACCCATAAAATAAGGAACAGCTACAAGATTTTTGAAGAATTTAAAGGTGTTATTACAGGCTCCTGTATCGAAAAAGTGTATTTGAGCAAGGAAGAATACATTGATTTAGGCATCAAACAATCCATTTTTCTGAAAGAAGAACGAGGTGGCGTTTATGAGTTGTTCCAAAAGTATCTGTCATTTCTGAAACAAAGCGGTTATTACGACTTGAACATCGAGGCTTTTAAAAATATTTCTAAAACCAAACCTCATTATGATTATGTGGTGATTGACGAAGTGCAGGATTTAACCAACGTACAGTTGTTTTTTATCCTAAAATCTTTAAAAGAAATGGGGCAATTCGTGATGTGTGGCGATGCCAATCAAGTGGTGCATCCCAATTTCTTTTCTTGGACAAGCCTTAAAAGCTTATTTTATCAACAAAAGGGTACAACGAACAAGGACATTGTCCGCATATTGGGTACAAACTACCGCAACACGCCCGAAGTTACGGCTATTGCGAATCAACTTTTATTGGTCAAAAACGCGCGTTTTGGCTCTATTGACCGTGAAAGCACCTATTTGGTTCAAGCCAATTCAGCTGCCCAAGGCGAAACCGTTTTTTATGAAGACACCCCCTCAGTAAAAAAGGAGTTGAATCAAAATACCAGTCGTTCCACAAAGTTTGCCGTCTTGGTTATGCGTCCTGAAGACAAAGTGGAAGCCAGTCTTTATTTCGACACGCCCCTTATTTTCTCCGTTCAAGAAGCTAAAGGTTTGGAATATGAGAACATCATACTCTACAATATCATTTCCAACAATGAAAAAGCTTTCAGAGAGTTAACAACGGGTGTTACAAAACAAGATTTGCAAAATGAACTGGTTTATCATCGCAATCGCGACAAAGCCGACAAATCGCATGAGGTGTATAAGTTTTATATCAATTCGTTGTACGTGGCCGTTACAAGGGCGGTCAAAAACTTGTATGTGATAGAAAAAACTAAAAAACACGCTTTATTGTCATTATTGGATTTAACGCATTTCAGACAATCTGTAAATATAACAGGACACAGCTCGACCATAGAGGATTGGCAAAACGAAGCCCAAAAATTGGACAAACAAGGCAAACAAAACCAAGCCGATGCCATCCGCAATGATATTTTGAACAAACAAACGCCATCTGGCGACATCATCACTTTTGAGCAATTACAAACACTGAAAGCCGAAGCCCTCAATCCAGAGATTTATCACAAAAAAGCTAAAGATAAATTGTTTGAATTCGCGGCTTACTACGACGATATTTTTTGGATGCCACAGTTAGCAAAACTAAAATACAAACATGCACAACCCGCTCACGTCATTCGAGAACAAAAAGCCTTTTTAAGGCATACGCTCAACGATTATTATCATGATAATTTGAGTGCTTTGTTACCTTTTTATCAAAAATACGGGGTCAACTGCCGCAATAATGCAAACTTGACACCTTTGATGTTGGCAACCATGACGGGTGCTACTCAAGTCGTCGAATATTTAATCGCCAACGGTGCAGAACTCAATGCGGTGAATAGTTTTGGGCTAACCGCCTTTCAAATGGCTATACAATATTCCGTAAATGACCCACAATATGCCAAAACGAGCTTTTCAAAAATCTATCTTATGCTGAAGCCTCTTGAATTGAAGTTAAAAATGCACGAGCATATACTTGTCTGTGATGATGGTGATGGCTTGGCTTTCATGATCCATCTCATCATAGCTACTTTGCGCCAAAAACTAACAAAACTAAATAGAAATTCATTGCCTTTTGCCAGCACAAAAGAGTTTATAAAAATTTTTAAGTCATATCCCCCCTCAGTAATACCCCAACATCGCCGTCAACGTGCTTATATCAACAATATTTTCAGTAAAAATGAACCCAATAGGAGAAGCAAAAACAATGGGATGATTTTCTTTCGCATTTCTAAAGGTTACTATATCTTGAATCCAACTATTGAAATAGAAGTTGGGGACGATGAATGGATGAATATATATGAACTTACGGGTCTAACGGAAATATCTTTAGGAGAACAAGGCTTTTTCATGGAATTAGCTAAAAATATTCAATCTATGAGAGAGGTTTTTGCAAAAATACTGGAGGAATCTATGATAGAATTTGAAGCACAAATGCTAAAAAAGGAAGAAAATGCTGCCTTAGTATAAAATCATCTTCATCAAAATATCAATACCATACTTTAAGTGGCTTTTTTGATTTATTTTGTAGATATTAAAGCAAGTCAATCAATTTGTCAAACGAGATTGACCACAGAAATAGGGAACAGCATATAGATGTCCGAAATCTTAAAGATGTCGTAAATCGGTTTTATATTGCCCCAAATTTAGGACTTCTATGAATCTCAACCACTACAAAATCCTTTTAGCTTCGCAATCACCGCGCCGCAGTCAACTGCTCCGTGAATCAGGTTTTACAAATATCACTGTTAGACCCACGGATGTGGACGAAAGTATCCCCCCTCAGTATAAAACAGAAAGAGTGGCTGCATATCTCGCTGAAAAGAAGGCAGAGTTTGCACGGCAATGGCTCGAAAACGACGAAATCATCATCGCTGCCGATACGACTGTTGTGCTGAAGGACACCATATATAATAAGCCTGAAAATGTAGCCGATGCACAGCGCATTCTCCGTGACTTGTCGGGCAATATGCACCGCGTCATTACGGGCGTATGTATGATTTCAAAGAAACGAAAACGAGTCTTTTCGGATGTCGCTAAAGTTTATTTTGATACCTTGACGGATGCAGACATTGATTTTTATATTGAACATTATCAACCATTCGATAAAGCGGGTTCTTATGCCGTTCAAGATTGGATTGGTCATTGTAAGATTCGGCGCATTGAAGGCAGCTATGAGAATATCATGGGTTTACCAACGCATAAGGTTTTTAAGGAATTGATGAAGTTTTAAGTAGTGCGCGTTTAAACCTAATCTACAATTTTTGACACGTACTTTTCGTTTCTCAAAGAAAAAGAGAATGAAACCCATTATCATCAGTTTTATATTGATTGTTTTTCAGCATATACTTTTGGCTCAAAAGGAAGCAGACAATATCAAGCCAGCAGATTTTAAAAGGCTTGAACAATTAGAAGACAGCATAGCCGTGTTGGCACAAATCGCTGTTCAAGATACAGGCTTAAACAATCGGATGCAAGCCAACAGCGCATTGATTCCTTTGATGGAAGCAGCTTTAAGTATACCCAATTCTTTCAATTATGCTTTTACGAAAGTAGAAAATATAGCGATTCAGAAGCCAATAGATGGCGCATTTCGGGTATTTACATGGCAATTGTTCATTGATGAAACGGAATATAAGTATTTTGGCTATGTGCAACTCAATCGTTCAAAATCCGTCTTTTTTGAATTGACCGATGAATCACGGAAGTTAGAAAATGCGGAAAAAGAAGTATTGACACCTGAACATTGGTTTGGAGCGATATATTATAACGTCAAAGAATTCAAAACCAAAGAGGGCATGAAATACCTCCTGTTTGGGTACAATGCCAACAACCAATATGAAAAAATAAAGGTGTGCGATGTGCTGGTACTGAGGGGTGGTAAAATATCATTGGGTTCACCGGTTTTTGAAATCGCAGATATTCAAGGCGTTAGAAAACAGAAACTGCATCGCCTCGTTTTAAACTATTCAGCCGATGCCGTTTTACGTTTGAATTTTGACCCTGAAATGAATATTATTATTCATGACCATCTTGAAAAAATAGGGACAAAAGATGCCAATATTCCTTTTACTTTCGTGCCTGATGGTACCTATGAAGCCTTTGAATTGCAAAAAGACGGTCTTTGGACACACGTTGATAAATTGGCAAACACGGAGTTAAAAACCGCACCACGCCCGAAGCCTACACTCGATTCACGCAACCGTATCAAAAGTGCCAAAGACAATGCTCAAAAAGTCGTGTGGCCAGAAGAAGTAAAGAAGAACAACCAAAACTAAATAGTGGTTAAAAAATAATCTTTATAGAAACTAAATAAATGAGCTGAAAGCCGTATTTTAGCCCAACTTTATGTTTTTAATCAAAATTAAATTAAAATATTTTAACTAAAATTGAGTTTAAAAACCCAAATTTGCCGATGATACTGAGGGGAGCAAAAAGCAACCTCATTATTATTTACAAACGGAATTTCCAATCATAAAAAAACGCCTATCACAGTCTATGCAAAGCATACTATTGTTTTTCCAAGCCACAACAGGCACCGCAGCCACAGCCGTCGCTGCCGAAAATGCACAAGAGAGTGTATTTGAGTTATTATCGCACAGTACCTTTGGTATGATTATCATGATCAGTTTGTTTATCATGTCCATCATTGCCGTTGCGATTTTCATCAGTCGTTATTCAACGATCAAAAAAGCGACTCAAATTGATGACGGTTTCATGAACAATATCCGTGCAAATGTGCAAAACGGTAATATTGGTGCAGCTCGAACCCTGTGCCAAAGAACAGATTCGCCGATAGCCCGTATGGTCGAAAAAGGCTTGATGCGTATCGGTAAACCGCTTGACGACATCGAACGCGCTATTGAAAACGTGGGTAAACTCGAGATTTACAAACTTGAAAAAAATACGAACTTCCTGGCTATTATTGCCGGTGTTGCGCCGATGTTTGGTTTCTTGGGTACCATTGCGGGTATGATTCAAACGTTTTCGGATTTATCCACAGCGAATAACCTTTCTATTAGTGTTATTGCGGGTGGTATTTATGTCAAAATGTTTACATCTGCAACAGGGCTTATCGTTGGTATTTTTGCTTATGTAGCTTATAATATTTTGAACAATATGATTGACCGTGTGGTGAATAATATGGAAACGTCAACATTTAATTTTATAGACCTTTTACAAGAGCCTGCTGGATGAGTCGTGGGCTTTGAGTCATAACAATTGAAGATTTAAATGATTTGTCATCTAATATAGATGCAATTCAGAAAAAAATATATCGTCTAAAAGAAACTTTAAAATAATCTTGGGTCTTCAGAAGTGAGTTAACTTTAACTCATAACTAAAAACCCAATACTCAAGACACATCATGGCTTTTAGAAGAAAGAAAAAACATATGGGAGAGATAAATATGAGTTCGATGACGGACATCATATTTATGCTGCTTATATTTTTTATGTTGACATCTACACTCGTCAAGTTTTTGCCGTTTCAGTTGCCAAAATCTGATCAGAGAACAAATGCGGGCATAAAAACGACAGTGAGCATCGAGAAAAATGGTCGTATGACCATCAACGACCGACAAATTCTGCCGACGCAATTGGAAGCGGCTTTGAGAATTTCACTTGTCAATGCGCCCGATAAAGCCAGTCCTTCAATTACGATTGCAGCAGAAACCGGCGTTCCCTTCGAGCAAGTCACACGTATTATGGCAGTTGCCAATCGGTTAAAAGTGCGGACAATTTTAGCCACAGAACCCCGAGATTAAAGCGTTTTGAATCAAGCAAAACTCATTTATATACCCCTCAGTATAAAAGGGTTTTTAAAGCATCAATCAATCAATGAGATTACGTGAAAAAAGAGAAATAAGTAGTGAATTGGGTATGAGTTCGATGACGGACATCATTTTCATTTTGCTTATCTTTTTTATGATGGTTTCGACCCTCGTACATCCGAGTGCGTTGAATCTGACCTTACCATCCAATGCAAAAGCCGTCAAAAAATCGGCAACGACAGAACGTTTTGATGACATTGGGATTACCGCAAGTGGTAGCTTTATATTAAATGGTGTGACCAATAAACCTGAACAAATCAAAGCGTTTTTAGAACGCAATATCCTCAAAAAGAAGGATTACAAAGTCACTGTTTCACCTGATATTAAAGCACCTGTTGAGAAAGTCGTGCAGATTTTGGATATGACGCAATCGCTCGGTATTACATCAATTCTTCATGCAGATGCAGAATAATTATTTGTGGAATTTTTAAGGGAAAAGAATCTTATTGAGTAGTCACTCATGACAAAAAATACTTTTCTTAATTATTCAACATCATAAAACGTCAATTGAAAAATGGATAACAACGGTAAAATAAAAGAAGAACAAAACGATCAGAAAGCAACACTGATGAGTTTGACTATTCATGTCTTACTCGGCATCCTGTTCTTTCTACCGATGGGTCATACAATTAGATCTATCGAAGATACACAAATACAAGTACAGTTGCCCGAAGAGCTATTAGGGGGTGGTCCTGCGCTCGGTTTACCCAATCAAGGCAGTGGCAGCAATCCTGCACCAGGTTTACCAGACCCAGATGCGGGCAATAATGAGACAAAACCAAGCCCTACGCCTACCCCGCCACCACCACCCAAACCGGTTTTCACGAAACCCACACCCGCTGCACCTCCCAAAAAAGTAGAAACAACCGAAGACCCGAATGCGGCGGTTATTCGTCGCCAAGCTGAACAAGCACGCCAAAAAGCGGAAGAAGCTAAATACCAAGCTCAAGCTGATGCTCGTGCGAAACAACAAGCAGAAGAGGCTGCTAAAGCACAAGCCCAAGCAGAACAAGCAGCCAAAGATAAATTTAAAGGTCGTTTTGGCACAGGTTCAAGCAGTGGTACAAATGGCGGAGGTGGTACTGGCACTGGACGAGGCAATACAGGCAAACCCGGAAACCAAGGACAACCTGACGGCGACCCTAACTCTAAAGTTTTAGAAGGTATGGGGCGTGGTGCAGGTTCTATTAATGGTTTTGGTAGTCGGGGCGTTCGTTCAGCACCGCAATTACAAGAATCTTCACAAAAGCAAGGTCGTGTTGTGTTATCCGTTTGCGTCAATGCGAGTGGCACAGTCGTTTCGGCTGATTTCAAAGCTGTCGGTTCTACAACCACAGACAATGATTTGATAGAAGCCGCTAAACGCAATGCCCGTCAATACCGTTTTGAAGCAGGGAGTGCAGATAAACAATGCGGAACCATTACGTACAATTTTATTGTAAAATAAAGACTTCTCACAAAGTCAAAGTTTTCTATAATATTTTATACTAATGAAAAGTGAAAAAAGAAAAGTGATAAAATATAAAACATGGGTTATGACTCATTTGAGTCTATTATTTTAGGCAAACCATTTTCAAATGAGTATAAAAAAGGAGAGTCATTAATTGTCTCTCCTTTTTTTGTTTCTTTGCGGCTTCTTTGAATCATGGGTAATGGGTAAGTAATAGGTAATAAGTAATGGGTAATAGGTAATATTCTACTCATTACCCATTACTTATTACCCATTACTTATTACCCATTACCCATTACTCATTACCCATTACCTATTACCTATTACCTATTACCTATTACCCATTACCCATTAATAAATGACCTATCAGCAAACCATTGACTATTTGTATCAGCAGTTGCCCATGTTTACGCGGGTGGGTGCGTCGGCTTTTAAAAAAGACTTAACAAATACGGTGGCTTTGTGTGCGGCTTTAGGCAATCCGCACAATCAATTTCCGACGATTCATGTGGCTGGCACAAACGGTAAAGGCTCAACGGCACATCTATTAGCGGCTGTGTTGCAGTCATTAGGTTTGAAAACGGGGTTATATGTATCGCCACATTATAGAGATTTTAGGGAACGGATTAAGATAAATGGCGAATATGTGTCCAAAAAGTATGTTAAAGCGTTTGTCGCCCAAAACAGTGCTTTGTTTGAAGACATTCAACCTTCTTTTTTTGAAATGACGGTCGCTATGGCTTTTGATTACTTTGCTAAGGAGGGGGTGGATATAGCTGTCATTGAAGTGGGTTTGGGTGGTCGATTGGATTCGACGAATATTATCTCGCCGATGGTGTCCGTTATTACGAATATTAGTTTTGACCATATGGATATGTTGGGCAACACTTTGCCACTCATTGCTGCTGAAAAGGCAGGAATCATCAAACCACATACGCCTGTTGTCATTGGTGAAGAACAAGCTGAAACAACGGTTGTTTTCCTTCAAAAAGCTCAAGCATGTGCTGCACCTATTTATTTTGCTTCGCAAAACTTTGATGTGCAACTCGTCGAGAGTAATTTAGAATTTTCTATTTTTGAGGTAAAATATAAGACTGTAAATCAAAAAGAGGCAACTTTTCAATTAAAAGCCCAACTAAATGGTGCCTATCAAGCTAAAAATGTCGCTACTGTTTTACAAACCCTTGACGTTTTGAAAACATTGCCGTTTTTTACAGCTTATACTGAGGGGTCTCTTTGGACAGATGCGATTCAAAAAGGGTTTGAGGCATTAAAGTCACTCACTAATTTCATCGGTCGTTGGCAAATCATAGATCGTGAACCAACTGTACTTTGCGACTCGGCTCACAATGAAGGGGGTTTAAGCTTAGCTATGAATCAGTTAAAATCATTGTCATTCAATCATTTACATATTGTTTTAGGGATGGTGAAAGATAAAGATATTTCAAAAATGCTCGGCTTGTTGCCCACTGATGCGACTTATTATTTTTGCAAAGCCCATATTCCAAGAGGTATGCCTTCCGAGAATTTGAAGGAACAAGCAGCTGTCTTTGGTTTAAACGGAAAAGCCTACCCCTCAGTAAAAAAGGCATTAGCAACAGCAAAACGACGTGCTAAAACAGACGATTTAGTGTATGTAGGCGGTAGTATCTTTGTTGTTGCGGAGGTGATTTAATCAGCAATCGGCAATCGGCAATGAGCAATCGGCAATAAGATAAAAGCGGGCAGTCAAATGCTTATTTATCAATGTTTATCTCTATTATATTTTAATGCTCCTTAAAAATAGTTATTTCATATTTCATATTTCATATTTCATATTTCATATTTCATATTTCATATTTAAAAAAATGGTTGTTAAAAAGTCGAAAATAGACATAGAAGTGGGTTTAGATAAGGATAATTTTCCTATTGAAATCAAGTGGCACTCCTCTGATGCGCCTGCGGGTTATCCGATTCAAGAAGCGAAAGCGATGTTGGTCTCCTTTCTTGATAAAGAAAGTCGGGATACTTTGAAAATAGATTTGTGGACTAAGGAAATGCAAGTAGAAGAAATGGATAGAATGATGTTTCACACCTTGCGCTCGTTGGCAGATAGCTATTTTAGAGCCACCAATAATCGAGAAATGGCAGAACACATGCAGCATTTTGCCCATTTTTTTGGTGAAAAAACAAAGATTATCCCGCCACCAGCCTAACTATTATTGACTCGGGTAACTTCAAGTAACCCCGTCAGTAAACTTAAAAAAATGTACGTTCTCGATATGCGAGGGTGTACATTTTTTTATTAATGTAGTTGTTTTATAAGAGACAAGTGGTGACGATGCCCATATAAAATTGGTGAGGGAGGCATATAAAATGCCTAAATTTCTATATCAAATTCGTAAGAAGGCATATAAAATGCTTAAATTTCTATATCAAATTCGTAAGAAGGCATATAAAATGCCTAAATTTCTATATCAAATTCGTAAGAAGGTATATAAAATGCCTAAATTTCTATATCAAATTGGTAGGGTTTTCTTATAAAACTCTAATCAAATTGGTAAGGAGGAATATATACTCAATAAAAAGTGTATTGCCTATTTCTATAAATACGTATACACGGTTTTGCGCTTCGCTCAAAGAGCGTGCTATGAAAAATATATTAGTCGTTCTGCTTAATTTACGAGAAAAATTTATAATTTTTCTTAAAAAGCGATTAATCACCACCTGATAATGAAAGCACTAAATAAAAAGATTATAATTTGTAAACAATGCCCCCTCAGTAAAAAATGACTGATACGACACAAACGATGATTAGAGTGATAGATATTTATCGAGAGCCTTAATCTTTTATCATTAAGCACATAAAAAAACTAAAATACGCCAAAAGAATATCATTTTTGCAATGAAATAAAACATAGAATATATGCTCAACCTCGTCGCTCGTCGCCTACTCTATGGCTTGGCTGTTATGACCCTTGTGGTACTCATCATCACGAGCATCATTTATCTCGCACCCGTTGATCCTACCCGTTTGACCTTTGGGCAACGCTCCGACAATGCGACCGTGCAAGCCAAAAAACGAGAATTGGGTCTCGACCAACCCCTTTATGCTCAATTAGTGATGTATTTGAACGACATCAGCCCCCTCAGTATTCACGCTGCTACAATGGATAATAAAACGAAATATCAATGGTTCAAACTGTTACCATTAGGCGATAAAGCTTTGGTGATAAAGATGCCTTACCTCCGAGAATCGTATCAAACAGGACGAAAAGTCACCGATATACTAAGGGATGCCATTCCTCAAACAGCCATTTTAGCCATTGCTGCCATGATAATAGCCACTATTTTAGGCATTTTCTTAGGTGTTGTCGCGTCTTTGCGTCCAGGCAGTTGGTTCGATACGTCTTCTATCGTTGCATCCGTTGCGGGTTATTCGTTGCCTTCTTATATTGTGGCGATGATATTAGCCTTAGTCTTTGGCTTTTGGTTGTCGGATTGGACAGGGCTGAATATACAAGGTAGTTTGTTTGAACTTGATGACTTTGGCGATGAACAAATCGTTTGGAAAAACTTGATTTTACCCGCCGTTGCCCTCGGTATCCGCCCTGTGGCTTTGATTACACAATTAACTCGTTCCACGATGCTCGATATTCTAACTATGGATTATATCCGCACTGCCAAAGCCAAAGGTTTAGATAGGAAAAGTGTCGTCATCAAACATGCCTTACGCAATGCGTTAAACCCCGTAACGACAGCCGTATCAGGTTGGTTTGCAGGACTCTTAGCAGGGGCTTTTTTTGTGGAAAGTGTCTTCACTTACAATGGTTTAGGACAAGTAACGGTCACGGCTTTGCTCAATTTTGATATTCCTGTGGTCTTGGGTTGTGTGTTGTTTACAGCTTTTATTTTTGTATTGATGAATATTGTTGTAGATGTGTTGTATGCCGTTTTAGACCCACGAATTCGATTGGGATGAGTATCCGTGGGTCTTAAACCGCATCAAACTAATGCCTCTGTGATGACCGATAGGGGTTGCATCTCCACATTCAAGGTATTATACACGCCCGTTTTCACTTCAAAATCCACAAAAACCACATCTTTATAACCTGTGCAACTAAATGTAATCTTATATTCTCCATTTGCCAATTGTGCAATATCAAATTTGCCCAACTTATCGGTCTCATACGTCTTATCTTTACCTTCAATCACGATTTTGACTTTATTGACACCCTTTTTAGTTCCTAATTCCGTCACTTTACCACGGATACCTGCTACACCCGCACTCACGACTTGATTCAAAACATTGGTGAATGTGAATTGTGTACGCATCTCAGGTTCTTTTTTGAAGATAATCTGGGCATCTGCAAACATAGCCATCATCGTTTTGTACAAATTTTCATTTGCTTCTGTATTGTCTTGCGTTTGGCTCGATGCCATTGTAGAACTATCCTTATAAGCTGCTCTGTGTGCATTGTAGGTAGCGACCACCGCTTGATATTCCGCCAAAAAAGTATCCGTCATCATATTATCCGCCTTCAAATCCGCTTCATGGGCGGTGACGAATTTAATCGCCAAGTCATTCAAATTATTCAGCGCACCTTCATTCCCTTGTTCTGCTTTGTCAAAATAGACCGTGCCAGCCGCTTTGTACTTATTGTCCAGCATTTCAGCGCGGAAAGTCTTTGAAATCAACGATTTCAACAACAGAAAATAGTGGCAGCAATCAACAATCGCTTCGTCTAAAAACACCCGCTTGGTATTCGGCTCATCCTTCCGCATATAGTAACTCGGAATCGCTTTTGCCACTGCCACTTCAGCGATGCGGTCAGTCACATACCCCTCAGTATAATAGCCATAAAATTTCGCAAAACGCGCTAAATTTTTGCGACAAAGCCCCCACGCCAGCGGGACGGCGAGATACAGCTCTTGCTGTGTACATTTAAAAGAATATTTTTTTTTCATTGTAGAAAAATTTAAGTTTTAAAAAATGGTTTATAATTAAATTTTATATAAAAAAATATCATACGATTAAGCATTTTTTAAAGTTTCAAAAAATTTATTTTTTTTTTAAAATAATTTAATTTTATATAAACCACTGAAAATCAATCATTCAGAGAGGACATTAATTCCCTCACAGAGGAAGTATGTTCCGGCACAGAGGAAGCGTATTCTTTGACAGAGGAAGTGCGTTCATGCACAGAGGAAACCTCTTCCTTGACAGAGGGAGCGTTTTTCTCGATAGAGGAAGTATGTTCGGATACAGAGGAGGCTTGTTCCCGCACAGAGGACGCTTGTTTCGTGCAGAGGAGATTTGTTTCTCTAAAGAGTGTGCTTTTTGGGTATCTGTTTGATTTTTTTTAGAGAAAAATAATAGTTTTTGGCGGTTTTTCAAACATGAGAAGATTAATCCAAGAAAAAAAGAGGAAGCCAATTGGAGCATACATTAAACACTATCAAGTATAGCCCCCTCAGTATCCAACTCAAATAATAAAATTAATAATTTATTTTTTTGATATTTCCTTATATGTATAGAAATTGTTTTTTTATATTTACACCATTGCTTTTAGTCGTCTTCCTTTCTTTTATACTTTTCATAAAATTTTGAGAATAACATACTTATATTGATACTGTCCAATATCAAATAGAATCGTATTTGCATACTGATTTATGCCATTAAGGCATTTTAACTGCGGAAGGGTTCAATAATTATGCAAAATTGTGTAAGTATAAATGTTCAATAAAAATAAAAAAAAAAAATATGAATGAACCTAACGAAATCACTGAGAGAATCTTTCAATATTTGATACCTAAAATTGGGCAAATAAACTTTAATGATATATTAAGTGAAACAAACACATCCCATAAAGATTTAACCATCAGTTTGTCCTTTTTAGAAGGATTAGAGGTTGCTAAATTTGTTCATACTCCATTTTCAAATTATGTGGAAAAAATGAAAAATTTTGGTAAGGCTGTAAAAGCTCAAACTATAAGAAATTACATGAATTTAGATGAACAAGAATTTATTATAGAATTTTTAAAAAAATGTTTAGTAGAACCACAAAAAACTATTAACACATTGAAATATGCTACTGAAAAATCACAAGATATAGATAGCGTAAATTCAATGGTTGATTTTATAAAATTAAAAAACCTCGTTAAATGGCGTGTAGACGCGCCTAATAGAGGTCAATTTGTACAAATAACATTTATTGGCGAAGCCTTTTTGAAAAACCCGTATAATATATTTAATCCACACTCTATGATTGACAATTCTATAAAAATTGGCGACAATAATACCCAACTTGCAATAGCGAATAATTCTCGGAACTCACCAGTTACTCAAAATATTTCTAATATTGAAAATTTTGATAAGCTTTGTGATTTAATTGAAAAAAGCCAAATAATTGATATAGTTTTTAAAGAACAATTATTGGAAGAAATTAAAGACTTTAAAGAAAGGTCAGAAGCGGGATTATCGCCAAAACTTGAAACCTTTAATCGACTTTGGGGGTTTGCGTCGGACTCAATTCAAATCCTAACTTTTTTAGGATTTCTGAAGGGCGGCTAGTTTCAGTAAGTCGTTCAAGCTCTAATAAGTTATATTCTAACCAATCAATTGCTTTAATAGATTTTTTGAACAAATCGACAGATACATACCGCTGGAAAAGAGTAATCCTTTCATTTAATTTCCTATTTTCAACTAACGAACGGCGGCGTTGGGTTCTGTCTCATGACAAAACGCTACTAATAAATGGGTCTTCAGACTAGCAGGTACAAAAAGATCCTTAACTAAACATGGCTTGCGCAAATTTTTATTGCACAAATCATGAATTGATTTGAGAGATATAGTTAGAGAAGAAATGGGCACAACAGGGTTGATAATTATATCGTACATAATGTTCTATTATAGGCTTAAAGGCATGCGTTAGTATTATTACCTAATTGACATTTATATAAGAAATAAAACTTTATCATGCATAAAATACTCGTTGACACTTGTGTTTGGTTAGATATTGCCAAAGACCCTGAACAGCAAGCACTTTTAAATGTTGTTGAGGAATTGGTAAAAAGAAAGGAACTTACTTTAATCGTTCCAAAATTAGTGATAGAAGAGTTTGCTAGAAATAAAGAAAGAATAATTAAAGAAATTAATCAGAGTCTCTCAAGTACGTTCAAAAGAGTAAAAGACTTTGTAAACAAATTTGGAGACCCTGACAATAAAAAAGCAGTCCTAGAACAACTTAATAATGTAGATTATAAAATTCCATTTTTAGGTGAAACGGCAACCGTTTCAGTTACACGAATTGAAAAATTATTGAAAAGCGGTTTAATTATCGAGTCAACAGATGAAATAAAACTACGTGCTGTTCAAAGAGCAATAGATAGGAAAGCACCTTTCCATAGGCAAAAGAACAGTATTAATGACGCAATTATTATGGAGACCTACGCTCAATGCATTCAGGACAAAACTTCAAGCGGAATTAGGTTTGCATTTGTAACTCATAATAAAAATGATTTTAGCTTGCCAAATGGTAGTGATAAAATTCCTCATCCTGATTTTGCAATTTGTTTTTCCAAAATAAAGTCTCAATACTACATAAAACTATCAGAAGCCATTCATAGAATAAGTCCTGAACTAGTAACTGATATAATGATTGAGGAAGAGTGGTTAGCAGAGCCTAGAAGTTTAACGGATATACTTCAAGCAGAAACTGAATTTTGTGACAGAATTTGGTATGACCGTAAGCTTGTAATGCTTGACGAAATTCAAAAAGGCTTAGAGACAGAACCACCACCTGGCATTATGAAAGGAATGTTTGCTGCAATGAAACTTGCTGAAGAGAAATACGGAGGCAAGGTAGCAATGCGAGAATATTATAAAAATGATTTCGAATGGGGAATGTTGAATGGAAAACTTTCTGCGCTTAGGTGGGTTATTGGTGATGAGTGGGACAATCTTGACACATAACATGCTATGCTAGCTCAAGAGACTGGTGGAATAATATACCCGCTGGCAAAATTTAATTTTCTATCTTCAACCAACGAACGACGGCGCTGGGTTCTGTCTCCAGACAGAACTCACTATCAAGCGGGTCTCCTGACCCGTGAAATAAAAGCAAAAGTCCCCCTCAGTATTTGCGCTTAATTTTCCGACCAACTTAAAACCACACACAACACACATCTAACATCT
>JANOAU010000118.1:0-46428 GCA_031411275.1 Saprospiraceae bacterium | reverse complement strand
CCTAATCCAACACCTATGACAAAACCACAAGGAGTGGCACTTAAATCACCATAGGCAACACCGACATCTATCAATGCTTGTGCTGCTGCAGGGTCTGCCACATGAATGTTGCCATTGACAATACCCGGAGGGAAGCCATTGAATGCCCCTGCATTCGTGCCAACATCGCCTTTTATGAGTGTGAAGCCATTATTGTTAATGGCTCCCGCTCCCGTAAATAGTGCAAAACTGGAAGTTGTGCATAATCTGGGTGCTTGTCCGTAAGTTACAAGGGATATTAAGAATAGAAAAACCGCAGTTAGCGGATAGAGTAATTTAGTTTTCATTATACTAAAAATTTAATTATAAGTGAATGTTCAAAGTGCGAAGTTGACTCCTTTAAGGGTAAAATGTGTTACACAATTATATTTAAAAGTTATATAATTCACACATTCTCTTTTTAATACACCCCTCAGTATAAGAAACGGTTTTAGCAATAATTTTAAAAAAAAACGCCAATAGAACTGTTTGACTCGATTTACATGGTATTTGACCATTAAAATCTATCAAATCTGTCCTATTGGCGTTTTTTACAATTTACTAAAATTGTAATTTTCCTGCGATTAGAAGACCTTTAATCCTAAAGTCGCTTGCACCCAAGCATTTTTATAGCGGGGGGTTGTGGACGTACCGTCTCCATTATTGTTTTGAAAATCTCGTCCTGCTCTTAAACCCAGAACGACATTTTTGATATTGATATCAACACCACCCACAAAACCCAATATGTTTTTACGGATATTATCATTGTTAAATTCTTTATTCTGTTCATTCGTAAAGACTTCATTCGTAAACTTATCCTTTTGTTTCAACAGATAAGAGTATTGCGGACCAAGTACGATGGTCGCAAATGAAACGGGTTTAATGGCAAGCATCAAAGGCACATCAACATAAGTTGTTGTCCGAGTTAGGTCATAAGGGCTACCCAAAACACTGCCTTTTGCGATAAATCCTTTTTGAGAAATCAAGATTTCAGGTTGAACACCCACGTATTGACTTATATAAAGGGCTAAAAAAGCACCACCTGCAAAACCCACTTTCGATGTTGAGGTAAAATTTCCACCTTTTGAATCATATTGGTTAGAATAATTTGCGCCGACTTTCAAACCAAACAAAACACTATTGTCTTGTGCTTTACTATTGTTAATCATAACGGTTAAGACGACCATTAATAAGAGTAGTTTTTTCATTTCAATTAAATTTAAGTTATGAAATAATTTTCATGGTGCAAAGGTGATTGGTTTATCTTCAGAGAGTGTTACACAATTTTTTTTATAAGTTATATCTTTCACACATTAGGAAATGATGAACGATGAATTTGCATAACTTTGATTTTCAATAACTTGCGTTATTCATCGTTCATCATTTATAATTCATCATTCCATAACCCCTCAGTATTTTTGCCTATTTGTTCTTAAAAGGTGGCATGATGCGCGGCAGTTTTTCAGAAAATTCTTTGAAATTCAAATTGAACTTCATAAGAGGTGGCGTGGTATCACCCAATAAAAAGCCCCACGGTTTTAAGGAATCGATGTTGTCAAATAGGAGTTTGATAATAGCCGTTAAGGGAATGGATAAAAACATACCCGGTACGCCCCAAAGCGCACCCCCACAAATAACTGCGATGAGGCATATGAGCGCATTGAGTTGCACCTTTGAACCGATTATTTTAGGAACGATATAGTTGTTGTCAATAAATTGAATGACTGTGTAGAGGGCTAAAACATACAATGCATAAATAGGGGATTTTGTCACCAAAGCGATAATCATGAATATGCCCACCGCAATAATGCCACCGATGTAAGGAATGACATTGAGAAGTGCGCCTAAAATACCAAACAAAATAGCGTATTTAATGCCCAATATGAGAAGGCAAACAGAATTGAGCGTTGCAACAATAGCAAATTCAAAAAAAAGCCCCACAAGATAGCTTTGAACAATTGTCTTTATTTTTACCAATATATCACTTACTTTATTGTCATTGGTATCAGCAAAAAGCCGCTGTGTAAAAGCCACTAAATGCGATTTATAATATAAGAGCATAAAGATGTAAACAGGCGTTAGGAAAACAACCGTTAAAAAGCCACCCATAGTCGTGAGCGTCATACCAATGGCTGTACTCTTGTTATTCATCAGTTCGTTACTGCCATTGGCAATCCATTCATTGATTTTTTTCGCACTGACATTGAAATAACCCGCAGCCCAAGCAATAGATTCGTGGAACATGGCTTGAAATTTTTCCACTAATTGCGGATAAGCTTCACCCAACAAAGTGGCTTGTGACGACAGCAAAGCAATGAGCGCACTGGTGAGTAAAAAGCCGATTGTTAAAACAACCGTGATGGACATTGCCAAATTCAATTTACGTCTAACCAAAAAATTAACGGCTGGACTGATTGAGATAGCTAATATAGTCGCATAAATCAAAGGCAGAATGATGTCTTGTGCGATGTATAACATGCTGATAAGCACATATAAGCCAATTAAAAGAAGCGATGCCTTAGCGTAGGATGGAAGTTTCATGTTAAACGTGAATTATGAATGATGGATTATTAATGATAAATGATGAATTTACTGAGGGGGGTAAATTCATCATTTATCATTAATAATCCATCATTATTTAACCTATTTTAGGTTTTTTTCCATAAATATCTTTCAATCGAATGGGTTTGCCATCTTCATCTTTAACGTTGAGGTTGTACCTTATCCTAACACGTGTGCCGATGGGTGCATAATAGTAAATGCGCCACATATCGCCTTCACCGACCCCGATACAGCCATTTGAATAGGCTTTTCCAAGCGTATTTTCATTGGTTGTCGGATGAATCAATTGACCAATAGCTTCACCATTGATTTCTGGCTCCAGCCACGGCATCAATGCCATAAATGTGGAGTCACCATCGTCGCGCTTGGTTTTATCATGTGTTTCGCCTGTAACGGGGTCTAAATAAGCAGACTTGAAATAAGTATGGATAATTTTACCACTGCCCGTCTTTGTGCGAAGTTTAGACATTTTTTCATAATTTGCCCATTGGTTTATACGGTTTTGCCCAACCCTAACGAGAAAAGTACCAGCAGTATCGCTGCCTTCAATGACACGCAGTTTCATTTCAGGAATATTAACGTCGAGTACGGTTTTCGCTTGATTTTCTATTATTTGCTGTGCAATCGTATCGGTTGGGATGTATAAAGTATCGCCTTTTTTAAGTACAATATATTCTTTTTGGTCATAAATGAAAACGCCTTGTTTTCTTTGGCGATAATAATCTGTGCTTTCTAAGGTATCTATAATCCACGGATTAGTGCGCACAAGTAGGTGCGCTGTCAAATCATAAGCCACTAAAGTGTCATAGATATGAGCAACGCTGTCCATATAACGAAAATACTCCTTTATACGAATATCTTTTTCAACAACATACGCATAAAGCCAATTTTTAATAGTCAAACTATCGGTATTAATGGCTACTGGATTGGGAACAATGATGGGTTGTTTGACCTGGGGTTTGCAACTAAAGGCGATGACTAATAAAAATAAAGCCATCAAGGAATAAATTACGCGCGTTTTCATAAAAGGTGTTTATTTGTTTGAGCTAAGGAACATGAATTGATAAGTAATTAAATGTCATAGAATAATCCTTACAGATATTAGTGGCTTATTTAATCAGCGCTCGTAAGAAGCCTATTCCTATTATTTGATTTGTTTCTAATCATTCTCAATACATTGCTACCGAAAGTCTTAACCTTTTCAGGATTTTTCGCAATAACATTTGTGATACCCAAAAGTACAGCTGTTACAAAAAGCTTTTTAAAAGGACTTATTGACATATTTTTAAGAAATTTTTGGGAGACATAGCCGACCACTAAACCTACCGATGTATTCAAAATATCGTTTTTCAAATCCTCAGAGACAGTGGCTTCTTTGAAGGTCGTTTTAATAATATTGATGGGTTGTATGCTATCAATAGCGCGGTTGAATTGTTCTTTCAACATTTTTCCGTTATTGGCTTGCTGCGCTTCAAGTTGAAGGATAGCATCTTTAATACTGGTATCTGAATTTGTGTTTTGCATGACCGTTTTTTTTAATTTTTATTAAATTATCTTTTTATCGAGATTATTATACTAAATGAAAAGTGAAAAACGAAAAGTGAAAAATATAAAGCGTTGGTTATGAATAATTTGATTCCATCATTTTAGGCAAACCATTTTCAAATAAGTATATATTATATTTTTCATTTTCTGTTTTCTGTTTTTCATTTCTATCCCTCCACCCTACTCTCGCCGGGTATGCCATCACTATCCAATTGTGAAATCAATAAATCACTAATCGGTTCTTTAATCCATTTATGAAGAGAAGAAAACAAAACAACTGCCACGACGAGGTAAAATACTGCGACGCTTAAGAAACCGAAGTAGGGTTTTCCCAATAAATCACCCAAGTAGAGTGCTATACCAAAGCTCAAAAAAGAAACAAATAGTACCAAGACGATGAAAACAATCAATCGAGATGTAAACAGAGTTATGACAATACTCATATATTCCATCGCTTTGTACTTTGACAACTCTAATGTAGTTTTGCCATATGCTTCGACTTTTTCATACATTGATTCTATTAAACTGGGAGGTGTTTCCATATGAATTGTTTTTTATGCGTGCAGTAACAAAAAATAATAAATAAACGACAGACTTTAGTAATGAGTGTAATCAGTTAATGGGTTGTCTAAGTTGTTGAAGATAAAAATAAAGTATGGATTGAAACAAGGTAATTCCACCCATTCCCAAAGTCTGCTGTTTATTATATTTTACGAAGGTTTTATCTCGTGTATTCCTTCACTTTTGAATTTACGGAATTAGCGACTTCATTGCCAACAGATTCAACTTTTGTTTTGCTGTTTTCAGCCATCTTTGACGTTTCAGCCATCAAACTTTCAAACTTTTGAGTCATGTTGTCAACGAATTGAGTGAATTTTTCATTTAAGCCATCAGCATAATCACTGCCTTTTTTTGAAATTTTCTTCCGTGTTTCTTCCCCTTTTTCAGGAGCGAATAACATCCCAAATGCTGCACCTGCCGCAACACCTACTAATACGCCTACTAAAGCTTTTACTGAGTTCATAATTGAATATTTTTAATTGTTTAAAAAATTGTTTCTGTAGCTACGACTTCCCTAAACTGCGTGATTGCCCCCCCCTCAGTAATTTGTGTAACGTAAGGGAAGGTTTTCAATGCTCTGTGGGAATAAATAGCCTACGTTAATTAATATAAAGTGTTTAGACCACTTTCCTACCTTGAATAATTCTTAGCAGTATCGCAATAGCTGCAATGACAAGTAGAATGTGAATAATGCCACCTGTACTGTATGCAAAAAAACCAACTGCCCAAAAAATGATTAAGACGACGGCGATTAAATAAAGTAGATTGCCCATTGTGTTGTTTTTATTTAATGTTAAAAATTAGTTGTTTGAGTAAATATATGTATTGCTTTAAATTGACTTAGTTAATGTCCATATTAATATCCTCGGGTTTTTAATGGATAAGATTGAAGGAAAGCCACTTATCGTAGCAATGATCATCAAAACCATTTGGAATAATGCTGTTTTAAATGGGGTGATATTTTTCATGTTCGCTGTTTTTATGATTATAATTTATTTAATGATGCAAAGGTGAGTCTGTTCGGAAACATAAGCGTTACACAATTTTTGATATAAATTACATGATTCACACATTGCAAGATGTATAGCATATACCATCCAAAGGTATTCCATCGCCTGATGTATAAATAAATGGAAATTATGAGCAATTTTTACCCCATTTTGGGTCATTATTGCCCTAAAAAGTTGCTTTAGTAGTCATTCTGTATATGGAGCAAATCTTCAAAAACGCTATGATGAGCGCGCATTCTTATTTATTTTGACATTTATTCTTCTACTATTCATAAGGTAAGTATTTCAAAATGTGTGAATATTGCAACTTAATCCTAAAATTGTATAACATTTATTTTCTGCAACATAACTAACTTTGCCATTGTAAAAAATCATTGCAACATAATATTTAAAATTATAATCATGATAGAATTAAAAGGTAATTGGGAAGAGCAAAAAGACAAGCTTATACAAAAATTTGCGGCCTTAAACGACAAGGACACATTATTTGGAAAAAGCACACAGGCAGAAATGATAGATAAGCTGCACATCAAATTAGGCAAAACAAAAGAAGAGTTATATAAGATTTTAGCCGGAATTTAATCCCCGTTGGAAAAAAATCAATCGTCCCAACGCTTACCTTATACCCCTCAGTAAGATTGGCATTTTAGCTAAAATTTGCTTAAGATTATCTTGAATCAAACCGTTCAATGTATCTTGCAAGCAAATGAAAAAACAGATACTTATCTTCTTATTGGGCATGTATGCAATGCCGTTTACCTTCGGTCAATTCCACTTCAACGGCTCGGCAAAGCCCTTAGGCGACCGATGTTTTCAATTGACGGATGCGACCAACAACAAAATTGGCTCTATTTGGGACACCACAAAGATAGATTTGACACAATCCTTTGATGCCAACCTTGATGTGTTTTTAGGTTGCAAAGATGCCGAGGGAGCGGATGGTATGGTGTTCGGTTTTCAACCCGTCAATACCTCTATCGGACAACCAGGCGAGGGTATGGGCTTCTTAGGTGTGAGTCCTTCTATCGGTATCGAAATGGATACTTACCAAAATTTTAACCGCACTGACCCGCCTTATGACCATATTGCTATCATCAAAAATGGCGACATCAACCACAATTCACCTAATACATTGGCAGGGCCTGTCTCCATGGGTATCAACGGCAACAATGTGGAAGACTGCAACAAGCACAGTCTGCGTGTCAATTGGAATGCGACGGCTAAAAAGCTACAGGTTTGGTTCGATTGTGATTTGAAACTGACCTATACGGGTGACATTGTCAAGGATATATTTGGCGGCGACCCACTGGTTTATTGGGGTTTCACAGCTGCCACAGGCGGGGCAAATAATGAGCATGATGTGTGTTTTAAGTTCACAACATTGATAGATAAACCCTCAAAAGCCAACCTGTGCAAGGGCGATACCATAAAATTACAAGCCTACGGGGGTGTCAGTTATCGGTGGTCTCCTGCCACGGGTTTAGACAATCCGACCATTGCCACGCCCACAGCCAGACCCGAAGTAACGACCACCTACATCGTGACGGCGACTGACCGTTGCGGCGTTGAGTTCAAACAAGAAGTCACCCTCGTTGTCAATGGTGACCCTGTTTTGATAGATTTAGGTTCTGATAAAACAGTATGTGGCGGCGATTCTGTCCGTCTTGATGCCTCAAGAAGTGGTGCAAAAACCTATAAATGGTCAACAGGCTCTACGGATTCCGTGATTTATGCCCACAAAGAAGGGATGTACTCGGTTAAGTTGGCACGAGGCAACTGTACGGCATCAGATTCCGTGCGTTTTCATTTTATTTTACCCCCCTCAGTAAATTTGGGTCATGACACGGTTTTATGTGAATACAAAAAACTAAGCCTCGACGTGTGGGCAGAATTGGCGACCTATCATTGGCAAGACAATTCACCGCTGCCCTCCTACCCTGTGGCTTTTGCTGGCACGTATGCCGTCACGATTACCAACTCCTGTGGCACGGCTTCCGATGCACTGGATGTTTTATACGATGATTGTCACAAGGTCTTTATACCGACCGCCTTTTCGCCCAATGATGATATTGTCAACGATGTTTTGGTCATTTATGACCATGCCAATGTGCGACGAATCAAAACCTTCCGCATATTCAACCGTTGGGGGGCATTGGTGTTTGAACAATTGGATTTTCCACCCAATGACATGACTTTTGGTTGGGATGGCAAGCGACAAAACCGTTCTTTGCCGTCGGGTGTTTACGTCTATTATGCAGAAATTGAGTTCACTGATGGCGAAATATTACTTAAAAAGGGCGATGTGACGTTGATAAAGTAAGGCTGTTTCAAATATTTATTCTATATTCAGATTCACTACTAAGTAGAGAATAGAAAGTAATCGGGTAGATAGACGGTTGATAAAGTGTTAACTTTCAATATTTTATACATCTATTTATGCTCTACTCAATTACTCTGTACCACTTAAAACAATCTTTTAGCATAACTATCTTCCCCATATTGAGGTCAAAATGGTACATATCTGCCTTTTCTGACTACAAAAAGCGTTGGAATAACTTTTGAAGGTTAATTGATAATGTGTGAATAATGTAATTAATATTAAAAATTGTGTAACACTGTTTTTGATTAATAAACTGACCTTAGCACCATTAAATAATCTAAAACAAAATAATCATGCGAGCGAATTCAATAAAAATGGGTCTTTGGATGTTAGGATCATTCATTGTTTTTTTCCTTGTCGTAAATGCCATGGGGTTGATACAGTCCACTGGATTGCGTTTATTTAATGTTGTTATTCAACTCTTTTTCATGTATTATGTTATCAAACTGCACTATAAACTTTATCCTGCAGAAGTTGGGAACTATTTAGCGGGTGTAGCAAGAGGGATGGAAACATCGGCGGTGGGCATTGGTGGATTCGCCATATTCACAGGTATATTTCTGTATGCGAACCCAACAGTAATGAATATTTTGATTCAAAATTCACAAATGGGTGCATACCTCAATCCATTTACCATTGGTCTTTACATCGTTGCAGAAGGTGTTATAGTGGGTCTTATTGGCTCTTATGTGATAACGCGCGTTTTGGATATTATCATTACAAAACAAGAGGTTTGAGCCATACAACAATTAAGATTGAGACAAGCAGAACTTCACAAAGAATAAATAAAGCATCAGCCTATCCAACCAATTGTTTGGACTGACAGACAAAATCTGTCTTTGCCACCTCTGTTTTTGCGATAGCGACCATGCCACCTTCGACTTCAATAAAATTGTCGTAACCACGAGCTTTGAGAATCGAAGCAGCAATCATAGAGCGGTAGCCACTGCCGCAGTACATGTAAAAAGGTTTGTTTTTATCAATAAAACCCATCCATTCGTTGATTTTACTGAGGGGCCGATGAAAGGCTTCATCCACGTGTTCGGCAGCATATTCGCTGTCTTTTCGGATGTCATAAACGGTTTTGTCTTTGCTCAATTGTGCAGCAAATGCGTCTGCTGTAATACGGTTGACCGTATCCACCTCTTTTCCCGCTGCTTTCCAAGCCGATATACCACCTTGAAGATAACCTAAAGTGAAATCATAACCGACACGCGACAAGCGCATCACTGTTTCTTCTTCCATGCCTTCTTCTGCAACAATGAGAATCGGTTGTTTAATATCGATAATCATCTCGCCTACCCAAGGCGCGAAAGAGCCTTTCAGACCAATATTAATCGAATTTGGAATAAAACCTTTATAGAATTCAGCGGCCGAACGAGTATCTAAAATCAAGGCATTGTGCGCTTCTGCTTCCAGCTCAAATTGTTCAGGTGTTAAAGCATGGTTACCCCGTTTCATGACTGTGTCAATAGAATCATACCCCTGCTTATTCATCAATACATTCAAAGGGAAGTATGAAGGCGGCGTCCCCAATCCCTTAGTAACTTCAGCTATAAAGGCTTCTTTTGATTGAGCTAAAAGCGCATAATTGACTTGTTTTTGATGCCCAATCGTATCAAAAGTCTCTTTTGACATGTGTTTACCGCAAGCAGAACCTGCGCCGTGTGCGGGATAAACGATGACATCATCGGGTAAAGTTTTGATTTTTTTTTCCAAAGAATCATAAAGGAAACCCGCCAAATCGGCCATCGTTACATCCGATTTTTGAGCCAAATCTGGCCGACCCACATCACCTATAAACAGCGTATCACCTGTGAACACATACTTAGGCGTACCGTTTTCATCTGACAATAGATAGCAAGTGGACTCCATCGTATGCCCGGGTGTGTGCAAGACTTTAAAGGTGTATTTACCGATTTTAAACTCCTCACCGTCTTTGGCAATGTGCGCCTTGAAATCGGTAACCGCATTGGGTCCAAAAACTATCGTTGCACCTGTTTTAGCTGCCAAATCAATATGACCACTAACAAAATCAGCATGAAAATGCGTTTCAAGAACGTATTTTATCTTTGCACCCGCCTTTTCTGCTTTTTTAATATAAGGCGAAACTTCGCGCAAAGGATCAATAACAACGGCTTCGCCTTCTGATTCAATATAATATGTCCCTTGTGCAAGGCAGCCTGTATAAATTTGCTCTACGATCATGTGTTGGATTGATGAAATCTTGATAATGTTTTGCATAAAAAAACAACGAGTCTTAAACGCTAAGGATTGTTGTGTTGTGCAAAGGTAAGTAATTTAAATGAATAAATGAACAAATATTCATGTGTTTTTATAAAAAAAGTGAGTGTATATTAAACAAAAATCTATTCTATGTTCGTTTCTAAGTAGATGAACAGAAATAAACTGGAAATTGATTTGGTGGAGATATTTGATAATCAACGTTTTACGCTATTCATCGTTCATCAGTTATCATTCATCATTACTTATATCTTGTCCACAATTCATATTAAGCAAGAAGTATCACATTCATGGAAAACACGGGCGGTGCAAGCCCGACATACTGAGGGGTCGAGTTTTTCATAAATGACAGCAATGGCATCTGTTTTTGAGACAAAAAAATACTCTGCGCCTATTTCATCTAAAAAGCCGCCGTCAATTAAAACGTCTTGTGCAATCACTTTTAGACCCGCAATATAGAGTCCACCACCGCGGTTACGCCACGCTTTGGCTTCTTCTGAAAGCCATTCTGCACCATCAAAATCAATGCGGTTGATGCCATTCGCTAAGAGTAACATGTATTTAATAGGTTGTTCGTCTCTGATTTGTTGAAAAAAAGCTGCAATATGCTCGATGGAGCCAAAAAACAAAGAGCCATCAATACGCACTATTTTGAGCTGTGGACACTCTTTAACATTCTTTTTCCGAATAATATAGGTCAATTGACGACGTGGGTGATCGGGATCGGGTGCCATTGTCGCAATATGGGGATGCGAAGTGCCTTGCAAAAAGAAAAACAGGGACAAAATAACGCCTATATAAATAGCAAACTCTAAATCCAAGAAAAGAGTGGCTCCGGTGGTGATGATACCGACAATATTGTCGCGCCGACTGGCTTTTTGGACGTGCCGAATATAGTGAATGTCTATCAAACCCCATCCCACAATCACAATGACCCCTGCCACTGCTGGCATAGGCAAATAAGCAGCAAGCGGTGCAACAAAAAGCACAATGGCAACTAAGGTCGCTGCTGCAAATATCGAAGTTAATGGTGTTTTAGCGCCCGCTTCGTAATTGATACCTGACCGTGTAAAAGACCCCGAACTGGCGAAACAACTGAAACAAGAACCAATAAGATTGGACAAACCTTGCCCAATAAATTCTTGATTAGCATCAATGCGTTGCTTAGACTTCACAGCAATAGAACGACCTATGGCAATAGACTGAATTAAGCCCATCAAAGAAATAGCCATGGCATTGGGCATCAATTTCTGAATATTACTGTAGGAAAATGTGGGTACTGAGGGGGTCGGTAAAGCCGAAGGCAGTTCACCTACAAACCTAATGCCTACGCTTTCACCTCCTAAAGCAACGGCTACAAGACTACCTACCACCATCGCAATAAGCAAATGAGGTAACTTTGGAAACACTTTTTTTGATACAATGGCTACTCCGAGGGTAAGAAAAGCGACAAACGCAACATACCAATTCGTTTCATTTATATGCTGAAAAACATTGATATACGTATCCATAAATGAAGCATTGGCAGGCAATTGAATACCCAAAAAATTCTTCATTTGACTGGTAATAATCAATATCGCTGCGCCTGCTGTAAAACCCACAATGACCGTATGAGACACAAAACTGACCAATGACCCAAATCGCGCAATACCCATTAAAAATTGTATGACTCCCGCAATAAACGTCATCACCAATGTTAATTGAATGAAAGCCTCGGTCGTCGGTTCTGCAAATTTGCTGATGCCTGAAAAAACGATGAGCGAAAGCGGCGTATTGGGTCCCGAAACCAAATGCTTTGAAGACCCAAACAAGGCAGCAATGATGGGCGAAACCATCGCTGTATAAAGGCCATAAATCGGTGGCAAACCCGCAATCATAGCAAACGCAATACCTTGTGGTAGGACAATAATGCCGCCTGTCACACCTGCAAAAAAATCGGCTTTTAAAGTTTCACGATTGACCTCATTTTTCCACTTGAGAAATGGAAAAATATCTTTTGCAGTTATATTTATTTGTAGTGCCATACGCTTGATTTTTTCATTTCACTAACACGAAGTAAGTTAAAGAATTGGCTTAAAAAAGCAAAACATTCTGCCTTTTTGTTGCAAAAATCGTTCTTTAATGGATTTAGTGGAAAGGAATCCTTACTTTTGTCAACAATAATAAGCAACGCATTTTGACTTTATAAAAATTCACAAAATGACAGAAACAATTGTCGAACCTAAAACAACTGTAAAAACGCCCCCTGCTACACAAGAAAGGTTTTATACTGTTGCAGAGTATTTTGAGTTAGAAAAACACTCAACTATTCGGCATGAATATCACTATGGTAAACTAATAGCTATGCCCGGAGAATCAAAAAATGCAAACGAGATTGCTGGTAATTGTTACGTTACATTCCGTCAATCGCTTAGGAAACGTGGTTTCCGTATCTTCATTCAAGATGTTAGAACTATCGTCAAAGAAAATAAAATATACCGCTATCCCGATGTCGTTGTCGCTGATGAAAAAGGTGATGAGCATACGCATAACATCACAAAACCACGCATTTTGATTGAAATTATAAGCGATAATTCAAAATATACTGACCGAGTCATCAAATTACAAGAATATTCAAAAGTGCCAAGTTTGGATTACTACTTGGTTATTGACCAAGATACGGTCAACGTCGAAGTGTATAGCCGAGAAGAAAACGGTTGGCATTATCAACTTTTAGAAGACCTATCTGACAAAGTAGCTTTGGCACTTTTTGATATGTCCCTTTCACTTGATACGATTTATGAAAATATCTCTTTCACAAAAGCGGAACAGATAACAGATGAAGTTTAAATGAGAAATAAGCACCCCCTCAGTAAAAACGGCTTTGGCGATTGTTGCGTCAAAGCCGTTTTTGTTTTTTTGATTACATACTGGTAGCAATACTATTTATAACGTATAAAAATTAGCAAATTAGCCTCCTTAATACCTCAATTCTCCTACTCAAAGGCGTAATTTTGCACTGCAATCATTTTTTACGAAACCACAACCTTATGAATTGGAACGTTGAAATACTCGCCCGCATTCAATTTGCCTTCACCATTGCCTTCCACTACATTTATCCACCCCTCAGTATTGGACTTGGCGTTTTGCTCGTCATCATGGAAGGGGCGTACATACGCACAGGCAACGTGATGTATAAGCACATGACACAATTTTGGATACGCATTTTTGCCCTTATTTTTGGTATTGGCGTCGCCACTGGTATCGTCATGGAGTTTGAATTTGGCACAAACTGGGCCACTTACTCCCGTTATGTCGGCGACGTGTTCGGCTCTGCCTTAGCCGCAGAAGGCATTTTTGCTTTCGCGCTCGAATCCGGTTTCCTCGGTGTTTTATTGTTTGGTTGGGATAGAGTGAGTCCAAGAGTTCATTATTTTTCAACCATTATGGTAGCACTTGGCTCTATGTTTTCGGCCGTTTGGATTGTAGTAGCGAACTCGTGGCAGCAAACACCTGCAGGGTATCGCATCGAAGGCGAAGGCATAAAAGCACGTGCCGTTATTACCGATTTTTGGGCAATGATCTTCAATCCATCGTCTGTGGATAGGTTGTCTCACACCATCATTGGAGCGTTTTTAGCGGGTGCATTTTTAGTGTTGAGCATCAATGCTTTTTATATTTTAAAGAATCGGCATGTGGAAACCGCTAAGGCTTCTTTCCGTTTTGCCTTGTTTTTTGCGGCTTTTTCTTCACTTTTACAACTTTTCACAGGTCATAGGTCAGCCGATGGGGTTTCAAAAAATCAACCTGCTAAACTCGCAGCTTTTGAAGGGCATTACGATTCTTTAGCCGTTGCCGACATGTATCTCTTCGGTTGGACGAATCCTAAAACACAAACTACTGAGGGGATCAAAATTCCCAAGGGTTTGACTTTTCTGTTGCATCAGGATTTCACCACGCCTGTTCGTGGCCTCAATAGTTTTCCAAAGAACGAAATTCCGCCTGTCAACTTTGTTTTTCAAACTTATCACCTCATGGTTGCTATCGGTATGGTGTTGATTGGTTTGTCTTGGTTGGGCGTATTCCTCTTGTGGCGCAACAAATTATGGACTAAAAAGTGGCTATTACTCCTCTTTTCATGGTCTGTTTTACTACCACAAATAGCGAATCAAGTCGGTTGGTATTCTGCTGAAGTGGGTCGGCAACCTTGGGTCGTTTACGGCTTGTTGAGAACATCAAACGCTTTGTCAAAAGTCGTCACAGAAAATCAAGTTTGGTTTTCCCTTATCCTGTTTACATGGGTTTACACCTTACTTTTTGTGCTTTTTATCTATCTTTTGAACAAAAAAGTAAGGCATGGCTACGATGATACTGAGGGGGGCAATCACGAGGAAGATGAAAAAGGAACAAAACGAGATATGCCTTTTTTAACAAAATAAAAAATTATAAAATATGGAAACGTACTTAGGTTTAGACCTCAACACATGGTGGTTTTTGGTGTTGGGTGCAGTCTTCACAGGCTATGCCGTTTTAGATGGCTTCGATTTAGGCGTTGGGGCCATACACCTTTTTTGGCATAAAGAAACCAGTCGGCGCATCGCCCTCAATGCCATTGGCCCCGTTTGGGATGGCAACGAAGTATGGCTGGTTATCGGAGGAGGCGTCATGTTTGCGGGTTTCCCCGTGGTCTATGCCACTGTTTTTTCTGCCTTTTATGTGCCATTTATGTTGTTTTTGACAGGTATAATCTTTCGAGCCGTTGCCATTGAGTTTCGTTCCAAAGAGCCGATGATGTGGTGGCGTGGGACATGGGATATTTTATTCAGCGTATCGAGTATCCTTATTGCCCTATTGCTTGGTTTGGTACTTGGCAATTTGATACAAGGTATGCCGATTGATAAAGACTTAGAATATGCGGGCAATTGGCTCGATTTCTTGAATCCTTACGCCTTTTTGATTGCTTTTACAACGCTTGCGCTGTTCATGATGCACGGCTCGATGTTTTTATTGTTAAAAACAGAAGACCGTGTATTTGCGAAACTCACGATTTTATCTAAAAATATGATCCTATTTTTCGTCATCATGTTTGCCTTAACAACAGTGACCACATTGATTTATGTACCCCAAATGGCTGAAAAATTCCGCTCTCACCCTACCCTATTTGTACTCCCTGCCTTAGCCATTTTGTCGGTAGCCAATATCCTGCGTTACATCACAAAACGGCGGTACTTTATCGCTTTTTTGTTTTCTGGCTTGACAACAGCTTTGCTGATAGGACTTTTTGCAGTAGGTATGTTTCCCAATATTGTCGTTTCGACCCTTTCGCCCGACAATAATATTACGATTTACAACGCTGCCTCAACACAATTGACCTTAACCCATTTAATGATTGTCACCCTCATCGGTGTGCCTTTAGTAGCCACATATACGATATTTGTATTTTGGACTTTTAAAGGAAAGGTGAAGAAAGACAGTTTGATTTATTAAACAGTGACCTGTTGTCTATGAGATTTAGGGAAAATAAAGGGTTTAATTTTTATGATCCTTTATTTTTGTTATTTAACTTATAGTATTTTAGGGTGAAGCGTAAAATACTGAGGGGGTAGTGATTAGGTAGTTAAAGCATGCGTTTCAACAAAATCCTTGCAATAAGCTTTAATCATTTTGCGCACATAGTCAAACTGTTCCATAATCTCTTCTTCTGTTCCAACGGCTTTGGCGGGGTCAGGAAAATTGTAGTGAAATTTTTGTGCTTGTGTCGGAAAATACGGACACCGCTCCTTCGCATTGTCACAAACAGTGATAACATAATCAAAGTCCACGTCGAAATATTCTGAAATATTATTAGACGTATTGCTTGATATATCAATACCATCGGTTTTCAAGATGGCAACAGCGCGTGGATTTACACCATGCGTTTCAACGCCCGCACTATAGACTTCCACGGATGACCCCTCAGTAAAATGTTCTAAATACCCATGTGCCATTTGGCTGCGGCAGCTGTTGCCTGTGCATAAAACGAGAATGTTTTTCATAAATTAAAATTTCAATATTTGATAAAAAATTGTTTTAATGTGGCAGTTAAAGTTTTCTCCCCCTCAGAATAGCGACTTATTTCAAAACTTTCCAGACCAAAACTGCTAAAATAACCCCTAAAATGGGGGCTGAAACATAAATCCAAAGTGCTGCTATATTCCCTGTAACGATTGCGGGTGATAAACTTCTCGCAGGATTCATAGAAGCTCCACAAATCGGACCCGCAAACATAGCTTCTAAAAGTACCGTTCCACCTATAGCTATACCTGCAAAAAGTCCTGTTTCTTTTGAACCTTGTGAAACATTTAATATCACAAGCATTAGGAAGAACGTCAATATAGTTTCCAATATAAACGATTGCATGGGTGTTCCTGAAGGTAATGTGGCACCTAAATTTTGATTTAATGGAAATAGGATTTTTAGTATGTATGTAGCGAAAAATGCACCCGCTATTTGACTTCCAATGTACGGCAATACCTCTTTTTTCTCAAATCTACTCGCCAAAACGAAGCCGATTGTAACGGCAGGATTGAGGTGTGCGCCCGATATTTCGCCAAATGTATAAATCATACACATAACAATTAAACCAAAAGTTATGGCAATACCGCTATGAGTAATGACACCGTTTGTTTCTTGATTGATAATAATGGCACCAGTACCACAGAATATTAAAGCGAAAGTGCCGATAAATTCAGCCAAATATTTTTTCATATTTCAACAAAATCCCTTGAAATTAGGTAAGTCTAAATGAGTTTTAAAAGCATTTTTTTAACAACATGAATTTGTAATTTGACTGTTTATGTCAAGGAACTGCTCAAACAAGTGCTTCATTTTCTCAAATTCCACAACATTCAAGCAATAACAAATCGTTAGGCCTTCAATCGTTCCCTTAATTAAATCCGCATTTTTCAACTCCTGTAAGTGCTGCGAAACGGTTGTCCTACTGAGGGGCAGCTCATGGGCAATGTCACCTGAAATACACGTTAGTTTATGAGCCAAGAGTTGTATAATGGCTATTCGTGCAGGATGCGACAACAACTTGGCATACTTTGCTAATTGTTGCTGCTGTTCTTCAAATTCAGTTGTCTTAGCGTACATAGCTTTATTATGTTTTATGACGCAAACATACGACATAAATTTAACGCCCATATTATCTCTATGTTAATTTTCTTTTGTTCTAAAAAAACTATTGCAACCACCCCCTCAGTAATTTTATTAACCTTTCCAAGGTTTTTAGTTTTAAAAACCTTGGAAAAATAAAGTTTAATATATAAAATTCGTTTTTACTTGTTAATATGAACACTTATTCATACATTTGTATTTTTGATCAAGAGAAAATATTATTAAGCATAAAAAAAACTCATATGACAGCCACTGTAGAATACAAAATCAACCGCGAAAAACTCGAAAAAGCTGCTTATATATTACGTACTGTGGCACACCCCACGCGTTTAGCCATCGTTGATTTGCTCAATCTAAATGCCCGTTTGAGCGTCAATGAGATTGGCGAAATCTTAAAAGTGGAACAATCCCTTTTGTCGCATCACTTGACCACTATGAAACTAAAAGGGCTTTTGCGCTCCGAAAAAGAAGGTCAAAGCGTTTTTTATTCTTTAAAAGAAAAAGACATTCCGAAACTCCTCGAATGTATAGAACATTGCGATTGCAATATGTGACCCCGTAGAACGGATTTCAAACCATTGCCTAAAAAAGTGCGGATTGAAATCCATGCTACTCTATAATTGCGGATTGAAATACACGTTACTTTATGAAATGCGCCTATAAAATGTGTGGGCGCATTTTTTAAAAAATATTACATGAAAACTTGTTCATGTATTCATGATTATTTTATCTTTGCTTCTACACTCTTTTTCACATTCTAAACATTTAAAACAGTGAGTATAATTGTACTTTTATTAGCCGTTCTCATGGGTATGTCATTGGGTCTAATAGGGGGTGGCGGCTCAATATTGACTGTTCCTGTTTTGGTTTATGTGGCGCATGTTTCACCAACTTTGTCAACTGCTTATTCATTATTTATTGTGGGTTCAACGTCCTTAGTGGGCGGATTTAACAATATCGCAAAGAAATTGGTACACATTCCCACAGTCCTTATTTTCTCTATTCCTTCTTTGATAGCCGTCTATACCGTTCGTAAATATATTATGCCTGTCATTCCCGACACTATTTTTTCGATAGGTGGTTTTGAAGTAACAAAGAACATTTTCATCATGGTTTTCTTCGCTGCTATCATGGTTTTTGCTTCTATTGGTATGATTCGGAACAAAAAACCAGAAGAAGAAAATCATAATATATCGCAAATCAAATTCAATTATCCTGTTATCATTCTGGAGGGTTTTGTAGTGGGTGCTTTGACGGGTTTTGTTGGTGCGGGTGGTGGTTTTCTCATCATTCCCGCCCTCGTTATGTTCGCAAACCTACCCATGCGCTTAGCAATTGGGACTTCATTATTGATTATTGCCATCAAATCTCTCATTGGTTTCACGGGTGACGTACAGAATTTTGCGACGCAAATTGATTGGACATTGTTAAGTACGTTTACAGCAGCAGCCATTGTGGGTATTTTTCTCGGCTCTTATTTGGCAAAATTTATCAAAGCGAGAACCTTAAAAAAAGGTTTTGGTTGGTTTGTACTTATCATGGCTGTTTATATTTTAACGAAAGAATTAGTGTTTCCTTCTGTTGTAAAAGGGCATTAGAAAGAAGATTTTTATTTAAAATACTGAGGGGTGTTTTTCTCTATCTTATTTTCAAATTTCTTATGCGAATAATGGGTTAAAAAATGCCGTTAGGCATGTTATATTGGTAGAAAATGGTAAAGAGATGTTCAAAAGTGGCATAGCCACGACATATTGAAATCAGAATATGCCATCCCTCTGGGATTTAAAACCGTTTTTATAGCTTTTCTACCGATAGACCATGCCTAACGGCATTTTTTAACCCATTATTCACATTTCTTATAGATATTTACCTAAATTTTTATAAAACAAGAGTTTTAACTTTATAAACGCAATATGATGTTAGATTTTATTCGCCAACCGTGGCACTGGTCAATAGCAGGTATTTTGATTGGTTTGACTGTCCCAATATTATTAATTATTGGCAACAAATCTTTTGGCGTTTCATCCTCATTGCGACATATTTGCGCCGCTTGTTTTCCTGTCAATATTTCTTTTTTCAAATATAATTGGAAAAGAGAAATATGGAATTTATTCTTCGTTGGCGGCTTAGTTATAGGTGGTTTCATCGCTACAAACCTTTTGTCCAATCCAGGTAAAATTATTATTGATGCTGATACTCAGAGGCAACTCGAAGCACAAGGCATTCACGATTTCGCAGGTTTGATGCCTACCGATTTATTCAGTTTTGAAAGTTTAGCAACCTTACGTGGCTTCGTTTTCATTGTATTAGGTGGCTTTTTTGTAGGTTTTGGTACACGTTACGCGGGTGGTTGTACATCAGGACACGCCATCATGGGTTTATCGAACCTACAAATACCGTCTTTAATTGCCACCATAGCCTTCATGGTCGGCGGTTTTCTGATGACGCATTTCGGGTTACCTTTTTTATTGAATTTGTAGAAAAAGCATTGAAAAAGCAGGAATTTTGTGATAAAATCCTAAAAAAACACGCTTACTTTTATCAATACTGAGGGGTTATAAAAAATAAAATAAAATGGCAAAAGCATCAAACATTCAAATAATAGAACAAGACGAATTTACATGCGACGCACCGAATAATCAAGTCGCACAAGAAAGCACCTTGTCTAACTTAAAATACATGATTATTGGCATCGCTTTCGGCATTGTGTTCGTCAAAGCAGAAATTATTTCATGGTTTCGAATTCAAGAAATGTTTCGGTTAACTTCATTTCACATGTATGGTGTGATTGGTACAGCCGTTGTTGTCGGCGTAATTTCTGTTTTTTTAATCAAAAAATTAGGCATTCAAACCCTTGCTGGCGAAGACATCAACTTTGTGCCTAAGGTTTTTACTAAAGGTCAAATCTATGGTGGTTTACTTTTTGGTTTTGGTTGGGCTATGACTGGCGCGTGTCCAGGACCGCTTTATGCTCAAATTGGTAGCGGATTTGGCGTTGTGGCGGTGACACTTTTATCTGCCCTTGCAGGGACTTGGACGTATGGTTTATTGAGAAATAAATTACCTTAGAGGTCATTATAGCGTTTAACTTTAAGACAAATAAAATCTAATGGAGCAAGCTCCGTCATTACCATACTAAATTGAAATGAACGATTGGCTCATTCCTTTACTCATCATCGCGGCATTGGGTTTATTGACCATATTGGCAAGGGTTTTTAACAATGTAGATGCGGCGAGTCGAATCCTCGCAAAAGATGCAGCCGTTTCGACCGATACCGCGAAACGCTTTGCTTATCTCCGCACAGCGAAATATCTCGTTTATATTCCAGCTATCGTGTTGACGTTTATCGCCATCGTTTTTTGGCAAAAACAAAGGCGTGAAAAGCAGACCGTTGTTGAAAAAATAAAAAGAGAAGCCTTAGCTCAATTCGATACCGCTAAAATTTGGGCAGCTCCCGACCCCCTCAGTATCAAGCAAGAGGATGAAGCAAAATTGATACAATACGGGCGTGACTTGATTGCTCATACGTCTGATTATCTCGGTCCCGAGGGCATAATAAAGTCGATTTCAAATGGTATGAATTGCCAAAACTGCCATTTAAGCGCAGGTTCTCTGCCGTTTGGCAACAATTATTCAGCCGTTGCCTCGACTTATCCGAAATTTCGCGCACGTTCAGGCACTGCCGAAACGATTGCCAAGCGGGTCAACGATTGCATTCAGCGTAGCCTCAATGGGCAACCTTTGGACTCCACAAGCCATGAAATGGCAGCGATTACAGCATATATCAAATGGCTTGGTCAAGCCGTTCCGAAAGGCAAAACGCCCAAAGGTTCGGGTTTATTAAAACTTGCTTTTCTGAATCGAGCCGCTAATCCCGATAGTGGGCGTATTATTTTTGCTGCTAAATGTGCCTCATGCCATGGTCAAAACGGCGAAGGTTTGCTGATGCCAGAAGGTAACGGACGGCATTATCCACCACTTTGGGGCGAAAAAAGCTATAACGAAGCGGCTGGTTTGTACCGCTTATCCAGTTTTGCAGGTTATGTCAAAGCCAATATGCCTTTTGGTGCAACGTATCAAAATCCACAATTAACTGATGCCGAAGCATGGGATTTAGCAGCGTTTGTGAACTCACAACCTCGTCCGAAACACCCCTTTTTGGCAACGGATTGGCCTAAAATTGAAGCAAAACCTTATGACCACCCGTTTGGTCCTTTTGCGGATTCATTTCCAGATATGCAGCATAAATTAGGGCCGTATCAACCGATTGTTGATTTTCAGAAGAAGATGAAAGAACAGAAAGAAGCGATGAGTAAAGGAAAATAATTTTTTTAAGAACAACATTTATGAACATGCAATTACAAGAACACTGGGAAACCGTTTATCAAAAAAACCATTTAAAATTTTATTTTTTTGTAGCTTTAGTAACGAATAAATAATAACATGGCTAAAAAAGGTAGGGGCACCCTTTACGGTTGCCCTTTGATTCAAAAGATTTTTATTGTAAAATGACCCTTTTCACGCAAGGGCAACCGTAAAGATTGCCCCTACCAGAAAACCGAAATGACCATGTTATTATTTATACTAAATGAAAAGTGAAAAACGAAAAGTGAAAAATATAAAATATTGGTTATTAACTATTTAAGTCTATTATTGTAGGCAAACCATTTTCAAACGAGTATATCCATTACTTAAACGAAAATTAGAGGTGAAATACTGAGGGGGGTAATTTCATCATTCATCAACTATCATTATACAAAATGGCTAATCGTAGAAAATTTATTCAGCAAACCATACTTGGCGGCATTGGTGTCGGCTTAACACCTGTCATCACCAAAGCCGAAATACTAAAAGTTACCCCCCTCAGTACAACGAACAATTCAAATGATTTTGAACCCATTGAAGCGGGTAAAAAAGTAATTACACTCCTACAAACCACGGACGTACATTGTCAAGTGCATCCGCACGACGAGTTGTTTTGGGAAAATAACCAAATCGTTTTCCGCAAAACGGCAGGGTATGCCCACCTCGCAACGTTGTTTGATAATGCTCGTAAGCGCAATCCAGATACGTTTATCCTTGATACAGGTGATATGTTTCAAGGCAGTATGTTGTCCGTCAAAACAATGGGTTCTGCGTATGTGGACATTTTGAATGCTTTAGGTTACGACCTCTATTTGCCTGGCAACTGGGAAGTGGTGTTTGGAAAAGACAAAATGCAAAAATTGCTGGGTGCGCTCGATGCACCAAAGGTGTGTGCCAATATGTTCCATGATTTAGGTGAGGGTAAAAAAGGCGAATTGATTTTTCCTGCTTACCAAACCTTATCGAAACATGGTGTTAAAATTGGCTTTTTGGGCTATACCGACCATTTAGTGCCGTTGCGTCAGTCTCCTGCTTATAGTAAAGGCATCATTTATACCAAACCCGATGAAAATGTGGCATATTATGTAGATGTACTAAAGGAACAAGAACAATGTGATTTCATCATTATAATCGCCCATTTGGGTTTGTCACAACAAATTGCCTTAGCTAATGCGCCTGAATGCAAAGGGGTGGACTATATTTTTGGTGGCGATACGCATGAGCGTGTCCGCAAACCGATTGAGTGCAAATATGCCAAAGTTGTAGAGCCAGGCGCATTCGGTTCTTTCGTGGGTCGTTTGGATTTGACGGTTGAAAATGGCAAAATCGTAGGCGAAAAGTACGATTTAATGGAGGTGAATAGTGAAAAACTCAAACCTAATGCCGCTATTCAAGCATTGATAGAGACGGAAGAAAAGCCCATTTCAAAGGATATGCGCAAGGTTCACGGCTACTCTACCCTACCGCTTTATCGCTATTTTGTGGTTGAAAACACGATTGATACCCTTATAATTGATGCCTTGAAATGGCGTATCGGAACGGATATTGTCCTCTCAAATGGTTTTCGTTTTTGCCCACCTCGCAACGTAGATGCGACTGGAAAAGTCCCCATTACTGAGGGGTATCTTTTTGATATGCTACCCGTTGATTCACAAGTCAGAACAGCGGTTGCCACAGGCAAACAACTTAAAGAATGGCTTGAAAAAGAGCTAAACAACGTGTTTTCAAAAGAAGCGGCTAAACGTTTTGGCGGCTGGGTCGTGAAAATGAAAGGGATGACTTTGACTTTTAAAGCTTTTGAAGAAAACGGGAAGCGCGTACAAACGATTTTGGTCGGCGGACAACCTTTGGATATGGATAAAGATTATACCATTTGTGCTTGTGAGCGTGACGGTGACCCCGAAACGATGTTATGCCGTATTGCAAACGTCAAAAACGGTAAGAATACACCTTATACTTTGCATCAAACCTTGCGTGATTATTTGGCAGTCTATTCGCCTGTTACGCCGCAGCCGCGTGGCGATGTGAAGGTTTTAGATGCGCCTCAAACGCTGCTGTCGCAGGTTTTTGGTGTGGATTATCAGTTTGTATAAAAATACTACTTTTTTGAATCATTTCTTGCTGTTCTCGAAACTCTTTTGGCGACAGCCCAATGTGTTTTTTAATAGTTTTGAGAAATAATTAGGATACTCAAATTTTAACAAATAAGCAATTTTTGATACCGAATAGCTCCTTACCAATTAAATTGTTTGCTCCGCATTTCAAGTAATTCCGAAAAGATATAAGCCGCTTTAGGCGTGTATGCCATATCACGTTATAGACCGTCGTATTGTTTGATTCCTTGCAGGGTTGCGTGGTATTGATGTTCGTTTTTTATCCAAAATATACAACATTGTCTTCCTTTGTTTGAGATATAAAACTCAATTTTGCGTTTTGATTAGGTCTTACATATACGAGCAGCCAGAGTATTCTATCCAGAAAGTTTATAAACGTTAAAACATTATTTTTTTACAAAATTTAAAAATAGCATGATTAAGCTCATTATCTCTTTGAATGTCTTATTTTTTAGTGTATGGACATTCTTCAATCCAAATCATTCAGCGAAATCCAATTCAGATATGCCGATGTGCAGCACAATGCCAAACGGCAGCATTAATCAATGGGGTAGCCCTATTTTTCAACTTCAATTGAAGTCAATAAACGCTTCAACTTCGGTTTTTGAAACGGATTCTACAAAAAATTACACCATGCCTTTACTCACTCAAACGCCCAAAGGAGATGTTTTGCTTTCTTGGACAGAAAAAGATGAGCAAGGTATGACGTCTTTTTGTTTGGCTTTTTCAAAAGATAAAGGCAAAACATTTGCAGAAAAAAAAGTCATTTATTCAGGCGCAGGTATCGGCAACAGCCGTTTGATGCGCGCCAAAGTATTGGTCAAAAAAGATGGTAGGTTGGTGGCGGTATTCTCTAATCGAATGGATGCACCCCCTCAATCACAAGCACAAGCACAACAAGGACAAAGCGGACGTGGTGGCAGAGGCGGCGGGCGTACTTCTGAACTTGTTTTCACCGTTTCAAAAGATGGTGGCACTACGTGGACAAGCCCACAATCTGTTGATACAGACCCTACAAAAGGTTTGTTGCGTGGTTTTTTTGACGCTGTTGTGTTGCCAAACGACGAAATAGCTGTGGCTTATTTGAAAGATGTTAAAAACAGTATAAAGCATGAAGAACGTGATTTGCGCTTGGCAATTACAAAAAATGGCGTGTTTCAAGCGGAAAAACTGCTCGATGCGGTGGTCTGCGATTGTTGCAATATCAATCTGTTAGTAGATACCAAGGGTGTTTTGAATGTGATTTACAGAGATAATGAAAACGATATTCGGGATTTTTCAAAAATGGTTTCTACGGATAATGGTGATACATTTTCAAAACCACAAAACATCTATAATGATGGTTGGAAAATCGCCGGTTGTCCGCACAATGGTGCTATTTCAAGTACGAACGGTAAAAGTGCTTTGATTGCGTACTATTCGGGGGCTGAAAGCGAATCGGGTGTCAAATTAGTGTCGCAAGAAGGTAAAAAACTTTTTGTATTGACCGACCCCTCAGTAAAAAACCCTGCGCTGATGAGTGCCTCCCAAACCACCGCCATGCTTTGGCAACAAGGGAACGACAAAACACAACTCGTTTTTAGAAAAATTAATGGCGACAAAGTATCTGAAACGCTGTCAATAGCAGGTACAGACAATGCGTCTAATGCAACGGGTGTGATGGTGGGCAATCAATTATTAATAGCGCATGAAGTCAAAAAAGAAAATAAAAAGAATAGCTTAAAAATTTCAACGACTGCTTTATAATAAAACAGCAGAACATATACAGTGAACATCTAAAAATAATTCCTAATTCCTAATTCCTAATTCCTAATTCCTAATTCCTAATTATTGATATGGCAAACAACCCATCTTTTTCTTTTACAATGCGGATAATACACCGCTACTTGGGCTTTTTTTTAGTCGGCATCATGGCGGTTTATGCCCTTAGTGGTACGGTCTTGATATTTAGAGATACAGATTTTTTAAAGAATGAAAAACAAATTACGAAACAAGTAAAAGCCAATGCCCAACCCGACGAATTGGGTAAGCTATTGCAAATAAGAGATTTAAAAATTGATAAAGAAGAAGGCAATTTACTCATTTTTAAAAATGGCAATTACGATAAAACCACTGGAACAGCCCGATACACAGTTAAAGAATTGCCTTTTGTGTTGGATAAAATGACGCATCTGCACAAAGCCAAAAGTGCCGACCCGCTCTTCTTTTTCAATATCTTTTTCGCCCTTTCCTTATTCTTTTTTGTGATTTCCTCATTTTGGATGTTTATGCCCAGTACAAGTACCTTCAAAAAAGGGATGTACTTTACTATTGGCGGCATTATATTGACTTTAATACTGCTGTTTGTTTAAAAAACGAAAAACAATAATGATGAATGTAAGCGCAACCCATTTAGCAGATAATAACAAAACTTCTGCTTTACAATTTACGACCATATTTATCTGCTTTTTGATGAATATGTTGGACGGTATGGACGTGATGGTTGTCTCATATGCTGCTCCTGCGATTGGCAAAGAGTGGGCAATCAGTCCACAGGCAATGGGTAGTGTATTTAGTGCGGGTTTGTTAGGCATGACACTCGGCACACTGTTTATTGCCCCTCGTGCCGATATTGTCGGCAGACGCCTCATTATTTTACTGTCTGCTTTGGTAATGGGAACCATGGTTTTTGCTACTTTTTTAGCCCAATCGGTTGGAATGCTATTGTTTTTTAGGTTTGTCAGTGGCTTAGGCATCGGCAGTATGCTCGCAAGTACCGCCACATTGACTTCAGAATATGCCCCTCTAAAAACTAAAGATTTTTGGGTCAGTTTTGTGATGAGTGGCTACCCGATAGGGGCTGTTTTGTCGGGTTTGGCAGCCGCACAAATCATTCCTGCTTATGGCTGGCGCGCTATGTTTCAAGTAGCAGGCATAGCAACCCTCTTAACGCTCCCATTTATCTATTTCTTTTTAGCCGAATCGCTTGAATTTTTAATGAAAAAACGTCCAAATGGAGCTTTAGAAAAAATTAATGCTCTTTTGACAAAAATGAATCAACCCATATTCAATGCGTTGCCCCCCCTCAGTATAGAAACGATTGAGAAGCCTTCCGTGACCGCTTTGTTAACTCCTCAAAGAAGGGTGGCTACCCTTCAATTGTGGTTGGCTTTGTTTATGGCTTTTGGGTCACTGTATTTTTTGACAACGTGGATTCCTAAATTAGCATCCAGCACAGGTTTGTCAATGGAATTGGCCATTTATGCAGGAACAGTTTTCAACCTGGGGGCATTTTTCGGTATCATCACGCAAGGTTACCTATCCAGTCAATTTGGGTTACGCCGAACTATTTTTGGATTCTTAACCATAACAGCCGTTTTAATGGTCTTTTTTGGGTTTTTCAAAGGGTCTGCTCTTGTTTTAGTCCTATTTGGTTTAATTGGTTTTGGTATTCAAGGCGGTTTTGTCGGTTTATATGCTGTAGCTGCACGATTTTATCCGACTGAAATACGCTCAACGGGCGTTGGTTTTGCGATGAGTGCAGGGCGTATAGGTGGCATTGTAGGGCCACTGCTCGGCGGTTTTTTGATTGCCGCAGGTTTATCCATGACGACAAATTTTATAGTTTTTGCGATACCAACGCTCTTAGCGGGTGTGGCTACATTTATGATTCAATCAAAAGAAATTCAATAATACCCTCTCTCTATTCTAACAAAATAGTTTTTTATTAATTTAACACATAGCCGTCTTGGGCACATAGTTTTTTATAATGAACAATATTATGTGGGACATAGCACACCTCGCTCATGTCGAGTTATTAACGCCAAAATTGGACGAAAGCACCCGTTTTTTTACGGATATCATGGGCATGTCTATCAGCGATACCCAAGGCGATTGTGTTTATTTGAGGGCGTATGACGATTATGAACACCATACTTTGAAACTCACAGCACACAAGCACGCGGGTATCGGGCATTATGCATGGCGGTTACGGAATGCTAATTTATTACAAGAAAAAGCTAAAATGATAGAAAAAACAGGCTTGGGCATCGGTTTTACTGAGGGGGACTTGGGGCATGGCAAAACCTATCAATTCCGTATGCCAAGCGGACATTTGACTGAAATTTACTTTGAATCAGACAAATATCAAGCAAAAAACGGTCAAGTTTCGGCTTTGAAAAATACAGCTTCTAAATTTCCAGCACGAGGTATCAATGTCAGGCGGCTTGACCACTTGAACTTATTAGCCCCAGATGTCGCCGCTTTTCGGGATTTTCAACTCAATTATCTCGGCGGCAGACTGACTGAAACTATTATTTTTAATGAAAATGATGTGAAAGGGGCTTGGTTTTCCGTCAATTCAAAATCCTACGATTTAGCCGTTACAGGCGACCATATGGCGGGTATGTCGGGCAGATTTCATCATTTGACCTATGCCGTCAACAGCCGTGAAGAAGTCTTGATTGCTGCCGATATTGCTTTAGAAAATGGCATTTTCATTGAAACGGGACCACATAAACATGCCATTCAACAAACGTTTTTCCTGTATGTTTATGAACCTGGTGGCAATCGTATCGAGATAGCAAATCCGACAGCTCGTTTGGTCTTAGACCCTGATTATCAAACAATTGTGTGGAATCAAGAGGAGCGTAAAAAAGGGCAAGCCTGGGGTTTGCAGACCGTGGAAAGTTTTCATACGCGTGGAACACCTATGCCTGAAGATTTGGAATAGACACCCCTCAGTATTTCACGTTTTTTGAAGCAAATCAATCTATTTATCATGGAAATACACATCAGACGGGCTGTCGAAATGGACTTAACCACTTTACTGGAATTTGAAGCAGGCATTGTATATGCCGAGCGTCCGTTTGACAGCACCTTAAAAGAAGGCGAAATACATTATTACGATTTACTGCATTTGATTCAGTCACCTACCGCAGAGGTTTTGGTAGCAACATTCTGCGAGGAAATCATTGGTTCGGGTTATGCTTTAATCAAAGAAGCCAAACCTTATTTGAAGCACACACATTATGCCTATTTAGGATTTATGTTCGTCAAACAGGCATTCAGAGGGCAAGGTGTAAACAGTTTGATTTTAGACCATTTAATCGCTTGGGCAAAAGCACAAAACGTTACAGAAATCCGCTTAGAAGTGTATGACGATAATAAAGCTGCAAAAAAAGCCTATACCAAAGCAGGGTTTAAAGGCAATTTGTTGGAGATGCGGTTAGATGTGGGTTTATGATAAAGGTTCAAATTTAATTTTCTCAATCTTAAAAAATTGAGGAGATAAATGAGAAAAATCATCATCACAAGTAATAAGAGTGGCATTAAAAAGAGAAGTTGTAGCCGCAATCCATAAATCATTTTTGCCCATATTTCGTGCAGACGTATTTGGAGGCAGACTCATATTTGGATGGACACCATTTCTAAAAGCATCAATATCCGCATAGGTTTCAGTTATTTCATTGCCATCAATTGGAAATGGACGAAGAGCTTGTAAAAAGTAATTCATTCGTTTCAACTTGGCTTCACCCCAACCGAATTGATAGGCTAATGAGCGAATTTCTCCAACGGACACAATAGAAATAAACGTCGAATTATTTGGTGAAAACAAAGAAAATTGGTTCTCCAATTGACGAATGTATTCATCATTGCGGACAAAATATACTAAAATATTGGTATCTAAAACAAAGTCCATAAGCTATTTGGTAAGAAGACTTGATAATTCGTAGGCAGGTGGTGCATCTTTAAAAAGGTCATGCAATGGCTTAAAAGCATCTCTTTTAAGCGCATATTTTCTTCGGATTTCAGTCATATCTAAGGGTGTTGCTTTATCAGAAGATCTTGCAAGAAACTTTTCAAGTAATTCTTCCAAAAGACTTTGCAACTCAGGGTTACGCTCTTTGAGCATATCTTCAAGAACGGATTTCAGTAAATTACTATCTATTGCTTGTTCGTGCATGATAATTTTTATTTTTTTACAAATTTAACCCAAAATCTAAAATTTAGATAACAAAAATACGCTTTTTAGAATAAAAAACAAGCTAAAACAATGAAGAAGAAACTCTTAGTCATCGGCGCACATTCAGGCGATTTCGTTTGGCGCAGCGCAGGCACCATCGCAAAAGCCCTTGAAGAAGGCGCAGAAACCCTCGTCATAGCCATGTCCTACGGCGAGCGCGGCGAATCGGGTGAATTATGGAAAGAAGACCCCAAACGCAGCATCGAAAGCGTAAAAATCATTCGCCACGCACAAGCGCAAAAGGCGGCGGATATTATCGGCACACCGATTCAGTTTTTAGATTGGGGCGACTATCCGATGCTGTTGACGGATGAACGCATTAAACAACTGACCCATATTATTGGGGACTTTGAACCAACCGTTATTTTGACGCACAGCGAAAAAGACCCTTTCAACCCCGACCACCCCTTGGCATTTCAAGGCGTTCAACGGGCGCGTTTGTTGTCGTCAGGTGCAGGTGTGCCAAGTGCTTTTAAGAATATTGACCCGCCCGCTTGGTATTCATTTGAGCCACATCAGCCTGAATTATCAGGTTTTACGCCTGATACTTTTATAGATATAAGTTCAGTCTTTGAAAAAAAATTAGCAGCTATGGCGTGTATGGGCGCACAGAATTATTTGAAAGATTATTATGCAGAATTGGCTACTCGCAGGGCGAATCATGCAAGGCGCATTTCGGGTAAAAAGGATATTAAATATGCGGAAGCGCATCAAAGCCAAGTACCGCGAGTGACAGCAAGTATTTTTTAAAAGACAATCGTCGAATTTTTTAAACCGTATGTAGGGTGAAGGGACTGATTTACAAATTTTGACATTCATCGCGTTAAAGTTTTTCTACTTTTAGAGTATTCTTATTTTCATTATTATTCACTCTTTAATAAAATCAAAACGATGGCATCATCAAGACGTAATTTCATCCAATCATTGGGCGTAGGCGTAGCGGGTTTAACTGTTTCTAATACCGCAATGGCAAATACCCTCACGCCGCCTAAATCTCCTAAAACGACAAGTGACGACCAACTTTTGTTTGTTGGCGACAATGTTGCCGTTGCTAATACCCAATATGGCAAGGTGCGAGGCTTTATACTGAGGGGTATCCCCACCTTTTTGGGCATTCCTTATGGTGCTGACACCGCGGGCAAAAACCGTTTTATGCCGCCACAAAAACCTGAATCGTGGACAGACATCCGCCCAGCAGTTTGGTGGGGCAATGCTGCTCCTCAAATTATGGAAAAACGATATGCCAATGTGTATGCATCCTTTGTTGACCATTGGAATTACGATGATGTGTCGGAAGATTGTTTAAAAATCAATGTGTGGACTCCTGCCACGGACACTCAAAAACGCCCCGTTGTTGTTTGGTTGCATGGCGGCGGTTTCGTCAATGGCTGTGCCATCGAACAAGACGGTTATCATGGCGAAAACATCGCTCGGCTTGGTAACATCGTGTTCTGTTCGCTCAATCACCGCTTAGGCGCATTGGGTTATTCCGATTTGAAAGCAGCAGGAGGTCATGCAGCTTCAGGCAATGTGGGCAATTTAGACATGGTGGCAGCCCTCGAATGGGTAAAAAACAATATTGCCAATTTTGGTGGTGACCCTAATAACGTAACCATCATTGGACAATCTGGCGGTGGCTCAAAAGTCACAACGCTGATGAATATGCCTACTGCAAAAGGCTTATTTCATAAAGGCGTGGTGTTGAGCGGGGGTTCTTTGGCGGGTGTCAATAAAGAATATGCAGAAAAATTAGGGCAAAAAGTCATGGAAGAGGCGGGTTTGAAACAGGGTGACATAGCAAAATTGCAACAAATTCCGTGGCGCGAGTACATTGACATTGCCAATCGGGCGGTAGATAAAATGGCTGATGAAGCCAAACGGTTAGGCATTCAACGGGGTGGTTTTTCGCCTGTTTCAGACGGCGAATATTTAAACAATAGTCCGTTTTTTAGTGATGCCAACCATTTTTCGGCAAATATTCCGATGATGATTTGTTCAACATTCAATGAGCAAAGTCCAAGCCGTACCGATGCGACTTTAGAAAAAGTCACGTTGGCAGATGTAAAAGAAAAGATTAAATCACGTTTTGGCGACAAATCGAGTGAAATTGTCGAGGCATATGCTAAAAACTTTCCGAAAGCACGTCCCATTGAATTGTGGTCTATGATAGTTTCCAATCGTAAAAATGCCGTAGCGGTGGCCGATGCAAAAGTATCACAAAAAAAAGCCCCTGTTTATACAGCTTGGTTTGGTTGGCAGCCCCCTCTTTTTGATAACAGAATGCGGTCATTCCATTGCAGCGATATTTGTTTTTGGTTTTACAATACCGATTTAATGCTGACGCATACGGGTGGTGGTAAACGACCAAAAGCCTTATCCGAAAAAATGGCAAAATCGTTCCTTAGTTTCGTCAAAACAGGCAATCCAAACGGCGGCGGTTTGCCGACATGGAAACCTTATACCACTCAAAACGGTGAGACAATGATTTTAGATGATGTGAGTGTTTTGGCGAATGATCCTGACCGTGCGGCACGTAAATCATTGGTATGATGGGATTTATCAAGCAATAATGATAGGGTGATTTGAATCACCCTATCATTTCTAACAAAATTTTTCACTTATAAAATATGCTCTTTTATGAAAAACGCTATCAGTTGGTTCGAACTTCCAACCACCGATATTGACCGCGCTCAAAAGTTTTATGAAGCCATTTTTGGTATCTCAATGATAAAAATGGATATGCCTCACCTAAAAATGCGCGCTTTTCCTCTTGCCGATCCGATGCAGGGCATCGGTGGCACCCTTGTACAATCGGATGGCTTTCATATTCCTTCTGCAACGGACGGTCCACTTATTTATTTAGATGCCAATCCCGATGTCCAAATTGTATTGGATAAAATAGAAGCGGCGGGCGGGAAAGTGCTTGTTCCCAAAACGAATATCTCTGATGAATATGGTTTTATGGGTGTCTTTCTTGATACAGAAGGCAATCGTATCGCTTTACACTCTGTTCCTTTGAAATATTTGCAATCATAAATGCAGACAAAACCACACCTCCTTCTTTTAGGAATAACCGTTTTAGTCTTAAAAACATGGATTTTATAAAAGAATTAAGCCGGTTTTCAACGGCAACGCTGCATGAAGCATTAGGCCAAATCGGTAATTTACCGTTTGAGATTAAACCCCTCAGTAAAAATATGAAAATCTGCGGACGGGCTTATACCGTCAAAGCAAAAGCCTTTATGAATATCAATCTGCACCGTGCTTATGCTTACGCCCAACAAGGCGACATCATCGTGGCAGACTGTTCGGGTGGCTATGAAGCGGGTTATTGGGGTGATTTGCTGACTTTGGGCGCGATGAAACAAGGCGTTGCTGGTTTGGTCATTGATGCGTGTGTGCGCGATGCCGATGAAATCGAAGCATTGGGTTTTCCTGTATTTTCGAGAGGTTTGTGCATCAAAGGGACAGGTAAAGACCCCGAAGGCAGCTTAAATGAACCTATTACAATAGGAGAAGTGACGGTTTACCCCGGCGATTATATCGTAGGCGATAGAGACGGTGTCGTTGTTATTCCTCAAAAGCGTGTTGAAAAAGTGATTGAAAAAGCCAAAGCACGCGAGGAAAAAGAAGGAAGAACAAGGGCTGAACTGAACAAAGGTTTGACCTCTTTGCAGATTTATGCTTGGGATAAGAAATTTGGTTATTGATTTTTCGTTGCATGTAAATATATTTAAAACACCGAATTTTAACTGCAACTAAACCGATTTCTAAAAATGAAAAAATCTATCTATTTCCTTTTTTTTCTGCTAAACATTTATGCAGTTGCTATGCAAGCACAGCCAACAAGTTTTTCGCCCCGAGGTGTGGGCGGTGGTGGTGCATTATTTTTTCCAACAATCAATCCTGCGAATGACAATGAGTATTATGTCTCTTGCGACATGAGCCAACTGTTTCACACAACGGATTTTGGGGTGTCATATTCGCAATTGCATTTTTCAAAACTGCAAGTATTCAATACTTCAACATATGAATTTACGTCCAATCCACTCATTGCTTATTCCATTTTTAATGATGGCAATAATGGTTATCCTGTCCGAACACTCGATGGTGGTACGACATGGACTCCCCTTCCGAGTAATCCCTTAACAGACGAAAAAGTCTATACTTTAAAGGCGGATTATGCCAATCCTGACCGTTTTATCATGGGTTATTATGGCGCAATTTATTTTACAAACAATCGAGGTAGTTCATTTTCTTTGGTCAAAACGGCGGCTAATAATGGTGTTGGGCTGATAATAGCAGGTGTTTTTTTTGATGGCACTACCATTGTCATTGCTACAAATGAAGGTCTTTTTCGATCAACAAATGGCGGTACAAATTTTACCCCCCTCAGTACAACGGGCATTCCAACGGGTCAAGGTATATGGCAATTTGCTGCCGCAAAAGTAAGTACGACAACCCGATTCTTTTGCATAACTTCTACATCTTCAAGCATTTATAACGGTATCATGCCGTGGGATAATTATGAATTTGCAAAAGGCGTTTACTCGCTCGATTACAATCCGACGGGTACAAATACATGGGTTTCAAAGGCGAGTGGCATTAATTTTTCAAACGACTTTCTGATGTATGTTGGCATGGCAAACAACAATATCAGCACTGTTTATTTGGCAGGAAATGACAATGCTTTGAGCGCGCCTTTGGTGTATAAAACAACTGATGCTGGGGCGACTTGGACAAAGGTTTTTAAAAGCACCAATAATCAAAATATCATGACAGGTTGGAGTGGGCAAAGTGGTGACAGGCAATGGTCTTATGGCGAAACATGTTTTGGTATTGCAGTTGCGCCCAACAATGCGAATAAAGCCCTATTTGGCGATTTTGGTTTCATCCATAAAACAGCAGATGGTGGCAATACATGGCAACAAGCCTATGTTTCCACGGCTGACCAAAACCCTGCAAATGCTGCAACGCCCATTCGTAAAGCTTATCACAGCATCGGTTTGGAGAATACGACCGCTTGGCAAGTGCATTTTCAAGATGCCAACAACTTGTTCGCCTGTTATTCTGACATTCGCGGTATCCGTTCTACTGACGGGGGCGTAACTTGGGGCTTCAATTATACAGGCAATGCGGGTAACTCAACCTATCGGATTGTGAAAAATCCAACGACAAATACTTTGTTTTCTGCAACTTCCAATATCCATGATATGTATCAAAGCACACGCCTTGCTGATGCACAGTTAGACGCGACGGATGCGAATGGTAAGGTCACTTACTCGGTTGACGGCGGGGCAAATTGGATAGATATGAAAGTATTCAGTCACCCTGTTTTTTGGCTTGCGCTCGACCCGTCCAATGCGAATAAATTGTATGCTTCTGTCATTCATTACGGCGCAGGAGCTGGTCAAGGTGGTGTTTGGGTCACTGCGAATGCCAATAGTTTTGCTGCTGCAACATGGACAAAGTTGCCCAATCCGCCGCGTACTGAGGGGCACCCTGCCAGTTTGGTTGTGTTGAATGACGGTAAATTGGTAGCGACTTATTCAGGACGGCGAACAACTATTTTTACGGCAAGTTCAGGCGTTTTTATCTATAATCCAACAACAAATGCGTGGACAGATGTATCGGATACAGGGATGTACTATTGGACAAAAGACATCCTTATTGCCCCTTCGGATGCGGCTCAAAACACGTGGTATGTTGCCGTATTCAGTGGTTGGGGTGGTGCGCCCAATGGTAAAGGCGGCTTGTATAAAACCACCAATCGCGGCACAACTTGGACGAAACTAACAGGCATGCAATTCGACCGCGTCACATCTATTACTTTTAACCCATTGAACAATAAACAAGCCTTTTTGACTACGGAAACGCAAGGTTTATGGTTCAGTACAAATATGGATGCGGCAACGCCCACTTGGAGTTTGGTCACAGCCTATCCATTCCGACAGCCTGAACGGGTTTATTTTAATCCTTTCAAAACCAATGAAGTATGGATAAGTAGTTTTGGCAATGGCTTGAAAGTGGGGAGTATGACGGCAACAGGTATTGACTTCGTTTCAGATAAAACAACGCTCAAAATTGCACCAAACCCCATCCATAAAACACTGACGGTTCAACGTGAATCTAATGAAAAGGTGTCTTTTGAAATCATGGATATAAAGGGCAGCGTCTTAAAAAAAGGGGTATTAATGGATAAAACGACTGTCATTGATACCCACGATTTGCCTGGTGGTTTATATATTTTAAAGGTCAATCAAACGGTTTTAAAGTTTATTAAAGAATAATATGCAATCAGTGATTCCATACATGCACTTTCGAGGCGGCAGTTCAAAAGGTTTGTATTTCAACGCCAAAGATTTGCCGAATGACGAAACGACACGCAACAAATACATTTTAGCAGCCATGGAAGGCTCGGACTTAGGCGACCCGCGGCAAATTGACGGCTTAGGCGGCGGCAGTTCTTTATCGAGTAAAGTGGCTATCATTTCACCCTCAAATACTGAGGGGGCTGATTTAGATTACTTTTTTATTCAAGTAATGATTGGAAAAGGAAAGGTTTCGACTACTCAAACGTGTGGCAATATCTTAGCTGGTGTACTGCCTTTTGCTATCGAGTCAGGTATGATTCAAGCAACTCAACCGACCACAAGGGCTATAATTAGAATTGTCAATACAGGTGGTACTTGTGAAGTCATTGTTGAAACACCTAATGGCCAAGTCAACTATGCGGGTATGGCAAAAGTAGATGGTGTTTTAGGAACGGCTGCACCTATTATATGTAACTACCTCAATACTGAGGGGGCGACTTGTGGCGCACTTTTGCCGACAGGCAATAGCATTGATGTGATTGATGGCAAAGAAGTGACCTGTATTGACAACGGGATGCCAGTCGTTTTGATGCGTGCAACTGATTTTGGCATAACAGGTTATGAAACAAAAGCAGAGTTAGACGATAATATTCTTTTAAAACAACAAGTAGAAAGTATCCGTTTGCAAGCAGGTCATAAAATGAATTTGGGTGATGTGACGGACCAAAGTGTCCCTAAAATGTGTTTGATAGCCCCCCCTCAGTATGATGGTATTATTTCTACCCGCATGTTTATTCCGCACGTTTGTCATGACGCCATTGGTGTTTTGGCAGCAATTTCGGTGGTAACAGCTTGTAAAATGCCAAAAACAGTTTGTAGAAACGTGGCGTTACAGCATAGACTACGTAGAAAAGACGAAGAAGGCTTAACACTCCTCGAACTTGTAAACCTTGCATTCACTTATTCTATTGAACATCCAATAGGTTATTTAACCGTCAGTTTACAAGCAAGGACAATTGACAATAAATTCGTTATTGAAAAATCAGGGGTTATGCGAACCGCCCGTTTGTTGAGTAAAGGCGTTGTTTTTGTCCCCGAATATTATACTTAAAAGGCACAATTGGACTTTTCATCTTCACAATGCCCTTATTAGTCGGCTTCTTAAAATCGTCTTTAAGGCTTGATTTACCTTTGTACCATCAATTAAAAGATAAATCAGTTTTAAAAATAAAATACAAGATGAAAAAATTAGTCCTCTTCGCCTTACTTCTCCTTAATGTCTCTCTTTTCGCTCAACAACCAAACGCACCTATGACAATTGGTCGGCTTTATGGTAAAGTCGTTGACGCAACTTCAAAAGAACCTGTTGCTTATGCTTCGGTAACTGTTTTACGCACAGTCGCAGGACGCGACAGCCTTATCGGTGGTGCATTAACTATTGAAAATGGTGATTTTAATATCACAGGTTTACCGATGGGTATGCTGAAAGTAAAAGTTAGCTTTATAGGTAATAAAGATTTAATCAAAATGGTGAAAGTTTCACCCCCTAATAGTGTGGAACAAGACTTAGGCAACCTCGCTATGACGGTTGATGCACAAGTTTTAAACGCTGTTGAAATCACAGCAGAGAAAGCCTCAACGATGATGAGCCTTGAAAAACGGGTGTTCAACGTTGAAAAAAGTATTACTGCAACGGGTGGCACAGCAGAAGATGTTTTGAAAAACGTCCCCTCAGTAACGGTGGATATGGACGGCAATGCAAAGCTACGTGACCGTGGTACAACCATATATGTTGATGGCAAACCAACTTTAATGTCTTTAACGCAAATCCCTGCTGACCAAATAGAATCGGTTGAGGTTATCTCAAACCCTTCTGCTAAGTACGAAGCCTCCTCAACAGGCGGTATTTTGAACATTGTTTTAAAGAAAAACCGCAAACCCGGCTACAATGGTGTTGTCGCTTTGGGAGTCGGTACACAAGGACGTTACAACGGTATGCTGAACCTCAATGCACATGAAGGCAAATGGAATATCGGTGGTTTTTATAACATCAACTCCTCTAACAACCCTTCAACAGGTTATAGCTACCGCACAAACCTCAATACTGACGGGTCGGTTAGAAATTATTTTAACCAAAATACAGACTTGACTTTTCAAAATGTGTTTCAAATTGGACGTTTGAACCTTGACTATGCCTTAAATAACCGCAATACCATATCATTGGCAGCGACTAAAGTCGGTGGCAAATTTAATATCTCTACTGACCAAGACTATGAATACCTATCTGCATCTAAACAAATTACAGAATCTGGTATACGCACAACAGAGCCACGCAATGAGTTCAAAAACAATAATATTGAAGCACAATGGCGCAAAACGTTTGCTAAAAAAGATGAATCGCTCACAGCTTTAGCAAATTATGGTTGGGGCAGCTTCGCAAATGCCGCTACATGGAACACTACAAGCAACCTTAACCCAAATTACCCTGAACTGGTCAATATTTCAGGTGGTAACAAAAACGAACAAGCTGTTTTTCAATTAGATTATGTCAATCCTATCAACGATTCGACGAAATGGGAAATGGGTGTGCGCAGTTTTTGGAGCAGTGCCAATCAAAAGTATTTTTATGATTCTTTGGATTATAAAACCAATACTTACAATCAAGACAATGCATTTTCACAAGACAATATCATTACACAAAGCATCAACGCCGCTTATGTTACTTACTCGGGTCGTTTCAGAAACCAAATCAATTATCAAGCAGGTGTCCGTTTTGAACAATCCAGTTTAACAGGTATTTCAAACCTCGATGCGGCAACAAACTTTGGTTATGACTATCCAAAAGGCAATGCTAAAGATTTGATGCGTTCTTTGTTTCCAGCACTTTATTTGTCAAAAAAATTAGATGCAACAACAGACATTGGGCTTAATTTCAGTCGTAAAATACAACGACCAAACTTCCGCCAAATCATGCCAGGTGTTCAAGGTGCGGACAAACAAAATATACAAATCGGTAATCCAAGTTTGCAACCTGAATTTGTCAATTTAGCAGAACTCAATTACAACAAATTATTCGGTAAAGACAAGCAAAACAATTGGTTATCAACCCTTTATTTAAGCAATGAAACCAATACCATCAAACCATTGATTACACCATCAACAACTGACCCCACCGTATTAATCACAACTTTTGTGAATGGTACAAACGAATTGAGATATGGTTTAGACAATACATTGAAGTTAGGTTTTGGTAAAAACTTTGAAGTGATGCTCAATGCCAATGTCTTCAATTTCACAGTCAATGTGGATACATTTTCAAATAAAGGTTGGGCAGGCAATGGTAAAGTTAATTTGACCTATCGTTTACCAGCAGATTTTTCAGTACAACTGAATGCCGCTTACGAAGGCAATCGCCCGACCGCACAAGGTGTACGTCAAGGTGTGGCTTATATGGATTTTGCAGTTAAGAAGTCATTTTTTCACAATGCTGCTAACGTGACACTTTCTGTCAATGACTTGTTCAATTCACGTAAAGAAATCACACTCTTCGACCAACCGACTTACTTACAAGAATCAATGCGTCGTCGTGATATGCGTTTTGTTAAATTGTCGCTTCAAGTACCTTTTGGCAAAGCCGATGCAAGTATGTTCAAACGCATGAAAGATTCTAAAAAACAAGGCGCAGGTCAAGAGCAACCAGACTTTAGTGGCGGTGGCAACTAAGTAAATGATGAATGATGAGTGAGAAATGATGAATTTTAAAGCATTGATTTACAATACTTTAAAATTAAAAAGAATAGACTTTATTTCACTCATGTTATGAATGATATTTAAGAAAGGACACGATAAATATTAAGGACACAATAAACATTTTAGGAAACAATAAATAGTGATTATTGACACAAATACAGGTTTATCAATCTTGTAAATCTGTAAAATTCAGTAATCATGTCTAATATTAAGGACACAAGCTAAATAACAAATTATAGGGACGGGGTGAATGTATTCACGCCGTCTTTTTTTGTTTCAATTTATTTATACGAAATAAAATTATGTTGTTAATGCAAAAAAATCCTAAATAATGATACTATATTTGTCATAAAATAGGTAAAAACACTTTTGAAAACTCACAAATTTAGTTTAATTTTGTATGATAGATATTGAAATTGACGCGCTGACAAATTCGATTCAAGATCGCATAAATGGCGAAGTATTTGAAACAAATGTTGTTGAAGTTACCTTTGATGAGATTAAACAACTTAAAGATTGGAATTTTAATTGGCAAAAAGAACGCCATCTATACAAAGTCTATAAACTCGTTCTCAATAAAGAACCATCAACTATCCAAGGCTTAATTAGTTTTGAAATCAAAAGAGGGTTTATATATGTTTCTCTGTTAGAAAGTTCACCTACCAATTTTGGGAAAAACAAACGTTTTTTAGGCATAGCTGGTAATTTAATGGCTTTTGCATGTAAAACGTCTTTTGAAGCGGGGAATGAAGGCTATGTCCAGTTTATTGCAAAAACAGCATTGATAGAACATTATAAACTAACCTTAAACGCGACAGTTATTTTTGGTCAAAATATGATTATAGAGACACCTGCCGCAGCGAAATTGGTAAAACAATATTTCAAAGATTTTAAACTGCTATAATATGGTTACAACTGAATTAAAAAATAAAAAAATAAGTGAAGCCGTGTTTCTTCTACCTCCTGATGCTGATTTAGTTATTCAAAGTGGTCCACTTACTAAAGAGAATGAACATTTAGTAATGGCTTTTATAAAGAAATCAAAAGCTAATCGTCGTCGCAGACAACGTTATGCAGAAAAGAAGGCATTGCAAAAACAGAATTTGGTAACTTAAGTTGATTGAACTCATCATTTAGCATTAAAAGTACCCCCTCAGTATAAACCCAAATGGCGTTATTCAATCCATTTCAACCACTACATTCCCTGTTTTTTGTCCTTTGATGACATATTTATAGGCTTCAACAATAGCATCAAAAGAATAGGTTCTATCTATCACGGCTCTATAATGTCCTTCTTCGATGAGTTTTTTGAAAAAAAGTACATCCTCTTTATTGATTGAAGGAATCGGAAAAATGACTTTTTTGTCCTCAAACTTCAAACCCAAAAGCGCAAGAATAGGATTGGCATAAGCAAAACCCAGCTCCGTACTGAAATAAATGCCGCCCCGTTTGAGCAAATGTTTACTTTTGAAAAAAGAACTTTTGCCAACAGCATCAAATATGAAATCAAAGCGGTCATCGAGTGTCGTAAAGTCTTCTTTTGTGTAATCAATCACTCTATTGGCACCCAACGACTTAACCAAATCCAAGTTTTTAGTATTGCCAACAGCCGTAATGTCAGCACCAAAATAATGAGCCAATTGAACGCCTGCCGAACCAATAGAACCCGTGGCACCATTGATAAGAATCTTATGGCCCCGCTGTAATTTAGCTGCCTTGTAATAATTTAATGCTAAATATGCGCCTTCACAAATAGCCGCCGCTTGTGCATAAGGTATATTCGTTGGCTTTAAAGCGATAGAGCCATTCTCTGGCATACACAAATACTCAGCGTGCGCACCAAAAACATCAGCCGATAAACCAAAAACAGCGTCGCCCACTTTGAAAGATGAAACATCTTTACCGAGTGCCACAATCTCACCTGCAAACTCACTCCCTAACACCTGTGTTTTAGGTCTAAAAAGCCCCATAAACAATCGAACGGCAAAATATTCTGCCGCCAACATACCACTATCGGTACGGTTAACCGTCGTGGCGTGAATGTTTATTAAAACCTCCTTGTCTTTGGGTAGGGGTGTTTGAATGTTTTTAAGTTGCAATACATCGGGCGAACCATAGACTGTATTAACACTCGCCCGCATTGTATTAAGATGGGTTTTTGCTTTTTCCATGACGTTGTTTAATTTAATTTATTGACTAATATCAACAAATTTATAAGCCATACTCAACGTCTATGTATAGTTTTGGATAATATCTGTGATTTAATCTACCAAAATGACTATGGTATATTCAGATTTCAGGTTCTGTAACAATTTTTACTGCTTTGTTCCCATAACCGTATTGCCTTGAACAACGAGTTTCACCTTATTAAAAGGTTTATCTGCCGCTTCTTGACTGAAAATAACATCAGAACCATAACCACTTTTGAAAGCATGAGGTTCTGCTTGTTTCGTCAATTCTGTTCTGTCATAACCTACAGCTTGACCATACAGTTTGTCCTTATCGAGCGTAATGGTATAAGTTTCGGACAATGCGTTTTCCTCTAATTTATACACGCCCACATAGATTTCAAAGGTTGTATCACTTAAGCACGTAACAGATAATGGATACTTGATTGGGCTTGTTTCCGCTTGCGCACCTATAAAACCCATCATAAAAAGGCTCAAAACGATGATTTTTTTCATTAGACATTCTTTTGTTTAGTTAAATAAAACTTTTTCAGAAAGTCCGAAAGTACAAAGAATGATTGTATTGTGGACATAATTGAGGGAATGATTTGAAATCACCCTTAGATTCTTCTTTCCATTTGATGATTTCTTTAGTTTTTACTGAGGGGTAAATTTTACCCTTGCCTATATTCGTATTTTCGAGAAAAATGGATTTTAGACATGTAATTTTTTCTTTGCCAGACAGACAAAAGACAAGACTATTTTTTAAAAAAACAAAAAATGTATCAGCTATCCTTCAATCTCTGATGCATCATAGTCAATTGCGGAGGCATCAAGTGGAATCTCTGATGCGTCATAATCTATCGTTGATGCATCAAGTGGAATCTCTGAAGCGTCATAATCTAACTTTGATGCATTCAGTACAATCTCTGATGCATCATAATTAACTTCGGACGCATTTAGTGCAATATGTGATGCATCATACGGGATTTTGAAAATGTTATAAGCCATATCAAGCGCTTTTAAGTCCTAAACAAATTGTAAAGTAGTTGAGTTCGTCCCTTCCGAAGAATCCTCTTTATAGGTTGTAAATCCCCTCAGTACCTAAGCGGTTTTCTTACTTAGGATGTATAACAAATTCACTGACTAAAAGCCCTGATAGGGGCGATATATTGGTAGCCGTCCCGCCCAAAGCGGGACGGTTAAAAGAATAATAATCTATTTAAGCCCCATAGGGGCGCAACAAATAGCTTTAAAATGTGCCGCACCGATGGGGCTAATGACATTTTTTCCTATTTTAACCGTCCCGCTTTGGGCGGGACGGCTACCAATATATCGAGCCTACGGCTCTTTCAGAATCTCCGAACTCATTTTACTTAGTAAAACGATAAAGCCATCTCGAACTGGATTCGGGATGGCTTCTTTTATGATGAAACGTATATTCATTCAAATAAATTTAAAAAAAACATAAAATAAATTTGCACATAATAATTTTTATATTATATATTTGTTTACTCTTACAATAAAACAATCATATTGTCAACAACCAAAACGCAAACCTTAATTACTATAAACCATATTGTCTCACTCTCTAAAAATCCACTCACAATGGCGCAAGGAGATAACTTAAACACCCAGCCTCAAAAAGAGGACATTTTGCAAAAAATCGCTGAGGTTGGCGATTTAATTAAACTTTATTTCAGTGCTTTTACCAAATCAACAGGCGGACAAGGGCGCGTCGGTTCTGCAAGTTTGGAATTCATTAAGAACTGCCATAAGTATTCCGTTCTAACACCCGACATCTTGTCCGCTTCATTTGCAAAAGACGATTTCAATGCAAAGAAAAACGGTGTCGTGGACTTGTTCGATTTTACGAATGCTTTGAATGGCATTGTTACTGAAAGCGATGTCAGTGCAAAGATTTGCAAAAACGACGCGATGTATTATGCCAACGACTATTACACGGTCTTGAAAAAGGAAGCAGGGCGCAGCAATCTTTACACGCCTTATTTCCAAGTCGTTGAGCCTTTCTACAAGAAAAGCAAATCCGACAATGGTGATGCTGCGAAAACAAAAGGGGGCAATACAGATACTCCCCCTCAGTAAAATCTTAGATATTCCATTCAGCCGATTGAGACAACACCTCAATCGGCTTTTTTTATGCTGCTTGCCACATCTTATTTTGAATGGTCGGGAACATCAATTGGGTGATACGAAGCGTCACTTTGATGGTCAAGAACATCGAATTGATGATACGGAGCGTCGCTTTAATGGTCAAGAACATCGAATTGATGATACAGAGCATCACTTTAATGGTCGAGAACATGGAGTTGATGATGTGGAGCATCACTTTGATGGTCGAGAACATCGAGTTGGTCATATTTATGACCCCCTCAGTATAAAGCATTAAAAAAGCCGTCTCAAACTTGGTTTGGGACGGCTTTTTTTATTTTCCAAAGTAAATTTGAAAAAGAATTTTAGGCTTTATATTGAAGGAGTGGTTTTATATATATTTTTTGTTAAAACTTGACGATTGAGGGAGATTTGTTATTCGATTTTTTATTTTTGTTCTGTGTTTTTGCGGCGATATACTGAGGGGTGCCTGAATTTTCATAACACTTAGGAAATTTGAAATAGAAGTTACCGAAAATTTTATTAATGATTTTATCCAATAATAGGCTTAGATAATGGTAAGAATTTATTTAGATAGCAATATTTTCCGATTTTTAAAAAAGGCAGAAACGGACTTTTATCGTAAGCTTAATGAGGATTTACGGAAATATAGTGATAGATTGATTTATTTTTACTCTTATGCCCACTTATCAGATTTAAAAAGAGATAAGTCTGATAAAAAAATTGAGGATTTAAGCTTTATGGAGAAATTTGTAGAATCAAATTATTTATCATTAAACTGGAAAGAAAAATTTGTAAATGTACAAATTGCAACACCGAGTGTAGCATTTGAAGACATAGAAGATGAAACCTCACTAAGTAAGTATTTCAATTTTGAAGAGTTGTTTAATGATTTTGGTAGTTCACCTGAAATTAATGATGTAAAAACCAAGCTAAACGAGCTTATGGATATGCCAATGTATGTAGGTTTAGAATCCAATATTTCTAATCATTCAGAAGAAGATAAAAAAGCTTGGGCAAATTTGATTCCTGAAATAAAAGATGAATACACTTTTCGAGAATGGATTGAACAATTTTCCAAAATGTATGAAAACTTATTTAATGACCCTAAAACTTATAAAGAACTAAGACACTTTTCGGTGAAAAATTTAAACTTATCTCAAAAATATAATATTGATATAGAAAAAATAAACTTCAATGAAGATTTAAAAAATACACCACTTCAACAATCTTTTCTTGATTTTGTTAATAAATCACTTGAGCACAGTAAAAATACTATCCAAAGAGAATATGAGTTTTTTATTACGGCTTACAATTGCTTAAATATGTTAGGTATTGATAAAGAAAGTAATAAAAAAGCGAAGCTTGCAAATACTTTGAGTGATGCACAACATTCGTATTATGCGGCTCATTGTGATTATTTGGTTTCTGATGACAAAGGTTTGATATTAAAATCAAAAGTGCTTTATAAACTTTTAGGGATAGATACAAAAACTTTACTCATTGATGAATTCTCTCAACAAATTGGAACCATTGGAGGAATTTTAGATGATACCCTTGAAAATTATTTTAAATTATTACAATATGATATTAAAAATGGTTTTGTACTTAATACTAAACCCTCTTTTAGATACAATAGAATGTATACAACAATAAAACCATCTCAACTACATTTTTCATATTTCAATCTTTTTGATAGTATTCAAGATGAAGAAGAAGGTAATATTATCCTATTTTATCGTAAAGCTAAGAATTATTCAAAGTTTGTATCTTATAAAGAGTTTGAAAGTGTTACTAATAAAATAGTGAAAGTCTTGGGAATAGATAATAATTTTAGAGGACAATATAATGACCAAGATACAACTGAAATTCAGAATGGTAATTGGAAAGGAAGGTATTGGACAATTGGAGAATTAAATTATCATTTAGAAATAAACAATGGAACAAGGGAATTTAATTTTGCAATTATCTTGCCCTCTAGTGGAACGGTTTACAAATAACTAAATAGTTTGTATCTTTGAGGAAAAACTGAGCCATGCCCAAACCGACAAGTCAGAGAATCGCATTAAGTGAACTCGAAAAAACACTTTTAGTGAAGATAAGCCGCGCCCACACGTCGAGT
>JANOAU010000117.1:0-36267 GCA_031411275.1 Saprospiraceae bacterium | reverse complement strand
ATGAGTATGGTAGATGAAGAAGAAGCCAATCGAACATTGAATTTTTTAAAACAGATGGGCGAATTAGACGAAATTACTATTGATGAAACTTATTTTGAAAATCTAAATGAAAAATGAAAATAGCAATCGTTGGTAAAGGAGGAGTCGGTAAAACGACTATCAGCGGCACTTTGAGCAGAATTTTTGCCAAACAGGGAAAAAAAGTATTGGCTATTGATGCCGACCCTAATCCAAATTTATCCACAGTCTTGGGTTTAAAAAGGGACGCACCGCAACCCAAAGCCCTTAGTACCGACATCTTGGAACGGGTTGATGATGGCGAAGGCAAAACAAAAATAATCGTAAAATTTCCTTTACAAGAGGTCTTAGACGAATATTCACAACAAGCTCCCGATAATGTCACGCTTTTGATGGTCGGAAAACCAGAGATTGCAAACAGTGGTTGTATGTGTGGTTCTCATGCCTGTGTGCGGGCGTTAATTCACTCCGCTTTGGAGGATTCAAATGAGCATATTACAATTGTGGACATGGAGGCTTCTTTGGAACACATGAAACGCGGGACTTCTGAACACGTAGATGTTATGCTGGGCATTGTAGAACCTTATTATCGCTCACTTGAAGCCGTTGCTCGATTTGCGGATCTTGCCAAAGGACTTGACATACAAAAATTCTGGATTATTGCCAATAAGGTTAAAACTGAAGAAGATGAAAAAGCCATTCGACAGTTTTGTACTAAAATGAATTTAGACCTGCATCTCATCATTCCTTTTGAAGATAAAGTGACGGAAGCCGATTTGCATGGTAACGCTTTTATTGATTATTCTAATGACAATAGTGTTGTGCGTGCGCTTTCTGCGTTAGCAAACGAATTATCCTTAAATTGAGGTGACAACTTATCATATCCATATCACAGGGCGGGTGCAAGGCGTGGGTTTTAGACCTTTTATTTATCGCCTTGCTCAACGATTTCAATTAAACGGTTGGGTGAAAAATGCGGAAGATGGTGTACATATTGAAATAACTACGGACGAAACAACTACCCATAATTTTTTGACCCACATCATTGAGGAAAAACCGCCACAAGCCATTATTGAACATTCTACTTTGAAAATAGCCCCCCCTCAGTATTTTGAGCATTTTCATATACTTGAAAGCGACCCATTAGGGTTTAAAAAGATAAAAATCACACCCGATTTTTCAATCTGCCCAAATTGCAAAACAGAGCTTTTTGACTCGAATAACCAACGCTTTCACTATGCTTTTATCACTTGTACGAATTGCGGACCCCGATATTCTATCCAAACACAAACGCCTTTTGACAGACATACTACAACTATGAAAGCCTTTACTATTTGTGAAAACTGTAAAACGGAATATAATACGCCCTCTGATGTTCGATTTTATTCGCAAACAAATTCCTGTGCAAATTGTGGTATTAAATTAAGGATTTTTGGTAAAAATAAAACATTAATACTCGTTGAAAATCCAATAAACCACATTGTTCAAGCCATTCAACAAGGGCAAATAGTGGCAGTGAAAGGTATTGGCGGTTATTTATTATTATGCGATGCGACAAATGAAAAGACTATTCAGGAATTAAGACAACGGAAAAACCGACCTCGAAAGCCTTTTGCTGTTTTGTATTCCGACCTGGCTGCTTTAAAAAAGGACGTACATTTGAGTAATAATGAAGAAAAATTATTGTTAAGTGAAAAGTCACCCATCGTTTTAGTTAAAATAAAAGAAAAAAGGGCAAGCGACATTGTCGTAAAAAGCATTGCACCCAACCTTAGGAAAATCGGTGTGATGCTGCCTTATGCCCCTTTGTTATGCTTAATTACGGATGGTATCTCCCGATACAATCAAGAGGAGGTATCTAAACCGTTGATTGCAACAAGCGGTAATATCAGTGGCTCACCTATTATATATGAAGATGATGAAGCCATCAATGTCCTTTTAAATTTTGCCGATTTGATAGTGACACATAATAGGCAAATTGTCGTGCCACAAGACGATTCAGTGGTTCAGTTAGCGGGTCAAAAAATGGTATTATTGAGACGGTCAAGAGGATATGCGCCTACTTATTTCGGTGCGTTGCCTAAAAATACAATGGGTGGCATTGTCGCTATGGGAGCGGATTTGAAAGCAACATTCGGTATCAGTCATCATCAACAATGGGTCATAAGTCAATATTTGGGCAATCAAGAAACGTATGAAGCACAAGAAAGCTATGAAACAGTTGCCCAACATTTAATGCAATTGACGGGTGTAAAACCACACCTTATTTTAGTTGACCAACATCCTTTGTATCATACAACACAAAAAGGATTGGATTGGGCAAAACGGGACAACTTAAAGGTGGTTTATATCCCACATCACGAAGCACATTTTGCAGCTGTTTTGCAAGAAAATGATTTAATCGAATCTGAAACATCTGTTTTAGGCGTGATTTGGGACGGCACAGGCTATGGCAGTGACGGCAATAGTTGGGGCGGTGAATTTTTTACTTATCATAACGCTACAATTCAACGCATTTTTCACCTTAATTATATGCCTTTAATTGTGGGTGATAAAATGGCACGAGAACCGCGTATTTCGGCATTGGCATTTTGTCATAAGCAATTGGATGTTGTTGATCTGTTTTTAAGTAAAAAATTCTCAAAAAACGAGTATGCTGTTTATACAAAAATGTTAAACCAACCCAAATTATTGACAAGTAGCATGGGTCGGTTATTTGATGCAGTTGCCTGTTTATTGGGCTTAATTGATAAGGCTTCTTATGAGGGTGAAGCTGCTTTGTATTTGCAATATTTGGCTGAAAATACTTATGGAACATCCCGATATAATCGGGAGGGGGCGCGCAATGCGATACCTTACGCTGTTGTTTTTAATGAAAATACAATTGATACCGATTTTATTATAAAAAACATCTTACATGACATTCAAAAAAGCATAACAACATCAAAAATTGCCTTGAAATTTCATTTAACCTTAGTACAAATGATTAAATCTGTTGCAGAAAAAACAAACTGCCGAAAGATTGCTTTTTCAGGAGGTGTTTTTCAAAATAGTTTATTAGTGCAACTAATAGCTCATGATTTAAAAGATTATGACCTTTATTTTCATAAAGAATTATCGCCTAATGATGAAAATATAGCGTTTGGGCAATTGGCGCATTACCATATTCAACAAAGGTTAGCCTAAATCAGCGGCAAGTTTTATCAAAAATACTGAGGGGGTGTTTTGAAAACTTACACCGCACATTCATCTTTCATCATTTATTATTATAAACAATGAAATACGTAACAGAATTTAGAGACCCACAGTTGGTTCATTCTTATATAGAAGAACTCAACCATATCGTGACCCGCCCGTGGAATATTATGGAAGTTTGCGGTGGACAAACACATAGTTTGGTCAAAAATGGCATACTCACGTTATTGCCTTCCAAAATCACGATGATTCATGGTCCGGGTTGTCCTGTGTGTGTCACACCTTTGTCTTTAATTGATAAAGCTATCTATTTGGCAGAAGAAAAAGGAGTTGTTTTATGCTCTTTTGGCGATATGCTGCGGGTGCCAGGTTCTAAAAAAAGCCTTTTAGATGTGAAAGCAATGGGTGCAGATGTCCGTATTCTATATTCCCCTTTAGAAGCGGTGCAATTGGCGCAGAAAAATCCTGATAAAGAGTTTGTTTTCTTTGCAGTTGGTTTTGAAACAACGGCACCTGCAAATGCTCTGTCAGTTGTTCAAGCGCAACAGTTGGGCTTGAACAATTATTCCATTCTGACCTCTCATGTTATCGTCCCCCCTGCGATGGAAGCCATTTTATCAGACCCTGATAATCAAGTTCATGCTTTTTTAGCCGCAGGACATGTTTGTACGATTATGGGCTTGGACGAATACTATCCGATTGCCAACACCTATAAAATACCGATTGTAGCTACGGGTTTTGAACCTGTTGATTTGATGCAAGGGATATTGATGGTGGTGCGCCAATTGGAAAAAGGAGAACATAAAGTAGAAAATCAGTATGCCCGCATGGTGCGTGAAAAGGGTAATAAAGGCGCAATTGATGTCATCGAAGAAGTGTTTGAAATAACCAACCGTGAGTGGCGTGGCATTGGCGGAATTCCGATGAGTGGTTATAAATTGAAAGAAAAATATGCAGCATTTGATGCCAATTTGAGGTTTAATGTCCAAATGGAAAAAGTGCCTGAAAATCCAAATTGTATTGCTGGAGATATTTTAAAAGGTAAAAAAAAGCCACATGAATGCTGCCAATTTGGCAAAGGTTGTACGCCGTCCATGCCATTAGGTGCGCCTATGGTTTCATCAGAAGGAGCATGTGCCGCTTATTATCACTTTTCAAATGCCCAACTTGTAATGATGAGTGATGAATAATAAATGATGATTTTTAGCCCCTCAGTATTATTCATCATTTATCCATCATAATTCATCATTAAATGCAAATGTCTCTTAGTTGCCCGATGCCCAAACTTGATTTTGATGTGATAACATTAGGACATGGAAGTGGTGGTTTATTGACCCAAAAACTCTTGGAATGTGGTGTTTTTGATTTGTTGAAAAACGAACACCTCGATAAACGCCACGATGGTGCTGTTTTAAAGATGAATGGCAAAATGGCTTTCACAACAGATAGCTTTGTCATTTCTCCGATATTTTTTGCGGGAGGTAATATCGGTGAATTGGCGGTCAATGGCACGGTCAATGATTTGGCAATGTGCGGGGCAACCCCTCAGTATTTATCATTGAGTTTTATTTTAGAAGAAGGTTTGCTGATGACAGAGTTTTGGGAAGTCCTTGTCGGCATCAAAAACGCAGCTGAACAAGCGGGTGTTCAGATAGTAACAGGTGATACAAAAGTGGTTGAAAAAGGGAAAGGCGATAAAATTTTTATCAACACGACAGGCTTAGGGGTCGTGCATGAAAAAGCCAATATCGCAGTAGAGCGAATTCAAAATGGCGATAAAATCATCATTAGTGGCGATATCGCTACTCATGGTATTGCCATTATGTCGCAACGACAGGGTTTGGAGTTCGAAACAGACATTGTCAGTGATACGCGTCCGCTGAATCATAACGTAAAAACACTGTTGGATGCTTTTGGTGAAAACATTCATGTGTTGCGTGACCCGACAAGAGGAGGCGTGGCAACCGTATTGAAAGAAATAGCCGTTCAAGCCAAATGCGGTATGATGATACACAATACGGCTATACCGATGAACGACAGTGTAGAAGGGGCTTGTGAAATACTTGGACTTGACCCACTTTATGTTGCCAATGAAGGCATTTTTATCAGCATTGTAGCCGCTTCTATTGGCGATGCTTATCTTGAAATGCTTCAAACACTGCCCGATTGTGAAAAAGCAAGTTGTATCGGAATGGTCATAACGACATCTATTGGACAAGTTCTTTTAAAAAGCGGTATCGGTGGCACACGGGTTTTGAATCTGTTGCCAGGGGAATTGCTGCCACGCATTTGTTAGAGATACCCCTCAGTAATTGATAATTATCCACGCGAAATTGACTGCCAAAGACTAAGTTCAAGGCTTTCCTGTGTCATATACTTGCATAATTCCTTAATAAAGTGTCTTCTGTTATACTTTGTCCAAAGGCACTTGTTCCGACAAAAAATTCAGTAGGCGAAGCACTATCCATAGAGGTATTGGTCATATTGCTGGCAAATCTATCCACTACATTTTTCGCCCTACCCTGTACTGAAATCCATATTCCAACTATTCAAAACGGTTCGGGTCACACCCACAACAGCAGAATAGTCTTGGTCTTCTTCTGCGGGAAATATAGGAACATAGCCATCGGGGTAAATCCTTGGATTAGAATTGGCATTTCTGAAAAACCCATAACCTTTCACTTTTTTGAAAGAATCCGTTGCGGGATAAAACTTTCTGGCGGCTCTCATACTGTCATCTATGCCTTTCGTAGCAGAATATATCCTGACCCTACAATAGTCGGAGCGATTGGTTTTACCGAGGACTTGATAATGCAGTGTAAAGTTGAGAAAGCTTTTTTCTTTCCCCAATTTAAAACTATAGTTCAAAGTTGTCATATAGTTCGTGCCATCGCCTTCTATGGTTGGACCGACTTGGGTTCTGAAAGTACCTTGATTCCCTGTTTCTCGCAATTTGATATTGACAATACCCGCAATCGCATCAGAGCTATACTGAGAGGCAGCATCGTCTCGCAATATTTAAGCGCTCTCTGTTGCAAGGAAAGGAATTGTGTTCATATCCGTTACCACTATACCCCTTGAAATAGAAAAACCGATATGTGCCGCAGAAAACTGGTGTCGGCGTTTACCATTAGACTTTCTGTGTATCGAAAATCAGTGACTTACATTTTTTTGAAAAAGAAGCTGCTATATTTGCACTAAAAACGGCATGTTGGATTATAAAAAGATTAAAAGTGAACGGCAATGGAAAGGCACAACGGGACTCTCCTCCGAGAAATTTCATCAAGGTCGTTGTATCCTTTTTTGCTGATGTTAGCTGATTTTTCTCAAAAAATCACAGCATATACTAAATGAAGAGTGAAAAACGAAAAGTGAAAAATATAAAGCGTTGGTTATGAATGATTTGATTCCATTATTTTAGGCAAACCATTTTCAAATGAGCATACATTTTATATTACTATCAAAGACATTTCTTAACGACATTATTGCCTACTAAAACACCTTGTTTTTGTCCGTTAATAATGGCATCCATAAAGTGAATACCGCCATAAAATCTGGAAATAGCTGCTTCTTCGGCAGCTTGTTTAAAAGAATTGAAAGAGCGAGCGGGCAGACCGAAACGCTCTTCAACAGTATCTTGATAAGCATATTGTTCACCAAATAGATGCGATAAAATAACAGCTGCTGTTGTAGATATAGTCGAATGTCCACTCAAGTACTCAGGAAAAGGTGGTGTTTGTAAAAACGGTTTCCAATTTGGGTCAATGAGTTTTCGGATGGCAGTTTCTGGGCGGATACGATTACTACGGTATTTCTCATCCCAACAACAAATAAACCCGTCCATTAATCCGATGGCTAAAACAGTATGTACATAAAGCGTTTTGGGGAAACTCGCTTTATCTTTTTTACAAGCAATGCCTGCAATACCCATCCAATGCGCGCCAGGCGATATTTTTTTCATACCCACCATCAAATGCCCATTATCTTGTAGTGCAAAAGGGTTGCAATCCCAAAAAGCAGCAATTTCTAATTGTTCAGGCGTTTGTTTTTGAGTATAAACAGCATTCGCCAAGCGGTAAAAATCTGATGTTTTTTCCTTTGAAAATGCAACAGGCGGCGCGGGTGTAAACTTATGTGCAGAATCCAAAGTGAAAGGGCGAACCGTGAAAAAATAAGGCTCAACAGGTGCGAAATAGCCAGGCGGCGTTGGATACCAAGTCCCCTCAGTATTTTTGGGTGTATAGCGTGGGTAAGTGCTGATTTTATTATACTTATCGGCTTTGGCGTATTTCAAAATCTGTGTACTGATGGCTTTGGCATATGCCAAAGAATTGTCTAATATTTCCTTAGAAAAACCGATATTTTGACATGAATCAATCCATTTTGTCTCATAATCGTCCAATAGTTTGCCCGAAGGTTGCATCTTTTTTGCCGTTTCGAGCATGGCTAAAATAGCGGACAATTGGTAAGAGAACTCACCTGAAACAGTGGGTTTCTCAGTCGTTGGATAATCGTTTAACACACCTTTCATATTGTGAAAAGTCGTATCGTTTTGCGCCACAACTTCATAACCCGCCAAACAAGCGTAGGAAAAAAAACGCGCTGCCAAAGGTGGATTGGTAATATCATGTATCATAATATCCGTCATGCGGTTGATGACGTTTTGGATTTCAGGGCTTTCCAAAACAGGTGTTTTAGTCTTGTTTTTACAGCTTTGTAAAAGAGAAAGGAGTAAGATTATAGAAAAAAGAAAGTTTTGGATATAGTTACGTTTTAACATTATGAGTAAGATTTTACTTTTTATACACATCACGCCTATGACCAACTGTTATGATAGTAACAATGAGTAAATTATCTTGTATTTCGTAAATAACACGATAATCTCCGACGCGAATACGCCAAGCAGTGCGACCTTTTAGTTTTTTACACCCTGTAGGACGAGGTTCATCGGTAAGCTGTTTGATGGCTTGTATGATAAGAATTTGATCTGCTTGATTAATTTTTTGAATTTCTTTTCGTGCAGTTTTCTCGATAATAATTTGATAAGTCATTCTCAGGTTGGTTTTTCCAATTCAGCTAAAAATTCTTCAAACGGCATGGAGTCGCTTGGCTCTGATTTAGCTTTATCATAAGCCAAAATATCTTCTAATTCTTCAAGTCGTTCAATCAATGCTTGATATTCAGTCATTGAGATGATAACACCTATTCGTGTTCCACTATCGTCTTTAATATATTGTTTTTGTAAAACACCCATTTTTCATTATTTTAGAACAAATTTAGCATTTTTAAAGAAAATAATAAGGAAAATTCACCAAATACTGTAAAACAATTATTTTAACTTATAAGCCTTCAAGGTCTGTTGATTCACCCCAAAATACACATCATTTTTAATTAACAAAACACTCCTTACATCGCCTTTGAGCCGCAGACCGGCTTCTTGTTGTTTGACGGTTGCAAATTGTCCTTGTCCATCCCCCCTCAGTAAAAGACCATAATTCGCATCGTATTTTCCGAATTTCAAGCGAGCATGGTTGATATTGCCTGCTATTAAAAGGTCTTTTTTACCATCCTTATTAAAATCAAGTGTCGTAATCGTAAAAACAGGGGATTCTTGAATGTCAATCGGTAATTCCTTTTCTTGAAATTTATTGTTCGCATCGCTGATAAACAACATCGTTTTAAGCGTATTGGCTTCTAAACGGGTTGCACCATTGAGTTCATCGGGTTTGAAAACCTCTTTGAGCGTAGCATCCGCATAGCTTTTATAATCGGGAAAACGGGAGCGCATGATGCTCATTTGGTCTAACAATTCGTCGCGGGTGATGTAGGGATAACTTTTGCCTTTGTTGTAAAAACACAAAACTGGGTCAACCGAACCATTATCGTCAAAATCCTTGTAAAATAACTCTAAAGGTTCTTTTTCAGAGGCTTTTAGTTGTGAATTGAGTCCTAAATTGCCGATTAATAAGTCAACGTGACCATCACCATTTAAGTCTTCTACTAAAAGTTTATTCCACAAGCCACTGTATTTTTTATCAAAATAGGTGTTTGTTACGTCTTCAAATTTGTCCTTATTAAAGCCAAAAACGGTAATCGGCATAAACTCACCTACTACGATTAATTCGGGTTTTTTATCATTATTCAAATCATACCAAGCGGCATCTGTGACCATACCGATTTTTGATAGAGTAGGGGCGAGGGTAGCCGTTTGGTCTGAAAACATACCTTTTCCATCATTTATGAGCAACATACTGAGGGGTGTCTCTGGATAACGTCCGACGTTCACACGACCGCCGATAAATAAATCTGGCTTGCCATCGCCGTTGATATCCGCTGCTTTGACACAGCTTTTGCTGCTTAGGTTTTTGGGCAGTGCATTAGGGCTTTTGGTAAAGTTGCCTTTGCCATCGTTGATATAGAGACGGTCTTGTAAGGCAGGGTCTTCGGGTAGAAAATTGGCATAACCACCACTACACACGTATAAATCAAGGAAACTATCGCCGTTGGCATCAAAAAACAAGGCATCAGCGTCTTCGCTTTGCTTATCTGTTTCAAAAGCGGCTTGTGGTTTTGGAGTAAATGAGCTGTTTTTATTTTGAATATATAAAGCAGCCGTTTGACCACTTGCACCACCCACATAGACATCTTCTAAACCATCACCGTTGACATCGCCTTTTGTCAAACAAGGGCTTACGAAAGACAATGGATTGGTGAGTAAAGGCTGCCTTTTAAAGTCATTTAAGACGTTTTTAGGGTTTTCAAAGGCAATAGGTGAAGGATTTTCATTAAAAATAGGGTTTGATACTGAGGGGGGTACTGAGCGAGTCGCAGCATTTTTTTCTTCAAGCGTGAGCATTTTGTCGCCTGTTATCTGTTTAATCATTTCTTGTTTGCTACTCAGCCAAACGACTTTTAGGGAGTCAATGGTATTGTTTTGACCTAAACCAAAATGCAATATGGGCGATACACTTGACTGATAACCGCGTGTTGGCATTTGCTCTAAAAACTGTGTTTGACCTTTGCTATAAATGGTCACTTTTGCACCCAAACCCAAGCGATTTTGCCCTTCTCCTTCTAATTTTATAGATAAATAATGATTTTTTAATTGTGTATTGGCTTCATTTTGATAGATGAAGGCTGCTTGATTGATATTGTTGACGATTAAATCTAAATCACCATCGTTGTCCAAATCGGCATAAGCGGCACCGTTGCTGTTGGAGGGTTTTGCCGTTCCCCAACCGACATTTTTAAAGGTCAAATTGCCATTGTTTTTGAACATATAATTGGTGAGGTTGGAAGCAGGGATTTTTTGAACCAAATCCAAGACGTTTTGACGTTGGATGCTGCCTTTGTTGTTTTGCATATAATCACCCATATATTTCAAAAAATCTAAGTTTGTATAATCCCGTAAGTAGCCGTTTGTGATGTAAAGGTCTTTCCAACCGTCGTTGTCGTAATCGGCGAAAAGAGCAGACCACGACCAATCGGTGTTTGAAATACCCGCCAATTGCCCGACTTCTGAAAAGCTCAATCCCTTGTTAACGAGTCCTTGATTGATGTGCAACATATTGCGCATGTATTGGTGTCCAAACCCGACTTTGAGGTTAAAGTCAAATTTTTCGTAATTGTCGGGTGACATCAATAGCTTTTGGCGGTGGTTGTCTTCGGGCAACATATCTAAAGTGAACATATCTGTTAGCGCATCATTATTAATGTCTGCGGCATCACTACCCATCGAAAAATGCGAGGTATGCCCTACACTTTCACCGATTTGATTGATAAAACCACCTTTTTTATCGTTGATGTATAAAAAATCGGGAATGGTATAGTCGTTTGAAATATACATATCGGTCCAGCCATCGCCGTTAAAATCTGCCATAGCTGCGCCCAAACCATAAGACAAAGCGGAACTTAAGAGCCCTGCTTGTTTTGTTACATCTGCAAAAAACGGTTCACCATTTTTACCTTTATTTTGTTTGAAAAGGCGCATACCGTTGTTAGGGTCGTCTTTTTTTAGCATATCTGCTGTTGAAGCTTCATCGAGAACGGGGAGGGATTTTGGGTTGTGATTGAGTAAAAACATATCTAAATCGCCATCTTTGTCGTAATCAAAAAAAGTGGCTTGTGTGCTTGTAGCACTACTGTTTAAGCCATAATCAGCGGCTTTTTCAAGGAATTTATTGTTTCCTTGATTAATAAACAATTGATTTGCCCTTTTTTCAGGCGATAAATTGCCAGAGTAGCAGACATATATATCAAGTAAACCATCGCCATTGACATCTGCCATCGTTGTGCCTGTTTTCCACGGGCTGTCCCGACCCGCAACGCCAGCCGATGCGGTGATGTCTTCAAAAACCATATTGCCTTTGTTCAGATAAAGGTGGTTGGATTGCATATTGCTGGTGAAATAGATGTCGTCGAGTCCATCATTATTGATGTCACCGACCGCTACGCCACCGCCGTTGTAGAAATATTCATACATTAAGACGTTGGTATTCAACCCCTCAGTAATGGTATTTTGGAAATAGACATGGGTTTTTTCAGGCGAAAGCGCAGTAAACAAGGCCGGTTCGCTTTCAGAAATATCTGTTGTGGAATCTGTTTGGGTGTTTTTGCAAGCAGAGAATACAACCAAAAAGAGGAGTGTGTATATAAATGTGTAGTGACTTTTCATTTCACAGTGGATTGGATTTTGTTTACTTTTTGTTTCTAAATTTGACGCTAAAATAGTCAAAATACTGAGGGGGGGGAATTTTATGCCTCAAAAATGAAAGAGGCTACCTTTAAAAGGCAGCCTCTTGTCGGTTAGCAGGGAATGAGTTTCCCGACTACATTAATACCCAGGATTCTGAATCAATTTACTATTCCGATTCATTTCATCTCTGTGAATAGGGAGGAAATAAATTTTATCATCCCAATTGCGATTTTCCTTACCAGGGTCTATTTGACTTACGGTATAAGTATAATCATAATTTGTTGGGTCGTATTTATAAATCGAAACAGTTTTACCTGCTTTAAGAGTGCCTTTGATGCTGATGATACTGGCTTTGCGTCCCAATGTTGTTGGGGCAATCATCCAGCGACGAGCATCGTGATAGCGTTGTTCTTCAAAAACCAGTTCAATACGACGTTCATTGCGATAACGCTGACGCAGGGCATCGCCCGTTTCAGTAATGGCAGGCATACCTGCACGGAAGCGGATTTTATTCAACCACGTTTTTGCCACATCGTCTTGACCTAATTCGATGCTGGCTTCTACATAGTTTAACACGGCTTCGGTATAGCGTAAGAAGGGCCAAGGGATAGATTGCCATGTGTTTTGGTCAACAATGGCAGGGCTTGGGTCAGTGAATTTACGCATATAGTAACCTGTATAGCTGCCATTCCAGTCTTCGATGCTGCTTTTGCGAGTATCTAAACCAAAGTGGATTTTTTTAACGCCACCTGGGTTGACTTCATATTCACCTGTTTGTATTTGATTGTACGGGTCTATTGGCGAAGCACTGGCAGAGCGAGGCTTCCACGGTGAACCTTCGTACATTAAAGTAGCTTTGAAACGAGGGTCACGATTGTCATAAGGCGCAGCTTTATGGGCAGCGTTACTCCAAGAGAATTTGGTGCCATCCATCATTTCATAATCATCTACCAACTCTTGAATGGGGGTATTACCTGCCCAGTTATTGTAGCCATTTGGACCATTGAAAAGACCTTGACGCCCTCCATCTTCAGGTTTGGCATTGATAAAATAGCGAGCAAATATTAACTCTGATTGTCCTCCATTGCGTGAAAGGGATTGATTCATGTAGTTTGTAGTCGCTTGTTCGGGCGTAACTGGAGCCGTCAAATTTAATTGAGAACCAAAGCCAGGCAAGTCTAAAACAGCTTTAGCAGCGGCTTGTGCTTTTTGCCACCGTTCAGTGCGAGACCCTACGGTATAAGTCATTAACTCCGGTTTTGCAAAAGAAGCCATAGCCTTTGATTTGGCTTTGGCGGTAGCAGCATCGTATAAATCACTGGCAGCATAGAGCAACATACGAGATTTTAAGGCTAAAGCCGCCGCTTGTGTTGCTCGACCTTTTTCCAAAGTTTTACCAGTTAATAAAGTAGCCGCTTCGTCAAGGTCTTTGACAATAAAATTGATACAGGCATCCATTGAGCTTCTTTCTGTTAAAAAATCAGCATCTGTTAAAGCAAAAGCTTTATCAATGATAGGCACACCGCCGTAGTAGCGCACCAATTGATGATAATAATAAGCGCGCATAAATTTGGATTCGCCCTTGAGTCTATCCACAAGCGATGGATTGTCGAATTGTGGTTTTTCCAAATTTTTCAAAGCAAGGTTTGCTGCTCTGATTCGAGTGTACATATTTGCCCAAGACAAAGTACCATTTATCCAACCTGGATCGGCAGGATTGATACGCCCCTCAGTATGCGTTGTGATATTACGCCCTGGGTGTGTGAACATGGTTTCGTCCGTTAGCGAAGCGAGCATTTGCTCATTAAAGCCGCCTTGACCCAAACCGCCATACAACTCGCTCACAAAAGCTGTAGCAAGATTGGCATCACCCCAAACCACGTTTTCAGAAAGTTGGTCAAGGGGTTTGGTATCAACAAAACTGTCATTGCAGCTGAATGCGAAACAGGCTGCTACTATGGCTATTGAAATTATTTTATATAGTTTCATTTTATAAGAAATTTTAAAGAATAATCAAAAAAATTGATAAAGTACTGAGGGGGGGAAGTGTTTGTTTTTAGAGTGTCGTTTTTAGATTAACTAAACACTAAAACACCCTGTTAAAACTTAACATTAGCCCCAAAATTGATAATTTTTGATTGTGGATAATATTGTCCTTGTGAGTTAGATGTTTCTGGGTCAAATACTTTCAATTTGTCAAATGTGAGAATATTGATACCACTGGCGTAAACCCTCAAATTCTTAATACCCACCTTGCTGCCCCATTTTTGGGGAAGACTATAGCCTATTTCGAAGTTTTTCAAGCGGATATAATCAGTGCTTCTAAGCCAATAGGTATTATTGTTCGAATAATATTGATCGCTTCTATTGGCAATACGAGGATGCACACTGCTTGGGTTATCTATTGTCCACCGATTTTCATATATATCGAGCAAATAGTTGCCAATATTACCCATTTCACCCGCGCTGACATATTGTTTTGCACCAGCTGCGCCTTGAAAAAGTATCGTTAAGTCAAAATCTTTATACTGTGCGCTGATGTTGATACCGCCTTGAAACATGGGCAATTGGGTGAAATCATTCCTTACTTGGTCATCGGGCGTTATTTTGCCGTCACCATTGTAGTCTTTATATTTCATATCACCAGGACGAATTTCTTTTACAATGGCGGTATAATCCAATTTACGGGCATCAATATCTGCTTGGTCTTTAAACACACCATCATAGATATAAGATATATACGTATTAATCGGACGCCCTGTTGTGCGTTGCCATTCGGGTGCGCCCGGTGCTTCATCCCAGAATTCGATTCTATTTTTAGCATAGCCACCATTAACACCTACGGTATAGGTGAAACTGCTACCAATTTTGCCATTGTAGCCCAACGTTATGTCAAAGCCTTTATTAGATACTTCGCCAATATTTTGTGCGGGTAATGTTATACCAGTTGACTGTGGCACGGAGGCATTTTTAAACCACAAAATCTTTGACCGATTGTTGGAAAATACGTCAAATTCAAAATTGATTTTGCCTTTGAATAATTGACCTTCTAAGCCCAAATTGGCATTTGAAGCCACTTCCCAAGTAATGTTTTCATTGGGTAAACGGGTTTCAAACAAGGTTTTTTGTTCCGCATCACCCAAAATATAGCTTCTGAAACCATAAGTAGAAAGGTATTGATAAGTTGCTGCTGTGCTTGAGTTGGGTAGATTTACTTGGTCATTACCCATTTGTCCCCATGAACCTCTCAGTTTTAAGAAGTTTACAAAATTCAAAGATTTCAAAAACTTTTCCTCTGAAAGTATCCAACCTCCCATGACACCTGGGAAGAAGCCGTAGCGTGTGGCTGCTGGGAATCTATCAGAGCCGTCATAACGCCATAAAAATTCTAAGAGGTATTTAGATTTAAGGTTGTAAGCTACACGTCCGAAATAATTCAGACGGGCTGTTTCAAAGCCACCACCGCCATTATTTTTTTCGACATCACCGCCTGCAAATATTTGATCGAGAGCAGATGAAATAAAATAACGTCTGAAAGCATTGAAGTTATTACCCTTAATTGTTTCCTTATTTGTACCCGCCAAAAAAGTAACACCATGGTCGCCAAATTGGCGCTCATAAGACAAAACACCACCCAATAGAATATTCAATTGGTCGTCGTAAGACTGGTCTAAACGCGGTTCAGAAGGACCTCGTTTGCTGGCAATAAGTTTAGGTGTTGTACCGTCGGCTTCAAAACCAACACCTTTTTGGTACAAAGTCCATGGAATTTGCCACAATTTTCGAGTACCCAATCTTTTATCAATGGCAGCAGTGGCTGTAAATTTCAAGCCTTCAATACCAGGTATTTTGATGTCCAATGCGCCATTGGTTTGAAGATAATCTTGTTTTTGTCGGTCATAACCTGAAAGATTGGTCGTGATGACAACTGGGTTTTCACCGTTTTCAATATCGGGACCTGGCAAACCATTGGGCCAGTAGGCTTGTTCTTGCGGCTTGCCGCGCATTTGCATTCTAAAAATAGCCCCTGCTCCACGGGTTGGGAAATTTCGGGCTTCCTCACGAGCCAATATGCCGATATTCAAATTGATACTGTTATTGATTTTAGCATCTAAATTCAAGCGCATATCATACTGCTGATAGGCAGTGGCGGTGTGTTTATAATACCCATCTTGATTTTGATAGCCAATTGAGGCTAAATATTTGATATTTTCTGTGCCGCCTGACACCTGCAAATTGTGTTGCGATTGGGGTGCCCATTCGTTCAAAGTGGCTTTGTACCAATCCGTATTTGGATACAACCACGGGTCTGAACCATCGCTGTATTTTTGAATATCCGTTGGTGAAAAAGGTGCTTTTCTAATTGTTCCTGTTGGTCCTGTATAAACGCCCGTTGTTTTATAAGCTTGATTAGCCGCCGCCCATTGGCTTACAGGCAAGCCATAAATATCAAGGTCATTGAGCATACTGACATACTGGGCGGCATTAGTCAATTTTGGAATGACCGTAGGTTGCGAAAAACCCTGATTAGCAGAATAAACAAACTGCGGCTTACCCGATTTACCACGTTTGGTGGTAATCAAAATAACACCATTCGCAGCCCGTGAGCCATAGATAGCTGCAGACGCATCTTTCAAAACGGAAATAGATTCAACATCGTTTGGATTGATACGATCTAAACCACCGGCTCTGTTTGGGATACCATCTACAACGATAAGGGCATCTCCGTTATTCAATGTGTTGGCGCCGCGTATCCGAATAGCAGAACCATCAAACCCAGGTTCACCGCTTCGATTGACTGCCACAACGCCTGCTAAACGCCCTGCAATGGAATTACTCAAATTAACAACGGGTGATTTGACCAATTGGTCACCTTTTACGGTAGAAACAGAACCCGATACTGTTTCCTTTTTTTGGACGCCGTAGCCGACAACAACGAGTTCGCTTAAGACTTTGTCATCTACCTTCATAGCAAAGTCAATAGTAGAGCGATTCCCGATTTCAACCTCTTGTAGAGTATAACCCACAAGGCTGAATACTAAAGTGGTTTCACCCTTGTTCACGGTCAATGAATATTCTCCATTGATGTCCGTGATAGCCCCTTTTTGAGTTCCCTTGACAGAGATGCTCACACCGGGCAAAGTTTCACCATTTTTAGCATCCGTAACTTTTCCAGAAATTTTGCTTTGAGCAAAAGTATTGGATGAGAGTAAGACCCCGAATGTACATAGAAACAGTACAGCGAGTGTGTGGTAAGTAAAGTTTTTCATTTGAAAAATAGAGCGTTTAGCGATTAGGAAATAGTGGTTAAATATTGCCCGAAAATTACTTAATAATTTTAAGTATTTGATTAAAAAAAGATTTTTATGTTGATTATTTTTATAAATTCAATATAAAATTCTTTTATTCAACAATATGAAAACAACACAACTTCTTTTTATTATAAATAGAATCAATGGCTCGAAAAGAAATTTTGCATTGAGCGATTCATAAATATTTGATTTTAAAAGAGTTCTGATTTTGTATTTATTTTACCAACCCTTTTAAAAATAAAAGCCACATTATAATCGCTTGACAATCAGAATATTGTTTTTTTGCCAAATCGAAATTCTTAACCAACTATATAAGAATACCGGTGTATCGTATTTTCGCTAAAATATGAAGGTGGAGATATTGTTTTCTTATTTTTAACTTATTCAAATCAAAGCAAAATGAAAAGAGCATTCATCACTTTTACACTCCTTATCAGTTGTTTACCCTTATTATTGTCACAAGTAAAATTCATTTTCAAAGAATGGGAAGACCCCTCAGTATAGCATTGAATTATCCATTTTTGATAAAAATAAAAACAAGGTTTTTAGCAAACCAAACCATTAAGTACAAAAGTGCAAATGGATGGGAAAGTCACTGCTCCAGCACAATGGAGTGCCGAACAACCCAATTTATACACCGCTATTCTTAGTCTAAAAAACGAAAAAGGGCAAGTTGTAGAAGCCACAGGCACTAAAATAAGCTTTCGCCGCAGCGAAATTAAAGGTAAAGATTTCTTAATCAATGGCAAACGGGTACTTGTAAAAGGCGTAAATCGGCATGAACATGACCCCGATTTGGGCAAAGTGCCGACACGTGAATTGATGATAAAAGACATCATTATCATGAAGCAGTTCAACATAAATACTTGTCGCTCATCGCATTATCCAAATGACCCGCTTTGGTTGGCATTATGTGATGAATACGGTATGTACGTTGTAGATGAAGCGAATATCGAAACGCATGGCATGGGTGCGGAATTTCAATATATGAGAGAACCCAAGTCACGTCATCCTGCTTACGACCCGCATTGGAAAGCAGCACATCACGACCGAACACAACGCTTGATTGAGCGGGACAAAAACCATGCGTCGGTCGTCGTTTGGTCGCTGGGCAATGAGTGTGGCAACGGACCTGTTTTTCACGAAACCTATGATTGGATTAAAAAAAGAGATAATTCACGCCCTGTTATGAGCGAACAAGCGGGTGAGCATACCAATACCGACATCGTATGCCCGATGTACCCCTCAGTAGCCAATATGAAAAAATATGCGGATGATAAGTCCAAAACACGTCCTTACATTATGTGTGAATATTCTCATGCCATGGGCAATTCTAATGGCAATTTTAAAGAATATTGGGATGTGATTCGCGCCTCAGACAATATGCAAGGGGGCTGTATTTGGAATTGGGTTGATCAAGGTATTCGCACTAAAACACCTGATGGACGCAGTTATTTCGGTTACGGCGGTGATTTTGGTAGCCAAGAGTATTGCCGTAGAAGGCTTACAACCCTTATGTTTTAGCGCGATGTCTCAAATGACAGAGGATTTTGACGAAGGTACAGTAAAGAAAAACCGCCACGTGACCGATATTGTCAAACGCCCTTTCATCACACTGCACATTGATTTAGGACAACGCGGTGTCGGTGGCGATAATTCATGGGGGCAGAAACGCACGAGGCATATCGTTTGAAAGCAAAGAAATATACCTATGGCTTTGTGATTCGTCCGATTGGGAAATAGTGCGTGATGGCGTATATAGGTTGATGTCAACAACTTAGGAACAGTAAAATGTTTGAAAGTAGGATGCTGGGCAAAATGTTTTGGGAACTTTGACAGTTCCCATAGCATGGTGTCAGGATAGTTAAATAAACGATGGCTTTTCTATCGGGCGGGTGTGGCATGGCAAGTTGGGATTTACGACCAAAATTCGGAAAAGGCAACTGGAAACCTCGCTCAATACTGAGGGGGTCAAGTTTGTCAAATTTTGGATTACTCAGAAGGTGGATAATTAACGGGATTTCATTCAAGATTTAAAAAACACCGTCCGCAATATGCTAATTTTTTGAACGATAAAATCAGTTGTTTAAAAGCACTTATTGTATCCATTCAGAGTTTGGAAGAGGTAAAAATGGCAGATATTGCCGATATACTGAGGGGGTTAGAAGGTACATTAGGGGGTTTGTTTTTCGAAACATAGAGGTATGTTTTATCGACAAACATCAATTTATTTTTTTAAATAAAAATCATGTCTAAGTTATTGAGAATGAAAAAGTTATGCCTTCAGTAATGGCATGAGGAATATCCTAAAAAGTTCTTTGACCTGCTGAATTTAGAAGAAAATAAAAGTTAGCAAAAATTGCATAAGTATTTGAATTTCAACGTTTTACGAAGTGCGCCAACTTAGCAACAACTAAATCTTCTCCAATAATTTCCAACATTGATACAACGCCCTGGGAATATGATAACAGCCTTTCCATTTACCCCCTTTTAATGGCAACAAAACTTCTCCTTTCCTATTGAGATAACCGAACCATTCGCCATATTCAGCGTCAGAAAAATGTTGCCATGTATAATCATGGATTTTCTCAAACCATTGCCAACAGCTTTCATCATGCGTTAAATGATATCCTTTCAACAGAGCAATCAGCGTTTCGACGTGTACCCACCAGAGTTTTTGATCCCATTCCAAATGTTGCGACGGATTTCCTTTAATGTCTAAAAAATAGAACAATCCGCCATGTTGTTTATCCCAACCGTATTCAATATGACGCAAAGTGAGATTTTTTGCCCGTTCTATTAAAGCTTTATCCCCTAATCTTTCGCCTAAATCCATGATAAACCACATAGCTTCTATGGCATGACCAGGGTTTAAATGTCGCCCTTCAAAACAATCTATGAAAGAGCCATCTGGTGCTACGTTTTCTAAAATTAAACCTGTTTTTTTATCATAAAAAACGTCCATCACTTCATGAATACAATCCTTAATTAAACCTTCAACGACTGATGGGGGTAATAAATGTTCAATTTCTATAGAAAGATTGCATAGAATCATAGGTAGAGCGAAGTTTTTCAAAGGTCGGGTGCCCTCTACCGTTTTGCTCCACTGCCTTTTAGGATTATTAATTCTTTTTAAAATGCTTTGAAAAGTCTTTAGTGCGATATCAGCGTACCGTTGCTCGCCTGTAGCTTTATAAAGTTGCCCGAATGCTTGAGTAGCGAAGCAATCTGAGAAGATATTGTAGGGTTGGATAAGCGGTTTGCCTTCACGGGTGAGTGAAAAATACCATGTGCCATCGTCAGCACGACCATATTTTTCCATAAAATTAGCGCCATGCAAGGCAAAGTCAAGCCATTCCTGTCGTTTTTCAACTTTATTGTACAACATTGAAAACATCCATACTTGTCGCCCTTGAAGCCACATAAATTTATCGGTATCAAACACAGAACCATCTCTATTGAGGCATGTCAAATACCCCCCCTCAGTGTCTTTAGAATTTTTGAGCCAAAAAGGGATAATATTGTTGAGCAATTCGTTTTTGTATTGCTCGGCTAATTGTTTTACTTTCGATATATTGGGTATAGGTTCAGTATCAATCATCGTTAAAAATCAAGCTATTTTCGTGCATATTTTTGAAAAAAAGGTGCTTGTTCATTCAAGCCTTCGTAGTAAAAAAATATTTCTCCGTTCACTTTCCTTAAACGATTTTCATCAATCATCAGTTGTAATAAAGATTCAGCCGGTTTATAAGTACCTAATTTAAGCAAAATACCCGGTACTATGAGGTTTTGTTTATCCGTCGAAATTTGCGTGAAAAGTTTGCTTAGTTCATTGCTGTAAGCTGTCAAATCGTAGCGGTATAATTGGGGTGAAATCATATCTACCCAGCCTTCTTTTACCCAAGTGGGCCAATCTTGGAGGTATTCCGTCTTTGAAAATGGATATACACTTGGTGCCATGCTAATTTTAATAGATGGTCTGATGGCTTTCAATTCTGTATAAATTCGCTTGGCAAATTGATTGAGTTTATTAGCCCGCCAATCCACCCAAGCGGCATCTGTTTTAGGATTTGTAGGTTCTGCGCCATTGTTTTCTTTTTTATATTGAGCAATCACTTCAGTATTGTAACCACATTCTGAAGGCAATGCAGGCAATCTATCATCGCCTTGAATACCATCCAAATCGGGATATTTGGTAACTACTTCTTTTAAAAGAGACATCATAAAGTTCTGTACTGAGGGATCAAAGGCGTTCATCCATTTGAATCCGTTTTTAGTCACTATATTGCCGTCTTGTCCCAAAGCTGCCCAATTCGGACGCATTCTTAGGATATGTTCCCCGAAACCGCTGTTTTCTGCTGCAAAACCGTATTCCATCCACGCATATACTTTAATGCTATCGGCATGTGCTGCATCAATCAATTCACGCAAAGGGTCGCGCCCGCTGAGTGCCTCATCAATAGGCAAACCGAATGTATCCTGCATTACTTTTGAAGGATAAAGGGTGCGCCCTTTGTTCCACATGACGGCAAAAATATGGTTGATACCGTTTTGCCTACATTTTTTCACAGCGTTTTTGATGCCATCCGTAGAGCTTAAGACTTGGCTATTGACGTTGGTAAGCCATACGCCCCGCATATAAGGTGAAATGGGTGGCAATCCATTATTTATAACAGGCGGTACGACCACAGCCTGTTGTTCATCTTTTTTACATTGCCAAATGAGAAGCATAAAAAAAACGAATAGGATGACGGAACTGAGATATTTTTTCATTATACAATTCTGTTTTTCAATAAAATATTGAAAAAATACTGAGGGGGTATCCTTGCCATTGTTTAGAGCAATGGCAAGGATTGAAATAACTACCACCCTGAATTTTGTTTTAAATTTTTATTTTTATCCAATTCGCCTTGTGGCAGGGGCCATAAAAGATGCTTAGCCGTATTGAGCCTGACTTCATTACGGCTACTGATGCGTTTGGAAGCACTGAGCGAGTAATTGGGTATATCATTCAAATCTTGAACTGAACCACTTGCTCCGAAGGAAGGATTCTCTGGTACAATTGCAGGATTTTTAGCCGCACCAACAATGGGCCCATTCAATACATCTAAAACAATACCCCACCGACGAATATCGAATAAGCGTATGCCTTCAACCGCAAACTCTACAGCCCGTTCACGACGTACCAATTGACGCAATTTGGCTTGAGTTGTTTGAGTTGTAGCAGGTTGTCCAGCGCGTATTCTGACAGCATTTATGGAGTTCGTCACTGTTGCATCCATAATGCCTTGCTCAAGTTGCGCCTCAGCATACATCAATAAAATCTCGGCGTAACGCATAATAATGTAGCCTGTTTTTAATTCCCATTGGTATTGAGTGGGATCAGTATATTTACGCCACACATACCCTACGCCACCTACTGCCCCTGTAGAACCGAATTGCCAAACACTATTAGAAGAAGTGATATAATCTGGGTTACCTTTGACGATGTCGTATTTTAAGGTATTCCAATTATAGCGGTATATAGTGTCTTGATGGATGGTATAAACAAACCGTTGAATCGGATTTTGATACGGTAAACTGGCAGCTACCGACATCCGCGTTTCAAAAGTATCATTGGGCATAACAAGCGTCCAAGCCATGCGTTTATCACGATTTTTGGCAGGGTTGGCAGGATCATAAAGCGGCGATTCATCAATGCGTTTGCCATCAGTCATTTCAAATTTGTCGACCATGGCTTGGGTAGGAAAGTTATTGCTTTGTGCGCCCAATGTCTGACGGGGCGTATAACCCACCGTCATCCAGCTACTGATATTAGCATTATCCGAAGGGTACATCATTGCCCAAATAAGTTCTTTACCCGCATTCGCATTTTGTCCTGCCAAGGTAAAAAGATTAGGATAACTCGGATTTAAGCCATATTGTCCGCTGTCAATGATGGTTTTACAAGCAGTGGAAGCGGTTGCATAATCTTTGATGAGCATCGCCAAACGGGCTTTTAAGCCATAGGCGAATCCTTTGTTCATCCGTCCTTTATCTGACGGAGCAAAATCAAGCGCCGCATAGGCTTCGTCCAAGTCTTTGTACAATGCTGCGACTACTGTAGCTACGGGCGTCCGTTGTTGCGTTTCATATTCTTCAGGTTTCAAAGTAGTGATATAAAAAACAGGATCACCGTACCAAACCATCAAATTGAAATAAGCCCATGCGCGCAATGTCAAAGCCTCCGCCCGCATTTTGGCATAAGAGGCTTTCGGCGTAGCCGCCTCGCCGCGTGTCATATTATCGAGCATATCATTGGCTCTGACGACCACTCTGTAACCTTGTCCCCAAGCGTTGTCAGACCATGCATTACCCGGCACAAAAGGTCCATTATCACCTTGTGCTATCAAGGCTTCAGGATCAGACTTGCGCGAAATAATCATATCTGTACTGCCTTCAATGCGTTTCAGATCAGGCACATTGCCTGCGCGTGCCCAAAAAGCAGCACTGTACACACCCGTCAAACCCAATTTTATCTCCGCTTCATTGGAATAAAATGAGGTGGTCGAAGGGGCATCTAATGGTTGACGGTCTAAAAACTCTTTACTGCAACCGAATAAAAAAATTGAAATATAGGCGAGATAGAAATATTTTTTCATCTTCATCATAATTTATGATTATTAAAAAGTGTAAAATGATGCAAAATACTGAGGGGGTATTATTTGAAATTGACATTAATCCCCACCGTATACGTTTTCATTAAAGGATAAAACTCTGCGGTATTATTGTTGATTTCAGGGTCAAAACCTTTCCAGAACTCTGTTTTAGTAAATAAATTTTGACCGCTTATATATAACCGTGCCCTTGCTACACCGATTTTATCGGCAACACTATTGGGCAAACGCATCCCAATATTTACATTTTTTAGACGCAAGTAGGCTGATTTTTTAACCCAAAAAGAAGAATTTGTGCCGTTAACACCGATTGTAGGCAATAAGCGCGGAAAGGTCGCATTCGGATTGCTTGGCGTCCAAGAGTCTTTATGCGCTGCTAAAAGAGAAGGGATAAAATCCGCCGCGTGAAAAGGCCATGCACCTGTGCCTGAAATATAATTTTCCTTCTTACCCACGCCTTGTACAAAAGCGTTCAAATCAAAAATACCATATTCCAAATTGAGGTTGAAACTATACTCGTAACGCGGGAAATTATTGCCGATAAAAATACGGTCGTCCGCATTCACTTTTCCATCTTTATTGATGTCTTCATAGCGAATATCGCCCGGTTTAGGCGTGAAAAAATGGGTAGGGGCGCTTGCCACTTCTTCTGCCGATTGAAAATAACCGACGGCTTTATAACCATAATAAGAGCGCAAAGGCTGCCCCACTTCCGAACGCAACAAGCCTTCATCCAAATTAGGGACGCCCGGTAGCGAAGTGACTTTGTTTTGTACATCGGCTAATAAACCTGTGATATCGTACTTAAGTTTACCTATTTTATTGCGATAATTCACTGATAATTCCCAACCTTTGTTTTCCATTGACCCCAAATTCAAGTAAGCAGGACTTAATCCCACATAAGCAGGAATCGGTTTTCTAAACAACAAATCGGATATTTCTTTGATGTAATATTCAGCTGTGATATTCAATTTTCCTTTAAAAAAGGCTAAATCAAGACCTATGTTTTTTTGAGTGGATTTTTCCCACCCGATGCCTGCGTTGATGGCTTCAGTTAAGGAGAAACCGGAGTTGGTCACATTATTGAAATAGTAGTTTGTTCCGCTTGTATAAGTAGCTGAAAAAGGGTAGTTATCAGGCAAAGTCTGATTACCTAATGTGCCCCAAGAAGCTCTAATTTTACCAAAATCCAAAAAACTCGAATTACTTAAAAATTTTTCTTTGGTAAATACCCAAGCGGCAGAAGCAGATGGGAAGAATGCCCATTGCTTATCCAATGCTTGCGAGAAACGGGAAGAACCATCATAACGACCATTCACTTCCAAGAGGTATTTATCTTGAAAACCGTAGTTGAAGCGACCATAATAGCCAATCAATGCTGTTTCAGTGACGCCGCCACTGTTATCTTTGTTTTCACCGCCCAAAGCAATATAAGGCAAATTTTCATTCACAAAAGTGGTTCGAGAAGCACCTAAACTGCGGTTTGAAAACTCTTCGGTTTGATAACCACCCATAATTTTAGCGTTGTGGTTATCAGTGATGTATTGATATGAAGCTTGACCTAAGAAGGTATTGCGGTAGTTAAAAGAATAAGATTCGCTCAAAGCATTCGTACCCGGATACCGACCCACCAAATCATATGTGCGATTGGCTACGTTAGGAGAATAGAGGTCATAGTTTTTTTGAAACCTTTTAGTATTTGGCTGCCATTGCTCGCGGGCATATGAGACCTCAAAATCCAAACCTTTAATCGGCTGATAATTCAATTGCGCTTTGCCGAGAATAGATGGGCTGATGGTGCGAGTCGTGCCGCTGGCTTCCGCTTGCCCAACCGGATTGCGATTATTCGATTGTCCAGCATTACCATATTGACCTTCGCCGAATTTAGCCGGAAAAGAAGGCGATAAACCGATGGCTTGACGGATAATAAATTCTGGCGTACCCCCCGCAGGCTCTACGCGATTGCCTTGATTGAAGAAGAAAACACCAGATAAATTGAGTTTATCAGATATTTTAATATCAGGATTCATGCGAATATCCAATTTTTTAAAACTGTTGTTCGCAATTAAACCTTGTTGAGATAAATATGAAACAGATGTAAATAAACTTGCTCTTTCCCCGCCCGCATCCAGCGTGATATTGTGATTTTGCATCAAACCTGAATTGGTAAAAATGAGATCCAGCCATTGGCTATCAAATATTTCAAGATTATCGGGCGCAGTTGTTTTGTATTTTTCAATCAAAGCCAAAGGGAAAACCACTGCTGCAGGATTGCCAGTAGAGTTTTGTTGTGCCAAATTGCTCAACTCCATGTGTTCTACCGAAGTTACTTTTTCAGGAATATTGGTGGCAACTTGCTTGGTAAAAAAATTATTGTATGTGATTTTGACGCCATTCTTAGCACTGCGTTTTGTCTTAATTAAAACCACGCCGTTAGAAGCCCGCACACCATATATAGAGGTGGAAGCAGCATCTTTCAATATTGTCATACTCTCAATGGCATTGGGGTCGAGGTAATCCATGCTTGATACCACGCCGTCAATAATAACGAGGGGACCCGTGCCTGAGAAAATAGAGCCTGTGCCACGTATGCGGATATTGGTACCGTCAGCTCCTGGTTTGCCCGATGATTGCCAAACAGATACGCCTGGTGCAATTCCTTGTAACAATTGACTGGGACTTGATACTTGCCGCCGTGTTAAATCTTCCGTTTTAAACTGGTTGACCGAGCCCGTTAGAGTAGCTTTTTTTTGTTGACCATAACCTACTACCACTACATCATCAAGCCGCAAAGCCGATTCCGATAATGTAATAGCGAGGATGCTCTGATTGCCAACCGCTATTTCTTGAGCGCCATGACCGACAAATGACACTATTAAAGTAGCATTTTCACTCACATTGATGGTAAAATTGCCATCAACATCAGATATTACACCTTTAATCGTTCCTTTTTCAGCAATAGAAGCCCCTACTATAGGTTCATTGGCTTCGTTGGTTATTTTGCCTGTTACCGTTTTCTGCGCTTGTAGGCTAACAACTAAACCGGCAAAAATTAAAATCATTGAGAGTAGTTTCTTTTTCATACAATTCTGTCTTTTATGTGATTGAAAACAATAGTTATGGGCAATTAGGTATGGATAGATTTCTAAAAATACACAATGGCTCACAGCAATAATATTTAAGAAAGAAAATTAGATCGGGTGTGATTAGGTTAAATGTAAGAATGCAATATTTTTTACTAGTCGAAAGCAAATATAAAAAAATATAAAAGTAAGTAGGTAATCTTTTATAAAAATTTTATTAAAGTTAAATAAAATTATAGTATAATTGTCCTATGTTTATGCCGCTATACTGAGGGGGTCATTTTCTAATGTCACAGGTTTTAAATTCATATGAAAAATGAAACGAAAAATAATTATATTACTTTATCTTTTTATAGGTTTGAGTTATATTATCAATGCTCAAACCAGATATACCTCACGTGTACTGCTTATTGCCTTGGATGATCGCCCGCCGTGTTTGCAATTTCCTACCAAAATGGGTTTAATTGGTGATGTGGAATTAGTATCGCCGCCACGCCAATTATTAGGTCGATTTACCGAATTCGGTCAATCCGATTCAATCGTTTTATGGTTAAAAAAACAAAATTTGAGTCAATTTGATGCAGCTATTATTTCAATGGATATGTTGGCTTATGGCGGCTTAGTGGCTTCAAGAGTTCATGAAACCCGACTGGCAGTTGCTCTAAAACGCTTAGAAATTATTGAAGAAATGCGTAAAAAAGCCCCTAAAATCAAGATTTATGGCTCAAGTGTCATCATGCGCTTGGCACCGACAGGCGATGGTAAAAATGAAGCTTATCGTGAAAAATTATCGCGTTGGGCAGATTATTCCCCTTATCCAGAAAATAAAGAAATAGTCGACCAATTGGAAAAAGAGATACCGACCGATGTCTTAGGAAACTATAAAAAAGCAAGAGAACGCAACTTGAAAATCAACCTTTTAGCCATTGAATTAGCTGAAAAAAAAGTATTCGATTATCTCATTTTATCGCAAGACGATGCTAAACCTAAAGGCATCCATGTCAAAGATAGAGAGACTTTAATTGAAACGGTTAAATCTCAAAAATTGAGTGAACGAGTGGCTATTCAGCCCGGTGCAGATGAGGTTTCTATGCTGCTTTTAGCGCGTGCCATGACAGATAAATACAATTATCATCCTAAAATAAAAGCAGTTTATTCTACTGAAAAAGTGGCTAATCAGGTCATGCCCTATGAAGATAGACCCCTCAGTAAAACGGTCAGTTTTCACCTTAATGCAGTGGGTGCAGTAGAAGTTTCGGATGTACAACAAGCAGATATTATATTTTATGTTTTTGCATCAAGGTTTGACGAAGGCAGAAGCAAAAGTTTTGCTGATGAAATCATTGATTTTACTCAAAAAAATCTTCAAAAAGGAATAATTATAGCTGATATTGACCCAATAGGCAATGTACAAGGCGGCGATACGACCTTTACGGAAACCTTAAAAAGGGCGCATATTTTCCCTAAAACATATGGCTACGCTTGTTGGAATACGGCGGGTAATACCATCGGAACGGCTTTACCGCATGGGATTTTATATGGTGTTTCAAAAGTGGTAAATAAAAATAAAAAAAGAACACAACAAACGGCACGCATGGAAAACGCTCAAACATGGTTTATGCTCAATCGTTTGTTAGATGATTATACTTACCATTCCATTATCCGCCCACAGGTTCTGAAAAAAGTAAAAGATAATAAATGGTTATCAGCCCGATTGACAGACGCGCAAACTCAAGTTATAGAAAGTGATTGTTTGAAAGCTTTACAACCTATGGCTTCGAAATTGGCTAAATACTACTATCCTACTGCCCAAAAAACGCCTTCCCAAAAAGGGATAAAAAAAATCGCCCTTTCTAATATCACATTTGATTTGCCTTGGAATCGCCCATTTGAGGCGGAAATTGATTTTAAAATTAAAAAATACTGAGGGGTATGATTGCAATTGGCTTACTCATCATTTTCATCATTTTCGCAGCATTGATGTTTACCCGCAAAATGCCTGCATTATTGGCTTTGCCAAGCATGGCGATATTGATTGCTTTGCTCGCTCAATTGCCTGCCACCAATATTTTAAATGATATCATCGGGCAAGGCTGCATTAAATTAGCCCCTGTATATGTTGCCGTTTTTATGGGTGCCATGATGGGGCGCGTCATGATGCAAACAGGCATTGCAGAAGAAATTATCAAACGCGCGGCTGAGTTTGGTGGCGAAAGACCCTTAATCGTAGCGTTCGGTTTGATGTTAGTCACCATTATTTTATTCACTACGCTTCAAGGTCTGGGTGCTATAATCACCGTTGGCTCTTTGGTTTTACCTATTATGATGAGTTTAGGCATTCCTCGAAAATTAGCGGGAACGCTGTTTTTGTTGGCATTTGGCACCGGTTTTATCTTTAATCCAATTCTTTTTACCCTTTACAGACAACTTTTACAACTGAAAGACGACGAATTACTGCCCACTCAAGTGCCCACTTTCGCTTTTATTTTATTGGGTTTGATGTTGATTGCCGTTTTTATTTATGCGATGATTGCAGCCAAACGTTCCGGTGAAATGCTCCTCATGTCAGCAGTTCCCAAAGAAGAATTATTAAAAAGAACGAGTAAAAAACGAGTGCCTTTATTTGCTTTATTGACGCCTATTGTGCCTTTGGTTTTATTCTTCGGCTTCAATTATTATGGTATTAAATTGGATTTTATAGCCGCTTTTATCATCGGTTCTATCTTCGCCGTTTTAACAACCGATTGGCGCAATGGTATCAAAACCTTAACATCAAGTGCTATAAAAGGCATAGAAGACGGTGCACCTGCTGCTATTTTGATGATGGACATCGGTATGCTTCTCAACGCTTTGAATTTGCAACCGATTAAAACGGCAATTGAGCCACTGATCAAATCCTTACCTTTTGGATCGCCTATTTTTTATGTGGCTTTCTTTGGATTGCTCTCGCCTCTGGCTTTATATCGTGGACCGTTGAATATATTTGGTATCGGCATCGGTTTATTCACCATTATGTTTGGCACCGGTGTTTTGCCTGCTATTGCTTTATTGGCAGCTATCATGTGCGTTGTACAAGTTCAAAACATCTGTGATCCAACGAATACCCACAATGTTTGGATAGCCAATTTTACAGGCGTTCGGGTAGAAGAATTGACAAAAGAGACGATTTTGCCTGTAATAGCGGTATGTATCATCGGGTTAATTATATCAGCAGCCATGTTTTTTTAAAATATTGGGTTTTAAGTTGCTTCGTAAGATATTATTCGGAAATTTTATTTACGTTCTGCCGAAATGTATCGGATACTTTGAAAGTATCCGATACATGTGAGCCGTCCAAAAATTTTTCAAATAATATCTATAGTTATGAAACTGTTTTAAAACCTAAAGCTCATTCATAATATGTCAAAACAAGTCAGAGTAGGCATAGATGTAGGCGGTACTTTTACTGATGTGGTGGTCATTGACCATACCACCAGGGAAGTGATTTCACAGCTAAAAGTACCTACAACGCACGACGCTACTGAGGGGGTCGCGCTCGGTATCATCAATGCCATTAATCGGGCTTTATCTGACTTAAATATTGACCCGCAAGACGTGGTTTTTATCGCTCATTCTACAACTCAAGCCACCAATGCCCTGCTCGAAGGGGATGTGGCGAAAGTGGGTATCATAGGGGTAGGACAAGGTATGGAGGGTTTAAAAGCTAAAACGGATACTAAAATTCCCCGAATTGAATTGGCTCCCAACCGTTTCTTGCAAGCTGAACACGTTTTTGTATCTAATAAAAATATGACTGAAAAACACATTGAAACGCAATTGTTGGATTTTAAAAGCAAAGGTGTTGAAGTCATTATCGCGTCAGAGGCTTTCGGCGTAGATAAGCCCGAAAATGAGGTTTTTATTTGCGAAAAAGCCCGACAAATGCAGTTTTTAGCTACCAGCGGACATGACGTTTCAACACTTTATGGCTTGCGCACCCGCACCCGAACAGCCGTCATTAATGGTGCTATTTTACCCAAAATGATTCATACCGCTACTATGACAGATGCCTGTGTGAAGCAAGCCGGCATCAAAGCACCTTTAATGATTATGCGCTCCGATGGCGGGGTGATGAGTGTAGAAGAAGTCCATCGCCGCCCGATTATGACCATGCTTTCAGGTCCCGCTGCCGGTATTGCAGGCGCATTGATGCATGAAAGAGTTTCAGACGGCATATTTATAGAAGTAGGTGGCACAAGTGCAGATATTTCTGTCATCAGAGACGGTCAGCCACAAACAAAAGCGGCGCGTGTGGGTGGTCACCGCACCTACCTCAATACTTTGGATGTACGCACTTTAGCTATTGCAGGCGGCAGTATGATTCGTGAAAACAGTGGTAAAATTGTGGATGTCGGCTCCCGTTCTGCACATATTGCCGGTTTGCATTATGCTTGTTTTCAAGACCCCTCAGTATTTATCGGTGCAAAATTGGTTCATTTGCGCCCGACTGAAAAAGATGCAAATGATTATATAGCTATTGAAACAATAAACGGTATTCATTTTTCTTTAACGCCTACCTGCGCAGCTAATTTGTTGGATATTATTCCTCAAACTGCCTTCGCGAAAGGAAATAGAGAAGCAGCACATTTGGCTTTTGAGCCTTTGGCAAATAAAATCGGTAAAACGGTAGAAGAAACAGCGCGTGAAATATTAGAGATATCTTGTCGAAAAGTGGCTAAACAAATTGAAGCATTGATCATTGAATATAATTTGGATAGAAAAACGGTAGAGTTAATCGGCGGCGGCGGCGGTGCTGCCTCGTTGGTGCTTTTTACAGGTGAAATGATGAACCTACCTGCTCGTTTGGCTAACAAAGCAGAAGTGATTTCAACCATCGGCGTTGCCTTAGCAATGGTGCGCGATACTATTGAACGCAATATTGTTGACCCTACGCCTGACGATATTTTATCAGTCCGCAGAGAAGCTGCCGAAGCAGTGATAAAAATCGGTGCTGTACCCGAAACCGTTGAAGTGCAAGTGGAGGTAGATACGAGGCGGAATTTGGTGCGCGCTACTGCTTTTGGTACAACCGAATTGAAGCACGATAGTAACCCCTCAGTATCCGCAACTTTTGACGATTGTAAAATATCTGCTGCACGTTCCATGCAAACTGATATTTCAAATGTCCAACTGGTTGGAGAAACAGCTACTTTATATGTTTTTATCTCGGAAAAAGAAGTAAAAACTTTATTCGGTTTGTTCAAAACCAAACAAACGGCTGTTCGAGTAACGGATAAAACAGGCGTGGTGCGTTTGCAAAGGAGCCATGCAGAAGTACATTCCACCTCTATTGCCAACGTGTTGAAAGAACTTGAATCGGTGATTCTTAATCTAACGGACTTTGGAGATGCAGGGCGTAGTCTGCCGGATATTTATTTATTGGTCGGCACGCGCATTATCAATTTATCAGGTCTGGTGGATTTAGAACAAGCGTTAGCTTTAGGAAAAACGGAATTGGAGAATATGCCTATGGATGAAAAAGTTGTGATACTGGCTTCGCAAAAAATCTCATAAAATGCTAAATTTACAAACAGATGTTTTGATAGTAGGTGGCGGTGTAGGCGGTTGTGCCTGCGCATTAGCAGCCTGTGAAGCAGGTTTAAACGTCATAATGACCGAAGAATCGGACTGGATAGGGGGGCAATTCACTTCACAAGCCACGCCTCCCGACGAGCACGGCTGGATTGAAAAATTCGGTTGTACGCAATCATATCGAACTTTCAGAAACGATGTTCGGGATTATTATAAAAAAAATTACCCCCTCAGTATTGAGGCTCAAAACAACCCTATTTTGAATCCCGGCAATGGTTGGGTATCGCCTTTGTGCGCTGAACCAAAGGTTTTCTTAATCGTTTTAGAGAAAATGTTGAATAAATATATCGAACAAAATCGCTTAACTATTTTGAGAGAATATATAGCCATTGATTCGGAAAGTGAAAAAAACCTTGTAAAAACAATACACATTAAAAATATTAAAACCGATACTCTCATCAGTATTGCAGCCAGATATTTTATAGACGCCACCGAATTAGGTGATATATTGCCTTTAACAAATACCGATTTTGTTACAGGTTCTGAAAGTCAACAAGAGACCAATGAACCAAGTGCAAAAGCTGTTGCTAATCCGCAAAACGTGCAAGCCTTTTCAATGTGTTTTGCCATGAGTTATCATGAAAATGAAGACTGGACTATTAAAAAACCTAATAATTACGCGTATTGGCGAAATTTTATTCCAAAACTAACACCTTCTTGGAGCGGCAAACTGTTGAGTTTAACGGGTTTGAATCCGCGCACATTACAGCCTGTCCATTATAACTTTCAGCCCAATCACGAACCTAATAAAGCCTTTTCCGGACTTTGGACATACCGCCGAATTGTGCATAAAGATAATTTTATAGAAGGTACTTTTAATTCGGATATTACTTTGGTCAATTACCCGCAAATAGACTACTTAGGTGGCGATTTGATTGCAGCTAATCATGATGAAAGAGAGCGTTTGATAATTGAAGCTAAAGAACAAAGCCTCTCGTTTCTTTATTATTTACAAACGGAAATGGGTTTTAAAGGCTTAAAACTGCGTGGTGATGTGGTAGGGACAAACGATGGCTTGGCAAAACGCCCTTATATTCGAGAATCCAGGCGCATAAAAGCTGAATTCACGATCAAAGAACAATACGTCTCGGCACAATGTCGACCTAACGAATCGTATGCGGAACATTTTTCAGATTCAGTCGGTGTGGGTTTTTACCGCATTGATTTGCACCCCTCAGTAGGAGGCGATAATTATGTGGATGTGGAAAGTTTACCGTTTCAAATTCCGTTGGGTGCTTTAATTCCTAAGCGTATTGAAAATTTATTACCCGTTTGCAAAAACATCGGCACTACGCACATCACCAACGGTTGCTATCGGCTCCACCCCATCGAATGGAATATTGGCGAGTCGGTCGGTTATCTTGTGGCTTTTTGTATGGAGCACGATTTAACACCCAAACAAGTTAGAAACAATGCCGAAATATTGAGGGGGTATCAGAATCTTTTAAAAGAAAAAGGCATAGAAATCGAATGGCCCCAAGGCTTAAAATTGGAAGAAGGTGACCCGCATATACACGCTATGTAGTTGAATTAAAATAATCGACACAACTTACAGCAAGTTATAAGTTAAATAACATGACAGGACAACATCTGGCTCTAAAAATTCTTAAAAAATATGCATCTTCGGATGTTTTTTCGCTCGCAAAACAAGCAGGCGTGGCGGTTATTTATGAAAAATGGCATCCTGTTACCTTCGGTGAGTTCGATAAAAAAACCTTAACAATTAGTATCAATTTGAACGCCCCCCTCATTTATCCCTTTGGGAGTATCGACTATGTTTTAGCGCATGAATTAGGGCATTTTTTTATCCATAAAATGGATATTGCAATGAGTAAAATAGAAGAAGAAATAATGGTTGAAGACTTTGCGAAAACCATTACAGCACATTACGCATCAAAAACTTTTTCCATCACTAAAGCATACGCGCCCAACATTTCCGCTTTTTCACTGAGGGGTGATACCTGAAATTCACAGTCGCCTATAAGTTGAGGCAATGAATGTAAATTCATGCCTTTAATAATTGAATATTTCAAATACTCCCCTATTTCAGAAAATCGCCCTCCTAAAATCAATAATTCAGGATTAAAAATCTGTATCAAGATAGATAGCCCTTTGCCCAATTGCTCACCCGCCTCTGCCAATATTTCGTTCACTATCCTATCTCCTTGTTTAGAAAGCAGTATTATATCTCGATAATGTAGGTTTTTATGGGTTTTCTCAAAGTAGGTTTCTTCAATAGATGCCCCAGACACCACTGTTGAAAGGCAACCTTTTTTTCCACAAATACATAATTTGTCATTATCGCTAAAAGTAATGTGCCCAAACTCACCTGCAAAACCCGATTTGCCTTTATGAATTTGACCATTTGAAATCAAACCAATCGCCAAACCTTTACTCAAATTGACATATAGCACATTCTGTTTGGCTTTTGCCAAGCCAAAGGTTTGCTCGCCGAGCGTCATAAAATGGGTATCATTATCAATAAAAACAGGATATTCCCACTGTTTTTCAAGCAATTGGGTCAACGGCTCATCAAAATTTAAGAACGAATAACTAATGCCTTTCTCCACATCTACCCTACCCGTTATACCTATTCCCACACCCAATATTTTCTCTTTTGGAATATCTTTTTTAGCAATCATAGCAGGTATAGTGCGCACTAGAAAATCAAAAGCTTCTTCCCGTTTAGCAATATCGAAATTATCGGTTTCATATTCGTAAATCAACTCATGGTGTAGATTAATGATACTCATTCTGAAGGATTTGAGCAATAATTCGACACCTACAATGTACCCTCTATCCGGATTTAAGCTGTATAAAGTGGGCGGACGACCTCCCGACGATTCCTTTTTTCCAGACTCAACCAATATTTTTTGCTCTAAAAGCTCATTCACAAATTTCGTTGTAGTAGGCAAACTCAATCCACAGAAATCACGAATTTCAGGAATTGTTTTATCCTTCTCTTTCAACAGATATTGGATAATTTTTTTAGTCTGAAAATTTTGATGCGCCCCTACGCCCATGTTGTCCAAAAATGTTCTCATACTGCAAAAATGCACTTTATTCATAAATTATCTCAAATAATCGTTCTGTGTCTTGTTCTGTCAAATTGTTGGGGTTTTTAAGCCATAGATATTTAGTGTTCTGTAATGAATTATCTTCATTTTGATAAGTTTTTTGTTTTCGGCACATATATATCATAAAATCACTTTTTATATTTCAATCCACAATGTAGATAGACGGCATTCCAGATCCATAGAGACGTAGCTATAATTCTATTCACAAATCTGTCTCACCTTAAAATAAGTTATCCATAACTCGATATTTTCAAAATCCATTAGTGAGCAATAAGTATAGGCAGTACACTTAAACGCTCGTTTGATTGGACAATATGGATACGAATTGGACTTGACAATAACCGCTTGATAATAGACTTTAATGATTACTTTTGTCTGATAAAGAGTACATAAAATTAGTACACTAATTAAAGTATAATAATAGAGTGCTTTAATCAAATAAGTCTATACAAAATAATGTAAAATGAAAATCGGTTACGCACGTATTTCCACCAAAGACCAAAATCTCGAATTACAAATAGATGCCCTCAAAAAAGCGGGCTGTGAATCCATTTTTACGGAAATCGCTTCGGGTGCTAAAACCGATAGAGTAGAACTTGA
>JANOAU010000116.1:0-8605 GCA_031411275.1 Saprospiraceae bacterium | reverse complement strand
CTAACGTCGGCGCGGTTTGAACCGCGCCGACGTTTTTTTTCGTTTTTTTTACAAATAACAAACATAAATGGGATTATAACAGTATGAAATCTGAATTAATCATTCGAGGGTCAAGTTAGCCTTTTGAGAAACAGATGTTATCGAGATTTTACGACTACTTTTTGTTATTATTCGATTTTTAAGTAGCAGATTATGACGTGCTTTATGTGTAATGCCTTGTTGCATAATTCCGTACCACTTCCCCCATAGGTGCTCACCATAAAACAATCACCGTCTTCTACCCTTTTCATTTCTCTTTTATCGGAACGTTCATTTTTTGGTACATTTCTTTAGCGTGAGCAATTTTAGAAGGTTCATTGATAACATGGCTCACAAAACATTTAAAATAGTTTTCACTCAATGACAAGACAGAATTTTCAATCATTTTGTCGAAATGGACAATGGGTTTGCCGTCGCTTAGGGTCTGATATTGTTCAATAACCTTTTCAGTTATGGCTTTATATATTTTTGGAAATGTCTTCTTGAACGCGCCTATCTCAAAGGGTTTACCTGCATAAGGGTTTTCGTTACTTTTTTGCCCACTTTCCAAAAGGGGTTGTTTTGTTGTTTTTGCAGATTCAGCCGTGTCAAAAATCCGAAAAACTAATTTTTGGATGCGCTTTTCACGGCTGTGTTCGTATTTGTTGTGGATATCAAAATAGATAGACGTGCGCTCATTGATTTCTTGTTGAGCAATATCTAAAACCTTTTGTCTAAAATTGTTGTAGCGCGGATATTTGTCTTCAAGCCCCAACAGTGATTTGAGTTCATCGACACTAAAAGCGGCTTCTGTAAAGGTTGTATATTCTTTATTCCGATTTCTTTTAGCTTTCAATATCTGAAAAAGACGGATAGAATGACCGCTTTTCATGTGTTTGACTTCTTGAATATTGATTTGGACATATTCTTTCAATTGCAGCAAAAAAGGTAAAGCATCCTGCGAAAACCGAAACTTTATAGCCGTCCCCTCAGTATCGGAGACAGGGACAACGCTTTGAAACCAATTATAGCCCGCCTCCATCAGCGTCCCTTTGTATTTAACCGTACTTTTATGAAAGAATTTCTTGTCTAATAATGAAAAACACAACTCTCGAATGTCTTTGTACGACGATCCCCATTTTTTGTCTTCTTCTTTCAAAATACGTTCAATATCCTTTATAGAGACAATAACGCTGTCATTATCTTTTTCTAAATTGGCGATTAGAAAAAGCATGGTTTTTTGCTCTTTTGCAGAAAAAGCATATTGGTAATTGAACACTAATTCATTCTCAATACGCGCAATATTTTTATTTTTTGTAGAAGTCATCGTCTCATTTTGATGTAAATTTAGAAAGACTAAATTTTATTTCAAAATTAGTCAAACTAATTTTTTACTTAAACCCGATTTTTTTCATTTTTTCCTAAATATTTGCCTATCAATATTTTGCATTTAATTGAAAATAAACGTTTTGTAAATTTAATATTCATTATTGCCTTCGGAGACCGTAACCTTTACCACATTTTGAAGGATGCCAAAGTAGGACGAATGACTCACCCGAAATAAGGAGTCTATCAAAAGGAAATATATGACTTTCTTGAGAATAGTATTTGTTATTAACTAATTGATAATCAATTAGTTAATATAATTTTTTAACATAATTAGACAGTCCATCTGTTCATTATATTAAGAACCCGAAATAAGGAGTCTATCTAAGAATATAATGCTTAAATTCTTATGTATTGGGGAGCATTTTCTGAGTGATTTTATTCTTGCAAAATTTCCCGAATTATGTAGTCTATCTAAGACATAAGTTATTGGAAATCAATGCTAATAGCGAGGGTTAATCAACTATAACTTCTAAATTTAGAAGTTATAGTTGATTAACCCGAATTATGTAGTCTATCAAGCCCGAGTTAAGGAGTCTATCTAACCCGAATTATGTAGTCTGTGAACCCGAGTTAAGGAGTCTATCTACCCTAATTATGTAGTCTATCATTTGTGTAACTTATTGATTTTGAATTAATTGTGAAGCCTTAAATAGTAAAAGATTTTAAAAAAAATTTAAAAGAAAACAAAAAGATTTTTTGCTGTTGAAAAGAAAAAATTACCCCTCCTTAGGTGCCGTAAAAAAACCACAACGATGAACCTTTGTTCTTTGAGAGCAACACTCCTACCCTTTTCCTTTTTTGGTGTTAATACTGAGGGGGTACTTGATTTGCAGTAAAAAAAAGTTTTTTTACTTGATTTGCAGTAAAAAAACGGATAAATAATACTTTTGCAGTAAATTTAGATGCTTAAAAAAATCAGATATGGTTATCTCAGTTACAAATCTCAAAGGTGGTGTTGGTAAAACAACGATTGCGACAAACTTAGCCGTTTGTCTTGCCTATCAAGGCTACGACGTCTGCATTGTTGACACCGATTTAGGTCAACAATCATCAATGGAATGGTCTGGAAATCGGAGTGCCGACTTAAAAGCCATTCCAGTTTTTGGTGTCAACGTCAAACAACTCAACAAAGAAGTTGATGAATTGAAGAAACGCTACAATATCGTTGTCATTGATGGTACTCCTCACCTATCCGAGTTGGCAGATAGAACGATTTTGGCGAGTAATATTCTCTTAATACCCCTAACACCCAGCGTTTATGACTTTCGCGGTTTTGAAGGCTTCTTGCAGCGATACGAACAGATTAAAAACATAAAAGTGTCAAGTGGATCTACTACGGACGCTTTTGTAATTTTAAATCGCGTTGTACCCAACACAAATGTCAGTAAGGATATCCAAGAAGCTGTTGAAGCCTATGATATCCACATGTTGAAAACGAAACTCGTTAGCCGTATTTCTTACGTGGATACGGCTTCAGAAGGTAAAGGAGTAGTGGAGTACAAAGATAAAAAAGCAAAGGAAGAGATGGAGGAACTCACGAAGGAGGTGCTCGAAATTATGCAGAAAAATGCAGTTGAAATACTGAATAAAACTGCATAAGCCTTTTATTAACTGTATTTGCAGTATAAATCAGTAAAAATAAGTATAAATCAGTATTAAGCAGTAAAAATAAATGGAAAATGGCTAAGATTCAACCAAAAAAAGTAATGGACGTTGCAGAACAAGAAAAAGCATTGCAAAACCTTTACGCCGAGGATAACAAAAAAAACGACGTTAAAGTGAGGGTAACTATTGACTTTCCACAACCCACTCACGAACAAATAAAAGCGGAAATGGCATATACGGGGCAGACCATCAAAGGGTTTATGATGATGCTGGTTAGGGAATATTTTGAGAAAAAACAACCATGAATATAGCGCAAGCCAAACACCTGAATTTGCCCAAACTCTTGTCTAAATTGGGTTTTGAGCCTTCCCGAATCGCTAAGAATGGGTCAGAACTGTGGTATGCTTCTCCGTTCAGACCTGAAAAAGAGCCGTCCTTCCACATTTCTTTTTTAGGCGGCAAATGGATTTGGAATGACTTCGGAGACAGGGGAGGAACGGTCATAGATTTTGTGATGCGCTTTCAAAATGCCGATGTTGCGGGGGCTTTACTTTTCTTGGATTCTCTTTTCAACCCTATTATTTCAACTGCCAAATCACCTTCTAAAAAGCACTTCTCGACATCAATAGCACCACAAACCTTGACTTTGAATCGCGTGCAACCTATCGGCTCAACAAAAAGTTATCTCGAATCGCAACGATGCCTCAGTGCGGCACTGTGCCAAAAATATCTTGTCGAGGTCGCTTTTACAAACAATCAAACAGGCAAAGAACATCTGGCTTTGGCGATAAAAAACCTTTCTGACGGTTATGAGGTGAGAAATGCGACTTTTAAGGGTTGTATAGGCAAAAAGAACTTTTCGTTTCTTAAAGGCGAAAAAAACAATGCTGTTTGTTTATTCGAAGGTTTTTTAGATTTTCCAAGCTGTATCACCGATTTGACAACCTTCCGAAAAAATGACCCCATGACAGATGTACTGCTTTCGAGGGACAAAAAAATATTGGGAACGGATGTCATTATTCTTAATTCCGCTTCATTTAAAGAACCCGTTTTAGATTTTGTCATCGAAAAAAACTATATGTTTATTCATGGATTCTGGGATAATGACAAAACGGGATTAGCTCTAAAAACTTATTTTGAAGAAACATTGGGTGCGCATCGGGTCTTATCTTGGCATCACCTCTATGCTCCGCACAAAGACTACAACGAGGCTTTGGTAGCCAAAATCAAGGCTAAAAAAGTTTAAAATGCAGTATTAAAACTGTTTTTGCAGTATATTTCAGTTTTATTCAGTAAACATCAGTGATTAACCGTACTTATCCGTATAAATCAGTTTATTTCAGTAAAATCACGTATGAAATGAAAGACAATCAATTAATTTCCTTTGAGGGTAAAGAGATAAGAAAGGCGTGGCATGATGAACAATGGTATTTTTCTATTGTAGATGTTATTGAGGTTTTAACCGATAGTTTGCAACCTTCAAGGTATTGGAACGCAATTAAGAAAAAAGAATCGCAACTTTTCGCAATTTGCGAAAAGTTGAAATTGAAAGGTCAAGACGGTAGGTTACGTCCATCGGACTGTGCCAATACTGAGGGGATATTCCGAATCATCATGTCTGTTCCGTCACCCAAAGTAGAACCCTTGAAATTATGGATGGCGCAGGTCAGTAAGGAACGAATTGAGGAAGCAGAAAACCATGAGCTATCATTTGAGCGAATGGCAGAACTATACCGAGCCAAAGGACATACCGACGAATGGATAAAAGAACGTTTAGAATCCATTGCGACCCGAAAACGATTAACAGATGAATGGAAAAACAGAGGCGTGAATGAAGGGCAAGAATACAGTATTTTAACAGCGACCATCGCAAAAGGGACATTTGACTTGACACCAAGCGAACACAGTCAACTCAAAGGCTTGGACAAACAAAATCTAAGAGACCACATGACGCCCATTGAATTGATTTTCACCTCGTTAAGCGAAGAATCCACGCGTTTGATTGCTCAATCAGATGATGCAAAGGGATTTCACGAAAACCAAGAAGCTGCCATAAAAGGTGGCACATATGCAGGTAATGCACGGCGAAACCTTGAAAAGCAAATTGGTAAATCCGTTATTTCATCGGAAAACTTTTTAGGGAGTGATGATAAACCCAATGAACTGCTCGAAGGTGATAAAACCCTCTAAAATACCCCATCTTCGCCCTTTTCAATATCAAAAAAGAAAAACGGTATGTCAATAAGTGAACCTAATCCAAAAAACCATTCAGATGGGGTGAAGTTCATAAAAAAGACCGCCCTCCCAAGCAGTCTTCATCAAACTTTAACTAAAACTTATTTTGACTCTATAAATCAAAACAAACTTCTATCATCCTTGTACTCACTTTGGGGACAGTATTTCTTAAATTTTGACAAATGCAATGAACAAAGAAATAACGATACGCTTAACTCATCTTCAATATGTTCCCAAACCTATTTTTTGTGTAGCTTAGCGTGTTTGTTTATGGATACATTGAATAAAAATAAAATTTATAATTAAGTAGTAACCGTTAATTGAGAAGAGGGTAGAGGGATGCATAAAGTGTTAAAAATTAAGGCTTTACCAATAGTCTGTTTACTCCATTATTTTTTACTCTCTACTTAATTCTACTTTGGCACTTTACTTATGTCATGGGGCGTAGCCCCATGACATAAGTAAAGTGCCAAAGTAGAATTAAAACGTTAAAAGTTACGCCTTGCTAAAAATCCGCATTAATCAGCGTAGATTTCGCCGTATTTTTCAACATTTTAATAACATGGAGAAAATCAAAATATTGGTCGTCGAAGACCAAAAAATCATTGCACGTGACTTAGCGAGTTTGTTGACTTCGTGGGATTATCAAGTCGTGGGTGTCTGCGGTACGGGAGAGGAAGCCCTCAAAATTTTCAAAAGCGAAGAACTGGATATGGCATTGGTGGACATTCAACTTTTGGGATTCATGGACGGTATCACATTAGTCGAACATTTCAATGCGATTCGGCAAATTCCGATTGTCTATCTGACCGCTCAAGCCGATTTACAAACCGTTGAACGCGCCAAAGCCAGCAGCCCTGCCGCCTATTTGGTCAAACCCTTTGACGAACGCACCTTGCAAATCAGTTTGGAATTGGCATTTGATACTTTCGAGAAACATCAGATTCAGCAAATACAAGCCGCCGAACCCATTAAAAAAATGGCAAACGAAGTCAAATTGAGTGCTGAAACTATTTTGGCGTATGATGGCTCTATTTTCATTAAGCAAAACTTCCGTTTTGTCAAATTATCCACCCACGACTTAGTATATATCGAAGCCTCGCGGACGTATTCGTACTTGCATACCACGCAACAGCGTCATGTGGTGCGGCAACCCTTAGTAGCCATTTTGGAGAAACTACAAATCAAGGAAATCATCCGCGTGCATCGGTCTTATGCGATTAATATGCGGCACGTTTTGGAGTTCAACGACGACGAAATTACCATTTCAAACGGCAAGGTCATTCCGTTTACTCCGGCTTACCGCGATGATTTTTTTAAGAATTTTAGTGTTCTCTGATATACAAATTTCAGGTTAATTTATGAATAACTATAAAGAACTATGCTACTTTTACTATAGAAGGGTATTTTTATACAGTTCTTTAATCCTTATTTTTGTGTAAATTTTGCCTCTTTGTAAGCCTATATACTGAGGGGTCTATTTTTTCATATTTTAAAATTTCAATAACTATGACAACGCACATTTCATTAACAGAAGCAGCCAAAACGATAAAAGAACTTCCTAAAATGCAGCAATGCACCGTCAAAGGCGGCGTGTTATTGGTCTGTGAAGAAAAACGCCATACAACATCTAATAGCACTTTTTCGACAATGACCTTTGTTGCTATTGATAATGGTAATACAGGCGTTGCGAAAGTGCTGTAAACCTAAAAATACTGAGGGGTATTTTCTTATTATCAAATGCCCCCATTTTTGTTTATACTCATTTGAAAAGGGTTTGCCTAAAAAAATAGACTCAAATTAGGCATAACCCATGTTTTATATTTTTCACTTTTCGTTTTCACTTTTCATTGAGTATAAGCACACGGCTATCGTTCCAACTTGGCGGACCTCTGCTTTAAAGGAACGATAGCCTTTTTATTTTACCTACTTCCAGCTATGACTAATTATGAATAAATACTATTTTGTTTTATTTATCCTCTGTGCTGCGCAATGGGCATCTGCCCAAAATACAACGGTTGCCGATATTAAATGGGCGAACCAACGGGCAAATCGCATCATGTTTGACCAACAAGATTCCGCTTTGCTCTATGCCAACCGCGCTTTGCAATTAGCCACTCAAATAGACAGTCCTAAACTTGTGTACGATGTTGAGCGCACCATTGGCGGCATTTATGAGGCATACAAAGACTTTCCTAACGCCAAAATCCACTACAAAAACGCCATAGATATAGCACATGCCCGCTTGTCCAAACATCTACTCTTCATTGTTTATACGGATTGGGCAATCGTCCATAAAAAACTTGGTCAATATGACATCGCACGGGAATACCACCAAAGAACGATAGACGAAGCCGAAAAAATCGGCGATTGGGAAATGGTAGAAGAAGGTTACCATGGCTTAGGTACGATGCACTCGATGATGAGTAATTTTGATAAATCCATAGAGGTATATTACAAATCCATCAAAGCTGCTGAAAAATGGGGAAATACTGAGGGGGTGGTTATTACCGAACAGAACATCAGTAATATCTACATGAAAGCTAAAAACTACGATATGGCTTTGAAAAACATCGAGAAAACTTACAAAATGGCTTTGAAATTAGGCGATTCGATGCGGATTGCGGCAGTGCTGAAAATTTATGGCAATATCAATATGGCAATGGGTGATTTCACGGCGGCCCTCGAACACCATTCAGAAGCTAAAAATATTATTGAAAAAAAAAGCAATAAAGCAAAACTGGCAGAGAGTTATTTGGCATTGGGTGAAATCCAAATGAATCTCAAAAACTATCCCCAAGCCCAAGCCCATTTTGATACTTGTAAGACTTTCACAACCTTTCTTCACAATTACGCTCATGCCGATTTGTACCAAAAACAAGGCAAACTTTATCAAGTCCAAAACCAACATGAGAGGGCAATTGCTGCCTTTGTGCAAAGCCTCAAACTGACAGATAGTTTTGGGTTTAAAGAAATTGCTCGCGACAATCATTTAGCACTCACAACACTTTTCACGGCAAAAAAGGACTTTTCGACGGCAATTCAACATGCAACTGCCGCCAATCAACTAAGTGCGGAACTATTTGAAGAGAAAAACCAAAAAAACATGACTGAAGCCCAATTCAAATTTGATTCCGAAAAACGCAACCTCCAAATTGAAGCCCAAAAGAAAGAATTGAGCCAGGCTACTTTGTTTCGTTGGCTATTGTTGGGCGGTTTGGCGATTCTGTCTGTTTTGTTGGTGTTTACTTGGCGGCAGATGAAAGAAAAACAAAAAGCTAAAGAACGCACTGAATTCATCATCCGAGAACTCCACCACCGCGTCAAAAATAACATGCAAACGGTGGCAAGCATGATG
>JANOAU010000115.1:0-42756 GCA_031411275.1 Saprospiraceae bacterium | reverse complement strand
TGCATCTATTTTGTCAAGCGTCCAAACGCCATTCCAAGAGTCATATCTGCCTTTGTCCGCATAGGCGGCTTGATAGGCGTAAGGTCCAACGCCATTATTGGTGCGTTTGTAAGGCGGCAACCAATTGATTCGGACACCTGTAGCAGGTGAAATGCCTCGATTAGTTACGGTTAAAGTGTATTTGACAGAACCATAAAGCGGCAAACCATCGTTATCGGCTTTGAGTTGGAGGTCTAAATCTGGTTTTTCGGGGACAAGGGGCGTGGCATTTTCGTAGCGATGAATAGCTGTATTGGAAAATTGCGCCCAAGCTGTATTATTATCCACAATTTCTAACTGACCATTTACGTAATAATCAAGTCCCAAAAGAGCGACATAACGCCTGTCGAGAATAGAAGGACCAATATCCTTGCGCGAGTTCCAAGTTTTACCTAAATCATTGGTGGCGGCTGTAAATGTTACACCCCGAACAGTATCTTGGAAAATAGCCATCATGGTTTGTGTATTCGGGATATTATCAATCGGATAAGAAACAAGCCCTGGATATTTACTGCTTTCCTGCCAAGTCGCGCCACCATCGGTGGTATAAAGTGGTGATTTCATATCAATTGTACCTATACCCCTCAGTATGATTCCATTATTGGCATCCGTAAAACGAAATCGGCTTTCAAAAACATCGCCTGTATTAACCCATGCGCCCAAAGTCCAATTTCTACCTCTATCGGTTGAGCGCATGATACGTTTGTTAAGATAGAACGATTGAGGGTCGAATTTATACGTTTCTAAGAACAAATTATCGCCAAGTACTTGGAAATTTCCAAGATTCGTGTACTCATCCGCGTCTGGTCGTGGCAAATTGACTTGTGGAATGCGCGTAAAAGTGTTGCCACCATTCGTCGTAAAAGCTGCATAAAACCCTAAACTATCGGGGTCACCGACATAAATACCATTATTGGCATCGTAGAAATGAATTAAGCCTGGGTATGTTGTCAACCTATAAGGCATATCTTGCCAAGTTGCGCCGCTATCCGTTGTTCGGCGAAAATAAAAATTAGGCGTTGTAGCCGAACCCGCCATCAAATAAGCCGTTTTGGCATCAAAAGGCTCAATATAGCCGTAACCATAAGAGTAATCTCTATCCAATTGACCTAATTTGTAGGTTCTACCGCCATCTCCTGTTCTAATAAATTGAGGAATATGTGCCGTATCCAGCAAGCCCAAATTGGTATTAGATGTCCACATTGTGTTTTTATTGACAGCGTGCATGATGTAAAGCCCATTCATGGCGGGCGTGTTTTGTTTTACCCATTGGGCAATAGCAGAAAACGACAGCAACAAGGCAGTCGATAAAAGAAGTATTTGTTTTGTTTTCATAATGAACGTTTTTAAAAAGTTTAATAAATATAAACTAAAATTTTGATAATAAATGATTTACAACTATAAATATATCTATATTCAATATCAACGAATTGAAAACATCACCACTCATCTGACCATTGCAAACGCACACCCACCCCGTCTTGCTCGGCATAAATCATATAGGCTTGCTTGCTTAGATTGTACAAACCATATCGCTTATGGGTTTGTAGGACAGTTGTTGTACCTTTGTTCTCTCCTACAATAGCCCATTCATACACAGGTATTGAAGACCAAACCAAATTGATGCTGTACTCCCGGACCCCATATTTCAGATAAGTGCCACCCTCAACATAAATAGCTACACTATCCTGTGTGTCCAATATGCCATCATTGTTTTTGTCTTTAAAAAGAATATTGAATTTGGTTTTTTGGGGCTTCAACCACGAAAGATTTATCCCTTTTTTCTGTCCGTTATAACCCAATACTTTATTCGATTGCACATTGAGCAAGTAGAATTTTTCAAGTGGTTTTATGTCCTTGTATTCTTGTTTTGCACCTACAAATTGCCATTGATGCTGTCCGTAACTTTGTAATGTTGTTAGGGAAAACATAAGTATTTTTATTGTTTTCATTAGTTATATCCTTAGTTATAATGGTTTATACAATTTTAGGATAGATCATTATCGTCAAAACAGGAAAAAATAGTAGCGGAAGTTTATTTTGTTTTCATAATGAATGTTTTAAAAAGTTTAATAAATAGACATACACGAGTTTTAGGGGTAAAGAGGGGTAAATACTGAGGGGTCAATTTTTACACCCTTCATAAAGTGCACGATAGGTAAATTAAAAAATTAAAAAATAATTTTTATTTAGGAAACCTTTTACTGTACCAAGCCCCATACCTTGTAAAATCAAATTACTGACAGCAAAAGTTGATATACCAATCTTATTGATGAATTTTCGACGACTAAAATTTTCATTTTTTATAATTTTGGAATTGTGAGAGTTTAATAAATAATTTTAAAAATCGTGTTTTTATTAAAAATACCCGATATTTCTCATAAAAACACGATTTTGAGGCTGAAATCGCCTTAATTGACAATCAATCTTTAGTCACTTGCAATTTGCGTATCACTGGTTGTTTACCCTCTGTTTGTAGTTTGATAAGATACAAACCTGTTGGCATATCCGCCATATCTAAACGATAAGGTACGGGCGTGACTTGTTGTATAGACTTTCGTTGTACTACTTTACCTGTCATATCCAAGACTAAAATGTTTACATCAAGTCCTTCAACAGATTTTAAGTTGAGCCACGCTTCGTTTTGTGCAGGATTAGGATAAACAATAAAATCTATACTGTTTTTATCATTCCCTTTTTGATTGGGTATAAATAGAGCATCGCTATTGGCATCATTTAGATTGTTACCTTTATTGTTTGGGACTTTTGAGTTTGAAGAGGTTTGACTGGAGACAGAAGCCGCAATACATAAATTGAAAATTTCAACTTCTTGAATAGCAGACAAACAATTTTTATTGTCTTTCACTTGAACTGGATAGACTCCGACAGGCACATTTAAAAATGTATTCGACGTTTGAAAAGCCAGACCGCCATTTTTTGAATATTTATAAGGTGCCGTACCGCCTCCAGACATTGTAACAGCGATTGTACCACTTGCCAAACAAGTAATATCTTGTTTGTTAATGGTATAAACCATCGGCGCAGGCTCTGTCACAGTCAATACTTTAGTCGCTGATAGACAACCATTTACATCTATTATTTTAACATAATAAATTCCTGACGTTAAGCCTGTAAAAACGGGATTCGTTTGATAAGCTGCACCATTAGAATGGGTGTACTGATAAGGTGCGCCATTACCGCCCGTTGGGTTACTTATTGTAATTTTACCATCGGTATTGCCGTTACATGTCACATTAACAACAGCCGTTGTTGCATTAACAACTGTTGGTTGGGTTACAGCGACACTTTGTGCGGCTGTGGCACAACCATTGGCATCTTTGACACGACCCGTATAGGTTGCCGCCGTTAGGTTTGTAAAACTATTCGTCGGAAAATAAGTCGTACCATTATTGATGGTGTAACTATAGGGCGCAACACCGCCTGCTTCTACTATTGTTATTGAACCATCTGCGGAAGCATTGCAACTAAGATTAACCTTTGTGTATGTAAAACTCAATGAAGTTGGCTGTGTTAGCTCAACAGCTTCTATATTAGAAAGGCAACCATTGGCATCTTTTGAAACAATTTGATACGTTCCTGCTGTCAAGGCAGAGAAAGTGCTGCTTGTTTGCCATGTTGTGCCGCCGTTTTTAGAATACTGTTTTGTACTCGTGCCGCCTGTGGCGAGCGCAATGATTTTACCTGTTGCAGCACCGTTGCAAAAGATATTTGTTATGGTCATAATCGCAAGACTCACAACGGTTGGCTGCGTAAGTGTAACGACTTTTGTTATTGATAAACAACCATTTACGTCTTGTATTTTTGCATTATAAGTACCCACAGCTAAACCTGTGAAAACAGTGTTCGTTTGCCAAGTTGCCCCATTGTCAATGCTGTATTGGTAAGCCCCACCGTTACCACCTGTGGTTGTGGTAAATGTAATTGAGCCATTTGTCAAGCCGTTACAAGTAATATTGGTTTGCGTGGTTGTGAATGTTGGAACAGTCGGTTGCGTGACAGCAATGGCTTGATTTGCCGTTACACAATTGTTGGCATCTTTGACACGAACATTATAAGTGGTAGCCACTAAACCTGTAAATGAATTACTTGAACCATAGTTTGAGCCATTATTGATGCTAAAACTATATGGCGAAATGCCACCAGACGCTGTTATCGTAATTGTGCCGTCGGCAGAAGCATTACAAGTCAAATTGGTTTTTGCAATAGAACCAGTCAAGGCATCAGGTTGTGTCAAAGTCGCTGAAACGATATTTGACAAGCAACCATTAGCGTCTTTTGATATAATTTCATAAGCTCCTACTGCCAAATTAGAGAAAGTTGAGCTTGTTTGCCAAGTCGTTCCACCATTTTTTGAGTATTGTTTAGTACCTGTGCCGCCTGTTGCTGCAACGATGATTTTACCTGTTACCGCACCATTGCATAGAATATCCGTTGTTGATGAAACAGCAAGGCTAATTACTGCGGGGTTTGTAATGACATTACTATTTTTAGCCAAAGTACAACCGTTTGCATCTTTTACGATGAGGTTATAAGTCCCCGCCACGAGGTTTTGGAAAACCATATTTGATTGAAAACCAGCACTATTGAAATTGATTTGGTAAGGACTTGTACCACCTGTTGGCACAACTGAAATTTGACCATCGTTTACATCATTGCAACTGATATTTGTTTTTGTCACTGTTGCGGCTAAGACATTGGGTTGTGTGATGGTTATGTTTTCCTGTGTCGAACAGTTTGTTGCTATATTCAAAACATAAATCATGTACGTTCCTACGGCAACATTAGTGAAAATATTGGTCGTTTTGAGCGTTGTACCGCCGTTGATGGAATACTTAAACTGATTGACCAAGCCGTTTGTGGGCGTTATTGTCACTGTTGATTTTTGACCAAAACACAAAATGGGCGTAGCAGTCGTCGTGTACTGAGGGGATGCAATGACGCTTATCATTTGACTGACGGCGTTAGAACAACTATTGCCATCGGTAAAACTAAACAAAACTGTATGATTACCAATGGTTAATACTGAGGGGTCAAACATTGTTGACTCATAGCCATCAATGGTAAAAGTCCCCCCAGCAGGTGTGCCTGTAAGTGTAATGGCAGCAGCATTTTGACAATAACTGGCATTTAAGTTTGACATAGAAACGGTTGGCAAAGCATTAACCTTTACGGTTTGATTTGTTGAATTGAAACAACCATTTTCGTCTGTAAAACTATATACAACTACATGATTACCAACGGTTAATTGGGATGCGTCAAAAGTTATGGCTGCATTGCCGTCTATTGTAAAACCACCGCCTGTTGGCGAACCTGAAAGTGTAACGACTGCTGCGTCTTTACAATAATTTGCATTCAAATTTAAAATAGAAACAACTGGCAAAGCATTAACGGTTACTATTTGGTTGGCGGAATTAGAACAACCATTGCCGTCTGTAAAACTAAGCACAACTGTATGATTGCCAATGGTTAATTGGGATGGGTCGAAACTTGTTGCCACAACCGCATCAATTGTAAATGAACTATTATTGGGCGTACCTGTCAACGTAACGGCAGTTGCATCTTTGCAATAACTTGTATTTAAACCTGTGATAGAAACGGCTGGTAAAGCATGGACTGTAAAGGTTTGGTTTGCTGAATTAAAACACCCATTCGCATCTGTGAAATTATACACAACTATATGATTTCCAACTGTTAATAAGGCGGGGTCAAAAGTTGTTGCTGCAACTGCATCAATCGTAAATGAACCGTCATTTGGTGTACCTGTCAATGTAACCGCTGTTGCATCTTTGCAATAACTTGTATTTAAACCTGTGATAGAAACAACTGGTAACGCATTTATTAATACTTGAATTTCAGCGCGTGGACTTTCACAATTGAGTAGCGTTTGAGTTACAAAGTAAGACGTTGTGCTTGCCGTTGTCGTTGAAGGTATTGGGGCAGTTGTGCTACCTATTCCACCTATTGCAGCAGTGTACCAAAGCAAATTTGAACCTGTTGCAGTCAATGCAGCAGCTACATCATTTTGGCAATAAACCACATTGGATACTGAGGGGGTAGCTGGTGTTGGATTGACCAATACTTGAATTTCTGCACGCGGGCTTTCGCAGTTATTGACTGTTTGACTCACAAAAAAAGAGGTCGTTCCTGCACTAATCGTTAACGGTGTTGGCGCAGTAGTACTGCCTGTGCCACCTGTTAAAGTATTGTACCACAATAGGTTAGAACCTGTTGCTGTTAAAGCCGAATTTATGTCATTTTGACAATAAACCACGTTAGATACTGAGGGGGATAGTGGAGTTGGATTAATGGTTACTTGAATTTTCGCACGAGGTCCTTCGCAAGCATCCACTGTTTGACTAACAAAATAGGATGTTGTGCCGACATTTTCAGTGGACGGAATTGGTGCAGTTGTACTACCTGAACCGCCTGTTGAAGCGGCGTACCAAAGTAAATTTGAACCTGTTGCGGTCAAAGGTGAACTTACTTCATTTTGACAAAAAGCTACATTTGATACTGAGGGGGCTGTTGGCAAAGGTTTAATCAATACTTGAATTTCAGCTCTTGGGCTTTCACAATCTTCTGTTTGAGTGACGAAATATGAAGTCGTACCCGCTGTTGCTGTTGACGGTGTAGGGGCTATTGTACTGCCTGTGCCACCTATTAAAGTGCTGTACCACAATAAGTTAGAACCTACGACAGTCAATGCTGTTGCTATGTCATTTTGGCAATAAACGACATTCGATACTGAGGGGGCGACGGGAATACAAGAAGATACAACATAAGGTGAGAATTGGGTCACACCGCCTAACGTTCTGTTATAAAATCCCGCAGATAAGGTTGCCGTACCATTGGCTGAGGCAGATGCCCAAGTTGTACCATTCCAACGATAAAAACGGTTATCTGATGGCGAGAAAGTACCTGTTTCATGGCTCGGAGATTGCCATGACAAACCGAGCGTGGCATTAGGTATGCCAGAAATATTGTCCACTGTCCATTGCCGATTAACGTAGCCGATTTTGTTCAATGGCTTATCATTTTCTAAACCAATTTTGACCCTTGCGCCGAATTTAGCAGAAGTCGTTGCTTGTCTCAAGGTGACAGGATTGTAACTCGACACATCTGGACCTATAGGAAACACTTTGTCTAATGTTGAAATACTTAGAAGCAAACGACCTGCGCCTTGTGTAACGATAAATTTACTTGACGTGGCATTGATGATATTACCACTTAAATCCAAATCACCATTTTGCAAAAGGATTTTGCCATTGGTAAATGTTAAGTTTCCAATGATTTGAGTGCCTAATATTGTCAAATTGTTTGTATTGTCAATCGCTAAATTGTTGATTGTTGTGCCATTACCTGAAAGTAATTGAGCAATATTGGCTTTGAAAACAATCGGAAAACTGCCAGTGACTGAACCATTATGGGAAAAAATAGGGTTCAAATAATTCAAACCTGTTGATATGCCAATATTCAGTATCGCTCCCGAAGCAACTGACATACTACCCTCACCTGAGTAAGCGGTATTAAATGCCAGCGTTCCTGCATCAATATTGATAATGCCTGTATTATTGAAAAGTGTATTTGAAATTAAAAGCCCTGCGCCTTGTTTACTCAATGTGCCTTTTATCTCTACGGTATTACCTGTACCACTACCGTTCCCCAAAATTAAAGAGCCTGGCATATTAACTATCAAGGATTGCCCAGCAGTTAATTCAAAGATACCGCTATTTGCGATAGTGATATCACCGCCTGTCCAAGAGCCGCCCGCGTTCAAAATCAATCGCCTTTTGTTCAAAGTTTTCAAAGAATTACTGAAAGTAGCAGCTCCATTTATCGTTACATCGGTTACTGAGGGGGAGGTTGTAACGCCGATTGTACCGCTTGTCCATGACAATGTGCCGCCAATGGCTGCCGCGCCAACAGGTGCAAAAGTGCCACCACTAATGACCAAATTGCCTGTCAAATTCATTGTGGCATCGCCATTGAACGTACCACTTGAAATCGTTGTTTTGCTTATATTTGAGGTATAAGTACCCACTGCGTTGAGATTTGTTGCTGATGTCACCATCGAACCTGCGCCGTTTATTGTCGCACCATTCAATGTGTGCGTAGTGCCACCTGTGAATTGCAAACCATCATTGCTTTCTATATTGAACGCACCTGTGTTTGTGCCACCCGTATTTAAAGTCAGTATGCCACTTGTTACATTTACTGTACCTGTATTGTTGAAAAAAACATTGCAAATCAACGTACCCGTGCCTTGTTTAACGAAATTACCTATAATATTGATAGCATTTGTACCACTTACGTTATTCAATAAAGTACCCCCATTTGCAGAATTGAAAGTGAGCGTTTGAGAAGCTGCTATTTCTAATACAGCACTTGTGCTCAAACTAATATCACCGCCTGTCCAAGAGCCGCCTGCGTTCAAAATCAATCGCCTTTTGTTCAAATTTTTCACAGAATTACTGAAAGTAGCAGCTCCGTTTATCGTTACATCTGTTACTGAGGAGGAGGTTGTAACGCCGATTGTACCGCTTGTCCAAGACAAAGTACCGCCTACGGCTGCTGCGCCAACAGGTGCAAAAGTGCCACCACTGATGACCAAATTACCTGTCAAATTCATCGTACCATCGCCGTTGAATGTACCACCACTTGGAATCGTGGTTTTGCTAATCGTTGATGTATAAGCACCGACTGCATTGAGGTTTGTTGCATATATCAACATCGAACCTGCACCGCTTATCATCGCACCATTCAACGTATGCGTTGTACCTATAAATTGCAAGCCGTCATTACTGTTAACAATGAAAGTGCCGGTGCTTGTACTACCCCCATTTAAGGATAAAATACCGCTTGTGATATTGATCACACCTGTATTGTTGAAATAAATATTACTAACTAAGGTGCCTGTACCTTGTTTCAGCAGTGTGCCTTTTATATCAACAGAACTAAAAGCACCACCAGCATTTCCAAAAGAAGTAACACCATTCGCAGAATTGAAAATCAAGGTTTGCAAAGCAGCAGTTTCTAAAATAGCCCCTGATCCCATATTAATGTCCCCAGCAGTCCAGTTACCACCCCCATTCAGTATGAGTTTCTTTTTCAAAAGGTATTTTGTGGATAAACTTAATGTCGCTAAATTGCCAATAGTCACATCAGTAACCGTTGAAAGGGTGGTTGCTCCGATAATACCACCTGTCCATAGCAACGTACCGCTGATATTTGTAGCACCTTCGGGGGCAAATATGCCACTGCTTATAATCAAATTGCCTGTCAAGTTGACTGTCCCATTCAGATTAAATGAACCACCATCAATGGTCATATCGCCTGTATAAACAGCATTAGCTGTGCCATTTAGCGAACCACCAGAGAGGCGTAAAGGACGTATGAGATTATTTGATAAATTGACAATACCTGATATTCGAAGAGAACCTGCGCCCGTAATGGACGGTCCTGTTAAATTATGTGTACCGCCATTAAATTGTAACCCCTCAGTAACATCAACATTAAAAGTACCTGAACTCGTACCGCCCAAGTTTAAAGTTAGCACACCCGCTGTGATATTCACCGTTCCTGTATTGTTGAAAGCGACATTACCGGACAAAGTACTCGTACCTTGTTTCAGCAATGTGCCTTTTATTTCAATAGAGCTAGCAGCACCACCCGCATTACCAAAAGAAAGAAAACTGGAATTGTTGACTGTCAAGACTTGCATATTAGGTATTTCTAAAATAGCACCTGTGCTAAAGTTAATGTCTCCAGCAGTCCAATTGCCGCCACTATTCAGTACGAGTTTCTTTTTTAAAAGGTTTTTTGGGGATGAACTCAATGTCGCTAAATTACTAATAGTGACATCTGTAACTGTTGAAAGAATCGTTGCACCGATATCGCCGCCTGTCCACGTTAACGTACCGCTGACATTCGTAGCACCTGCAGGGGCAAATTTGCCACTGTTCATAATCAAATTGCCTGTCAAATTGACTGTGCCATCCAAATTGAATGAACCACTTTCAATAGTCATATCGCCTGTATAAACAGTATTAACTGTACCATTTAGCGAACCACCAGTGAGCCGCAAAGGGCGTATAAGATTATTTGATAAATTGACTATGCTTGATATTCGAAGAGAACCTGTACCCATAATGGACGGTCCTGTTAAATTATGTGTTCCACCATTGAATTGTAACCCCTCAGTAACATCAACATTAAAAGTGCCTGAACTCGTCTCGCTTGCATTTAAAGATAAGATACCAGCTGTTATATTGACTGTACCTGTGTTGTTGAAAGGGATATCACTTAACAAAGTACCTATACCTTGTTTTAGCAATATACCTTTTATTTCAATAGAGCTAGCGGCACCGCCCCCATTACTAAAAGAAAGGAAACTGGAATTATTGACTGTCAAGGTTTGCATATTGGGTATTTCTAAGATAGCACCTGTACTAAAGTTAATGTCTCCAGCAGTCCAATTCCCACCACTATTCAGTACGAGTTTCTTTTTTAAAAGGTTTTTTGGGGATGAACTCAATGTCGCTAAATTGCCAATGGTAACATCTGTAACCGTTGAAAGAGTCGTCGCTCCGATATTGCCACCCGTCCATGTCAATGTACCAGTAACAGAAACATTTCCATCATTGGCAAGCGCACCACTATTTATGGTTAGATTACCCGTTATATTTAGACTATTAGCTCCTTGCAAAGTACCAGAACAAGTCAAATCATTAATTGTGACACTCGCAATATTAAGCGTAACTGTTCGACCACTTGGGATAGTGACATTGTCACCAGTCGTCGGAATACCGTTTGGCAACCAGTTTGCCGCAACATCCCAATTACCTGTGGAAACATTGAATGAATAATTGGTTGCCAACAAAGCCGTTGTGCAGAGACAGAATAAAGTTATGAACAGGATAAAAGGTGTACTTTTTTTCATTGTTAATAGTTTTGTTTTTGATAAAAATAACGAGCATACTGAGGGGTCTATCTAATCACAAAAAATTGATTTAAAATGAGTTATAGCCCTTGACAGGTTCAAAACTTGTAAGCGTTAGTGCAACAAAAGACATTGTGATGTGGTGATTTCAGTAAAGAGGGCGTTCATCAGGAGCCTCATTATGAGTGATGATGAACCCATAGCTCATAATGAGGCTTCAAAATTGGGTGACTCGTATGGATAACTCAAACATGGGTTTTCATGATTTTTAAGCATTAAGGCTATAAATTATTGTTTTTTGACAGAACAAAATTAGAGAAACTTCTACTGCTGCACAATCGCACAATCGTATTATTTTAAGCACTCAACCAAGCCATTCTCTCATACAAATTGACTATAACGACCTCGTTTCATACCACGAAATACTGAGGGGTACATTTTTTGTTAGAAAAATCCTCACATACTTGTATGATAAAAAAGAAAGGCTTAAATTTGTAGGAAATCAAACATCGTTGACTAAAACTTTATAACCAATGAAAACAATACCCTTAGTTCTCCTCGTATGGAGTATTTTTTTTGTTCCTAAAATCATCGCTCAAAACAATCTCGTTTCCAGCCAAAATACATTGCCTGTTTTGCAATTGCCTTTTCAAACAAAGGACAGTATTCATCTGCGACCTTATATGCAGGTTTTTGTAGATTCAACCAACCAAATGACTTTACAAAACGCTCAAAATCAAGCATTTATACCGCTTTGTGAATTGCCTGTTGCACATAATAGTCGTACAGGATTCAACTATTGGTATCGTTTTGTTGTGGAAAATCCATCGTTGGATACGGTCAACCTGTCGTTAAATTTTATGGAAATCCATTCGCTAACAGCTTATACTTTTCAAGGAGAACGGCTTATAAATTCTGTAACTGTTGGTAAATTGGTACGTCCTCATCCACAACCCGAAAAAACGTGGTATCCAAGCAATCGAACTCTTTTATTATATTTCCCACCAAAAACACAAGTAACTGTTTGGCTAAAAGCAAAAAAAAGTTGGTGCCATATTCCCGAACAACCTTTTTTGTGTAACCCCTCAGTAGAAGCGAGTTTTCATTATAAAACATTGATGGGCGTTTATGCTTGGAATTTTACGTTTTTGGGCGTTTTGCTCTTTATGATGATTCACGCTTTGACACAGTATTTTCTGCAAAAACAAACTGCTTTCTTATATTATGCCTTGTATATCTTATCTCATTTCGCTTTTTATTGGTGGGTTTTTGAACACGAAGACCAATTGCTTAACATATTGCCTACTTTTCTCTTTGAAAGAGGCTATCGAACACCCCTCAGTACGTCATGGAGTCTTTTTTATATTTTATTTTTGAATAGTTTTTTTGATGCCGAAAAAAAAATGCCTTTACTACACAGTTGGTTTAGGTTTTCAATGACCGTTTTTTTCGTACTCCTCATCGTTGAACCCATATTGATATATTTCAATGAAGTGATTGCAGATACCATCATATTTTATTGTAAATGTTTTGCAACATTTGGCGGTATCGCATTAGTGATTTATTTGATGTGGGGTTTTAGACAATCGCCTTTAGCTAAATATATTTTGATAGGCACTTTACTGTTTGTTATGGGTACCATACCTGTGAGATTAATACCCGATAAAAGCATGTATTGGGAAGATGGTTTGCTGTGGCAACAAATTGGCATTATCCTCGAATTGATATTTTTCTCAATAGGTTTAGCTTATAAAGCCCGTTTAGATGTGATTGAAAAAGAACAGTTGGCTGTTGCTAATCAACAATTAACGCTTGAAAACACCTTAAATACGCTTGAAAAAGAGCGTTTAACCCTCGAAATGGTATTAAAAGAAACACAAATCCGTACAGAAGTCGCTTTGGATATACATGACAAAGTAGGTGCTGAATTGACGAAAATGTCGCTTGCTGCTCAAAATGACAGTCATTTGTCCAATGCTCAAGCCCCTTTTTTGAAAGAAAGAATCCGTTATTTTGGCAACGAAGCCCGTTTGTTAGCGGACAAAATGCGTGAAATTATCTTTGCTATTGACCCCGAATACAACAATTTTGAAGACATGCAAGCCTATTTCAGAGAGACGGCGCGTAACTTTTGGGAGAACTTAAATGTGGAAGTCGTTTATGATTTTGATGGTGATTTTGATGGTGAAAACACCCCCGTTTCGACCAATCTTAAACGGCATTTGCTACCGATTTTTACAGAAGCCCAAAACAATGCCGCTAAATATGCCCATACGAAAAAGATATATTTAACATTCAAACAGACCAATTCCGACCAATATCTCTTAGAAATTAGAGATGAAGGCGTTGGTTTCGATGTGGCCGTTATGAAGCACAAGAATGGTAAAATAAAGGGCATTGCAAGCATTCAACATCGTGCAGAAGTGATTGACGCTGTTTGTCACATTAACAGTATCTTAGAAAAAGGTACTGTTGTAAGCATAGTGGGACCCGTAAAAGGTAAAAAAAATACCTAACAAAGTCAGCTATTTTCACACGTTGAATGATTGTTGGCGACTGTTTTTATGATAAACTCCACTTACATACGCGGTTGGAATTGATGCATACATATCCACAATGACCCCCTCAGTATTTTTGCGTTTTCAGCATATTTATAGACATTTTCTGAAAATTTATTGAAAATTTCCCAAAAAAAGACTTTAATTTTCTATTAACAAACAGAAAACTTGTACTTTTAAGCCTCATATTATTACCAACTAAAATAATCAAAACGTACACAATGAGAAGCGAAACGCCTCCTTTCTCCATAAACCCATACGAAATAGCTCCCCTCAGTATGCCCATCACTGCCTGGGCAGAAGAAGACCGACCGCGCGAAAAAATGCAACTCAAAGGGAAATCGGCACTCACAGATGCAGAACTTATTGCTATACTTATTGGCTCTGGTACTGTTGGCATGGATGCGATTGGATTGGCGGAGCAAATTCTCAAGTCCGTTGATGGTAATTTGTCCGAATTGGGTCGTCGTTCCCTCAAAGATTTGATGAAATTTAAAGGTATTGGCGAAGCCAAAGCCATTACGATAGCAGCCGCTTTGGAAATCGGTCGGCGGCGGCAATTCAGCGACATGATGCAGCGCGATACCATTACATGTTCGCGCGATGTCTATGATGCCATTTTGCCGCAATTGATTGATTTACCGAATGAGGAATTTTGGATTTTGATGCTCAATAGAGCGAATCATATCATCAGTCGTCACCGCGTCAGCATAGGCGGTGTATCAGGCGTGGTTGTAGATGCCAAAATGGTTTTTCGACCTGCCATTGAAGCCTTAGCGAGTTCTATTATTCTCATTCACAATCACCCCTCAGGTAATTTGAAACCCAGTCAAAAAGACATTGAGTTGACTCGAAAATTGAAAAAAGCAGGGGAATCGCTTGATATTTCTGTAGCTGACCATGTTATTGTGGCTCATTCAGGTTTTTATAGTTTTGCAGATGAGGGCATGATGTATTAAATGAAAAGTAATAAAAATTTCCATAATAAAAATTATAAAAAGTTCCCAATTTGAGAACTTTTTATAATTTTGTATGTTAAAACAAACACACATTGAGAATTATAGCTAAAAAGACGCTACGTGATTTTTGGGAAATCCATAATGATTGTGAAGAACAATTAAAAACGTGGTATCACGAAACAGAACGCGCTAATTGGCAAACGCCAAAAGATATTAAAATAGAACATAAAAGTGCTTCTTTTCTGAAAAATAATCGAGTTGCTTTTAATATAAAAGTCAATCATTACAGATTAATCGTAAAAATTAACTACGATTATGGGATTTTGTGGATAAGATTTATCGGAACACATGCAGAATACGATAGAATTGATGCCAATAATATTTAAAAAACCTTAAATTTTAAAATATGACACCATTCACCACAAAAATCATCAAAACAGAAGCTGAATATGAAGCAGCTTTGCAACGCCTTGAAGCCATTTTTGATGCAAAACGAGATACACCTGAAGGTGATGAATTGGATTTACTATCATTGGTGATTGATAATTATGAAAAAGAGCATTTTCCAATTGACCTACCTCATCCAATAGAAGCTATAAAATACCGAATGGAACAATTAGGTTATAAACCAAAAGACCTTGCAGAAATTATCGGTTTAAAAAGTCGTGTAAGTGAAATTTTAAATAAAAAACGAAAACTAACCTTGACAATGGTTCGGAAACTACATCAAGCATTGAATATTCCAACTGATTTACTTGTAAAAGAATATTGATAAATATATTAGCGATTTGCTATTAAGTCTTTAAACAATAACTATTGATTAATTGACCAATGACTTCTCAAAAAACGCAAAAAATTGCCGTGCATGATGTTCTCCACATCCCCCTCAGTATAGCCACGATTTCTTAACACATTGGGGAGTTTTTGCAAATCAGCAATTGTTTCTAAGTCGTAAGGACATTGTTCAGTGCCAAAAGCACCATCTAAATCTGACCCAATACCTACATGTTTGGCATTACCCGCAATTTGACAAATATGGTCAATGTGGTCAATCACTTTTTCGATATTGCAATTCATACTGAGGGGGGTGGATTTTTGCCGAATCCAATATGGCACAATCATCCACGCATCAAAAGCAGCTCCAATCACCGCCTTTTTGTCAATTAATGCCTTAATTTGTTCATCTGAATACTGCCGATTGTGATCTACGATAGAACGACACAGGTTATGACTTGCCCAAATGGCACCATCAAAATAGTTCAGTGCTTGCCAAAAAGCATCGTCGCAGAGATGTGTTGCGTCCAAAATCATATTTAGCGACGCCATCTTTTTCAATAAATCCAAGCCATTTTGATTCATTTTGCCTGTGGCATCTGTGCCGTTGGCGTAACGTCCTGCGCCATAATGCGCTGGACCAATAGCTCGAAGCCCATATTCGTAGGCTTTTTCGACATAATCAAGCGTTATCAAAGAGTCTGCACCCTCTAAACTTAATATATAACCGATTGGTTTTGATTTGTTTATGTCACTACTTTGCCAACGTGCCAAATGGTTTTCTAAGGATATTAAATCCGTAATTTGATTCATTTCACCTGCCTCTTCCATTGCTTTGTACCAAGCCAACTGCCCTTGCGTTTGCGCCCAAGCCTGTTGCGGCGAATGCCAACCGGGCAGCGGACTATCGGGCGCAACAAAGCGAGCAATTTGGGTAGCAACCACTAAGCCGATATTGCCTTTTCGCAATTCAGGCAAAGAGACGACTGCCTTCGCTCTATCAGGTTTGTCGGTCAACCCTTTTTCTCTGGCGTTAATAGCTGAAATGGGTTGTCGGAGGTCTCGATTCCATTCCATTGCATTCATGCTTAGGTCGAGGTGTGCATCAAATATAAACATAATAAGTAATGGTGAATGGTGAATGGTGAATGGTGAATGGTGAATATTTATAATGGTTAAGTAATTGGTAGTCAACATTTACGAAATTTTTAAAATTTCGTAAATGTGTGTTCAAGCCTTATTGGACTCAACAAGTGATACGTCTATCTCGTGCTATAGTACGCCATTCACCATTGGCTATACCGTTTTCAACAGTAACGACACGCTCAAATAAAGCCACCGTTGGACAAATATGAAATGGCAATCCATACAACACATCGCCTACTTTATAAGTATGCCCTGTACCTGCTTCAACGACTAAATGTTCCTCGCTTTGACTGAGGGGTATTAATTCAGGAGCGTTTAGAAAATAGACCCGTTTGCTGATGTCATTTTCAGCAGCCACCGATTTATGACCTAAATCAAGGCATAATTTAGTGGCATCTGGTAATGAAATAACCCTTGTAACAAGCAAAGCAGCCGTTTTAAAGGATTGTTCGGGGCAAAGGTCGCTGTAACCTTTGTCCCAATAAATAAAAGTACCGGGGCTGCATTGCACATTTTCACGTTTGGCATGAATCGAAAATGAGGGTGAACCGCCTGAAACGATGAGAAGTTGCTTAGTAAAGCCTCCCCTCTCTATTTCAGCTTCCAAAAACTTTAATTTGTCAAAAGCCACATCGCATTCCGCCTTTCTAATCGCTAAATCGGCGCTACGGAGGTGTCCGTCATAGCCATGCAAGCCGATAACGTGTATGCCGTTCATCTTTTCGCAAGCAAAAAACAAAGCTACTGCTGTTTCATCGGGCGCAATACCTGTCCGATTTTGACCAATATTGACATCCATAAATACCGAGATATTGAGGTTTTGAGCGGCAAAAGCATCGGATTGTGCTTGTGCCGCAGCGATATTATCAATTAAACAAGCGTATTTTGTATCAGAATACGTTTTAATGACATGTATAAACCGTTGTATTTTGGGACCAATCGGTTGATAAGCCAACAATACATCTCTTGCACCTACCCTGCCCAACATTTCTGCTTCGGCAATCGTCGCACATTTAAATAGGGTGATACCCGCCTCCATCATCATCTTAGCAACCACCTCTGATTTATGGGTTTTAATATGTGGGCGCAAACGTTGGATATCGCCGACCATGCCGATAGCTGCCTCAATATTATACTGCACTCTCTCGGGATAAACGACTAAGGCAGGCGAGTCTAATTGGTCTATATTCTGGATTTTGTAGTCAAAATCAGTAAAATACATAGCGGTTTGTTTAAAAAATTTCAAAAATACCTTCAATTTCCACTGCCACATTATTGGGTAATGAACCCATACCTACAGCACTTCTGACGCCCAAACCATTGTCGTTGCCCCATAAGTCTGCAAAGAGTTCACTACAACCATTGATGACAATTGGGTGTTTTTCATAGTCGGGAGTTGCATTGACCATACCGAGTATTTTGACCACTCTTTTGATTTTATCCAAATCCCCGAGATGATTTTTCAACGACACCAACATTGCCAAGCCGCATTGGCGTGCGGCTATTTTGCCCTGCGCTTCGTCCACATCATCCCCCAACTTACCTGTGATATAACTGCCATCTGTATTAATAGATACATGACCTGACACGTAGACAAGTTTATCAATCATTAAGCAACTTTTATAGATTCCTTTTGAACCAGGCAATGTTGGTAAAGATAAATTTAATGATTCTAATTTTTTTTCAATGATATTATTCATAATTAATGATGTATAGTAAATTTATAAACAATTAAGCTAAAATAAAAAGTATGTTAATTATCATTCTTTTTTATAGATTTTATCTTAATTAAGAATGATTTTATCTTAATTAGGTATCTTTTTAACAATTTATAATATTTTAGAAATTAAAGTTGTACAATTTTACTAATTTTTTTTAATTTAGTAAAATGACATAAAATTGTTAAAATTATGGGTAAAATACTGAGGGGGTATGTTTATTTATTTTCCCATTCAATTTCACTCATTTGCCATAAAATCCAATTTTGTCGTTGTCGGACATAATCAGTAGGCGCATTGACGCGATAACGCAAAGGGCTTGGTAAGCAGGCAGCGATGAGAGCCGCTTCACTATTAGTGAGTTTTGCGGCTGGTTTTTTAAAAAAATATTGGGCGGCTGCTTCTGCACCAAAAACACCATCGCCCATTTCAGCAATATTGAGATACACCTCCAAAATACGGTCTTTACTCCAAAACAATTCAATTAAAAAAGTGGAATACAGTTCAAAACCTTTGCGAGTCCAACTTCGGCTTTGCCAAAGAAATACATTTTTGGCTACTTGTTGCGAAATGGTACTGGCTCCTTTTTTACGTTCATGTTTTTTATTAAAATCTATGGCTTTTTCGATGGCTTTGACATCAATGCCAAAATGGTTTTCAAATTCTTGATCTTCGGCGGCAATGACAGCGTGTTGCATAGACACCGAGATTTGATCAAGGCTGACCCATTGTTTTTTTATGTCTTTACCCATAATCCATTGTCCAAAAATTGTCGGGGTCGAAAAAACAGGTATCCAAATCAAGAGTAAGGTATATAATAGGTGTGCGAGGAAGAGCGTTAGCAAAATCCTTTTCACAATCCGATACATCCGCAAGATTATTGGATATTTAGCAAAACGTGTTGAAAGAAAACCCATAAATGATAGGCTGTTTAATGATTTGGTTCAAAAATAGGTTTTTTGAGACGTTTCAAAAGAAAAATATGAAAAAAATTGAATAAATACTGAGGGGGGCATTTTAAAAAAGAAAAAGAAAAAAAGAAGAATTTTGCTTCAAAATGGTATAAAAAATAGCTTGTCAAGGGTTTCAAGAAAAAAAAATAACCTTTTTTTAAAAAAAATCTATTACAAAACGGGTAAATAAAAAATATTATTTTCACAATGCCTTATTCTTGTAGGATGTTTACAGTAACATAATATATTGATTATCAATATCTTATGTTATAACAATAAAAATACAATCTTTAATTTTAAGGAAAATACATCTTCACAATACGATTAAAATGTCCTTGCATAGGCAAAATTCTTATCGCACCTTTGTATTATCAAAAAAGAAAACAACTATAAGAGCAAGCTACACAAGATATGTTCATGGGATTATAATTTGCTGTCAGGGGTCGTCCCAACGTTGTTTTTAAGGTTGGGACGACAATCTGATTTTCAAATAAAAACCCAAATTGACTAAAAAGAAATAAAGGCACCGAAAAAGTCGGTGACGTAAAGAATATGTTCATGGGATTATAATTTGTTGTCAGGGCGGTCGTCTTGATTGGGTTTTAAGTCAAGACGACAATCTGATTTTTCCTAAAAGAACAGTATAAAATTGAAGAAATAAAGGAGCCGATAAGTCGGCATCTTACAAGAATATGTTCATGGGATTATAATTTGTTGTCAGGGCGGTCGTCTTGATTGGGTTTTAAATCAAGACGACAATCTGATTTTTCCTAACAGAACAGTATAAAATTGAAGAAATAAAGGAGCCGATAAGTCGGCATCTTACAAGAATATGTTCATGGGATTATAATTTGTTGTCAGTCATTAGTCGTCCCGGTATTTACTTTTAATGTCGGGACGACATAACTGATTTTTCCCAAGCCAATGTGATAAAAAGCCTTCGGGCAAACGATAATATGTTCATGGGATTATAATTTGTTGTTGGAATGTCTGAATCTTTAAGATTCAGACATTTTTTTTTGCTTTTTTCTGGACTTTATACCCCACAACAAATTTACAATTCAAATACGCTTATCCTGATTGCAGAAAAACAGTGAGTAATAAGGATAAATTATTTTATTTTCATTCTTATTTTCTCACACCTCTATCTCAATTTGACCTTTCACAATATCTTCCCAAGTCTCGCGCTCACGCACAAGATGCGCTTTACCATTATAGACTAATATTTCAGGTGGGCGGACGCGGCTGTTGTAATTAGAAGCCATCGTAAAACAATATGCGCCAGCATTTTGAATACCCAAAATATCCCCCTCAGTAATGTGGGGCATTTCACGGTCTTCTGCCAAGTTGTCGGTCTCACAGATATAGCCCACAATGTGATATAACTTCTTGTCTGCCAATGGATTAGAAACGTTTACAATTTCATGATAAGCATCATACATCATTGGACGAAGGAGATGATTCAAGCCTGAATCAACATGTACAAACGAAATACCTGGGTTCTGTTTGATAACCGTTACATTGACTAAAAGTGTTCCACACTGCGCTACCAGGAACTTGCCTGGCTCCCAAACGAGTTCAAGCTCCCGATCATATTTTTTACAAAATGCGTTGAAACGCTCAGAAACAGCTGCGCCAACTTTGGGCATATTCGTTCCCTTTTCATGCGGTTTATAAGGCACTTTGAAGCCGCCGCCAAGGTCAATATATTGCAAATCGGGGAACTGATAGGCGGCATCAAAAATCAATTCAGAAACTTTCAAAAACGTGTCAGATTCTTTAATTTCAGAACCTGTATGTTGATGCAAACCTTCAACAATTAAGCCCGTTTCTGCCATAACTTGTTGAATCACATCAAGTTGTTGAATGGAAATACCAAACTTAGAGCGTTCATGGGCTGTTGAAATTTTCAAATTTCCCCCTGCCATCACAAGCGGATTAAGGCGAATGCCAACTGGATAAGATGCGCCATAAGTCTCTCCAAATTGCTTCAAAAGTGAGATTGAATCCAAGTGAATTTTGACACCGAGACTAACGGACTCTTGTATTTCTGCCCACGGTACACCGCTTGGCGTAAAACCAATTTGTTGTGGCTCAAATCCAGCACGCAAACAGATTTTAATCTCCTCGATGCTGACCGTATCCACACATGACCCCAAGCGTTTCATAAATCGAAGAACCGATAAATTTGTCAATGCTTTCACAGCAAAATTGATACGCAAACGTGGCACATCAGGAAATGCCCCCCTCAGTATTTTGTATTGATTTTCAATAACTTGTGCATCATAAACATAAAGTGGTGTGCCATATTTTTTGCATAAATCAATAGGATTGATGCCTTGAATGTCGTATTGAGTACCGTTAAAATTCATAAAATTTAATAGATAATGGGTAATGGATAATAGATAATGGAACAATAAGTTATTATTGCGGGCGCAAAACTAAGTAGAAATTTTTTAATATTGGATGTTGAATAACGAATGTTGAATAATGCAGTTGGGTAAGGGTTTTACCCCCTCAGTATTTGAGCCTTATTGCCATAAAAAAAGCGTCCTGCTCGGGGAAAGCAGGACGCATGATTAGATGATTGTTCGGAAAATTATTTCAACACGGTTATGTTGCCTTTCTTAAAAAACTGCTCACCTTGTTGGCAAACACCTTTGACGTAATAACCATACACATCAGGCGTGACAGCTTGGCCGTGGAATTTGCCATCCCAACCCATACTTTTGTCTTTAGTTGCAAATACTTGCTCGCCCCAACGATTGTAAATAACGAATTCGAGTGAGGTCAAATACTCACCCCGCACATAAATGACGTCATTTGTACCATCCCCATTAGGTGAAAAGGCTCGTGGAATGAAAATATACGGCTCCTCGCAAAGTGGCACCAGCACACGCAAAGCCACTTGAGCCGTATCGTTACAGCCAAAAGCATCTGTAACAGTTACGATATATGTTGTATTTTCTTTTGGTGTGGCGGCTGTCGTAGCGGCATTAGGATTTGTAACAAAAGCGGCAGGAGACCACGCATAAGTATAACCTGCCCCTACTGGCCCTGCACTAAGCGTTAATGCGTCATTGACGTAAATGGTTTTGGCAGTAGCCGACACTTTTGCATCCACTGCATGAGTTTTTAATACAATAGTGTCTCTTAAGGTACAGCCAAATTGATTTCTAAATGTCCCAATGAGTATGCCGTCCGTATTGGCGCGAACTATGGGACGAAGCGAGTCATTACTTGTAAAGCCAGAAATGAGGCTCGATGGTGACCATGTGACTGTAAGCCTATCCGCTGGATTCAAATTAGTGACTGTTATTGACTTATTTATATTGGTGCAAAGGTCAACTGCCGCCGTGTGATTGACGTTTATAGTGTTATTATTGACAATAATACTATCAGTTGACGTACAGTTATCGGGGTTTTTACTGCGAATAAAATAAGCGTTTCTGCCAGTCGAGGGCGTAACGAGTAAAGTGGCACCTGTTCCAGCAACGGGCGCAAAGTTGCGGTTGTTTGACCATTCAAAGTTTCCTTCACTACTTGTTCCGCGAAGTGTGATTCGGTTGTTGCTACAAATGGTTGTATCATTGCCTGCGTCAACAATCACAGCATCTTTATCTGAGACATTTACGATAATTGTCACACTATTTAAACAAGATAAATTTGTTGGAACTATCGTCACTATAAATGTTCCCGCTCTTGTATAAGTATAAGACGGATTGTTGGCAGCCGAACCTGCTGTTGGGTTGCTCGGGTCGCCAAATATCCAACGCCATTGATTAGCATTTGGGCTGGCATTGAAAAACGAAATTTTGAAAGGCTCGCAACTGCGTTTCCATGACAAATCTGGCGTACCGATATTTGGTACAGTAACTACCAAAGCCGAGTCTTTTTTAGCACAACCATAAGAGTTTGTAATGGTTACGAAAGTTTTTATGGTGCCAGCGAGTGCTGGTGTGACCGTTGTTGATGCCGTAGTCGCACCATCAGCCCATAGATATTTCGGCGTAAAACTTGGATTTAGGTTATTAGCTGTAATGGTTACAGGCGTATTTACACAGGTCAAAACCGTATCTGGCACATCTACTTTGATAACATCAAGCGGGAATCTCAAAAGCAAAGTATCTAAACAGCCTTCGGCAGAACGGGCGACGAGCCGTGCTTCACCTTCCAGTGTACCATATAATACCTCTGGACTTTTAACGGTTGAAGTCCGATTGCCCGTAAACAACCATGAATACGTGATATTAGCTGATTGTGCTATTGAGTTATTTGTCAAACGCATTATAATGCTATCTCCAGTACAACCTTGTGGTTGGAGAGCAAATTGAGCTTTAACAGAACCCGTGTCAATGATTCTTAGATTTGATAAGGCAGTTGTACAACCATTTGCATCTGTAATAACCACATTGTAAGCCCCTGCCCCCAGTCCTGTACGGTCTTTTGGTTGGGTTGTACCTGTCAAGTCACCCCATTTGTATGTAAAAGGTGTTGTACCACCTATCAGTGAAATGTTGATTTGACCATTTACTTTACCACATGTGGTATTTGAAATAGAAGGTATGACAGTGATGGTTGATGTAGCAGATGGTACAACGACTGTTGCAGAAGACGAAATACACCCTTTTGAATCAGACACTATTACTGTATAATTCCCTGCAAGTAAATTAATAATGGTTTGTGTCCTCGCACCATTGCTCCAAAGATATGTGAAAGGAGGCATACCCCCTGTGACAGAAGTAACTGTTGCAGTACCCGTTGAGCCAACACAAATAGCTGGCGTTGCATTCGTTGCGACAACCATATTACTAACTGGCTGCACGTCTACTGATGTTGAGCGCGTACAACCCATAGCGTCTGTTACGGTAACGAAATAAGGTCCAGACGCCAAACCTACTATTGTAGCCGTTGTACCGCCATTGTACCAAGCGTATGTATAAGGTGGCACGCCGCCCGTTACGTTTGTGACCGATGCTGTACCTGTTGCACCGCCGCATACTGAGGGGGTCGTTGTTGTTGCTAACACCATATTTGAATTTGCTCCAATAACAACAGTCGTAGAGGTCGAACAGCCAGAAACATCATTCACTGTAACGGTATAAGTGCCAACAGATAGCCGTGAGATGGAAGCCGTTGTTGCGCCCGTACTCCATTTATATGTGTAAGGAGCAGAACCACCTGTAATAGCTGTGACGGTTGCTGAACCATTGACCCCATTACAATCTGCTTTAGTATTTGAAACCGTAATTTGAATAGGGTTTGTTCCTTGTACTTCAACGGAACGTGTCGCGGTACAGCCAGCAGCATCTGTAACGGTTACAAAATATATGCCTGTACCAACATTTGAAATCGTTTGTGTCGTCGCACCATTGTTCCATCTATAAACATAAGGTGCTGTGCCACCACTGACACTTGAGACAGTTGCCATACCTGTATTGGCACCACAAGATGTGGGTGAAGAGGAAACTGTGATACTCACACTTCCTTGCCCTTGTATCGTGACGTTAGCTGTAGCCTTACAACCGCTCGCATCCGTAGCGGTCACTGAATAATTGCCTCCCGCGAGGTTTGATACTGAGGGGGTCGTTGCACCATTACTCCAAAGATAAGTATAAGGTGCTGTACCACCTGAAATAGAGCTGATAGTTGCCGTCCCGTTTGTACCACCACAGGTGGCATTTGCAAAGGTTGTTTGTAAAATTATATTGCTAATTGATTGAATAGTAACCGATTGTGAAGATGTACAATCGCCTGCATCGGTAACTGTCACTGTATAGGTGCCAACCATAAGGCTTGAAATAGCCTGTGTTGTCGCGCCATTACTCCACCGATAGGTGTAAGGAGTTGTGCCACCTGTAACAATTGTGACCGTTGCTGTACCCGTATTGACGACGCAAGAGGTCGGTGTTGAAGAAACAGCAATAGTAATATTGCCTTGTCCTTGAATCGTAAAGTTAGCCATAGCCGTACAACCACTTGCATCCGTGGCGGTTACTGTATAATTACCCGCAGCGAGGTTTGATACTGAGGGGGTCGTTGCGCCGTTGCTCCACCGATAAGTATAAGGTGCTGTACCACCTGAAACTGAGATAACTGCTGCTGTGCCGTTTGTACTCCCACAAGTGGTATTAGTAAAAGCTGTTTGTAAAACTAAATTGCCAATAGATTGAATGTTAACGGATTGTGTAGCTGTGCAACCACCCCCATCTGTGACGGTGACGGAATAAGTACCCGCTGTCAGATTTGAAATTGTTTGAGTTGTTGCGCCATTACTCCAACGATAAGAATAGTCGCCGATAGAGCCACCCGTTACATTAACGGTCGCTGAACCAGAAGCTGCATTACTACAATTGGCATCTATTTTTGTGATATTCAAGCCTAAAACGCCTGTACTTACCTTGAAAAACGTATCTTTTTGACAACCCGCCGAGTCTGTAATGGTTACGAAATAACCACCTTGCGCTAAATTCGTCACTGTATTTGTCGTCGCACCTGTACTCCAACGAATTGTTAAGGGAGGGCGACCACCTGTGGGCGTAACCGTAGCCGTCGCAGAACCTGAACATTGACCCGTAACGACTAAGTTTGGTTTGATAACAGGTGGTTCGAAAACAGTACCCGTCGCTACTTTGGTACAACCCAAGGCATCCGTAACAGTTACTGTATAATCCCCACCGGGTAATGGAAAAATGATACCTGTCGTTGCGCCTGTACTCCATAGATATGTGAGTGGTGGTGTACCGCCATCAACCCACGCTTCTGCCGAACCATCACAAGTCCCCCCACACGTTGCGGGTTTGGTAATAACCATAAGTTTGAGTGGTTTGACATTGACAACTTTTGTCATATTACAACCTTTAGCATCAGTAACAGAGAGGTGATAAGAACCAATAGCAGGCGCCGCCAAAGTAGCCCCATTTGTCATTTGGTTTGTTATCAAATTACGCCAAGCATAGGTATAGGACGGAATACCGCCTGTTGCCGAACCTATATAAGATGCCCCCGCTTCGCATGAGTTACCAATAACTGTAACCGCAGGCACGAGTAAAGGGGGTTGCCCCACGGTGAAGCTTTTTGTCGTTTGACGATTTATGGCATCCGTTACCGTTATGGTGTAATTGCCCGCAGGGATACCAAAAACGGTTTGTCCGCCGCCTTGACCGTTACTCCAGCTGTAAGAATACGGAGCGGTTCCACCTGTTGCGGTAGCCGTTGCTTCGCCATCCGTCCAACTGAAACAAGTCGGCTCTTTAACTGTAACGGTAACAGAAATGGTTTGAGCTTTTATCCCTGTTGACAGAAAGGCAATTAAAGCTAAAATGCTGATTTTTAATATTTTAAAGAGACTGTTCATGTCTTGTCTTTTTTTTAACGTATCGAGATTTGGGTAGATTTTTTATATTAAACAGTTGAGTGAACTACCCACTCAAACTTGTTTATTTTTTGTAATGAATATTATTCAAAATAAGAATATCTTTGATAACCACCTTGCGTTCACGAGAAGCTTCAATACTGTAGATTGAGGAGGCGTTCTTTTCATCATCGCTCACATTTGGATTGACCTCACCATGCGGCAAAACGCTTATTTTTAATTGACCACTTTTAATATATTTTTTTAAAGAACCCCCATTAGAACTTGAAAAATAATTAATTACAGCATTAACCCGACGAGCAGACAATTTTTGGTTGTAGTCTGCATTGGCTAAAGGAGAAGCGTAACCTTCTAAAATTATTTCGAGTTGATAGCCATTTTGCAAATAAGATTTCATAATATTTGAGTACCCAACAAGTTGTTCATATCCCTTTTTGATGTCTTTTTCAAAAAAAGCATCCATATCCTTTGAAGATACTAAAGCCCCTTTCGAAGCTAAAATCTTATTATTAGCATTGATAAAATCACTTTTACGTGAAATGAATGGGTCATATGTTTCGCTGTAAGTTTCAGAAGTTGTTTCTTCCTTTGCTATATCACCGGTAGGCTTGTCATTATCAAAATATAAGGGCAATGGTAAACTGCCAAAAGGAGCTAAAAATAGAGTATCTGTTCCTTTCATATTACCCCCCTCAGTATAACTACGCAATTTATTAACTGTTGCTTCACCATAGCCTAAAGCAGAACCTTTAACCAAGTAGTCCTTTGACAAATCAACATTATAAATGTATTTTTTTCCCTTCCTTTTTGCTTTGCCGACCATTTTATCAGCATATTGGTCATATAATTCGATGGATGCTCCTTTATTATTAATGACTTCACCCGTATAAGAATCTACAAATACTACTTCATACCGTTTTTGCCCTGTTGATTTATTATCATTGGATAAATCTTTGGCTTGACCTACTGATGTAGCATCTTTTGAAGTCTTACTACTAATACTTTTTTCTCTCACATATTCACCTTTAGAAACAATTGAATAGTTATTGGCTCTATCAACATCGCCTAAAGTCGTATTGTAAGGAGGTGTAGCTAACAATCTAAGGTCTAAGTAAATGCCTAAAGCATCACTGATACTATATCCGTCATTCGGATTATAAGGGAATACATTAATCTCCTTGATTTCAACTTTCCGTTCCTTCATAGCACCCACACTGTAAACAGATTTACGACGATTTTTAGCATCATCACTAACATTCTGATCTGCCTTTTCCTCGCCATAAGGTTTAACCCTTATTCTTAATTGACCATTTTTGAGATAGTTGCGGAAAATACCGTTTTGATATTTATCAAAATGATTAATTACAGCACTCACACGACGGGATGTAAGGATACGATTGTACTCATTTTCGGCTAAAGGTGAAGCATAGCCTTCGAGTACGATTTCCATCCCATAACCATTATTCAAATAGCCCCAGAGTTGATTAGAATACTCGTTCAATTTATCATAACCCGCTTTAATATTATTGGTGAAAAAGTTGGCAATTTCATTTGCCCCAACGCCACTAACATCATTATTATCTTTGTAATAAGCAGTTAGATATTCAGCTTGCTTATTGTAATAGGGGCGATAGGTTTCCTCGTAACTATAAACCGTTGTCATATTACGAGAACGCGGATCGGGATAGTCATTATCATAATACAGAGTCAAAGGAAGACCACTGAAAGCGGCTAAATACAATGAATCGGTATAAACAAACTTTGTTATAGTCGGACTCCAAGACTCAATCGGGCGCATTTTTGAATCTTTATCATAAGTCTCTTTAAATGCAATAAGTTGATAGGTTTTTCCAAATTCAATACCGCCCCAAGTCAATAAATTCTCTTTGAGTGTTTCTGTTGTATAAAGTATTTTACCATTTTCACTCCGAATTTCAACCGTTGCACCGTTTATCGGTTTGCGATTAATTCTATCAAAAACATAAATTTCTAATTTCAGACTTGGTTTCAAAATTAACTTTTTTGAAATGGTTGTCAGGGGTGCATATACGCCCGAATCTGTTATAGTTAAGTCTGAATCATTACTTTTTATAGCCATACTTGCTCCAGAGATGAGCGTATTAAAGTCTAAAGTATCGGGTATATAGTCCTTTTTTGAAGCAATCAGCCGATACCTTTTGTTGGGTTCAAGTGGAAAATTGAAGTCATTGCCATTCTCATTGATTTTTTGAACAATTTTACCTGTTCCGAGGTCAACTAAATCTATCTTACAGCCAATCAATGCCTTGCCTCCACCCGCCAAAAAAGTCGAAGCATCGAGTACAACTTTGATATTATGTTCATAAATATCATTACACACACAATCCTTTTTGTCATTATCACATAATCCACCCAACCGATTTGAAACAAAATAATACTTCGCATTTTCGGGGCTAAAAGAAGCATATATATCATCGTAACTCGTATTCATAGGATAACCAATGTTTACAGCTTCTTCAAAACCTCTATCATTGTGTTTAGAAGTAAAAATGTCAAAACCGCCAAAGGTCTTACCCCCCTCAGTAGAAAAGAGTAAAATCTGTGGCCCATTCATATAAAAAGGGGTGATATCGTCTTTTGTCGTATTAATCTCAGAAAGATTAACAGGCACGTTCATAGAGCCGTTTGTCTCAATATCAGCTGCCCAAATATCTAAGCCCCCTTTACCACCGCTTCTGTCCGAAACAAAGTACAACACATCTTTTCCTTTCATTTTGTCGAAACCGACATTGGGTTGAGTAGCTGTAAAACCCGAAATATTGACAGTATTAGTGTCCAAAATCCTTGGACTACCCCATGTGCCATCTATTGATTTCTCTCTAACATAAATTTGACAATGAAAAGAACCGCTTTCCTCTTGATCACATAAATTGTAGTACAAACGAGACCCCTCAGTATTCAAGGCATAATATGCGGTGTGGATACCGTCAACTTGAGAATTTATGTCTATAGGCATGGCTTTATCAACCAAGTTTGTTGCATACACATTCGTAACAGGCGCGCCATCGGGGTTTTTAAAATAGGCAGATGTAAAATACAAATTATCTCCACGACGCACAGGAGCGGCATCCATATAGATGGTATTAACCGTTTCGCTTAGGTGGATAGGTTCATAAGGTCTTGTTTGAGTCATCTCTTTTGCCCACGTAGCGGCTTCAATTTCAGCTTGAGCTTGAGTAGATATTTCTCCTGATGTAGTGGTATATTTCTGAAATAAAGCAATTGCCTCGTCATATTTTCCAAGGCTCTTCTTAACAGTTGCCAATTTATAGTCAAGTAGAGGCTGTGTGCTGCTCAATTCTGGTTTAAGCGATAAAGCTTGATAATATCTTTCAGCTATTGCAAAGCGACGTGTCATACGAGCCGATTCTGCGGTCTTCCAATAAAGGTCTGAACGCTCAGGTTCGTCATTCAAGATAGTAGTATAATGGGCTAATGCTGTGTTGTAATCTTTGATCTCAAAAGCAGCATCTGCTTTAGTTTGAAATTGACTCGCTGTAACAACCTGTGCATAAGTAGAAGGGGCTACAAAAACACAAAGAAAAACAAGAGCGATGTTAAATATTTTCATTGTATAAAATTGTATTGTAAGATACGTGTCGAAATAAGTGTTCAATATCTGCAAAGCGGCTCGTTTTACTGCTTTTACTGAGGGGTAGACTTGCGAATGTATACTAAATGAAAAGTGAAAAACGAAAAGTGAAAAATATAAAACATTTGTTATGAATAATTGGAGCCTATTATTTTAGGCAAACCATTTTCAAATGCGTATATTATAAATAAACGGGACACAAGGGACAGAATTTCTGTGGTGGCACTTTCGCAAAAATGTAAATGAAATTGATTTCAGGTCCACCTAAACGATTGGTTGCTGTAGTGAATTTAGAGAAGTTCGTATCGAAGTTCAGACCGACTTTCCACCTGTTGTATAACAAACCAATATGCGGAGAAAAAGCATCGCCATCCCGAACTGTTACACCTGCTTGTATGGCAATTTGCTTCGTTCGTTTATCAACGATATACAAACGACCACCAATGCCTCCCAAAATTTCACGGTGAGGACCTTGCCATTGACCCATCAAATCGAGCAAAAGGTCAAAATTGTCATTCAATGCAATATTAGATGACCCAGAAAGGCTGTAGCGCATTTCTAATTTAACCGCTGGTTCGCCCTGAAAGCTTTTTTTAGGCTTATTGAGATGAAAAACGCCTAAGCCTAAATCAAGACCAGAACGTTTGCCAGGTACTTGACGATGATAATTGCCCCCAACAGACACGTCAGGATAAAAGATGGATTGGTCAAAAACAGATAAATCGGCACTGGTAACGTTGGGGTCAAAACGTTTTTCAATGTATTGGTCATCCCAAGTCAAATCACCTGTTTTGAATCCTCTTTGATTGATACCCAGAGAAAGACCACCACTCAAAAAGTCTTGCCTCGTAAGGGCTTTCAAATACGAGCCACTTAAATAGATATTCGTATTATTAAGTTTTGACCAACCCGCATTGTCATGACTCAAAAAAGCACCTACACGAAAGGGAGAAGAGCCGGTATGTTTCTTACTCTCCACCTTCATATCAAAAGAGCCTGATATCGTTAGGTATGAAACAGGTACGCCTTGCCATTGGCTACGGAAATTTCCCGTTGCACGGTAATCTCCGTTGAATACACCTGTCAAGGCAGGGTTGATATTGAGTGGCGAAAAGCCAAAATTGGTGTAATGGATATCTTGCGCCCACGCAAATATCGGCAAATAAATGAGGACAAGACCAACAAACAATTTAGAGTAGAGATGTTTCTTCACAGTCAAAGACGTTTTGGATGTTTTTTGAAAAATCAAAATAGCTGCCCTTTAAGACAGCAGAATGACCGACATTAAGTCATCAATTCTTAAATTCGAGTAAAAATAAAACAATAATTACGTTTAGCCAACAATTCTTTTTAATAATTTTTATATAGAAAAACTGTTGCTTTAATTATAAATTGGTAAGTCTTGGCAGATAAAATGTTCATAAAGATACAATTAAAATTCATTTTGTAGAGCAAAGATTCATATATTTATCCCACAAATGCAAGTCACAATAGAAAAAAATTTATTTTATAAAATATTTTAATAATGTGTGACATCTATTTTTCACTTTTTTATATCAAAAAGCATTCCGTAATTACTCAATTGTGAAAATAACAGATTAAAAATAAATAAAAAGCCGATATTCTTTAATCAGAATATCGGCTTTTTATTTTTTGTTGTGACATATTTGCGAATACATCAAATGCCATTTATTAAAATATAATAATTTAAAATAATATTAATTACTCCTAAATATGGAGAGTAATTTATCGAACAAACGCTCAATAAACCGCCGTTCCTCTGTAACAATTTCAGCCGCCCCTGTCATTTGCTGGTCGAACTTAAGGTCATAGCCTCTATTGGTATGCAAACGATTGGGCAAAGCAACCCGTACAGATATTGTTTTATTGTCTCTTGGCAACAACGCTTTCGACTGGACTTCACCTTGTACAATCCCATACCTATCATAAGGATACGAATAAAATTTCATGACCACACGTTGACCTTCTCGTACTTTACCCGCACCCGCTAATGGCAACTCTACCATACCCACAATACCCGATCCATTCGGCGGCACTATCGCCATAACTGCCGCCCCTTCTCTAATATCTTGATTTTCAGCCCAGTAATTATTAAAAAAAGATACCCGACCATCGCTGGGTGCTGTCAAAAGGTAGGTCTGCTTCCATTTGTGAATCGCCGTTTTGAGTTGATTCATCGCTTCTATCAAGCCCACGTATTTTGTTGAATTCACCTCTTTAGTCGTTTGTTGAACATCCAAAATACTCTTTCGGATATTCAGAATCTGTCCATTCAGTTGTTCAACATTGCTTTTTATATTCTTAAAGTCTTGCTCGTAGCGGTATTCTTCTTTCTTCGCGTCTTCCAAATCGTTGCGTGAGATGACATTTTGGGTATAAAGTTGCTTCTTCTCTTCAAAACGATTTTGGGCTAACTGCAAATTCTTTTGAGCCGTCGCCAGTTTATCCTTTTCAGTCTTAATCAATCGCTCATAATTTTTAATTTGAGAATCGTATTGGTAAACCGTTTGCGAAATAAAATTCTCTTCTTTTTTAAACTGTAACTCCTTCAATATCTGCACAAATGACGAATAATTAAGCTGAATTTCGCCCAAACTAAGCCCTAACTCTGGTTGAAAACCTTCAATTACTGAGGGGGTCAAAACTTCTAATGCGGACAGTTCTTTTTCTAACTTTAAAATATGTTCATAATTAGCCGCACTTTGCAAAACAACCAATAAATCGCCTACATGCACTGTATCATTTTCTTTAACCACCAATTTTGACAAATAACCCGTCGTTCGTGCCACAACTGATATCGGCGGCACTTCTGTCGTTATCAATACCTGAGCAGGAATGATGTCTGGATATTTGACAATCCAACCCACTAAAAGCAGTAAACAAATACCGAGCAAAATAACCGTCGTTCCCCAACGTAGAATCCACGAAGGCGGCGTACCTAATATCTCTTGCACGTCCTCGTGCCGGAGTTCTATTTTATCGTGTTCTTCCATTTTCAAACCCCTAACTCTAATTGATTTTTCACCAAATTATAATATGCGCCACGTCGAATCGTCAACTCCACATGCGTTCCTTCCTCAATAATTTCACCTTTTTCTAAGACAATAATATTATCAGCATTTCTAACTGTGGAAAGTCTATGAGCAACAACAACAACTGTTCTACCATCCAAAAACTCATTCAAATTGTCCATGATTATCAATTCATTATACGAGTCAAGCGCATTTGTAGCTTCATCAAAAAACACATAATCGGGGTTTTTATAAACGGCTCGTGCAATGAGCAAACGCTGTTTTTGTCCTTGCGACAAACCAATACCATCATCCCCTATTTTTGTATTATAACCTAATGGTAAAGAGTCAATATAGGATTGAATATTAGCCACTTTAACCGCTTGCAATAACCGTTTTTTATCAATAATCTCCTCACCCAAGGCAATATTCTTAGCAATGGAATCGGAAAAGATGTAACCGTCTTGCAACACGACACCGCAACGGTCGCGCCACAGTTTATGCGAAATATTGTTCAACGACACATCGCCCAACTGAACAGACCCCTCAGTAGGTTGATAAAAATTGAGCAACAATTTCAATATAGTCGTCTTGCCAGAGCCACTTGACCCGACAATAGCTGTTGTCCGCCCCTTAGGAATTCGCAGCGAGAGTTCTTTTAAAACTGTCGGTGAATACTGCCCACCATACCTAAAACTCACACGATCTAAGTTCAAATCACCACTTTCGGGCAACATATTGAGGCGCGGCTGCGACCCGTCTTCATCTTCTTTTGAGTGAATTTCGTTGAGCCTTTCCAATGAAATTTTAGCATCCTGCGCTGCTTGAATAAAGTGAATCAACTGCTCTAAAGGCCCATTCAATTGACCAATAATATACTCAATAGCAACCATAGAACCAATTGAAAGATGTCCATCAACAACCGCTTTTGCCGCTAAAAAGGTGATTAAAATATTTTTAAACTCATTGAAAAAAAACGCACCCGCCCTTTGATACTGCTCCAAAGCCAAGTAAGCAATCGAAACCCGATACAGTTTTGCTTGTATGCGCTCCCATTGCCACCTTTTTTGCTTTTCAGCGTTGTGCAGTTTTATTTCCTGCATCCCGTAAATCAACTGAATGAGTGAACTTTGGTTTTGGCTCATTTGGTCGAACCGTTTGTAGTCCAATTCTTTCCTTTTTTTCAAAAATAAGGTAATCCACGACACATAAAACAGCGTGAACATGAAATAAATACCAAATATTGAAAAATTGAAAAACGCCAAGACAATACCAAAAACGACGAAATTAATCATCGAGAACACAGTTACCAAGGTACTTGAAGTCAAAAAGTGTTCAACCCGATGATTGTCGTTGATGCGCTGCAAAAGGTCGCCCGTCAGTTTGGAGTCAAAAAACCGAACAGGCAGCTTCATCAATTTGATTAAAAAATCAGACACTAAGGAAATATTGACCCTTGTACCAATATGTAACAAAATCCACCCACGAATAAATTCCACCGATGCTTGAGAAATAAAAACAATCATCTGACCCATCAAAACAAGTTTGATAAACCCAATATTGCTTGTCGAAATGCCTACATCCACAACTGCTTGCATCAAAAAAGGCATGACCAATTGGAGAATAGATCCCAAAAGCATACCCAATAAAAGCTGTATCAGTAGTTTTTTGTAGCGAAAAAGGTAAGTAAAAAGGAAACGAAAACCCGATTTATCCATTTTGTCGCCTTCGCGCTCAAAAAATTCAGGTGTTGTTTCGAGCAATAAAATAATGCCCTGTTCTTCGCCATTGACAGTGTCGGAAGCCCAGCCATCAAGAAATTCCTCACGGGTCAATTTATATTTTCCCGAAGCGGGGTCAGCCACACGCACATACTGAGGGGTCACTTCATAGACGACAATAAAATGCTGCTGCCGCCAATGTGCAATCATCGGCAAAGGCAAACCATCTGCCAAACGCTTCCAATTGACCTTTGCAGCCAAGGTATTCATGCCTATTTTTTCAGCTGCATCCGCAATATCAATCAACGCAACTCCATCTTTACCTATAAACGTCAACTCACGCAGAAACTCAAGCGAATAAAACCGCCCATAGTGTCGCGCAATCATACGCAGACAGGTCGCGCCGCAATCCATTGCGTCAAGTTGTTTATAAAATGGAAAATTTTTAGGCATATCTCCGTTTTCGTCGTATCATAAAATAAAAAAGTTCGCTTTCGTGAAAATGTCCATCTTACAAAAACAAAAAATTCAAGTAGCCCATTTTTTAAATAGGCTACTGTGAATTTTGACCCGAACAGACGGGCATAAATTTGTAAAATTTAAACTGTTTTTCTCATAGGAGCTTGTTGAGTTCCCCACGAACCGATTCAGAAGCATCGAACAAAGTTGCAATTTTTGAAAAATGTGTAAAACACAATAATTCAGTCATTTACATATCCGATTCATTCTAACCCTCGTAAATTCAAGAATGATACCACAAAAATTTTATGTTCCTTTTAAGATGAGACTATTTAGAAAGCGGTTGTGCTTGTCGGGTATTCGGTCTGTTTTTTGTATAAAACCAAAAACCGTGCCAGTTTTTCAAAATAGAAATCCCGCAAGGTCAAATGACCTTGCGGGATTGAAAAAGATAAAAAATACCTTTTTTAGGTTATTTTTTTATGTCTATTTTAAAGATATAACCCCTCAGTAATTCGATTACATAATGCCAAACAACTTAGCATATTTCATCATTTCGCCAGGATTTGACAGTTTGATTTTACCCATCATCACGGCCATCATCGGGTTTTCTTCTCCTTTTGCTAATTTCATTAATGTTTCTGACTTTGCAGTCACAGCGCATTTTGCTTCGCCTACCAAGCCATCTAATATCTCTAATTTGCCGTCCGCGACGCGCAATGTTTTTTGTAAAGCACCACTATCAAGGTTAAAGTGAAAAGTCGTTTCAATTCCCTTCAACGCTTCAGGATTGATTTTGGCAGGTAAACCCGCAAGGAAGTCTTGAGCTGTCATTATTATTGTTTTTATTTTTAAAAAATTAATTATCAATTATTTATAATTCTTATTTCATCATTTATAATTCATACTTTCTTTATATTTTTGAATTTAACCACATAAGTATATCATTTAAAACATCCATTTTTTCAGGCTCATTGTGGATTTCATGGTACAAACCCACATATTTTTTATAATTCACATTTTTGACACGTTTTGCAAATGCTTCACTCGCCGATTGCGCAATCAGTTTATCCTCTGTTCCATGCAAAATGAAAGTCCATACGGGCATATCACCTGAAAAATTATTTAAATACGCAGCTGATTCCGTCAAACTCATCCCTGCCGAAGCCGTAATTTTAGTATGCACGAGCGGATCTTTTTTATACGCTTCAACAACCGCTTTGTCACGCGTGATGTATTCCGCAATTAAACCCGATTCTTGCGTAAAAGTTGGAATAATAGACCGCATTACTTTACCCAACATAATCATAATCGGCTTAGGTTCAAAGGCTAATTCTATCCAAGGTCCGGTCACAACAAGACCTTTTAGAAAAGTCGGTTGGCGACGAATCACGTAATTCAGAGTCAAATTGCCGCCCATAGAATGACCATAAAGGAACATCGGGACATCATTCAGTCGTTGTTTCGTATCCATCAAAAATACGTCAATATCCTCTAAATAGGTATCAAAATTGGGCGTATGCCCTCGTTTTCCTTCCGATTTGCCATGTCCTCGATTGTCAATTGCCACAACAGCATAGTTATTTTTATTGAAAAAATCAGCCACATGAGCATAACGTCCACTATGTTCACCGAAGCCATGAACGATGCAAATAATCCCTTTGTACTCAGGGGGGATATTTTCTCTTATAAAAAGGTGTATACCATCTTTTGCCTTGAGGCTTTTCGTTATTTCTGCCATTTTTATTTTTTATGAATGTGGTCAAAGGTAAAAAAAGCCCTGCATATTTTTTCAAAAAGACACGTTTAGTGTCTCTATCTTTACGTCTTTTTTAAACCTTTAACAAGCTAAAAGCCCTTGTCTTTTATGAAAATTATAAAAAATGCGCCCCTCAGTATCACTGAGGTTTTTCTAATCCAAGCTATCGTTTACATGGCATTGTGGATGTGGAATGAGTATGTCGCCACAATTATGACCCTTTCTTTTTCTGCTATTGCGTTTTTCATATTGGTTATTTCGCTTATTTCCGAACTCATTGAACGCTCAAAAGTGCCAGGTTGGTATTTTACATATATGGTTATATCTGTCCTCACACCACTTATTATTGGTGCATTTTTTTGGGTTTTAAACAATGGTAATTTGGCTTGGATGAAAGGTTGAATTTATTGTTTCTTAATTTAAAATTCAGTGATTTTTAGTTTTAAAATCATTGAATTTTAAAACTAATCTTTATGTTCATTAAATTTAATTGTATTGATTTTTATCCAATTCCTATATTTATTAAATTTAACTTTATTAATTTTTATTCAATTTTTATGTTCATTAAGCCTATTTCAATGATTTTTATTCAATTTATACGTCTTTTAAAATAGTTTGCCTAAACTAATAGACTGAAAGTTTTAATAACCAATGTTTTATATTTTTCACTTTTCGTTTTTCACTTTTAATTTAGTAAAACAACTGTTTTAATTTATCTACAATAGGTTGTCTTAATGTAGTTAAATAGCCATCTTGATTAGCTTTTTTATATTGATAAAAATTCAAAATTTTAGACCCCTCAGTATAAACACGCCAAGCAAGTAGTCCAGTGCCAATCAATACAATAATATAAGCCAAAGTTTCAAAAAAATTCAAGTCTCGTCCATAAAAAAGGACTTCTGATTGTAGCCACCAAAACAAAGGGAAAAAGACCAAACCCCCACAAAACCGAATCGTTGAATCATAAGACATATCCGCTTTTGCTACGGAAATCATGCGATTTGATAACCAAGCGGGCATGATATTGCCTAAAAATCCAATGATAAAAGCAGGAAAAGCGACTAAAATGCCCAAAATACTGAGGGGGGTATTTGTTGTTTTTTTAGAAGCATCTTTCAATTTCAAGGTGTTTAATGTCGAAAAATAAGTCTCAACCTTGTTTTTAAATGACTCAAAATCCGCTAAATCTTGCGTTTGCCAATCATGTATTTTAGCAATTAATTTTTTGCTGCGCCAATGATGCGCTTCTGTATCTAAAGGTGCATCGTTGCTCAAAAGTATTTCTAATTTTTTCAAAAAATTGTCTTCTTCTGCGCTGTGACAATTGACGGTCAAGCTAATAAATTGATTTTCAATATCTTGTGTTAAATCATTGACCGCTTGACGCGGATTTTCGGCATAAGCAGCAGCATAATTATCGGCTGAAAAAGGTGCGCCAACTTCAACAACGACATCTGTTCCAAATTTTAAGCCATCGTAATAAGTAATTCCAACAGGTAAAATACGTAAATCTAAAGCAAAATTATTTTTGGTTTCGGCACTGAAAACGATACGGGCTGTACCTGTTTTACAATCTCGAATATGTCTTTCAGCATAACTCGTGCCTTCAGGAGCCACATAAATACTTTGTCCTGATTGCAAATGTGCATCGCAAGCCTTAAAAGCATCTTCGTTTTTAGGCATTTCGCCTACTTTAACATCTTGAATACGTTGAATTGGAATACAAAACAAAGTACGCAAAACAGCCCCCGCAACAGGGTTTTTGAACAAACTATAATTGACCAATAAAAAAGTCGTCTCACGCGCATACATGAGCGTAAAAAGCGGGTCAAGCCCTGTATTTGCATGGTTTGAGACAATCATCAAAGGTCCTTTAGCCCTTAAATATGACCGATTTATAAATACTATTTTTCGATAATAGATATTGAGCGAAAGAATACATAAGGCTTGTAAAAAACGATAGACAAGTTTGAGGATTGGATTCATATAGTCTTAAAATTATGACGAAGGACAAGTGTTTTTGCGTAAATACTATGAAGGAAAATTACTTTCTCCATAAAATATTTTGAGCATCTTTTTTTAATTTTAAGCCACAAATATAAAACAATTTCGGATTATATGCGATTTCGGAAAGTCGTCCTCGTTCTGACATCTCATATTCTAAATCTGATTTTCTCATTCAGTAGCATACTGAGGGGGATGCAACCGAGCTTTACACAAGATTCTGCTCACGCCACACTTGTGGGGTCACGCCAAACTCTTGTTTAAAAACCCGAATAAAATACGCAGGGTCATTGAAACCACTGTCGTATGCGATAGCCGTGACGCTAAAACCTGAATGAAGGAGCAATTCTTTTGATTTGATTAATCGTACATAACGCATAAAGTTATTGGTAGAAAGACCTGTCAAAGCCGTTAATTTGCGATTCACTTGTGAAATACTCAGAGCTAAAGCACGAGACAATTTTTCTATATCAAAACCCGTATCGTTTAAATGGGCTTCAACAGTTGTTTTTACTTTTATGACAAAAGCGTTGTCTAAGCCACTAATAATTGGGTTATTTTTTGATTGAGCCATTTTTTCGGTCTCCGTATTACCCCCCTCAGTACCCCCAGCCCCTGAAGGGGAGTTGGCACTCATAACAGTTGACAGATAATATTGCTGCAATTGCTTCCGCAATTCAAGCAGATTTTTAATCCGCAACAACAGTTCTTCTTTGTTAAAAGGTTTCATCAAATAAGCATCTGCACCACGCTCTAACCCTTCTAACTTGCTGCTCATATCGGCTTTTGCGGTAAGCATAATTATAGGAATATGGCTGGTGCGTTCATCTGTTTTTAGGGTTTTACAGACTTCAAAACCGTCTTTGAACGGCATCATTACGTCCGAAATAATCAAGTCGGGTGTTTTGTCAAAAGCCATATCTTGACATTCTTGACCGTCTTTGGCAATCAAAAGATGGTAATCGGCTGCCAAACAAGATGCGATATAAGCCCGCACATCGGCGTTGTCATCAGCAATTAAAATAAGCGATTTTTCAATATCTATTATTTTATTTTTAATTGTTGTTATGTTATTATCTAAGAAAACATCAGTGTTTTTAAGTATTTTAAACGTTTCAGCCTTGTTTTCTTTAATATCAGATATATGCGTAATGGGCAGCGTTACCTCAAATTCACTGCCTTTATGCAGATGACTTTTGACGGCAATCGTCCCGTTCATCAGTTTCACCAATTCGCGTGTCAACGACAAACCGATACCTGTCCCTTCACCATACCGCGTAGCCGTCGCATCTGCTTGATAAAATCGGTCAAAAATATAAGGCAGTTGTTCTTCCGAAATCCCCACACCTGTATCTTTAACTTTTAGTGAAAGCGTACCGTTTTGTCTGCCAACGGTCATATAAATATTGCCACCTTTGGGTGTGAATTTCACTGCATTTGACAATAAATTAGACACCACTTGTTGCAAACGGTTTTCTTCAATATCCATTGCCAAAGTGTCCAAATCGGTCAAAAAATGCAGCTTTATACCTTTGTTTTCTGCCAAAGAATGGAGACTTTCGACGATGTATTTCAGAAAATTGACTACATCCACTTGTTGGTAATGCAAGTCCAATTTACCGCTTTCCAATTTATTGAGGTCGAGCATTTGATTGACCAGATCGAGCAAGTTTTGCCCATTTCGGGTAATCATCTTCAAGCCTTCTTGCAAATGTAGGTGCGGTTTGTCCATCGCCTGTTGTGCCATGCCGAGAATAACCGTCAAGGGTGTGCGAAACTCATGGGTAATATTGGTGTAAAGCCGCGTTTTGACGGCATCTAATTCCTTCAATTGTACGGCGGCAGATGTCGCTATTTTTTCTTTTTCGACGAGTTGGGTTTGGGTAACACGCAGTTCGTTTAGGGTTTTTTCTAAATTTTGTTGTTTATGTGCCAATTCGGCAGTGCGTTCTGTTACTTGTTGTTCAAGCGTTTCATTTTGAGTGGCAAGGATTTGATGTTTTTCAGCAGAGAGAGCTTCTACTTCTACCAATTTTTGTCGAAGTGTACGGTTTGTATTGGCAATATCAAGCCCCATATAAACAGATACAGAGATAGGGATACTCAACAAAGCCATATTATAAATCACATCGCCCCAAGTATAAATGGTATTAAAAAAAAGCGTATTCCAATAATTGAAAGCGAAGGGTAAACTGGATAGAAAGGCGATCCAAAACACGGCGAAACAAATGCCCCCTGCTGCAATTATCCACGCACCTCTTGTTTTAATTTTAATGGATTTGAAAGTAATACGAATAATTTCGATGTTGATAAGATTACCCGTTATCGTACTGGTTAACATATTACCAAAATGGTAAGAGCGAGCATTCACTAAGATACTTAACATAGTAAGTCCCATGAGACTCCAATAAATCCAAGTTCTTTTTTGATTGAATAAAAAATAAAATGCTGATAGCAATAAAAAGGCACTTAGATGATGGGCACCCATTCCTGCATTATGATAATAATATATTTTATCAACGTCATTTGGTGTAGTCGCTAAAAAATCAAAAATGATATTAAATAAGGCATAAAAACTAAAATACAAATTCGCTTTTTGTTGAGGGTCATACATGTAATAAGATAGGCATAATAAAAAGACGATAAAAAAAATACCTCTCCTTATTATTCTTGAATCGGAAGCCCGAATGGCATTATTAGCATATTGATTAAAAGCACTTTCTGAATCGTTTAATTGTATTTGTAGGGCAGGGTTGTGTCGTGAAAGTATCGTTGTATAATTCACATTCGGTTGAAGTGTATAACGAATAGCCAAAACGATGTTTGTATCATTATTGCCATTGAAAGTCATGGGTTTGGTCAAAGGGTCAAATGCCTTTACCTTATTTGGATTTGAACTTATAAGACCTAATTGCCTAACGAAAACACCATTTTCATAGATTTCAGAAGCACCCGATTGACCAATGCGTAATGCCAATGGGGTTTTCAAGATATTTTTATGTATGGTCATACGCAGCCGAAACCAACAGATACCCGAAGGTCTTGGAATTTGTGGCAATGTATCGTGTACATCCAATGTTGGATTTATAGATTGCCAGCCCGAATCATCAAACTCCGCTTTCGCAAAATCGGGATTATCGCCTGCATGGAATTTCCAATTTTTATCCAATAGTACCCCCTCAGTAGGGAGACTATCAATACGGAAAAATGCACTTTTTTGAGCAAAAGCATTGAAGGAAAGAAAAATGAGAATAGAGGTTAGTTGTTTCATTTTTAATTGATTTTTTGGTAGCTATTTTAATCCTAATCGAGAATCGTTTTGTCATTCAGTAGAAACCGGCTCTCGATTGAGGCGATGCTAAATGGGTAAAATATGACCAAAGATAATTGTTTTTAAATGTTGTTTAAACTTAACAATTTACAGTCATAGCAAATAAGGCTTTTATACTAAGGGGTCTCTATTTTGATTTTAATCCTAAAAAAACAGCAGGTCAATTTATTCATCCGTAAAAGCATGAATTTGACCTGCTGTTAATCAAATGTTTTATCATATTTAATTAACTCTCGAATAGAGATTAATCCAGCTTGTGGTACTTATAGGAGACCGTTCCTTCTCTGACGATTAACAAGTTTGTCGTAAAAACCAAAAGGAATGGATTGTTTTTCAT
>JANOAU010000114.1:0-30260 GCA_031411275.1 Saprospiraceae bacterium | reverse complement strand
CGCATGGATTTGGTTGGTTAGATGATATACAAAAAGGAGGATTGCGTAGTTAAAGCAATGAACCGATAATATTAATGCTTCAATACAGGTTTCAATTGCCTACATCTTTAGATGGAGAATTTTGGAATCTGATAATTATTCTCCATCTAAAGATGTAGGCAATTGAAACCTGTATTCAGCATTTTAAAACTTAATATTAAGGGTAAATATCGGTTATTTTCGCTGAAATTGCATAAAATTCTCCCCATTTTAAATCACCTTCCCCTTCCACCGTCCGCTGCTCAAATAACCGTATGCCATAATAAAAATAGACAACCAATAAATGAACTCGCACAGCCAACCGACATAAAAAGGCAGTCGCCAATACTCATAAATGAGCCAAACATAGAGACAATAAATGCAAATAGCGACAATTTCAATCTTCAAAGTCGCGCGGGTTTGTGCCGTGCCGTTCACACCATTCAAGGCAACAGCACCCAAAGACATAGCGATAATAGCACCCGAAACAATGCGGACAATCGGCACGCCTTCCTTGATAAAATCGGCACTTTGACCATAAATGGATAACAACATAACAGGAAAAAGATTGATAAATAGCGCAAAAACCAAGGCAAAACCAACACTGACAGCCATAATCATGCGAATAACACGCAGTACACGACCTTGTAAGCCTTGACCAATAACATTACTGACCATCGTGTTGCACGTCGAAGCCAATGCCCAAGTGGTGCAACCAAAAAAACCAAAGAAATTACGCATCACATTTGTAATCGCACTTTCCAGATTGTCCCCCCTCAGTATTTGACCATGTCGTTCGACCAAAATAAAGAAAAATTCCCAACTCATAATACTGATGACCAATTGAAAAATCAAAGGCAGCGATTGAACCATGATAAGGCGAATAATTCCTTTGTTAAACCCTCGATTTTTATCCAGTTGCAAACGTTTTACGATGCCTGTACCATAAAAAACAAGGACAGATGTGCCTAAAGCGACCCCCTCAGTAATCAGGCTCGCATAAGCCGCGCCGTTGAAACCAAATTCAGGAAAACCCCAGCGTCCATAAATCAAAACATAATCAAAAAAGATATTGGCCACTGTTTCAGCTATGGTGGCAATTACCAAAAATCGGCTGTTGTTAGAGGAAATTAATAAGACATTGCACATCTGAAACAACAAAAGCAAGGGCAAACCTAAAACCCTGATGCGTAAAAAAGTGATAGCTTTGTCAGCTAACTCATTGGATTTTAAGGAGGAATGCAGCACAAATGAACCCACTGTGTAAGACAAAACAATCGCAATCACTGAAATCAACAGCGCAACGCGAATACCATTCCAAAACAGTTTACTGATTTCATCCACCCGTTCCTCTCCTGCCCTTCTGCTGATTAAGGCTTGCAAACCATTGTTCAAACCGAAGCCCATGACCGCAAAAATCAAGTAATAAACCCCTGTGATGCCGCCGACGGCTAAGAGTTCGCCGCTTTTGTCGTAGTTGCCTAAGAAAAAATTATTGGTAAAAAAATTGAATTGCGGAATAAAAATAGAGAGGCTTATGGGTAATGCCAACAGAATTATTTGCCGATAGCTGATATTCAATTTTAAATCTATTGGGTTGGCTTTATTTTCCATAACAACACTGATTTCTGTTTTAACACAAAGGAAAGTCTTTTTAAGGAAATGATGAATGATGAAAGATAAATGATGAATTAAAAAAACTGTTGAAAATCACCATTTTTCAAATTCATCTTTCGTTCAAAAAACCTTTTTACTTTGATTTCAGTGCTGTCTGTCTAATTTTACCTGTAAAGAAACTATAATAATTACTTTTGCAATATTAGAAAAAGCTTTGTTGTAACCATGTAAACCTGTTTTATGAATTTTATTGATTGGATCGTTTTAGTTTTAACTTTAGGCTGCATCGTTGCTTATGGCATGTGGAAAGGGCGAATGTCTAAGCATAATATGGAAGGTTTCCTATTGGCAGATCGACAAATGCCTTGGTATCACGTCACCTTATCCGTGATGGCAACACAAGCGAGTGCCATTACTTTCCTATCTGTACCCGGGCAGGCTTATACGGATGGGATGCGTTTCGTTCAATTCTATTTTGGCTTGCCGTTGGCGATGATAGTGATAGCGATAACGTTCATTCCTTTGTTTAAGCGGTTAAAAGTCTTCACGGCTTATCAATTATTGGAAGAACGGTTTGATTTGAAGACGCGCGTCCTCACATCTTTGTTGTTTCTTATACCACGTGCGCTGTCAACAGGCGTGACGATTGCTGCACCAAGCATTATATTAACAACCATACTCGGTTGGGATTTGTATTGGACGAATATTCTGACGGGTTCTGTCGTCACCTTATACTGCATGTTTGGCGGCTCAAAAACCATCTCTTATACGCAATTACAGCAGATGTTTGTAGTCTTAGGGGGCATGTTTATAGCGGGTTTTATGGTCGTCAAAATGCTGCCAGAAGGCATTGGCTTTACAGATACCTTGAAAATAGCAGGTAAAATGGGTAAAACCAATGTCATTGATTGGGAATTTGACTTGAGCAATCGCTACAATGTGTGGTCGGGTTTGATAGGTGGTTTTTTCTTACAACTTTCCTATTTTGGTACAGACCAATCACAAGTCGGACGCTATTTGTCAGGCGAATCAATTGGACAAAGTCGCTTAGGTTTGTTGATGAATGGTATTCTGAAAGTACCGATGCAATTCTTCATTTTGATGGTCGGTGCCTTGGTTTTTGTGTTTTATCAATTCGAGCAACCACCCCTTTTTTTCAACCAAACCGCTTTGCAAAAGGTCGAAGAGACCCCTCAGTATAAAAGCCTTTTAGAGCAAAATACAAAGGTTTTTGAAGAGAAAAAAATAGCAGTTAACAATATGATAACAGCCATAAAAGCAGAAAACCATACAGCAATCAATCAAAATGTCGAGCAAGTATTGGCATTAAACACCCAAACAAATGGCTTGAGAAAAGAAGTAAAAACATTGATGTTGGAGAACAATCCGAGCGAAGATGTCAACGATACCAATTACATATTCCTATCCTTTGTGACTAAATATTTACCCGTTGGTTTGGTCGGTTTGTTGATTGCAGTCATATTATTGGCATCGATGGGTTCGATGGCATCGGCGTTTAGTTCCTTAACTTCTTGTACCGTGGTGGATATTTATCAAAGGCTCATCAATCCGAATGGTTCAGAGAGGCATTATTACCAGTTTTCGCAGGGAGCAACCTTGGGTTGGGGTATTTTTTGCATCATTGTCGCTCAGTTCACTGCCAATATTGGCAGTTTGATTGAAGCAGTCAATATACTGGGTTCTTGGTTTTACGGCACTATTTTAGGGGTCTTTTTAGTCGCTTTTTACTTCAAAAATGTGAGAGGGGGTTCAGTGTTTTGGGCAGCATTGTTAGCAGAAGCTTTTGTTATTTATAGTTGGTGGGTAGATTTGACCGCTTTTTTGTGGCTCAATTTGATTGGCTGCGTTTTGGTCATTGCTTTTTCACTTATATTTAATTTATTTAGAAAAAAAAATTAAATAAAACAATTTAAGCACATAACATCAATCAAAAAATGACGTATTGGATTAAAGAATTATCCAACACGTCATTTTTTTTTCTGCCCATTTTGGAAAAATATATTCGTGTAAAAAAATATACATTAACTTTATCTAATGTTCTTTTTTTTTACCTTTGCGTTTCTTTTGAAGTCCATTTATTATTAATCATATGAATCGAAAGCATGTGCAGTCCATGAACTATACCGATTGGACAGAAGAGCAACATAGGGAATATCTCACATCTCATGAACGTTATCTAGCCTATTACGCTATGCATAACCCGTTGACTATTAACCGTTTCATTATAGAATACGCTGCCATTAAGCAAGAAATATTCATTAATATTGGTACTTATAAAAACGCTTATGAACGGCATAAAATGCAGTTTTTGAGTGATGCTGATAGGTATATCGACATCATTTTGCAAAAAAAACTATTCAATTTACAATGTCAATGGCGTGCAGGTTTAGTGCAATTGCCCTTTGTAGATATTTGTGCTGACTTTGTATATTGGCAACATCATATCCGTTCTTGTCCTTTTATAGCCCCTATTACACCCGAAGAATTGGATATATGTATCGGTTTTTTGAAAGAACATATTGACCATTCAGAAGCCCTTTTTGGAGAGTTTAGTGATTGGCAAAATTATCAAGGGTACAAAAACTACCGTTTACAGCTACAAAACCCAAACGCAAAGACAAAATATCTCACTATCCATTACGATTCTGCCGTTATTCCTGATATTTATAATTACTTCGATAAGGCACAACATACAGTCTCTTGGTTGGATTTACCTGACAAACGTGGACAAAAAGAAGAGATTTATATTCGTGAAGGTTATAAAATTAAGTATAAAAACCTAAAAGAAAAACTCAAAACGGAAAGTGATTGGGCTAACTTGGCAAATGAAGAAACTTTAGAAGAGGCATCCGACAGCCAACCAGGTTTGTATGCTTTCGACCCCATAGATTTTATCAAAATAGCTGAAGATGCTGAAACGCAAGAAGCTTTTAAATACTATTTTCATCAAAGACGTTTAGGGCATTGGAAAGAAGAGGACGACGAAACGCAAATGTATTTCGACTTTTTAAAGGCTTTTGATGAACCGATTCGCATTGATGGACATGAGAATTGGCGCACGGCTTTGGCTTTGTCGGCACGCCGTTTCAAGCAAAATAAAATTGCTGAAATGTTGCCTTATGCCTACGATTCCCATACTTTTGAATTTAATGGCGAAGTAAATGAAGACAAAATTTTGGCAAACCGTGTCGCTCGGTTTAAATACAATGAAAACGACCATTATTATAAAGTCTTGAAATTGCAAAAAGAGACCTTTCTTGCTGCTCGCCAAGCCTTAGATGGCAAAAGTGATTTTGATTATTTGTGATTGTTGACCCCTCAGTAAAAATGCTCTTTTTTGCTTAAAAAAGTCAATTCCCTTTGTAAATATAGCCTTTTGTCTTGAAAAACGCTATGTTTGGGGTATGAATACCAGCAACCATCCAATAACCATAAAAGACATCGCTCGCAAATTCAATTGCTCGCCTTCAACGGTTTCCAGAGCCTTGAACAACCATCCACTTATCAACGAGGAAACAAGGAAAAACATACAGGAATATGCCAACCGCATGGGTTATCAACGCAATACCTTGTCGCTCGGTTTGCGGCATAGCAAGTCGGGAACTGTCGGCGTTATCATTCCAAACTTAAGTCATTTTCATGAAACGGCGATGGTGGACGGCATACAATCGGTGCTGCAAACCCGCGGTTATATGTTGACAATTTGTGTGACCAATGAAAGTTATGGGCTTGAAAAAGAATACGTTGAAAAATTGTTAGCAAACCGTGTTGAAGGCATTTTCCTCTCTGTTTCGCAAGAAACCTATCATTCAGGACATTATGAACACCTTGAAAACATACTACAAAGGCATATTCCCCTCATTTTTATTGACCGTGAATACGACGGTGTGGAAGCAACAAGTATTACTGTTGACGATTATTTGGGTGCTTTTACGGCGACAGAGCATTTGATACTGAGGGGGTGTCGTAGAATCGCACACCTAAAAGGTCCAATCGGTTTGACCGTTTCGGAAAGACGTTGTAAGGGTTACAAAGACTGTTTGGAAAAATACAATATTCCTTTTGACGACAATTTAATCGCCAATACTAATTTCAAAGCAGAAAGTGCGGTTGTACCAACCCGCCGCTTGATGTCGTTGCCCAATCCGCCCGATGCCATATTTGGGGTCAACGACTATGTGTCTATTGCTGCCATGCAAGTCATTTTGGATATGGGATTTTCTATACCGTCACAGGTTGCAGTCGTTGGCTTCGATAATTCACCTTTTACCGCTTATTTCAACCCCACCCTTTCGTCGGTCAATCGGTCAAGCAAATTGATTGGTGAAGAAGCGGCTCGATTGTTTTTGAATAATTCAGAAACGACGACGACCCAAAAAGAGAATATCATTTTACCGCCTGAATTGATTATTCGGCGTTCTACTTTGAAGTTGTAACATAATCTTTCAAAGCAGTTCCAATAATATGCGTCCAGCCTTTTACAAAATTTTCTTTTGCAAAATCTGGATTAAGGTATTCAAATGTCTCAATACCTGCATGTGTCAATGTTAATTTCGTTTTGTCCCCTTCATCAAACAATTCAAATGTAACAAAAGAATTACCTTCATAACCATCATATCTCCAGCTATAAGTTAGTTTTTTACCCTCACTCACTTCCATAACCTCGCAATAATGCAAATATGGATTTTCAGGATCTTTTCCACCTTCAAACTCAAAGAAAAATCCCACTTCAGGCTTAAATTCAGGTAAGACAAAATACCATTTTTTTATTTCATCATTGTTTGTCAATGCTTGCCATACTTTTGAGATGGGTGCATCGAATATTTGTTCTATAATGATAGGTTGCACACTCATTTTTCTATGTTTTTAAAAAATTAAGGAATGATGCTAATATGTACTTGATTTGATAAAAGTTTTTTAAGGACATGCAATTTGTTCATCCTAAATATTTTTAAATGATGCTTAACAATTAAATAATATGCTGGACAAAATTGACTTTCCATAGGTTTCTACCTTTACCCAAAATATAACAAAGCTGTATATCTTGAAAATTGAGTAAGAAAGTGATAAAATACTGAGGGGTATAACAGCACTTATTTTTTTCAAACGTTTGCATAAATGTAAAAGTGCGTTAACATCTCTAAATATGGAATTATATTTTATATTCACAACCCAAACCCAAATATTCAACTACAATAAAACCATACTTTAAAATTATCAATAAGAAAATTACATTTCTTTATCAACGCTCTTTTTTAACAAAAACCTATCATAATGAAAAAAAACGCTCACTTAAACACCCTTTTACTTTGCTTTTTTATGTGCCAAACGTTATCCGCTTTGGCTTTTTCGCCACCTGAAAAAACACGCTTGCTTGCCGATATTACTGTCTCGGGCAAAGTAACAGCCGCTGATACCAAAGAATCTTTGGTGGGTGTCAGCATCCGCATTGACGGCACCGACAAAGGTACGTTAACCGATTTAGACGGTAACTACACGCTCACCTGCCCTTCCGATGCGACTTTGGTTTTCTCATTTATTGGTTACAAAGAGCAAAAAGTAGCTGTCAACAACCAATCTGTTATTAACATTACCCTTGTTTCCTCTGCCAGTGATTTGAACGAATTAATCGTTATTGGTTATGGTAGTGCCGTTAAAAAGGATATGACAGGTGCTGTAAAATCGCTGAAAAGTGGCGAATTCAACCGAGGCATCATTAACTCACCAGAGCAACTTTTGCAAGGCAAAATGGCCGGTGTTAATGTCACCTCTGCCAGTGGCGAACCGGGCGGTTTACAAAACATCACCATCAGAGGTCCGGGCGGTGTTCGGACAGGCAGTACACCACTTTTCGTCATAGACGGTGTGGCTTTGGACAATACGAGTACGGGTGGCGCTATAAACCCTTTGAATTTCTTAAATCCACAAGATATTGAAGCTATAGATGTCTTAAAAGACGCTTCGGCAACGGCTATTTACGGGTCTCGCGGGGCCAATGGTGTTATTTTGATTACGACCAAACGGGGAAAATCAGGATTTTCTACACTGAATTTTTCTACTGATTATGGTATTTCAAACCTCGCAAGACCTTTAGAAGTATTTTCTGCTGCCGAATATAGAATACAAGTCCCAAAAGTCGGCGGCGTTTTAGAAGATTTAAAAGCCAATACAAATTGGCAAAAAGAAGTGATGCGGACGGCTTACACGCAGAACCACAACCTTTCCTTTGGTGGTGGTGCCGATAAACTAACCTATTATGCGTCATTGGGTCTTCAAAATCAAGAAGGCATTTTAAAAAACAATCAATTGAGTCGCTACACAGGACGCATCAATGTCACTCAAAAACTATTGAATGACAGACTCAATATTGATCTGAATTTGAATTCAACATATACAAAAAATGAGCGTCCGCCTATTGGTGCTATGTTAGGCGGTGCGATTTCAGCCAATCCGACTTATCCTGCTTACGATGCCGACGGGAAGCCGTTTAAGTATGCCAGTGGTACTAATCCATTGATTACCTTGGATTTAGAAAAAGATATTACGACGATTAACCGCTTTATTGGTAATATATCGCCTTCATTTACCATCATGAAAGGGCTTGTTTATAAACTTAATTTTGGTATTGACAATTCGACTTCGACGCGTGATTTACAATCGTTGCCCAATGCCGTTCCGCTTCAAGAGGGTCGTCTTGAAACCATTAATATTACGAATCGCAATAAGTTGATTGAAAACTATATTACTTATACTTTGTCCAAAACCGACCATAATTTATCGGCTTTAATTGGTCATTCTTATCAAAAAATATTTGTGCAAGGGCGTAGTTACAGCATCAATAAATTCCCTATTTCAAGTATTGAACCTCAATATAACCCCGGTTTAGGGCAGGATTTGACCTTAGCGAATAATAAACCAGGCGGTTTTGCCTTGATAAATGAATTGCAGTCGTTTTTCTCACGCGTCAACTATCAGTATAAAGGTAAATATTTAGTTACGGGAACGGTACGCGCGGATGGTTCTTCCAAATTTGGCGCGAACAATAAATATGGTATTTTCCCATCTTTTTCTCTCGGCTGGCGCATTGCAGAAGAAGAATTTATGAAAAATACAATTTTCAGCGATTTGAAACTGCGTGCTGGCTGGGGTCGCACAGGCAATCAAGAGATTCCTTCAAAAATCACACAGGCGTTGTTTACGTCGCAAGTCTCTGGAACAACCAGTTATCCTTTGTATCCAGTAGGCACTTATCCTGCTGGCACGTCTTATACCCGCTTGGCAAATCCAAATATTGTTTGGGAGGCTTCTAACCAAACCGATATGGGTTTCGATTTTGGCTTGTTCAATGGGGCTATTTCTGGCACTTTGGACGTATTTAATAAAGTATCCAATGATATTTTATTGGAAGTCATTCCTGCCGATCCTGTTCAACCTGCCAGTACAACTTGGACAAATGTGAAGGACATGAGCATCACAAACAAGGGTGTGGAGTTTGAATTGTACTACCATTTTAGGAGACCAAGTGGTTTTAGGTTTGATATTGGCGGTAACATAACCTTTATTGACAATGTTGTGGAAAACTCCCCTTACTCTGTTATTCCATCAGGCTCTGCTTCGGGTTCAGGGTTAACATCTGCTACGATTAATGGTTATATCAATGGTCAACCGATTGGTACTTTTTTCCTTAAAGATTTTACAGGTTTTGATGATAAAGGCATCAGCAAGTTTAGAGACGTTGATGGCGATGGCATCATCTCCGACAAAGACCGCGTTGCGGTGGGCAGTGCTTTACCGACCAGACAATATAACTTGAATGGCAATATGTCCTATGGCGGTTTTGATATGAGTATCAACTTCAATGGCGTTTCGGGCAATAAAATTTACGATAATACGGCAAATTCTAATTTTTACAAATTGAGATTGTCAAAAGGTATCAACACGACTGCCGAAGCTGTTGCTGCAACCAATGAATCCATCAATAATTCGGCACCTGTTTCTTCGAGATACTTAAAAGATGGTGCTTATTTCAGGTTGAACAACGTGACATTAGGTTATAATATCAATCCTAAATCTTTGGGTCTCAACAAATGGGTGTCTTCTTTGCGGTTATCTGCCACAGGTCAGAATCTATTGCTTTTCACAAAATACGATGGCTACGACCCAGAAGTTAATACCGACAGGACTATCAACGGCATTTCATCCTATGGCATTGATTATTTGAGTTATCCAAAAGCTAAATCCTATATTTTTGGTTTAAACATCATTTTTTAAAAGCAAAAACGCGTGAGGGTGACCCCCTCAGTATTTAATCGTTTTTTACTACTAAAATCTAAAAATAATGAAAAGTAAATTATATATACTCCTCACTTTTGCAGGTATTTTGTTTTCAAACGGTTGTACTGATTTGAAAGAACAAATATTGGACGAAACATCAGCGGCAGGACTGACCGATAAACAAGCGGCGGAAGGTATCATTGCGCCGACTTATGCCCTTTTGCCCAGTATTTTTCAGCATACAACCTATTTCACGCTTCAAGAAATATCAACAGATGAAGCCATTTTGCCTTATCGAGGCGGCACAGATTGGGGCGACAATGGTATCTACCTTGCCATGCACCAACACACCTACACCAGCACAGACCCGAATATTCGGAGTACTTGGAATTTTATTTTGCAAGGTGTTTCGCGTTGTGTTTCTGCGATACAGTCTTTACCCAACAATAAAGACCCCAGTGCCGCTACTTTTTTAGCGGAAGCAAGAGGTATGCGGGCGTATTATTCGATGCTAACATTGGATATGTTCGGATTGGTCTTTGTGAAAGATGATATTGGCGTAAACTCAACAATACTGAGGGGGTCTGATGCCGTTGAATATATCAAAAATGAGCTACTCGCCGCTGAACCGAATTTAGATGCAACCGTCGGACCTGGTCGTTTGTCAAAAGGTGCAGCTTGGGGATTACTCGCCCGTTTGTATTTGAACGCTGCCGTTTACCGTGATGTATATGCTGACAAACCGACTTTTAAACCAGAGGATATGGATAAAGTCACGGAATATTGCGACAAAATCATCAATTCAGGTCAATATCAGTTGTCAAAAGATTATTTTTCTCTTTTCGGTGATAGTAACCATGATAATAAAGAATTGGTTTTTGCGGTTGACCAACGTTTTGATTTGAATGGACACAATCGGATGGCTTATTTTTCATTGTCGGGCGACCAATTCCCATTACCTGCTTTTCCAGCGGCAAACGGAACAGATGGTCCAGCTATTACACCTGATTTTTATCGTACATGGGTCAATGCAAATGCACCAAAAGACCCTGCGGCGGCTGACCCACGATTTTATAAAGAAAACCTAAGCATTTACACCAATGGCAAAGATTCATGCGTTGACGCAGCCGCTTTCAATATCAACAGAGGTATTTTGCGGGGACAACAATACGGTTTGAAGCGCGTAAATGGTGTTTTTCTGAAATGTGCCGATGGCAAAATGCTCGTTGGTAAGCTTTTCCATGACACCCGTAATAAGCCCACCTTGGCGGTTGATTTCACAGAACAAATAGATTTTACGGTTGCGGGCAGCAATTACAATACAGGTTATCGGGTTGAAAAATATGAGTTCAGTAAAAAATCCGCTAGTGGTCGCAATTTTGGCGAAGCCGATATTGTGATTGTTCGATTGGCAGACGTGTATCTGATGCGTGCAGAAGCTAAATTGCGTAAAAGTAGTGATGCGGCTGGTGCTTTGGCAGATGTTAATTTGGTTAGAGCTGCTCGTTCCGCTACGACACCCGCCGCACCACTTACGTCTATGACTTTGGACATGCTGTTCCGTGAACGGGGTTTTGAGCTTTATTGGGAAATGGTGAGACGGACTGACATGATTCGTTTCAGCAAATACGAAGATACGTGGACTGAAAAAACCAACACCGATAAAAAGAAACGGATTTTCCCGATTCCTCAAACGGCTATTGACGGCGCATCTAATTTGATTGGGTATTTGAAGCAGAATGATGGGTATTAGGCTTGGACACTGCCTATCTTCATCCGTCTGATGACAAGCCGATGGGCTAAAAAAATGCGTAACTAATCAGTTACGCATTTTTTTTATTAAAAATTTTAAACCCCTACTGTTTTAGGGCTACGTCCCAGAAAATGTGTTTATTATGATAGGCTCTACCAACGTTCATCTCCTAACGGAGCTTTTAGATTTGAACTGACTCAAAAGCTCCGTTAGGAAATAAACGTTGGTAGCAAGCAGCACAAAATTTTCGACAATCAGGGCGTAGCCCTAAAACACATTTAGAGTGTTAAAGTAAAACTAAGTCATCGTGAGTAAATAGCCATCTGTATTGAGTCTCTATACGCCATTGACTGTCAATGATTTACAGAACCTATAACCCATGACTTATGGCTCACGACAACTTTATTCTGGCGCATCGGATAAGAAATCGAAAAAATACTGAGGGGTCAATATACTTCATTATTTCAAACGTTTGCATAAATGTAAATGTCCGTTTAGATTTTGAGGGTTAAAATTATATTCTACTTTCACGTCTAATACCAAACATTACACTAAAATAAGACCATAAATTAAAATTATTATTAAGTAAATTTTTTAAATTAATCAACTCTCTCATTATCAAAATCTATCTTTATGAAAAAAAACACTCCCTTTTACGTCCTTTTAATCGGCTTTTTCTTATGTCCATCGCTGATTGCCTTAGCATTTTCACCGCCTGAAAAAGTCCCTTTATTTGCCGATATAACCGTATCTGGTAAAGTCACAGCAGGTGATACCAAAGAATCTTTAGTTGGCGTCAGCATTCGTGTTGACGGTACAGACAAAGGTACCTTAACCGATATAGATGGCAATTATTCGCTAATGTGTCCATCTGACGCTATCTTGATTTTCTCTTTCGTTGGTTACGAAGAGCAAAAAGTATCGGTCAACAATCAAACTGTTATCAACATCAGCCTCTCATCCGCTGCAAGTGCATTGAACGAGGTGGTGGTCGTTGGTTATGGTTCTACATCTCGCAAAAACCTATCAAGTGCCGTCACAACGATGAAACAAGAAGACCTCAACCGAGGTGCCATCAGCGATGTCGGACAACTTTTACAAGGTAAAGTACCTGGCTTGAACATTTCGGCAAGTGGCGACCCGAACCGTCCTGCGGCGGTTGTACTGAGGGGGGCTTCGACCCTCAACAGTTCACAAGGACCTTTTTATGTGATTGACAATATTCCTGGAGCGGACATATCAACTGTTGCACCTGATGATATCGCCACAATTGACGTTTTGAAAGATGCTGCCGCAACAGCTATTTATGGTAATCGTGCCGCAAACGGTGTCATTATGATTACGACCAAAAAAGGTAAAAAAGGTCAAGGCGTGGTGTCATACAACGGTTATATCGGCTCTGAAACTGTAGCAAGTCGCCTCGAAATGATGAACGCTGCCGAATTAAAAGCCTTTGTCGCTGCCAACGGACAATCGATGACGCCTGCCAATGACAAAGGAGCAGATACGGATTGGCAAAAAGCCGTGCAAAGAAGTAAGGCTATGTCGCACAACCACAACTTGTCGTTTAGTGGCGGCGGCGAACACCACACGTATAGTGCCAGCCTCAATTATATCAACAAAGAAGGTATTCTTTTAAAAAGTAATTTTCAACGTATTATAGCCCGTTTGCAATTTGACCAATCTTTTTTAAACGATAAAGTCAAATTGGGTATGCAGGTGTCAAATGCGAATACAAAATCGGATTACACGCCACAACGCAACAGCGTTTTGGGTCAAATGATCAGCTATTTGCCTGTGTCACCCGTCAGAAATCCAGATGGCACTTTCTTTGAAAACTTTACCACCAGTGGGTATTTCAACCCTGTGGCGATGGTAGAACATGGTCAAGACCAAACCAAATTCAACAATTTGATAGGTGCATTTACAGCACAGGTTCAGTTGCCTTTTGGCTTGAGTTATAATTTGAATTTATCGCATCAAAAATCCACGTCTTTGCATGGTGAGTTTTATGGTAGTTACTATTCTCAATACAATAGTGCTAACTTTTATTACAAACCTGAACCACCTGCTGTACACTATCTCCAAAATTTTGGTACCAATGGTTCGGCAGTGCGTAACACTTACGAAAATACCAATAATATCTTAGAAACATTTTTAACTTGGAATAAAGAATTCGGCAACCACTATATCAAAGCCGTCGTCGGTTATTCATGGCAAGACAATGTGTTGGGCGATGGTTTTCAATCAACAAGTACCAATTTCCCTGTTGATAATATCGGATTTAACAATTTTTCTTTGAGTAATCCCTATGCTATAACGGGTTATCGTGTCAATTTTGGTGCAGACGGCATTTATCAACAAAATCGCTTGATTTCTGATTTTGCGCGTTTGAATTACAGTTTCCATGACAAATACTTATTGCAAGGTTCTATTCGTCGTGATGGTAGTTCCGTTTTTGGTAAAAACAATCAATGGGGTTATTTCCCCTCAATAGGTGCGGCTTGGCGCATCATCGAAGAAGGTTTTATGAAAAATCAAAGCCTTTTTGATGACTTAAAACTAAGAGCGAGCTACGGTGTAACGGGTAATTCTTCGGGTTTCAATGCTTATACTTCCCTTTTCTTGTCGGGTAGCTTGGGTTCATACTACAATAATGGAACGCTCATAGCCGCTTTGGGACCAACAAAAGCAGCGAATCCCGATTTACAATGGGAAAAAACAGATACTAAAAACTTGGGGTTAGACTTCTCTATTTTGAAAGGAAAAGTCAGCGGTACATTTGAAATATATGATAAAACCACAACGGGCATGATTTACAGCTATGGCGTGGATAGGGCGCTTGTTCCAACAGGTAGTATCGTCGCCAATGGTGGCAGCATGAACAACAAAGGTGTGGAATTGAGTCTCAATATTACCCCCCTCAGTACAAAAGCCTTTACTTGGACTTCGGGCATCAATATAGCGAGCAATGTCAACAAAATTGTGAGTTTGAGTAACCCTTTGTTTGCGGGTGGTGACTCGGTGCGTTTGACGCAACCCGAAGGTTCAGGACAAACAGGTAGTACGCTCCAAGTTTTGAAAGCAGGCTATCCATTGGGTCAGTTTTTTACGTTCCAATATGCGGGCAAAGATGCAAATGGCGTGTCGCAATACAATAAGAAGAGCGGTGAATTGACACTCACACCAGCTATCGGTGCCGATTATTACTACGCAGGCAGCCCACAACCTAAACTGTTGTTGGGTTGGACAAATACCTTCCGTTTCAGTAATTTTGATTTAAATTTCTTTATCAGAGGTGTTTTTGGCAATAAAATTTTCAATGCAACACGGGCTGATTTATTCAGACCGACAACAGCGCAGTTCACCAATGTCTTGAAAGAAGTGGTTTCTGAGTCAACTAAAGATGTCAATTCGCAGAGATATTCTACTCGTTTCGTCGAAGATGGCTCTTACGTGCGTATGGACAATGCGACTTTGGGTTACACCATCAATGGTATTAGCAAATATATGAAATCCATAAGGATTTATGCGGCTGTCAATAATGCTTTTACTTGGACAAAGTACAAAGGTATTGACCCAGAAGTCAATCAAGGTGGCATCGCACCGGGCGTTGATACCAACAATTTTTATCCTAAAACAAGAACCCTTATGTTGGGTTTGAATACTTCTTTTTAAATTGGTTGAATTAGGATATGTAAGATTTTGAAGGATATTAAAGATGGCGGTAGAATAAAGTCAACTTAAAACAAAGAACCACTGACATCTATCATCTTGTAACCTCCGATTTCAATCGGGGGAGTTTGCACAACCCACCCCTCGCATCTAACATCTATTCAAAACATCGGATCAATATTCTTATTTTTTGATGTGATGTTTTGAATAGATGTTAGATGCAGAGAGAGCATAGCGAAAATCCCCTCGTTGAAACGAGGCGTTACAAGATGGTAGATGTTTTTATCGCTATTAATATTTTTCTATATTGGTATAAAAATAAACTAAGTGTTAAAATTTAAAATTCATTAAAAATGAAAAATATTCTTTTAAAAATAGCTTTATTGGCAGCTATTATTTGCACTATGCCATTCTGTCACAAGCTGGATGTACCTATCACATCAGCATTGACACCCGATGTTTTCCCAAAAACCCAAGCCCAATTCGTTCAAGCGGCGGGTCCTGCTTATGCAGCACTGAGGGGTAACTATTCTTTGGATTATCACTTTATGCAATCACAAACGACGGACGAATCCATCATGCCCGCACGTGGGGGTAACTGGTATGACAATCAAGGCTATCTCATGCCGCATTACCATACTTGGACAAAAGACCATGGTATAACGGGCAGTAATTGGAACTGGATTTCCAACATCGTTGGTACAACCAATCAAGCATTGGCTATTTTGGGTGAAAATATGCCTGAGTCCAACACAACAAAGGCGACCATGTTAGCAGAGTTGCGTATGGTGCGTGCCATTGCTTATTTTATGTGGATGGATTTATTTGGGAATGTGCCGATTATCACGAAATACGGTGACTTTGAACCAAAAACCAATTCACCTCGCACAGAGGTTTTTGCTTTTATTGAAAAAGAAATCAAAGAAGTATTGCCCAATCTGAGTACAACGGTTGACGGAACGACTTATGGCAGACCTACCGCATTTACAGCACAAGCACTATTGGCTAAAATGTATCTGAATGCAGAATATTACACTGGCACTGCGAAATACAATGAGTGTATTGCGGCGTGTGATGCAGTTATCAATTCGAATAAATATGCCTTAGAGCCTCGTGCCTCTTATTTGCAAATGTTTTATCCGAACAACGGACCCGCTATGAAGGAATTCATTTTTGCGATTCCTTACGACCCTGCAATGACGTCACTGCCGGGTACAAATGGATTTCAGTATCATGCGCGTTACGATGTGTTGCGCTCGCAAACTAAGCGTTTCAATTTGCCCTTTACGCCGAGTGCGCCACGTAGTACCTTGCCAGAGTTCTATGCACATTTTACAAAAGATACCAACGATATTCGCAACAAACAATGGTTAGTGGGTAAACAATATAACGCTGACGGAACACCTTTGACAGTTACAACCACTAAAAAAGGTTATGACCAATTCTATACAGGTTCAGATGGTAGTGCAGCATTAACATATCATGTGGAAATTATACCTGAAATTACGTTGCGTCAAAGCCCGACAACTTTTGACAGTGGCAATGATGAAATAGCTTGGAATATGGGTATTCGCAATATCAAATTCTATCCTGACGCTACTTCTACAAGCCGTAATCAGAACAATGATGTGCCATTTTTGCGCTATTCTGACGTTATTTTGATGAAAGCAGAGGCTATACTGAGGGGGGGAACTGCAACAGGTGGTGCAACAGCACTCTCTTTAGTCAACCAATTACGTGCTTTAAGAACAACCAGCCCAGCATGGACAGCCGTGACTTTAGAAGACATCTACAGTGAAAGATGCCGCGAATTGGCTTGGGAAAACTGGCATCGGAACGATATGATTCGCTTCGGCAAATTTGAAGGCAAATGGGGTTTCAAAACAAATGCTGAAACTTATCGCCGTATCCTACCGATTCCGACAAGTGCTTTTGTCGTCAATCCTGCTTTGAAACAGAATCCTGGGTATTGATTGTCGTTTGTTTAGTTTTTAAATTTAAGCTTTTTACTGAGGGGGGTGGCTCATTTTTGAGAACCCTCCTTTGTAACTTTGACATAGTTTAGTGAGCACTCTCAATTTCTACCATTTCGGTAGAACGTTGTACACTTAGAGTAGAAATTTCTACCATTTTGGTAGAACGTTGTACATCTACAATAGAAATTTCTATCGTTTTTAAAAAACTTAGATATGGCGATTAAAAAATGTATTTTATTCTTTCTCTTTTTTAAAATTTTGAATATCGCACCCGCACAATCACTAATTTTGAGAAGTACAAATAAAGATTTGAAATTTTCAATTGTACAAATGTCAGAGAGGGTAAAAGGTTTGGCTTATGGGTTTATGAGTACAAAAATACTATTAGAAATCAATAAACCACTTATTGATACCATTTCAAATTACGATAAGAATGTATTATTAGATGTTTTATCTAATTTTGAAAATGAAGAATTAGATTGGTATTCAAATGCCTTACTTTATCATCTAACTAAACAAGATGCAACAATTATTTATGGTATCACTTTAGAGAAAATACACGAGAAAGGTTTATTTGAATACGATAAAATGACGGTTGATATATGGAAATCTTATTTCAAGGAAACTGAGTTTTCAAAATGGACTAAGTATATTAACGAATTACCAGTTGGCAGGTGAGTCTATTAATTTATAGTTGTTTAAAAGAAGAGTTACGATTTGATAAGGATTTTCTTTAGCTAAAACTTTAAATAATGAAAAACATAACACGTAAAACCTTTATGAAACAAGCCATAAGCCTGAGTTCTCTATTGGTTTCCCATCCGTTCCAATCAAAAAGCAATATTATAGGCTCGGTAAATACAGATGCGCTACCGTTTCAAGAAAGCGACATATATATACGTGTCGTCGCTGCCAATACTAAGGAGGTGAACAAGTTGACACTTGTGTTGTCAAAAGACATTACCGATTTGTCACGAAGTTTAGGTTTTGACTTCGCCAATTTAGCGGCTGCTTATTCTGAACCGACTTCAAAATATTACCAACAAGCCGATTTGATACCCTTAATGGTGAAAATTATGCGTTTTCTTTTGAAAGAACAAAGTGCGGATGGTACGCTCAATTTGGGTAATTTTGAATCTGCACCCGATACGGCTTTTATTTTAGAACCTATTTGCGCTGCCATAAGTATATTAGAAAAAAACAAAGCGACTTTATTTGATGAAGTCAAAAACTTATCAAAGAAATTCATTTTGAAAGCGGGTGATGCTTTGACCGTAGGCGGCATACACACGCCCAACCATCGGTGGGTGGTTTCGGCAGCTTTGTCGCAAATCAATGCCTTATATCCCAATCCAAAATACGTCCGTCGCATAGATGAGTGGTTGTCTGAAAACATCTTTATAGATACTGAAGGGCATTACCTTGAGCGCAGCATGATATATTCGCAGGTGATTGACAGGTCGTTGATAACCATGTCTCGACTTTTGAAACGCCCAAAATTGTTAGAGCCTGTGCGTAAAAACCTAAGTATGCTCTATTACTACATAGAGCCAAACGGCGATGTGGTGACAACCGATAGCCGCCGCCAAGACCAGTTTATGGAAAATAAAGCACTCAAGTTTTATATGGATTACCGCTATATGGCAATTGCGGATAAGAATGGCGAATACGCCGATGTCGCTCTTATGCTCGAAAATATTAAAGGTTTTGATGAAGAAGTGTTAAGTCAATCTCTCTTTTGGTTTTTAGAAGAGCCTATGTTAAAAAAACAATTGCCAGCTATTCGCCCACTGCCGACACGTTTTGAGAAGTTTTTTAAAGAAACCAACTTAGTCCGTTTTCGGCGCGACAGCCAAACAGCAACCATTTTTGGCGGTACTGATTTGCCTTTGGTCATAGCTTCGGGTCGTTCCACAAGTCCCAATCTTTTTGCATTCAGGAAAGGCGAGGCAATCTTGAAATACCTCCGTTTGTCTTCCGATTTCTTTTCAACAGGTTATTTCAGAAGCAAAGGTATTGTCAAAGAAGGGAATGCTTACGTTTTACAACAAACCTTAAAAGTTCCTTATTATCAACCCTTGCCAGCCGACAAAAAGCGAAAAGACGGCAATTACAAACTCTCGCCAAGTGTTGACGGACGTTTTTGGAACAAAATGGACTTTGGAAACAGACCCCTCAGTAATGTCAAGACTTTGGAATCCAAAATAATCATTCAAGAAAAAAATGGTGGTTTTGAATTAACTTTTGACATAACAGGTACAGATGATGTGAATGTGACGATTGAACTCTGCTTCAAAGAAGGCGGCTCACTCTCCGATATGAAGACTTTTGATGAACTACCCGATAATTTTTTCTTAGATAAAGGCATCGGCACGTATCAGTTTGGAAAAGATACCATCATTTTTGGCAATGGCGCAATGACGCATCATAGATTAAGGGCAATTGACGGCGAAATATATACTTCGCATTTTGGTAGCCTTCGTACACCAGGGATTCATGTGTATTTGACAGGTAAAACGCCATTTCGACATATATTGACAGTGATTTGAAAGTTATCATTTTCCTATTTTCAATCCATCAACAAAGCAGAATGCGAACCTTTAACGGCATAGCGGGTGCGTGTTTGGTCAGCTAATCCACCATAAATAAGTATTTTTGAATCCACCAACCTATCCATCCTAAATAACAAAGTTAATGGGTTCATCAAAATCTTTATTTGTCCTCACTTTGATTTCACTTTTGTGATAAACCAAAGAGTTGGGCGGTACCCCCTCAGTAAGCCAGACGTTTCCACCGATAATAGAATCTTTACCAATGATGGTTTTTCCACCTAAAATTGTTGTACCAGAATATATAACAACATTATCTTCAATAGTGGGATGCCGTTTATGATTGGCTTCCTCTTTTTTGACACTCAATGCGCCTAAGGTAACGCCTTGATAAATTTTTACATTATTGCCAATAATAGACGTTTCGCCAATCACAACACCTGTCCCATGGTCAATAAAAAAACCTGATCCAATTGTTGCACCGGGGTTAATATCTATGCCTGTTTGGCTATGCGCCCATTCCGAAATCATGCGTGGCAAAATGGGTATTTTCAACACATACAACTCATGTGCAAAACGATAAACGGCAATGGCATAAAAACCAGGATAAGCGGCTATCACCTCCTCAATACTGCTTGCGGCAGGGTCAAAAGCTAAAATAGCTTCTGCATCTTTTCGCAATTCATTGTAAATCAAAGGAATACGTGAAAAATATTTTTTTACAAGGCTGTCAATTGGTGCTAATTCATTTTCAAGTGGGACGAGCAATTCCCAAAGTTGTAGCTCCAGTTGACGAATTTCTAATTCGCCAACAGCTTCCGCACATCGAACAGGAAAAAGTATATCAATAAGACGGTCTATCCATTCATGCGCCTTTTTTTTATTGGGTAATGGGCGCAGTTGCTGCCGATAATGCTCATGTATTGTTTTGACAAGGCTCTGCGCTTCTGTCATATCTCTATTCTGACGAGATTGAATTATTAAATCCATTGGTTGTGTATTGTTAGAATGAATCATTTATCAACAATTTGACAAAAATGAAACGAATTTCAAGCCAAAAAGATGAATGACTTTCGATAAAAAATTGAAAAGAACATATAAACAGTAATTCTAAGGATTTTAAGCTTTTTTTGAAGCGATATATTGTGCTGCGGCGTCCAATTCGGCATAAAAATCCTCGTTGTAAGCTCTTATCAAAGCTTCTTTTAAGAATTTATAAACAGGCACTTGATGCTCTACGCCGAGCTGACAGGCATCAGAACAAATCTCCCAACGGTCATAATTTAAGGCTTCAAAACCTGTTTGTTTTGACATTCGGATAGGATAAAGATGACATGAAATTGGTTTTTGAAAGTCTGTAGCCCCCGCTTTCCATGCTTTTTCAATACCACATTGCGCCAAACCATTGCGCTCAATAACCAAATAGGCACACCGACCGTCGGGTAACAGTTGCGTACCATTTTGTTCCATACCCTTGAAAAATTTATAGCCCCCCTCAGTATCTATTTTGTTTTGACCTTCTTCTGTCAAAAAAGGGCGAATATCTGGATAGATGTCATCCAAAATATCCAATTCTTCACCCGCTAAGGGTGCCCCAAAGTCACCTTCCCAACAACACGCTCCTTTGCATTTTGATAGATTGCATATAAATTGTTCTTCAACAAGTTCGTCACTAACGAGTATGTCTTGAATGATAATCATCGTTTTTTGCGGCAAAAATAAGAAAAACGGTCAGAACATGCAGTTCTGACCGTTTTTAAATTTATTAGAATTGTTATATCTAAATATTTATGCATTAATAAGACCAAAGGTCATGCTCGTAATTAAAAATTTCAGCTTTGATTTTTTCGCCTTCGAGCAATAAGTCAATGCCTTGCAAATAGTCTTGTAAACGACGATTGTGAACGTTAGACTCTTTCCAAACATAGCTTGAAAAACGGCGTTGCTCAAACAGGTCTTCCCACGATATCGGATTCGCATCATTGCCTTCAATAAAAGCACGATGACGCGCTAAATATTCGCGGCAATCAGGATAACGAATCCAAAATAAAGGTTGTTCGTACAAAAATTCGCCTGCTTCGTTCATAACATCTTTTAAAGGAGCAATGCCCAAAATACGAACTTTGAGAACCGAATATTGACGATCAAAATACCAATCTTCCTTGACACGGTAACGTTTGATATCTTCAGGGTTTATTTTATTATAAACAACTTTGTATTTAGTTTCATAAGTCGTTGGGTCAATCTGGGTGATGGTATCTGCATGACTTAGGATGCTTTGAAGTTCTTGCGACGACATTTTATACCAAAACTTATCATTATCAGCTTTATAGGCTTTAATAGCTGTGGTCGAGTCTTGTTGCTGAATCCCTTTCATCAAGACGGTAAAAAAAGGCATTTCAGGATAGATAAATGGTAAATTTATCTTTTCACGAATATCTATAACACGCCAAACACGTTTACTCCACAAGATGTCAGCTTCACGGATAGGCTCCCAAGGTAAAACTTGTTTGTCAAGAATTAACTTTCTTTCAACGATACCATCAAGCGGTGCATCTACATCGGGTGGAATATCGCCAATGTTATCAGCAGGCTCAACTTTTATAGGTGTTGTACTACCTGGTTGTTGAGTTGTTGTCGTTGTAGGTGTCGTGGTGGCGGGAAATTGAGGCTGTGTGGTTGTAGGTGTCGTTGTAGGTGCCGTTGTGGTTGCGGCGGGAAATTGAGGCTGCGTCGTAGGAGGCGTTGTCGGAGGTGGTGTAGGCTTCGCAGGAGGATTTGTTTTGTTGCCACCTGTGAAATCCGGAAACGCATCATTTGTATTTGTCTTGACCTCTTCGGGAACTTGGGCAACTGCAACACTTATCATTAAGCTGAAAGCTGCCATACTAAACCATTTCATTGCTGACTTCATGTTACTGAAAACCGTGTTTTTGATGAAAAAAAGACTTTTTTGGTCTGAATGCTGAGGGGGCTAATTCAATTTAAAAGAAAACGCACCCATTAAGCGTTTTATTTTGTCAAAAATGTTAAAACTAAAAATGGGTGCGTCTATAAAAAATTATTTAATGTAATAGCTGATTGAACCAATATCACGTGCAATTTGGTCTCCTGGACAGCGTGCTTTAATGTTCAAAAATTGATAAAAGTCTCCTGGCTTCGCCATACGGCATAACCGCTCTGCTTCTCCATTTGATGCACCATTCACATTCGCTTGTTGCGGATCTTGACGACGTTCTACACGCACAAGTACATAACTTTGAATACTACATTTAGCATCAAAATCAAAGTTCTCCAGTTTGGCGATGACACCTGAGTTAGCTGACATTTGCCCACTGCCTAAGAAGTTAGATTTTCTATCAAAGTCAACAGACAAAACCGGTACAGGATTCGGAATGAGCTTTACACGGAATTTTTTCTGTACATTCAAGCCACCTGGTGCTGTCAGATTGATGAGTGCTTCGCCTGGACGATTGACCCGTACATTGTAATTGTTGTCATTCACTTTATTCATTGACTCACAACCTGTACAGCTCACGCGTAGTTCGTTAGAAGATACACCCGCAGCCGAAACAGCAATAGGATTATCAACACCAATGTAGAAGACATTCATTTTTTCTGCCGATACGGTTGCTGATTTTTCACCAACTTCGTATTCGAAAGTACCAACAGCTGTTGTTAATGCACCTGTTAATGGATTTTTGATGCTGGCAGTTGCATTTACCGTTTGCTTACCAATACCGCTTGGCGTCGTTTCATAGTGCGCCACACCCGCAGTTATGGGTAGCCCTGAACCATTAACACTGATACTAACGCCTGTACCCGGGTTTGAACTATAAGCAGCTAGATACACATCTGCTTCAAATTTGTCACCCCGAATCAAATAAGATTTCTTAGGGGCAATAGCCACCTTGAATTGGTCAAACTTTACATCTGTACCACCGACTAAATTAAAGAAGTAGTTCAACAAAGCTGTTTCAGACGTTTTGGAATCCGAAACAAATTTTGTCAAAATAGGCATAACTGCAGCTACTGGCATTTGTTTGAATTTCAAATCAGTCCAATTGGCTGCTTTTGAATCTTCTGGTATAGAATCTACTTTAAGCGCAATCTGATTTTCGAATTCTTTCTTTTTAATAGGGTCATCAATTAGGGCTAAGAAACGTTTGCGTGTTTCCGTAATTTTTGCTTCGACCTCTGCACCTTTACCCTGATTAATAAACATATTTGTCGGAACATCTTTATCCTTATAGCGAACGGGACGACCATCTGAATGATTTGGATCTATACCCCCTGCGCGTTCTACTAATTCTGTAATAAGAGAATTGGCGTAAGTTTCGAATTCCTTCGAGATGGTCATAGCCTCTAAAGCCTTAGCTTGATAGCCTTGGTTTTCAGGTTTATTGTATGCCTTAACTTGTTCGTCTATGGCATTTTTTATCATTGTATTCGACTTATCAACGATTTGATTACTGTTTTTCATACCTTTATTTAAGGCATAGAATGCGTTGATAATTTCAGCCGATACGTTCAAGGCAAGCATCGCGGTCAGAACGAGATACATCAAGTTAATCATTAACTGCCGCGGTTCCTTAGGTATTGACATTTTTTATTCTTCCTTTTGAAGTTTTTAAAATTGGTTTCTAAAGTTTGTCATTGGGTAATTGTCAAAAGTCATTATCATATAATATAAAAACCTCAAAATATACTGAGGGGGTAATGACGAAAAACGAAATGACAAATGACAAAATTTATCTGCCGCCTACATTTGACATAGCTGACAACATACCACCATAGACAGCATTGAGCGAACCCAAATTTCTGTTCAACGATGCCAATTGTTCTTTGTAAACTTTGACATCATTTGATGCAGAGTTCATATCAGCCATAGCTTCTGTCAATTTAGAGTAAAAATTACTCATGGTTTTGATTTGCTCTTGCGTACCACTGAAATCCACTTCTTGTAATGCTTTTAGTGAACCAAGGCTTTTAGACATGCCTTGCAACTCTGTCAACATACCACTTAATTTGTTTTCAACGATTTCGCCATTCAAACCAGGTAATTGTGGTTGATGTGAAGAACCACCCACTCCCCCTAATTCTATAGGTCCTAATTTAGAATTGTAGTCAGCGAGACCTGGAATAATTTTATCCCAATAGTAATCGGGTTCTGGTCCTAAAATACCGAGCATCAAGAATAAACCCGCTTCTACGGATAGACCCAAAATAAGCATTTCTGATGCTAAAGGCCAGCTTTCAATTTTGAATAATGCGCCCATCAAAACGATAGCAGCACCGACACCAATAATTAAGTTTTTTAGATACTTAAAACCCTTAGATTTGACGAAACTCATTGTTTTTTACTTTAGAAAAAAGGTTAAAAAAATATTTTTATGATTTATAAATTCCAAATGATAGAATACTTCAACAATATGCTTTTACCGAAAAGTATTGTTGAAAACCTAAAAGATACAAATTAATATGATGTTAGTACAAAAAGGCGAGTATTGCCTTGAGTATTTAGTCGGATACTAAGGGGGACTAAAATAAGTACCCCTCAGTATGTAATGTTCGTTTTTTTATTAAAAGTCGTTGATTGAACGACCCAAGAATGTCAAAGCACAACGGAATCCAATATAAGACTTTGTTGTATCTTGAAATTCATAAGTGCGTGTGCCTGTTTGTAAGAAATAGGCAATATCTTTCCATGAACCACCACGAATCACTTTACGTTTCTTTGCGGGAGAGTCATCATCTTTTGCATCGTATCGATAATCGGGTTCTAAGTCATGGAGACCATTTGTATTATCCGTATAAGCTGTGATTGTCCATTCTGCTACATTACCTGCCATGTTATATAGACCATAATCGTTAGGAAAGTAAGCATCTGCTTTTACAGTGTACATACCCCCATCTTCAGGATAGTTGCCGCGCCCTGGTTTAAAGTTCGCTAACAAACAACCTTTTGAGTTGCGGGTATAGTAACCACCCCAGGGATAAGGTGAGAGATCATGACCACCACGAGCAGCATATTCCCATTCAAACTCTGTGGGGAGACGGAAATCCTCTGTGTTTACGTCTTTACTACCTCGATAGGTGTTCCATAATTTGGTACGCCACCAGCAGAAAGCACGCGCCATATGCCAATTGACACCAATAACAGGATAGTCGTCAAAAGCTGGATGCCAAAAGTAGTTACGTGTCATAGGTTCATTGTATGAATAAGCAAAGTCGCGAATCCAGCTAAGTGTATCTGGATAAACAACAACCTTTTTTCTTACGATGAAATCTTGACGAGAGTAACGCTTGCTTTGGTCTTTCGTGTCAACAGGACGTTGCCAGTTACCATTGTAGTGCGCTGCTTTTTGCCAATCGTAGTATTCATACTCGACAACAAATTTTTCAGCATTGTACTCTGTTCGACCATCAAACTTGTCTTTACCTTGGTAAAATAAGTCCGCGAGCGTTTCATCTTCCCAATCTATTTCCTGTTCCCAGTCAATAATTTGCTTACCGTCATCGCCCTCAATATAGTGGTCAAGTTTGGTATGCGCCAAAGAGTCACGTACCCATTCTATGAATTGGCGGTACTCGTTGTTCGTGATTTCTGTATCGTCCATAAAGAAACCTTGTATTGAAACAGATTTCGGACGATTAACGTAACTACGGCTCATATCCTCGTCACTTGGGCCTGCATGAAACTCCCCTGAAGGAATATAGACCATGCCGAAAGGATTAATCCCTTTCCAAGTAGGGCGATCTTTCGCACCTAATAGTTGACCGTTCTCTTTTTTGCCACACGAAGCCCAAGTAAGCCCCAAGGCAACCAGCATTAGAAGAAGTGCTTTTGATTGTCTTTTCATTGCTTTAATTCTCGATTATCCCTCAATTTTGTGAAATGACAGGCTGTCCCTTTTGAAAAAAACGCCCAAATATAGAATGTTTTGCAGAGATACAATAACTGAATAAGTTTTTGTTTATACAATTCGTTGATTTACAAACTATATCCTTTAAAATGTCCTAAAAAAACGTTACTTCTGACAATTAAGTATGTTCTAAGTCATTTTTTTGTGACTATTATTGTAAAAAAAATATAAAAGATTTTTTTCTTGATACGTCATAAATCCTTTTTTTTGACCCGCGCATTCCGAATTCAAAAACGTGGATTGTAAATGATGGGTGGTAATCTCCCTCTCCCAAATTCTTTGCCAATATTGTATTGTAGCACGATTTCATGTCCACCCTGTGTTACATTTTTTAATGTTGATAAGGTAATATCATACGCATAAGCCAACATTAATTTTGAACTCAACTTGAAGCCGCCAAAAATCGTTGCTGCATCTTGGGTGGTTTTACTAAAGCCTCTGAACGAACCACCCAGAAAAAAATTATCATTTAAACGCACAAAGGTTGAAAATTCTGCTTGTGTCTGAACCCCATCTGAGCGAATCATAACTGACGGGTGCAAACTTAAGCTACTCATCAATTCAAACCGTGTGGCGGCAAAAGCTGAATAATGACGCTTCAAACTCACCTCTGTCACCTTTTGACTGACCAATGAGAGCGTAGGTTGGGTCAAATCCCCTAAAAATATACCCGCATTTATTTTATCACTTTTAAAAAAAATACCTATATCAAAAGTTGTAACTATACCATTCAAAGCCGCTGTATTCAGAATTTTATCTTGATGGTCTATCACACCTTGATTATAATCACCGCTCGGTGTGCGCAATTTTGCACCGTCAATTGTCCCTTGAAGAATACCACCCGCAACTCCGACCGATAGTTGAGCATCGCCCAATTTTTTTATATAATTATAAGTGACCTTTGCACTTAAACCATTTCTGGCACCAATACTTTCATTGGTCACTTGAACACCGACTCCACTGCTGATGATACCAATCGGTACTGACACATTAATATATTGTGTCTGAGGACTGCCTGGTAAACCCACCCATTGCGACCTATAACCACCTGTCGCAACCAGAGTCTTGTCTAAACCACCCGCCGCAGGGTTTTCACCATATAGATTGAGCATATATAGGCTAAATTGTGCAGGTTGTTGCCCCACACCTGTAGTTATTTGAAAAATGAAGAGACAAAAAATGTAAATATTTTTCATAGCGCATACATTTAGAGTAGTCTTTTTAGAAAACAAGATTTTATTCTTAAATCACAGTATTTCCAGCATTTGTTCAACCGTTTGAACAGGTATTTTACAAGCATAATTTTGACAAACATAAATCAATGATTGCGCCCCCTCAGTATCCCCGCTTCGACCCGACAATAACGGAAATGTCGTATCTTCCTCAACGCTCGACATCAAGATTTTATTTGGTAAAAAGTGCGCATTGATTGCTTTGCTTTTTGAAAATGCATCCGTACCGACAACGGCAATTTCATAGGGCGGAAAAACTAATGACAAAGCACAGCCAGCCCATTTTGACAAACTCGAAGGATAACGCTCTACGGATTGCTCAACAGACAATAACATATTGACACTCAAAGACTGATAGGTTTTATTGTCAAAAAAATAACTCAAGCGTTGTAGGTTGCGCACCATCGTCGAATTGCCTGAAGGGGTTGCCGAATCATACAAATCTTTTTTGCGCAGCAAAATATCTTTCTGTTTTGCGGACGTAAAATAGAACAAATTTTCAGATTCATCAAAGAAATTTTCTATTGTATAATCAGCATATTGCTGTGCTTTTCTTAGATATTGTTTGTCAAACGTAATACCATAAACGTCCAATAAGGCTTCAATAAGATAGGCATAATCCTCCAAAAAACCATCGTATTGTGCTTGTCCATTTTTATAGGTATGATACAACCCTTTGCCTTCTTTTTGTTTGAAATTTTCAAAAATAAAATCCAGACCTTCGACAGCTACATCACGATACCCCTCAGTACCTAAGGCTTCATACGCTCGTGCAAACGCTGAAATCATTAACGCATTCCAAGAGAGTAAAATTTTATCATCTAAGCTTGGTTTTACACGGTTTTCACGTGTTTCAAACAACGTTTGACGGCATTCTTGCATTTTTTCCTTTAAAACTGATACGTCTAAGTTGTTCTGATTGGCAAATTCTGCATAACTTATTGGTCGCCAAAGGATATTATTTTCTTCCCAATTACCCTCTTCCGACACATCATAAAAGGCACAAAAAAGCGGTGCATCTGCGCCGAGTAGGGCATCTATTTCTGCTTTTTGCCAAACATAAAATTTACCTTCAACACCTTCAGAATCGGCATCATAAGCCGAATAAAAACCGCCATTTGATGCCGTCATATCTCTAAGAATGAATGTCAATGTTTCTTCAATCGTTTCGCTGTAAATATCTCTTTTTGTTAGTTTATAAGCCTCACTTAATGTCATTATTAACAAAGCGTTATCATACAACATCTTTTCAAAATGTGGAATCAGCCACGCTCTATCCGTAGCATAACGGGCAAAACCACCGCCTATTTGGTCATAAATGCCCCCTTGTATCATCTTTATTAATGACAATTCTGCCTGTGCCAACGCCTCCTCATTTTTTGTATAAAAATAATAATCCATCAAAAATTGGATAAACATCGTTGATGGAAATTTAGGCGCACCGCCAAAACCACCTTCCACACGGTCAAATCGTTCACGCAAACTATAATACACATTGTCTAAATAAGACCGATTAAAAACAGATGCCGTCTCGCCTTCAAGTTTCCCAAAATCCCCCCCCTCAGTATTTTTGGCATTTTTGACAAAATTTTTATCCGAATTCCGAATAATATCCGTCAACTGATTCGCTTGTTGTTCTACGACATCGCGTTTATGGACAAAAGCATTGGACAAATTGTGCAAAACCTGTATCCACGACGGTCGTCCATAAGCAGACTGGGGCGGATAATAAGTTCCTGCAAAAAAGGGTCGTCCATCGGGCAAAAGGAAACAATTGAGCGGCCAACCACCACTTCCGGAGATAATTTGACAAGCCTCCATATATATCTGGTCCACATCTGGTCGCTCCTCTCTGTCTACCTTAATGCAGACAAAATGTTGATTCATAATATCTGCAACTTCTTGATTTTCAAACGATTCGCGCTCCATGACGTGACACCAGTGGCAAGTGGAATAACCAATACTCACAAGGATAGGTTTATTTTCTGCCTTGGCACGTGCAAAGGCTTCAGGTTTCCATGCATACCAATCCACAGGGTTGTGGGCATGTTGCAACAGATAAGGAGACGTTTCGTGAATGAGATGGTTCATAATATGAAATATGAATGATGAAATATGAATGATGAAATATGAATGATGAAATATGAATGATGAAATATGAATGATGAAATATGAATGATGAAATATGAATGATGAAATATGAATGATGAAAAATGAAT
>JANOAU010000113.1:0-39591 GCA_031411275.1 Saprospiraceae bacterium | reverse complement strand
ATATCAATTTTGTTTTTTTTTTATCTTAAATTATTTATTAATATTTTTTAAATATGAAGTTTTAAATTTTATTTATGAATGTTTATGTATTATTGTTGAAGTATTAATTATTATTTTTGATTTATGAAAAAAAGCGACCCCCTCAGTAAAAAGGTCGCTTTTTTTCATAATTCATACTTCATCATTCATATTTCATATTTCATAACTCATATTTCATCATTAAAAAAATTACATGGCTTCAATTTTCTTCAAAAGCGTTTCAGTTTCAGAGGTATCTTCGCCAGAGGCTTTGGCTTGTTTGATTGCTTTTTCGGCATGTGTTTTAGCTTTTTGTTTGTCGCCCAATTTAAAATAAAGAGCGGCGGCTGTATCGTTATAAGCAAATTCATCAGCAATCTCAAGAGATTTTAAAGACCATGTTAAGGCTTTTTGTAATTGTGTTTTGTCGTCCGAATTTTCATAAAAAGCCCAAGCATATTGGTTCAATTCACGTGGATTCTCAGAAGGATATTTATCAAAATGGACAATCGCATAGCTTAGATATTGCGGTATTTCGTTTTTCATCTGATGTTGTGTCAGTGTCATATTACTCAAAGACTTCTCAAGTAAATCTTGTGACAAATATTTTGAGCCATATTCTTTAGCTTTTACGAAATCAAATTCACCTTTCTGACGGTTGAAAGTTGCATTGGCAACACCCATAAAAGCCATTTCATCTATTTGTGACGCAAAATCTTTTTGCCCTAATGTCTTCTCAAAAGCAGCTCGATTTTTAACCATATATGCAAACAGAGGGCTTTCAATACTGGTTCCAAATTTTAAAATGAATGCCATATTTTCTTTGGTCATCCAATCTTTTTGCGTCGCTAAATAAGCATCGGCAACCTTTGGAATCAAAGCCGTTTCTTGAGCACTTTCGCTTGCATAAGCAAAATTTTTCAAGAAATCAGCAGAGCGTTCGCCACCATCATATTTCTTTTTGAGTGAATAAAACTGACGCTCTGGGTCAGCAGCCGCTTCACCAACAGTAATAAACTTTTCGGCTGGCATACTACCCAAACTTTTATGCACCAATTCGCCATCGCCATTGACAAATATATAAGTTGGATAGGCTCTCACACCATATTTTCGAGCAATTTCAGGCCCTTCCCCTTTTTCCATATCAATTTTTGCATTGATGAAACGGGCATTGAATGCCTCACCGACCTCTTTTTGTGGAAAAATGGTTTTTGACATCACTTTGCAAGGTCCGCACCAAGTTGTATAGGCATCTACGAAGACAATTTTATTTTCTTTTTTAGCTTTTTTTAAAATATCTGCCCATGCCATATCTTCTTTTTCAAACGCAATACCTTGTGCCGAAAGCATTGTTAAGCTTGACAAAAGCGTTAGGAATACCATAAATCTTTTCATTAATTTTTGTTTTATTAGGTGAAGTAATGCACAAAGAAATAGAAAAACCCTAAGACTTTGGGCTATTTTGCAGTGCCTTAACGCTACTTTATGCTTTTTGTTTGAATTCTCACGCTTTTTTCATGTTTAACAACAACTCTACTAAATAGTAATGAGTACTTGAGTAGAGCTTAAAGTGATGTGTAGAATATTGAAAACTAAGATTTTATCAACTGTCTATCTATACTCTTACTCTCTACTCTCAACTTATTAAATTTAGTAACGAGAAAGGTTATTGATACCTCCTATACTGAGGGGGGCATTTCTATGACGATATGCCCCATAAAATATCTTTTATCATTCGCCAAGTAATCAGTTGGATATTATTTTTTTCTAAAATGGAGCGACATTCTACGCTTGTGAAATAGTCATAGTCCATTTGTCGCCATTCAGCACCAAAATTGGGATGTTCGATAGTAATGCCTTGCATTTCTCGACCGTTAAAAGCTGGATGAATTAATATTTGATTCAATCCAGCAGGTAAGTTTTCTAAAACATGGGCATAATACGCTGTCAATTGCCCTTTTTCAAAATCTTTATACTCACCTACATACAGATTGTCAACACATAAATCATCTTCAACAAGACAGTCATCTGGATTGACACCAAAAAATGCTATTAATTGTTTATTTAATAGTATAGGTAATTTGTAAGTATGTCCTAATTGTCTATATAAACTTATCAATTCGGGTTTCAAACATAACGTGGACATGTGGACATCTAAATGACTCGGTGTTAAACCATATTTGAAGGCTTTTTCTATTTGGGCATGTGCTTCCTTTTCGACATCTTCTATCGTCGCATTTTCTTTAAACGCATGTCGGGTGCGGTGCATAAAACCATTTTCATCAACCAAACTCGGTACTTCTGATATCGGCATCACAGGTTGCCATTTATAATATTTCCATTCACATGTCAGCGTCAGATGAATGCCGTACTCATAAGCCATATTGTGTTTTGAGAATTCTACCATTTCGTAAAACCATGGGCAAGGCATCATGATACTACATGAATTGACTTGTCCTTTTGCCAAAGCCTGCATAGTGGCTTGGTTTTCAGAATGTGCCAAACCGGCATCATCGGCATGAATAATCAACAATTTAGTATGGTCAGGAAAACCTAATTTCTGTAAAGCATTCATAGAGACCATGTTATACTCATTTGAAAATGATTTGCTTGAAATAATAGAATCAAATCCTTCATAACCCATGTTTTATATTTTTCACTTTTCATTTAATATATTAATGGGTCATTAATCAAGAAACGATTTTAGATATCTTAGCATCGGCATACATGCCATAAGCATTCACGACCGTTCCTTTCATATCGTAGTTTTTTTATCGTTTGATGATTTAGAAATGAAAATAGTTTTTTTTTAAAACTTAATATCCCAACAATTTCAACATTGCCTCTGCGTCCTGTTCCTCTGCTTCCATCCAATCTACAAAATTGCCATTTTCGTCTTTATCAACCAAAATGCGTTTGGGAGAGGGTAGGAGACAGTGTTTGACACCCCCATAACCACTCAAAGCGTCTTGATACGCGCCTGTATGGAAAAAACCGACACAAACGGGGTCTTCATTTTTAGAAAACTTGGGCAAATAAACCATATTTAGATGCGCTTCGGAGTTGTAATAATCGGCATTGTCGCAGCTCAAACCACCGATATTGACCCGCGTGTATTCTTTGTTCCAATGATTGATAGGCAACATAATATAACGTTCATTAATCGCCCACGCATCTGGAATTGTGGTAATCAATGAATTGTCAACCATATACCACAACTCTGAATCGTTTTGTTGTTTTTGACCAATCACGCCCAAAATCGTTGCACCACTTTCACCAACGGTATATTTACCAAACTCCGTATAAATATCAGGTGAAGCCACTTGTTCATCATCGCAATATGCCTTGACATTGCTTACAATTTCACGAATCATATAGGCATAATCGTACTCAAAATTTAAAGAATTGGCAATCGGTAAACCGCCACCGATGTTTATGGAATTGAGGTCGGGGCAAAAATGCTTCAAATTGCAATACATTTTCAAGGCTTTGCGGAGTTCAGACCAATAATATGTGGTGTCTTTAATGCCTGTATCCACAAAAAAATGCAGCATTTTGAGTTTAAATTTCGGATTTGTCAATATTTTATCTTTGACAAAATTGACAATGCGCGAATGTCGAATACCCAAACGCGAGGTATAAAACTGGAAATTCGGCTCTTCCTCTGTTGCCACACGAATACCAATATTGAAGGACTTGACGATATGAGCATCTAAGGCATCTAATTCATCGCGGTTGTCGCAGACAGGAATAACATTGGTGAAACCCAAACTGTTGATAAGATAAGCTATTTTTCGGATATACACATCGTTTTTGAAACCGTTGCAAACGATGATTTTATCTTTTGTAAGCTTTTTATCCTTGAAAAGTTTGATAATCAAGTCAATATCAAACGCCGATGACGTTTCGATTTGAACATTGTTTTTCAGAACTTCATCTAAAACGAAGCGGAAATGCGAGCTTTTGGTACAGTAACAATAAAAATATTCGCCGTTGTAATTGAGGTCGTCAATGGCATCATTAAAATACTTTTTGGCTGCCTGAATCTGCTGACTGATTTTTGGGAGATAGGTCACTTTCAAGGGCGTACCATATTTTTTGATGAGGGCGTACAAGTCAATGCCGTGAAAATGCAGGCAGTTATCTTGCAAAGTGAATTCATCCTGTGGAAAATCGAAGGTTTGATCCACTAAGTCAAAATAAGTGTTTTTCATTAATAATCAATAAGTTAGTAACAAGTGAAACCATAAATTTTTTTCATGTCGTTTCGAGAAACGTGCAAAAATACAGTTTTAGAAAAATTAGAGGGCATAAATCATGGAATATCGAAGAAAGATTAACGGATGTGCTATGTGACATAAACTTTAGGTAAAAAAAACTGCCATAAAGATTGGTCACGTCCATGCCTATGGCATTTTTGAGCATAAACTATTGGTTTTCAAAAAACGTATTAATAACTACTTAAAAACTTATGGGGTATGCACAGTTTTAAACACCTCTTTCGCTTAAAATTTTTGCTGTTAAAGCAGCTTGAAATACCATCTATCATCTTGAAACCACCGATTTTCAATCGGTGGGCAATAATCATCCACGAATCTCATCTATCATCTATTCAAAACATCACATAAAAAGACGTTGGATGTGATGCTTTGAATAGATGATAGATGCAGGGGTGAGAGTATTACCTCACCCCGCCGTTGAAACGGCGGGTTTCAAGATATTAGATGGTTTTAAGCGCAAAATTTTAAGCGAAAGGGATGTATTAAAGTTTCCCGCTGAACATTACCGAATATTCCCGAACACAATATTGGTTTTTGCTTACTCAATATTGATTTTTGCTCCACCAATAGTTTTTTTCGCTTTATCAATATTAATATTCGCTTTATCAATAGTTTTTTTCGCTTTATCAATATTAATATTCGCTTCATCAATAGTTTTTTTTGCTTCATCAATATTAATATTCGCTTTATCAATAGTTTTTTTTGCTTCATCAATATCAATATTCGCTTCATCAATAGTTTTTTTTGCTTCATCAATATTGATATTCGCTTCACCAATATTGATATTCGCTTTATCAATAGTGATATTCGCTTACTCAATAGTTTTTTTCGCTCCACCAATAGTTTTTTTCGCTTACTCATGAACGTTTTTGTGCATGTTCAGCAAACGAGAAACCAACCCATTTTCTGTTTCCATTAGCGTATTTCGACGTTATGTTGTTCGTTTATTGGCTTCTAAAAAGGTCAAAATACTGAGGGGGGTAGAAAGAGGCTGTCGTACATGCCTAACGGCATTTTTAGATCACAAAAAAGATTTCCGAAATTACCAGAAGTTGATAAAGAACTACTTTTGTAAATGTCTAATGACAATTATTGACCAATCACTACTTACAACATGAAAATGACTTTTGGAGCGAAGCGACAACAGAGCGTTAATTGTTGTATCTCCATAAAGTGACACAGAACGAAAATAATTGAGCCATCTCATTTTACAAATATTTATAAACCAATGAGTTACGCCATAAAATATTACGTTTTCATTTTGACGTTTTCCATAATCCTGATTCGATTTCCAATAAACTTTTCAAAAAATTTTGTATTCGGCTGAAATCATTAGAAATTCGCCCATCCTTTTATAGAAAAATCAAAATTAGACAGTTTCTGCTTATGATGACTACATTAATTGTAACAACAGTTCTTGCACTTGGACTTGTATTTCTCATCGTGCGTAATATGATGTTAACGCATCAAGAAGAAGAACAAAAAAAGGCGGATGCACTGGCGCCCGTCTATGATGAAAAATCACTTTTAACGCCTGATTGGGTCAAAAATGCGGTTATTTATCAAGTCAATGTGCGACAATTTACGAAAGAAGGCACTTTCAAAGCTTTTGCTGAACATATAGATCGCATCGCTGCCTTGGGTGTAGATATGGTTTGGTTTATGCCCATTTACCCGCTTTGTGATACCAAGAAGAAGACGCATGAAGAGGCAGAAACAGAAACTTTGGGCAGCCATTATGCCGTATATGATTTCTTTTCAGTCAATCCAAGATATGGTACGCCCGAAGATTTTAGAACGGTTGTCAAAAAACTGCACAGTTTGGGTATCAAAGTCATTCTCGATTTTGTGCCAAACCATACAGGTTGGGATTCACGTTGGATGCTGCGCCATCCCGATTGGTTCAAAAAAGATGCGGCGGGCAATATCCTATCGCCTGTAAAAGAAGAGAACGGAGAGTCTTGGGGCTGGGACGATGTGGCACAACTCGACTACTCTGTGCGCAAAGTGCGTGAAAATGTGATTCAAGCCCATGAGTTTTGGATGAAAGAATTTGATATTGATGGTTTCCGCGAAGACGTAGCGGGTGAAGTACCCAATTCTTTTTGGCATGAACTCCGTCCACGTCTCGAAAAAATCCGTCCTGTATATATGCTTTCAGAAGATGAAGTGAAAGGCGAACAGCATTTCAAAATCTGTTTCAATACCAATTACGGCTGGGAAACGTCTATTGTTTTGAAAAAAATTGTCAAAGGGGAATTGCCCGCTTCGGCATTGTATGAATGGACTGAAAAAGTAAAAGAAAAATTTGGCACGCGCGGCTGGCAACTCAACTACACCCAAAACCACGATGAAAATACGTGGAATGGCACTGAAAAAGAACTTTTTGGCGAAGGTGCAGATTGTTATACCGCTTTGACTTTTGTTATTGAAGGTATGGGCATGATTTACAACGGTCAAGAAGCAACCCTCGACAAACGTTTATGGTTTTTTAATAAAGATGAAATTGATTGGACAGGTTTCCCTCGGACAGTATTATTTAAAAAATTGATTGACCTCAAACACCGAAATAAAGCCTTGTGGAATGGTCAACATGGTGGCGAACTGCGTAAATTGTCAACGGATGCCGATGACAAAGTGTATGCTTTCATCCGTGAAAAAGAAGGCGATAGATTTGTCGGTATTTTCAATTTATCAGACCAAAAAGTAGCTTGTATACTGAGGGGGGCAGAAGCTGCTGGCAATTATCAAGATGCTTTTACGAATAAAGAAATGACTGTTAAACCACACATGCCTTTGAATTTGAAACCGTTTGATTATATTTTGTTGTCTACAATTTAATTTTAAACCAAAAAATACTGAGGGGTCTATTTTTATGTTTATTTGTTAGAGAAAAGTTCAGCAATAAATAGTAATTTTACAAGAAGGTAATTTTGCCCACTATTTTTTAATAAAATTATTGAAATGAAGACAGGAAAAGTAAAATATTTCAACGAATCAAAAGGATTTGGTTTTATCATTGACGATGCCACAGGAGAAGACGTTTTTGTTCATGTATCGGGTCTGGTTGATAAAGTAAACCAAGAGGATACCGTTGAATATGAAGTTGTTGATGGACGTAAAGGTAAAAATGCAGTGAATGTCAAAAAGGTAAATTCAAAAATTTAGTCATTTTGCTGTGCAATAAATGTTCGTCAATGGGTTTAGAGATATAATCATTCATACCACTGGCGATACATTTTTCAACATCAGCAGTTGTCACATCTGCGGTGAGGGCGATGATGGGAATTTGAGAATTGAGGGTGTTCCGAATGTATGTGGTGGCTTCAAAACCATTCATTTCAGGCATTTGTAAATCCATCAATACAATATCGTAGTTGTTTTTTTGTAGGTGTTCAATAGCCTTTTTTCCATTTTCAACAATATCAACATCAAAACCAAAGTCTAACAATATTATTTTTATTAAAAGTTGATTCAGATTCACATCTTCAGCAACCAATACTTTTATGTCTCTGAAGCCTATTTTTTTAGACTCACTTTTTTGATTGCCCCTTTTTTCTGTGCTTTTGGTTGTGTTTTCCTCTGTTAGGATTGTTTTATCAAAATCCATAATAAAACAAAAAGTAGAGCCTTTACCGAGTTCACTCCTAACACTTATAGTTCCCCCTTGACGTTCTACTAATTGTTTAACGATGGCAAGTCCTAAACCCGTTCCGCCATAAGAACTTTGGGTTTCTTTGCCCGCTTGTTCAAAATTATTGAAGATATGCTCTAATCTATCTTCGCGAATACCAATACCTGTATCTTCGAGTTCAAATTCGATAGTTGTATTTTCTGCTTCTTCTTTTAACAGACGCACACGTATAGTTAGGCTGCCTTTTGCCGTAAATTTTACAGCATTACTCATCAGATTGAGGATGATTTGACGCAAACGCATAGGGTCACCGATGACTGTTTTGGGAATTGTTTCATCGTATTCTTTAAGTAATACTAAATTCTTTTCTTTGATTTTGGGTTCAAACAATTGAAGCATCGTTGAAATAGCGTCAGATAAATTAAAAGGCTTTTGTTCGAAAGTCATTTTACCTGCATCTACTTTAGCAAGGTCGAGTATGTCATTGATTAAAACAATCAAAGCATCGCCCGATACTTTGATGGCATTGATGTATTCCTTTTGTTCTTTATTAAGATCTGTTTTTAATACCACGTGCGTAAACCCAATTATGGCATTCATGGGCGTTCGGATTTCATGGCTCATATTCGACAGGAATTGTTGCTTAGCTTTTACGGTATCTTCTGCTATTTGTGTTTTTATTTGAGCATTGTTTTTAGCTTTTTTTTCTATTTCCAGTTGTTCTTCCAATACTTTTTTTTCTTTCAATTGTAGCTCAATAGCTAACTGCCTGACATCGGTAATATCTACAATAGTAAGAATAATCAGTTCTTCATTATCACTTAACTGCACAATACGATGGGCATTGAGTAAAAGTATTTTGTGACCAACCACAGGAAAAGTATGTTCTACTTCAAAATTGTGAAAAGGTCTATTATTAGATACAATATCTTCAAGCAATTCGCGCAAACGGGAAATATTCCAATGATTATTACTTAATTTATACAGCAATATGCCTATAACATCTTCTTCTTGTACTTGAAATGTTTTACAGAATGATTTATTGACCGATTTAACCCGTATGTTTTTATCTAAAATAAGCATGGGTTCGTGAATTGTTGCTAAAATAGCTTCATTATAATTGTGCAATTCTTCTACTTGTTGAATACGCGCTTGCAATTCTTGATTACTTGTTATCAGTTCTTCGTTTGTAGATTCAATTTCTTCTTTTGATGTTTCTAATTCTTCATTTAGGCTCTGTAATTCTTCATTGCTTGACACAATTTCTTCATTGGCACTTTGCAATTCTTCGTTAGCTGCTTCTTGATCATCAACGATAGTACCCATATCAAAACGCGCTGCTGCTAATTCCTCTTCTAATTTCTTTATGCGGCGGTCTTTGGCAATGGAATTATTTTTCTCTCCGTCAACAACGGTTTCCAGTATTTCTATTTGTTGTCCTGTGAAAATAATGATTAATAAAGGCTCGTCGCCTTCTATTTTAAGCGGTGAAACTTCTATATTAACGATTTGTACTGCATTAGCCACCTTGTCGCGGTTCATTTCGATACCTGTCTTACGCACCGTTTGTTTTGTTTTTATGGCGTGATGAATTGCGTTGCGTAATTCAAAAGTAATTTCGCTGTGCGCCATTTTCAAAATATTAAAACTGGCTTTGCCCGCTGCTTGCTGTAGATACAAAGAAGTAGCCCCTCTAAATTGGAGTATTTCTAAGTCGTGATTGATAATAACACTGGCGGGTACATATTCATTCAGCAAAATAGCATCAAAAGCACTGCTTAAATTAACACTACTGTTGGCAATTGTCTTTTTAGGGATTATAGTTGTCGTACGTTCTTTATCAAAGAAAGGTGTGTTTGCATGACGCGGTATTGGTTCAGGTATTCTGAATGTGCCTAAAATATTCTTGCGAGCATAAATTTTATACTTTTTACTGAGGGGGGTAAAAAGTTGCGTAGAGGCACCGATTGTTTCCGATTTGCCGAGCATCAAAAAACCATACTCATTAAGGGCGTAATGAAAAGTGGAAATAATCTTTTTCTGTGCCGTTGTATTCAAGTAAATAAGCACATTGCGACAACTGATAAAATCTATGCGCGAAAAAGGTGGATCGCTCAAAATATTGTGTTGTGCAAAAATGCAGACATCACGCAAGGGTTTAGCAATGCGGTATTTATCTTTAGATTTTGTAAAAAACTGTTGCAGTTGTTTAGGCGATACACTTTTAAGCTGTTGCACCGAGTATTCACCCATGCGGGCTTCATTGATGGCTTCTACACTTAGGTCAGAAGCAAAAATCTGAAAGGGCATTTTGAGTGCTTTACTTTCTTGTAATTCAAACAACAACATACCAATCGAATAGACTTCTTCTCCTGTGGCACAAGCGGCAACCCAAATACGCAGCGTTTCACCTGCTGCTTTACTTTTAATTAATCGAGGCAGCACAATGTTCTTCAAATTAAGAAAAGCATCAGTATCTCTAAAAAAATCGGTGACATTGATGAGCAAATCTTGATAGAGCAAGTCTATCTCTTTCTTGTCTTGTGCAATTAATGCGGCATATTCTTTTATTGTTTTTATATCATGTATCAACATGCGGCGCAACATACGTCGCTTGATGGTATTCATTTTGTAGTGGTTAAAATCAACATTTTTTATTTTATGTATAAATTGAATAATCGTTTTTAAATCAGGGTCGCCGTTCTCAATCTCATCTTCCAAGGCTGGTTTTAGGGCATTTTGCTTCATCAATGGGTTTTTACTCATCGCTGTCAATGCTTTGGCTATTTCGATAGGCGATAAAACAAAATCCACAACACCTTCGGCAATAGCTGAATGGGGCATACTTGTAAATTTTGCGGAGTCATCTTGTGCAAACGTAATGCCACCTGCCAATTTTATTTCTTTCAACCCGCGTGTCCCATCATTGGCACTACCTGACAACACAACGCCAATCACATTCTCCTTATGGGTCTCGGCTAAAGATGAAAAAAGGACATCAATGGACAAATTAGATTTTGTGTTACGCGGACGTGGCAATAGCTGGATATGACCGTCTATCACTTCTATCTCTTTATCATAAGGAATGATGTATAGATTATTGGGTACCATTTTTTCCATGTCATCTATGTCCTGCACGTGCATCGAAGTTGCCTTGGACAAAATCGGTGTCAACATACTTTTATGGTCGGGACTCAGATGCTGAACATAAATAAATGCCATGCCCGTCGTAGGGGACAGATTTTGCAGCAGCTGCGTAATGGCTTCTAAACCACCCGCCGAAGCACCAATAGCCACGACTGTAAAAGGATGTACGACTTCTTTAGGATGAATAGACGGCATTTGACTTTCTATGTTTACTGTGTCGGGTTCAATGTGGGCTTCCTCTTGCCCAATGATACCATTGGAGGATAAAATTGCTTTGTTTGAAAGCAATTTTCGTTTATTTGTCAATAGTGTTGATTTCATTGTACGGGTATTTAGTTTATGAAATATATGTGTTTCATAAATTCCCTATTAAAATGATACATTTATCGGTACTCATTTTTTAAACATCTCGAAGCATGTTTTTCTAAAGTCCGTTAAAACTCGTAAGCTAACCAATATCCATGAAACTATTTTTTTTATGCCCTCTTTTTTACAGCTTTTGCTAAATACTGGTAACTTCGGAAATCTCATTTGTCATCAAAAAATACCGTTAGGCATGGTATATCGGTAGAAAATAATAAAATATAACGCACAAGTTCCGTAGGAACGGCATATTTTAATATCCTTTCGATATGCCGTTCCTACGGAACTGAATAACGAAGGACGACCTTTTCTACCGATATACCATACCTAACGGCATTTTTAAGTATCAAATAGAGTTATCCGAAGTTACCAATAAATAGAACCCTATTCCTTTTACATTTGCTTTATTGAGTGAGACAATATATATATCAAACATAATAGACCCTATTCGGTGAGATGTGATGTTACGGTGGAACTCATTTTCTTTTTGTTTTTAAGGGAAAAACACTATTTTGGGTCAAATTTGTAAAAACAAAACACCATCGCATTAAAAACGGAAAAATGACCATCTTTCAAACTTTAGAACAACTTGCAGAGAAAGCCATCCTGTCTTCTGAACAATACGAGACGCTTAAAAAACAAGCGCAAACACGCCCCATCTCCATTCATTGGGAAATACACCTTTTACTTTTGGCAGGTATCAGTATGTTGAGTACAGGCTTAGGTGTATTGATTTATAAAAACATTGACACCATTGGTCATCAAGTCATTATCGGCATGATTGCTTTGGCGACAATCGCTTGTGGTTGGTATGTTTATCGTAAAAGACAACCGTTTTTGATAGATAAAGTACAAGAACCACAGCCTGTGGCGGACAATATACTCTTACTGGGTTGTTCTCTTTTCCTTATTCTTGAAGGTTATTTGCAATTTCAATATCAAATATTTGGCATGCGCTACGGCTTGGCGACATTGATTCCCGCCATCCTTTTCTTTTTTTGTGCCTATCGTTTCGACCATATTGGCGTTTTGACTATGGCATTGACCGCCTTTGTTTCGTGGTCAGGCTTGACAGTCACCCCCCTCAGTATTTTTCAAGAAAATGTGTTTAAATATCAACCTTTGTTGATTCACACCGGCATTGCAGTAGGCATTTTCCTCGTCCTCGTTGGTTTATTGTTAAATTATCGCCACATCAAACCTCATTTTACATTCAGCTACCTCAATTTTGGATTCAATTTGGCGTGTATCGCTGCTTTGTATGGTTCTTTTGAAATAAATAATACGCTTTATAGTCTCCTATGCTTGTTTTTTTGTGGTTTAGGCATCTTGTATGCGCGCCGCGAACAATCCTATTTTTTCTTATTGGCAGGAACCGTTTATGGCTATTTCGCCTTTACAAAACTCATATCACAAGCGCATATGGAGTTTGGGGGATGGATGCTGTACGGTGTGGTGTCGTGTTTGGCTATCGTCCTTTTCTTTTTAAACTTTAAAAAATTACTCAAATGAATTTTAAGATATATAACGAAAACACCATCCGCAATCTACAAATTAACAACACAGCCACAGAACTCTTTGAAGAGGGTAGTCTGACACCCCCTCAGTATGAGCAAGTAAAAATGGCATTTCCAGTCGCTTTGAACCAACCGAACTTGTTTGTCCGTTTGGGTTTGTTTCTCTTTACGTCATTGTGTATTAGTTTTTCATTGTCATCAGTGGCATTTTTCATTGGCAATTTGGATTTAGGTGAAAAAGGGTGGGGGAGTCTTCTTCTCCTTTTTGCCGTTTTATTAACCGTATTAAATAAACGATTTATTCAAGAACGTCAATGGTATCGCCAAGGCAGTGACAATGCTGTGTGTTATGCATCCATCACCAGTTTTGTCGGGGGCATTTGTTTGATAGGGGATATGGGTAGCTCATGGGCAATTGCTTTAGTATCTTTTATTTTTTTGGCAGTAGGAACCTTGCGTTATGGCGACCCCTTATTGGCTTTTTGTGCCTTTTATGCCTTGCTATTCACTTTTTTTATGCTTATGCTTGAGAGCCAAACACCGCTCATTGTCTTACCTTTTTTGTTTATGGTTTTGTCAATCTCCATTTACTATTTTGCCAAAACATCTTTAAAAAAGGACGAGTGGTTTTATTGGGAGGACTGTTTCAAAGTCTTAAAAATAGCCAGTTTAATCGTTTTTTATGGTGCTATCAATTATTACGTCGTCGCCACATTACTGCTAAATGAATCCGATAAAGGCATATCTGCACCCTTTAACATCCTATTTGCTTTTTTAACCGCTGTCGTTCCCCTAATATATTTGGCAATAGGCATACAAACCAAAGACCGTATTTTGTGGATATTGGGCAGTTTGGGTATCGTTGCATCTATCCTTACATATCGCTATTATTTTTCTATCATGCCTTTTGAATGGGCATTGATATTAGGTGGCAGCGTCCTTTTAGTTTTGTCGTCATTTCTCATTAAATATTTAAAAACGGAACGTAATGGTTTTGTTTATCTACCCAAACCTAATAAAAACAATCTCATAGAGTCTTTGATTGTCAATCAATTGTTACAACAAGCGGCGCATTCTTCAACACCCGAATCGAATGTCAAATACGGTGGTGGTGATTTTGATGGCGGCGGCGCGGGTGGAGATTACTAAAATCGTGAAGTTGGATACCCCTCAGTATAAACAGTTATATCTATAATTAGCATTTAAAAGTAAAACTTTTAAATGCTAATTATAGATATAAGTAATTGGAAATCAAGGTTTTGTATTTTTGTACTATAATGTATCTTATGTTAATTAATAAAAGCTTTTTTTGGGTGATACAAGGTGAAAAACTAAAATTAAAGGTGTTTTTTGTTCCTTTTATATACTTCAACCCCATACAGGAACAATAATGGTAAAACCAATAACCATGAAGCTACAGTAAGTAACAAAACGACAAAATAGGCATTTTCATTTCCAGACTGTTGGCTATTGCCACCCATAATATTGAAAACGACATGTTCCAAATTTAGAAAAGCCAAAGCATTAATTATTAAACAAATGGGTAGTAAAAGCAATACAAAAGTCTGAATACTGTTGAAATTATCAATTCTTTTTAAAAATTTGAATAAGAGTATCATGCGCCAAGCCGCAACGATTGTTAAAAACCAAACATTTACACTTTGTGCATTTGGCAAATCCATAAATTTTTCAACAGGAATAGCATATAAAATGGCAGGAAAAGAGGTTAAACTTATGAAAGTAAGTAATCTAAAATAAGACCAACTTTTCAATCTTAAGGGCAAAACAAGCAGATGAATAAATGCAGCTAATATGAAAATATAAACAATTGACCCTAAACCTAAATGTTGTAAAATCGTTGCTTTTGGGTTATCCCAATAACGCCCCGTCCCTACTAACCACGTTCCCAAAATACCTATCATAAGGTGTCTTTTATCAAACACCAAAATGTCTTCTTTTGTAAATCTTAAAGTTAGTATTTTATATATCAAAGAAATCATTTCACAATTTATTGATTTTCAATCATTTTCTTCGCCTTCACTGTCCAGACTCTTTTCAGCCATGCCATTCACCAATTCCGTAAAAGTCTTTTTCTTATTTACATAATATTCCCAAACAATTGACCCCCTCAGTATACCAGCCGTATTATTAGGTGCAATACGTTCTTTTTCAATCAGTTGCGCTACTTGTTTTCTTTTTTTTAACATATAAAAGAAGTTGCCATAAAAACTAAAATGTGCTTTAAAGATGGATGCACATTGTTTGAATTGACCTCCCAACAAAAATTTAACACCCGCAACACCGTCTAACAACAGACGTGTCGGAATCAACCAGAGCAGTTTTGCAGCCGATTCATTTTTTAATAGAGCATACAAACTATTCCTAAAATTCAAGTAGGTTTTACGTGGACTCAAATAATCCAGCGTCCCTCCCCCAACGTGCCTAACAACACCCTTGGGCTGCACCATAATCTTATACCCTGCCCTTTTCATGCGCCAACACACGTCAATTTCCTCCATATGCGCCCAAAAATCTTCATCAAAACCGCCGAAACGATGCCATAAATCGGCTCTGACCACCATTGCCGCTCCTGAAGCCCAAAATATTTCAGCTTCATCATCATACTGTTTCCTGTCTTTTTCGATGGTCTCAAATACCCTTCCGCGACTGAATGGATAGCCCAATGTATCTATCCAACCACCTCCTGCACCTGCATATTCAAATTTTCGTTTTTTATTATAACTCAAAATTTTGGGTTGCACAGCCGCAATCGTCTTATCGGCATCCATCAACTCAATAATAGGCGTTAACCAACCTTGCGAAACACGACAGTCAGAGTTGAGCAGAACATAATAATCGTAGCCATTTGGCACATCAGCCGAGCGCGGAAGTAGCTTTTTATGTTTCAAAGCTTCGTTATAGCCTTTGGCGAAACCATAATTTTTAGGTAATTCAACAACACGCACACGGTCAACACCCATTAAGGCTGGAATACCGTCTAAATTCAATTCGCGCACTGTTTCAACACTGTTATCGGTTGAACCATTATCTGCAACGATGACATCAAAATTGCCATAACGTGAACCGCAGATGGAAGGTAAAAACAGCTTTAAATACTGAGGGGTATTCCAATTCAAAATAACAATCGCGACATGCGAAATGAGCTGATTTTCAATATCTTGCAACACTTGTCGACTGGATCGTTCATCATCAGCCAGTTGAATGACAAGCGACTCTAAACTGTCAAAATAGCGGTCAGGACGCAGAAACTGCACCAATTCAATACGCATTTTTTGACCATAAATATCTTCATTAAAATCAAAAATATTGACCTCAATCGTTACATTGTCATGCTCTTTTAGGACAGGTCTATCGCCTCGATACATCATGCCTTTTCGCAATTTACCATCGGGCAAATGCACAAAAACAGTGTAAATACCATGCGGCGGCAGCAGTTTATTTTTTTCTGTCACCCATAAATTAGCCGTTGGGAAACCAATTTCTTTACCAATTTGCTGCCCTTTAACGACTTCGCCTGTAAAACTAAAATAATGACCTAACAAACGATTGGCTGACCGAATATTGCCTTTTTCAATCGCTTGTCTGATTTTGGTTGAAGACACTGCGATTTCATCTATCACTTGCTTTTCAATCTCTATGACTTCATAGCCGAATTGTGGTGCTAATTTTTGCAAAAGTGCCGTATCCCCTACCCGATTTGTGCCGAAACGGTGGTCGTAACCTATAACAATATACGTGGGTTTAAATCTCTGATAAAGCAGGTTCTCAATATACTCTTCTGGGGTTTGTTCCGAAAATGCCTTTGTAAACGGCACCACCACCACGACGTCAATACCATATTTTTCCAACAATTCTACCTTCTCTTCGATGGAATTGAGCAATACAACCGACTTATCGTTGGGTTGAGCAACAAGACGTGGATGTGGATGAAAAGTAATGACAATTGATTGACTGTCAATGCTTTGCGATAATTGTTTGACACGTTCCAATATACGCTGATGCCCACGGTGAACACCATCAAATGAACCTATTGTAACAACTGTGTTCTGGAAAATAGGCAAATCTTCAAGGCTAAAATACACTTTCATAATAGGGGCAAAATTAAAATATTAATTTGGTTATTGGGAATTGGTTATTGGGGAATTGGTTATTGGCTATTCTTAAATTTTTTGCTCAATTCCCCAATTCCCAATTTCTCAATAACCAATTCCCAATTTCCCAATAACCATTTACCAATCAAACGCTTGTTCCAAATCCTCAATTAACCATTCTGGTTCTTCTAAACCGATATAAAAACGATAAAAATTGAAAGGCAATGACGGGTTGGATTTGCCTTCGACACCATATAATGAGCAAATTGGAAAAACCAAGGATTCATGACCACCCCAAGAAACGGCAAAAACGAAACGTTTCAGGCGATAGAAAAACGCCTCAGCTTCTTCGATGGTTTCGGCTGTCGTTTCTATCGAAAATAAGCCGCCACAGCCTGACATTTGTTTTTTTGCTAAAGCATACTGAGGGGAGTCTTCAAGGAAAGGATAATGAATTTTTTTGACCTTTGGATGCTTTTTTAACCATTCTATGACCTTTGTGGCACTTTCATCAGACCTTTTTATACGCAAAGGAAGAGTTCTTAAACCTCTGATAATGAGATTAGCATCGTGGGGACTGATAATCGCACCGAGACACATTTGCTCATTGTCAAATATTTTTTGAATCATTTTCAATGTTGAACATATCACACCTGCCACAACATCTGAATGTCCATTCAGATATTTTGTTGCCGAATGAACCACAATATCAATCCCAAATTCTATGGGACGTTGAAAAATAGGCGAACAATATGAATTGTCAATGATGGAAATAACGCCATGACGTTTACAAATTTCGGCACACGCCGCCAAGTCCTGGAGTACAAAGGTCTGTGAATTAGGGCTTTCGAGAAACATAACTTTCGTGTTGGGCTGGATAGCTTTTTCAAAATTAGCCGAATTTGTGCCATCCACAAAAGTTGTTGTTACGCTAAAACGGGTTAAAAAACGCGTTAACAACATATTTGTCCATGAATAAGGTGATTTTACGCATATTATATGGTCTCCTGCATTGACATTGGCTATGACGGCTGCTGCAACCGCTGCCGCACCACTCGCAAAAACAAGGGCTTCTTCTGCGGACTCTAAAGCAGCAATTTTTTGGCGTAATATCTTGACAGTTGGATTGTTGCCTCTTGTGTAAATATGTCCATTCAATTCATTTGTGAGTCTTTGGCGGAAAACATCTAAGTCAGTAAAGGCAAAATTAGATGATTGAATGACGGGCGTTGAAACGGCATTAAAGTAATTTTCACGGTCTTCTCCGAGTTGATAAAGAATTTCAGATTCGTGCATATTATAAATTTTTTGCCAAGATACTGAGGGGGGGCTTAAAGTCCATAATTTTTTCTCAAAACGTTAAAAGTTATTTAAAGGTTAATTTAAAAAAAAGGGAAATGTTTAATCCCTATTCATCGTTAAGGTCTTAGAATTTTCACAATAACTATTTATTTATATTTTTAAACTTAATTTTCTAATGAAAAAACTATTATTCGGTATCGTTATTTGCCTAATGCTCGTTGCAGTATCTTGTCAGAAAGATGCAAACACTAAAGCGACTTTGGAATTGCGTCTGACAGATGGACCCGCCTTGTATCAAGAAGTCAATATTGACATTCAAGGAGCGGAAGTTCACGTGAACAAAGACACTGCCAGTAGCAGTGGCTGGCAACCCTTGACTATTACAAAGGGTATTTACAATATTTTAAAATTGAACAACGGTATTGATACTGTTTTGGGTTCAACTGTATTGCCTTTAGGCGACATTTCAGAAATTCGTTTGATTCTTGGTGACAATAATACGATTAAGGCGGATGGTATTGTCCTACCTTTGGTTGTGCCAAGTAGCGACAAATCTGGATTGAAATTAAAATTTGAGAAAAAGCTTTTAGCTGGTATTTCCTACAAAGTTCTTATGGATTTTGATGCCGCTAAATCTGTAAAAGAGGTCAAAAAAGGGAGTGAATACAAGATGAAACCCGTCATTCGCCTCATTACAGAAGCTAATAATGGTAGTATTCGGGGAGAAATTGGGACAACGACGTGCAAAACCATCGTGTATGCCATAAATGGAACGGATACTTTAACTTCGTCTTTTCCTTCAACGACTTACCGTTTTGTTCTTCAAGGGATTCCAACAGGTACATATAAAGTTGTTGTGGCTGCTGAAGGTACAGGTTGTACGAGCAAAACAATGGATAATGTGAAAGTTGAAATCGGCAAAGTTACTGAAGTCGGTAAGATTCAATTATAGACGAAATTTAACTGCAGTGGTGGGAAATGGATACTCATTTCCCGCCACTCATTCTATCTAAAAAAAAATATTTAAAACAACAAAACAATATTGAAACCCTGCCCTCGTTTAAGTATCAATAATATTGAGAACAACACTTAAATTTTAATTTTTCAATCCATCGCTTCCTTTTCCTACATGATTTAAAATCTACTTCCGATTTCAACATCTATTTTTATAATCACACGACACACGTTAAGTGTCACACCGTAGGTCATTCCACATAAACATTTAAGGCATCACCCGACGACCGAATTAACATTTTTAACATTACCCAAAACCGATTCCTACTCAAAGCAAAAGGAACGACTTTCCGCATGATGGATTTGTTCGTTCCTTATTTTTTTGTCAAAATTAAAATTTAACTTTTTAGTTAAACTAAAAGGTTAAATCGTTCAAGGTGCTATTTTGTCACTAATTTGGGTATCTTATTTTCAAGTCTATTTATATGGGCATTTCGGTTTGACTAAAAAGTTAAACTTAATAGTTAATTCAATATTCTGCAACCCCTTTTTTTGTCATTCTTAAAGAAATTATAAAATCTAAATAACTCATTATCAAGTATTTATACAGATTTTTCACTTCGTTCAGAAGGATAAAAAGGTGATAAACAAAAAAAAACGGTGCAAACCAATTAAGGCTTACAGCGTTTTTATATCTTCCAAAAATTGAAATTTTCCTTAAGTCAGTATCAAGAAATACTTATTTTTTTTACCATTCTCGACCATTACATAACGGTCTTTCAGTAGTTGTTTGTTGTCCAGAACAAACTCATGTGAAGTGATTTTTACTTTATTGACCGCTATGGCGTTGTTCTGAATTGCTTTACGGGCTTCCGTCTTTGATTTCAAAATAGTCGTTTTTTCAGCCAATAAATCTGTGATATTGATGCCTTCTGCCAATTCTGTTTTTAAAATAGTAAAAGTATCAATTTCATCTGCAATCATGGTCAATTCTATTTCAGACATACCCCTCAGTATTTCGGCATCCGATTTACCAAAAAGGATGTCGCTGACCTTCAAAACAGAATCATAATCAGTTTGTGAATGAACACGTATTGTCAATTCTTCTGCCAAAATACGCTTCAATTCACGTGGATTTTCGGCATATTCAGCTTCCAGCCCCTCTATTTCAGCTCTTGATTTCAAGGAAAAATAGCGCATAAACTTCGGTAAGTCTCTATCGTCGGCATTTATCCAGAATTGGTAAAACTTATATGGGGAAGTCATTTTAGCATCGAGCCAAATATTGCCTTTTTCAGATTTTCCAAACTTCGACCCATCGGCTTTTGTCAAAAGCGGCGTGGTAATGGCATAAGCTTTTTTGTCTAAATTGCGGCGAATGAACTCCGTTCCAGAGGTGATATTGCCCCATTGGTCACTCCCACCCATCTGCACGATACAGTTTCTGTCCTGATAAAGGCGTTGAAAATCATAGCTTTGTAACAATTGATAGCTGAATTCGGTAAACGAAAGCCCCGTTTCAAGCCGTCTTTTCACCGATTCTTTCGACAACATATAACTGACCGTTATCGTTTTGCCAACGTCACGCAGGAAATCGAGGGCATTCATGTCTTTATAAAAATCGTAGTTATTGACAAAAACAGCTGCATTATCGCCTTCAAAATCAAGGAATTTACGCGTTTGTGCCATTTGAAAAGCCAAATTAGTATCCAATTCATTGCTTGACTTTAATTGACGTTCCGCATCTTTTCCTGAAGGGTCACCTATCCTACCCGTTGCACCTCCAAAAAGCATAATGGGTTTATGTCCCGATAATTGCCAAAATTTGAGCAACATAATTTGCACATAATTGCCAATCGTCATACTCGGAGCCGTTGGGTCGAAACCAATATAGCCGACAACACTCCCCTTCTGCAAGGCTTCTTCAACGCCAGGTGTCACATCATGCAACATACCCCGCCATGTCAATTCTTCTAAAAAATTCATTATCAATATTTTATGATTTATTATTTTTCAAAAAGCATCTCCTCAGTAAAAAGGCATTTTTCGCCGCGCAAAAGTAGCGTTTTTAAATGAATTTAAACTTTTTCAACGAAATACGCAAGCACTCCCTCAGTATCTAAGGGCTTTTTGATAAGTTTGCAGCTAAAATAACAACAATTTGAATTTTCCATTTTTTATAGCGCAACGAGTGGCGGCAAGCGGTCAAGAATCTTTTGCACGCCTTATTATACGCATCGCGATTGTGGCGGTGGCTTTGAGCATCGCTGTGATGATAATTGCGACCTCGCTCATCAAAGGTTTCAAGTCTGAAATCAGTGCCAAAATGTTTGGTTTTTGGGGGCATATCCACATTACGTCGGTGCAACAGACGACAACTTATGAGCCGATTCCGATTTTAGGCGACCAGCCTTTTTTATCAAAATTGAAGGATTTGAAGCACGTTCCGCTTGTTGAACCCGACTTTTGGGACAGAATAAAAAGTAATACAGTCACAAAAGGGGGTGTGCATCACGTGCAGTCTTATGCTACAAAAGCAGGTATTATTAAAACCAAAGATAATTTTGAAGGCATCGTTTTGAAAGGCATTGGGTCAGATTTCGATTGGTCTTTTGTAGAACAAAATCTTGTAGAAGGGCGCAAAATCAATGTTTGTGCGTCTGATTCCTGCCACGACATCTTGATTTCGCAATCCACAGCCAATCGTTTGGAGATTAAAACAGGGGCGAAATTCATCGTTCATTTTGTTCAAAACAATGCACAGGAACAACGGCTTTTTGAAGTTTGTGGCATTTACAAAACGGGTTTGGAGGAATACGACAAAAAATTTGCGCTTGTGGATATTGCCCATATTCAAAATCTTTTGGGTTGGTCAAAAAATCAAATTGCAGGTTTTGAAGTTTTTACCGACGACTTAAAAGATTTAAAAAGTATCAACGAATACGTTTATAATGATTTGATTAGCAATGATTTAACAGCCCAGACAATTCGTCAAGAAGAACCTGCGATTTTTGATTGGCTCGACCTTCAAGATGTCAATGAGCAAGTCATTCTGATATTGATGCTCGTCGTTTCCATCATAAATATGGTCACGGCGTTACTCATTTTGATTCTGGAAAGAACGAATATGATTGGCACACTCAAATCACTCGGCACGACCAATGGACGCATTCAACGCATATTCCTCTACTACGGTGCTATCATCATCGTCATCGGTTTGGCTTTTGGTAATGCGATTGGATTGGGCTTGTGTTGGTTAGAACAAAAATATAAATTCATACATTTGTCGGAAGTGGATTATTACCTCAGCTACGCCCCTATTCAGTTCGATTTTTGGACAATTTTGGTCTTAAATATAGGTACACTCATCCTCACGACTTTGTTTTTGATATTGCCGACATTTATGGTTTTGTCAATTTCACCTGTTAAGGCGATACGATTTAAGTAAAACCCTCTCACATGAAAATACGCTGGTTATTTCGACGTATTCTTTTTGTTTTCAAACAGACACCTCTTCGTGTTGGACGGCTTTTGACGTTCAATAATCATCGTTTTTACAAAATATACCCCCCCTCAGTAAAAAGGCAAATTTTAGGGCTTTTACTCGCTGACTTACTTTTTTTCTTTGATTTTTTTGAAATATTGGGCAATCTCTTCTCACCTAATTCACGCCTTTTGACAGCTATTGAAATGCAACGCGGGCGTGAAATATTTGGCAATGCCATTGATTTCAAATTAGTTATGCACGACAAACGCTCTGTTCCTGTTCGTCGCGGCATGGCTCATGCTTATGTGACTTTTAATACCATCAACTCATGGCGACCTATTCGGGCGGATATTTTTGTCCACGAATTGACGCATGTTTGGCAATATCAACAATTCGGTGCGGGTTATATTGCTGCTGCCTTAGCCGCACAGCGCACCGCGGCGGGTTACAACTACACATATACTGAGGGGTGGCACAAAGGCTCTTTTTTTGATTTGAACGCAGAACAACAAGCGGATTTTATTCAAGACCTCTACTTGCAACGTAAAGGTTTTTATCCGCAATGGTTTTTGCAAAATCATATCTTAGAAAGCGGTGTGCATGAACGGTTTTTAGAAGAAATAGTAAGTAATGATAAACGATGAATGATAAATGATGAATTTCGCTTAATTTCGCCCAATTTTAAAGATTAGAAATGATAAAAATACTCGATAAATACTTAGTCAAGTCGTTCATTCCGCCTTTTTTTGTCTCATTTGGCATCGCATTGTTCGTGTTGATGATGCACTTTTTATGGTTGTATATTGACGAAATGATGGGCAAAGGTTTGGGTATTTTAGAGTTAATGGAACTTCTTTTCTACCTAACAATCGTCCTCGTGCCACAGGCTTTACCGATAGGCGTTCTGATTTCGACGGTGATGGTAATGGGCAATTTGGCAGAACGGTATGAATTATCGAGTTTTAAATCGGCTGGCGTTTCCTTATTTCGAGTCATGCGTCCTTTGATGGTGGCTGTTAGTTTGATTACGGTTTTTTCATTTTTCACATCAGAAGTCCTGATTCCGTGGGCAAATTTGAAGTTTTATTCCCGTTTTTATGATATTCGGAAGTCTAAACCCACTGTTTCCTTTCAAGCAGGTGTATTCAATGATGAATTTCAAGAATACACTTTACGCATTGGCAAAAAAGGTCAGGATGGCACGAGCATCGAAAATGTCTTGATTTATGGTAATAAAAATTATAATGCAAACCTCGTCAATCAAACCTCCGCCAAAACGGGCGAAATGATGACAACGCATGATAAGCAGTTTATCGTTATGAATCTCTATGACGGCATACAATATCAAGAGACCACAGGTCAAAACGGTGGCAATGCGAATCACTACCCTTTTGTGCGTGTGAAGTTTAAATCGTGGCAGAAATATTTTGATTTATCGGAATTTGATAGACGCAAAACGGATGAAGGTTTGTTCAAAAACAACCAAAAAATGCTGTCAAGTCGGGAACTTTTCAACGCTATGGACTCTATTCAGCGCGTCGGTTATAGTTATGGAACGGATTTGATAAGGGGTTTACAGACCAATTTTACACCTTGGCGCAATAAATTATTGTCTATAACGAAAACAGACACGGCTATTATTCATAATCTCAATGCCAGTCAACAGCAAATGCCCCCCTCAGTATTAAACGACAATACAAAGATAAAACCCACTGAAAAGACAAAAGGACAAGCGACTTTAGATTCCTTTACCAATGCAACTTTGGCTGGTACGTCTTATAGCGGTAAAGCCATAGCCATTCCTAAAAAAGACACTTTTAATAATAAATATTTAAAGCCTAATTTCTACGCTATTCTGACTGATACAGGTTTACCAAAATATGAAAAAGAAAACTTTTTGACCCGCGCAGAATCGCAAGTACAAAATGTAAAGACACAAATTGAAAACACGCAACGCCAAGTAAAATTGGTCAATGAATCGCGTGATAAATACGTCTATGAGTTCAATTTGAAGTTTACTTTTGCCCTTGTGTGCTTTATTTTTCTATTTATTGGTGCGCCTATGGGGGCTATTGTACAAAAAGGGGGCTTTGGCTATCCTATATTGATCGCCATTGTCTTTTTTATGGTCTTTATGATTTCAATGATTTATGGTAAAAATTTGAAAGATGCTGGTTCTATCTCACCTGTTACAGCAGCGTGGGTGCCTCTTGTTATTTTGATTCCAATAGCCATTGTTCTAACATTTAGAGCTGTCAATGACTATAAATTGTCCCCTGCTGTATTCGATAAATATGGTAAAAAAATTGTTGCATTTTTGAATATCAAAAAACAACTTGCCAAGTTAAAAGCAGCAGAACAAACCTAAATAAGGCTGTATCAAATACATGAATATGTTAAAAATTATAGAAAAAAACAGCTTGTTTTTTGCTTTATATTTCATCAGTTTTTTTTGGGTATTCTTTAGTATATTGAATAAACCGATGTTAGAGGTGACTCTGTATTTTAGCGCACATCGCACCGTATTTGGAGATTATTTTTTTTCTTATTGCACTTTGTTGGGCGAAGCCTATCCCTATTTCTTAATAGCTCTTTTTTTCTATTTTTATAAAAAAAACAAAGAAAATGTCTTAAAAATAGCCATTACGGGTCTTGCAATGCTGCTTGTTCCTTTTCTTTTAAAAGAAATTTTTGTGTCGCCGCGACCTTTTACAATTTTGGAAGAAATGGGAGAATTAGATACTTTTAACTATGTCAAAGGCATCGAATTGAATAGAGGTGCAACCAGTTTTCCATCAGGACATACAGCGAGTGCTTTTGCTTTATGGGGCTTATTGGCGTTTCAATTTCCGTCATATAAAAGTGTGCAAATAGCTCTGTTTTTAGTAGCTTTTTTAGTAGGCGTTTCAAGAGTCTATTTGGCGCAACATTTTCCGCAAGATGCACTTTTTGGTTCAGCCGTTGGTTTAAGTGTTGCCCTTGGAGTTGAATATTTTTTTAGTAAAAAGACAGCTTTAACAGTCCAAGCCCCCCCTCAGTAAATTATGCTCTTTTATCACTTTTCGTTTTTCACTTTTCATGTAGTTTGGTTTACTCACATTTTGCAGGATTGGACTTAACAAAATACCGTCTATATTTTTTAGATTTTGGATTCATACACCCTTCTAAATTCAAAATTTCCACTTTCCTGAAATCTATCGGCTGTCCCTCACTTTGCATAGCGATAAAACCTGTTGACAGCAGTTTTCCGTCTTGTTTTATTGTAGGGTCATAACCATTTGCCACACCTCCGCCAATTTGCGGTTTGGAGTATTGTAAAACAGTATCACTATTGATGATGTGCGTGATGAGCGAATCGCCTAAAACAATCAATTCAGCGCGCACCCATTGTTCGCCTTCGTATGTTTTTGAAGTTGATTCGATACAATGGCGTGGGTCAATTTTACCTTTATAAACGACATCCGTACCAGGTGAACACATATTGCCCGTTGGACGAGGTTTGCCATCGCCCAAACCTGCCAACAATTGAAACTCTACAGAAATGGGCCAGTCTTGTTCTTTAGGCATCGTGCGCGGGTCTTGCGAATGAAACATAATGCCACTGTTTTTATTGGTATAACTCGGAGCATCTTTACGCCATTCGCCTACAAAACGATATTCAACAACCAGTTTGTAGTAAGAAAACGGTTGTTTGTAATACAAATGTCCATACCGATTCCTGAATGAGTCGTATTGGTCATATCGGACTTTCATCAATCCATCTTCTACGCGAAAGGTATTGCCGTAATTGTCACCCACTTCATGATGATAAATTTTAACAGTCCAATCTTTAATATCTTTGCCATTGAAAAGGGAAACCCACTCTTCTTTATCCGTTTTGTTTTTAACTGTTGCACAACTTGTAAAAACAAAAATAGCTATGAAAAAGAAGCACTGAATAATGCGATAGATAAAGTTTTTTGTCATGTCCTTGTTTTTAAAATGAATTGACAAAGTACGAAACATTTTCAAAAAACTCCTTTTGATTCGATATTGAATAATGCCTTTTCATTATTTTACTGAGGGGGTCGCTTGTTACATTCTTCTTTACATAAACCAACTCATAATAGGCGCAAACAAACGGACATACAGCCGATATTTAAAAGCTTTTTTGGGACAATTTGGATGTTTATCTATGTGACAATTTGAGAAGTTACGCTTCGTGGCTTCAATATTTTTGGCAGAGCTTAAGTTGCTATCCATATATCGAATGTTTTGTTGACCAAAAGTTTTGTCTTTAACCCACAGACAGACTTCTGTATTGTTTTTTTGAGAAACAATATGAATATTGTAGCTGCCGATAACGGTAGTAGATGAATCAATAACAATAGATTTGGTATGTAAGTACTCTTTGCCTTCGTATTCCCATATCTCAATACCCATTTTTAGATATTTAGGTCGTGAACGTCTGTAAACGGATTGCATTAAAAGCACATCAGTTGTACATTCAGAATTGGTCAACAACCGGATTTTTACGCCTCGATTTATGGCACTTTTAAGGGCTTTCAACCACAATTTAGTCGGATGAAAATAAGGATTTTTGAAATCAACCGTGGTCTTAGCCGAGTCTAAGAGTGCAATTAATTGTTGAGTGCCTTTTAAGTTCTTTTTTTCAGAAGGAATAATGGATGTTATACCGCTGTCGCTAACAAAGTTGTCATAAGTGGCATTAACTTGAGCTGTTGAAGTCAGAGCCGACCAATCAATGTTGGAATTGGATTTTACTTTTCCTTTTTTCAATAAATCAACCAGACCCTGTTCTAAACGTTTTTTCCAGTTAGCACGCATTTCCTCTGTTAACTCCATTTTGGAAGGCTTTTTAGTCAATCGATGCCGATTCCACATTGTAAAGAAATGCCCCCGCAACTCTTTTGACACCCTTTTGCTTTTGGCAAAAAGTTCTGTATCTAAAAAATTACCTGTTGAGTCTATCCTAAAATAGTCTTTGGAGAGATTTCTACCGCCCACGATGAGGTTTTCGCTGTCAATTAACAACACTTTTTCGTGCATTCTATTGGTCAGTGTATGTAACTGAAACAGTTGTGCTTTGTTAAAAAGGTGTACCTCTACCTTTTTTTCAATCAAATAATTAAGGAGTTCTAATGACATCTCATTGCCAAAAGCGTCTAAAACTAACTTGACAGTGACGCCTTTAGCGGCTTTATCAATCATCAATTGGAGCAGTCCCAAACCCACTTCATCTTCACGAATAATGTAAGTGGAAATCAGTATTTCTTTTTGCGCTCGAACCGTCAAATCAATGCGACATTGCAGTGCTTCCCTTTCTTTATTCAATATTTTGAAACCGTCTGCTTGTGCCATCTGTGCGTATCCCATCAACATAAATAGGATAGTAAATTTTAATAGGTTTGCGTGTATCATATATTTGTTTTTAAAACCACAATCTATGGATTTTCAAATAGATATACGCTCTATTTTCAAATATAGTTTTTTAAAGGTTTTTTTATAAACCCAATTATTCACCTAAACCATTGATTCTTAAGAAAATAGAGTTTTTTACTGAGGGGCGCGTGTTCACCCTTTTACCCTTCATCATTTCATAAAATCCCAAGCAATTATATGCCATTCTTTGCCATTGAAGGCATCAAAAAACACATGTATGGTCTCAAATCCAATACGATGATGAGCAGCCAATGAACGGCCGTTGTCAACTGCTACTTCTGTCACTGCAAAATCATAGCGGTCTGAAAACGCTTGCCGATGCCCTTCATATATCGCTTCTAAAATACCCATGCCACGATAACCCGCCTTGACACAAACTTGTCCTACAAGATAATAGGTCTGTTCGCGACATGGTGTCCCTTTATAGTCTAATTGAGCTATCTTATCGAGCATCGGTATGGCGGCTTCAAATGTTTTCATCACCTCAATCGTTGATACAAGAGCGTAACCGACTACTTGATTGTCTGCCCGAGCAATAATCTGTGGCTCATCTGCCATCATTCTCTCGATGATGATTGGATTGTAAATAAAAGATACATAGCCTTGACTCTCAATGGTTTGGCTATCTAAATTTACACGCAAATTTTCTTTTTGCAAGTCAAGCAAACTGCTAATTTCTTCTGGTTTTAAATGTCCAACTTCGTAATTTTTCATATTTCCCATTTTTGGTCTAAATTTATGTTTATTTTTAAAACCACCCAACCCCTCCCTATATTTTGGGTGTCTATCCTTGTGTTTAAACTTTTCAAACGTCCGTTTTGAACGAAAATGAAACCGAAATAGTCGCAGGATGTGTGCGCAATGAGCGCAAATATCAAGAAATACTGTATCGTCGGCACTTCCCGGCCATGATACAGATGTGCTTGCGTTATACAAACGGTGACCGTGAACGGGCTTTAGAGATTTTAAACGATGGCTTTTTGCGGGTTTATAAAAAAATAGATACTTTTTCATTCAAAGGTTCACTTCAAGGGTGGATAAGACGCTTGGTTTTTCACGCCATTTCGGATTATTTCAAGCAAAATAAGACATATTTAGACGCTGTTGTCTTTTCGGAAGTGTTGCCAGAGGCAAAAATAACGCAACATACGGAGGGGGTGCTTTCGGAACTGTATTACGATGATTTATTAAAAGTGGTTGACAAATTGCCGCCCGCTACCTGTAAAGTTTTTACTCTGTATGCCATCGAAGGACTGAATCATGCTGAAATTGGAGCGCAATTGAATATTTCTGTGGGAACGTCAAAATGGCATTTGTCGTCAGCACGGGAGCAATTGCGAAAATTATTGGACTCAAAACCGAGTGCAACTGTTTGATAAAGTATTCATAATGAATGAATTGAAATAAAAAGGTAATGAATAAAGACAATCATAACGATTTTGAAAATCAAGGTTGGGAAGCCATGCTGCAAACCCTTGACCGTGAATTGCCCGTCAAAAAGAAACGGCGGAGGCTCTTGTGGCTTGTGTTTTTTATCAGTTTAACGGCAACATTAGGCGGTGGGTCTTGGTATTGGCATACTAAAAGTGCTGTAAAAACAATTGATAAAACAATATCAAAACCAATTGTAGATACTGATTCACATAAAAATACTGAGGGGGGTGAAGTTGTTGAATTACATAAAAATAATAAAACTATTGAAAATAAAAGTTTTGATACACACATAAATGATTTAAGTGTAAATAAAAATAATAAAACTATTGAAAATAAAAGTGTTGAGACACACGCAAATGATTTAAGTTTTAATAAAAACAATAAAACTATTGAAAATAAAAGTGTTGAGACATACGTAAATGATTTAAGTGTAATTAAAAACAGTAAAACTATTGAAAATAAAAGTGTTGAGACATACGTAAATGATTTAAGTATAAATAAAAATAATAAAAGTGTTGAAAAAAATAAAAACGATTTAAGTGTTAATGATAACAAAAAGAATGATTTTACATCTTTTGAATCATTGGGAATGATACACATTGCACCCCTCAGTATAGAACAAGATACAAACCTTAAAATTGAACCCGAACCTTTTTTTAAGACAATAAAATGTTTTACGGGTATTTCTAAAAAATTACGCTTAGGCATTACTACAGGCATACACACCGAAAAGGGACAAAAAATCGATGGTTTTCAAGCAGGTTTAGTAGTTTTTAAACCTTTAACGTATCATTGGTCATTGGGCACAGGTTTGAATTTTAGGCAAACACAAACTTCGGGCAATCCTATTTCTTATTTCAAAACGGAGAATTTATTAAATGCTGCTTCAACTACTAATTTACAAAGCGGTAAACCTATTTCATTGGATAAATTATATTATTTAGAATTACCTTTAGTTATTCAATATCAATTTAAAAAGATATTCGCCTTTTCAACAGGTCTAAAAACAGCGTATTTAGTCGGGCAAAGTGTAAAAGCTAATGGTGCTTCCGTGTATTTTGTCAGTGGTAGTTTTACTTCAAAAGATAATAATGCCTTTATTAATCAAGTTAATACAACCACCTTAGGGCTTAATCGGTGGGATGTCTCTTTATTGGGTGGTTTTAGTTATTTACCCACTCAACATATTCAATTGGGATTACGATATGATTTAGGTTTTATGAATATTATAAATCGCACAAATTGGTCGGCTTATAATCGTTATGTGGGTTTGAATGTTGTTTATTTGTTTTAGGTATGTAGTGTTTTGTTTATAGTGTTTGGTATTGACAATCAATATTTTACATCTCAACACAAAACACCAAATACTAAAAAAGAGCAGCAAGTTGCCTCGCTGCTCCAGCATAAGTTCAAGTCATAAGATTTGAACAACATGTATTTTACTGAGGGGATCTATACTTTTGGTAAAGCCCACCCATTCTGATAATTGGCTTTTGTTAATTTATTAGCTTCATTGTCGCCAATTAATTGTTGTTTAGCAGCATCCCAGAATATTTTTCGATTGACACGGAAAGCGATATTCCCTAACGACGCATTTAAAGCGGTATTTTGTGCAATGGCAATATCACAATTCGGTTTGGCGCGTGAACGCATGCAGTCTACGAAGTTTTTAGTGTGGTTATCCAAGCCACTGCCGACTGATTTAATCAACGAAACCGCTTCCATACGCGGTGTCCCTTTATCAATTTCTGGAATAACTTCCCAACCATTTCTATCCACAACAAGGGTGCCAATATTGCCGATAAAACCCACACCGTGGTCACGTCCATAAGGACCACCATTGATGCCATTAGCGTGTTCCCAAATCATGGTGTAGCCGTCAAATTCATAAATGGCTTGGCAAGTATCAGGCGTTTCCATGGCACTGTCGGGATATGCAAAATTACCGCCAGAAGCCATAACCGATTTCGGACCTGCCGCATTCATGCCATATAAAGCCATATCAATGATATGAACGCCCCAATCGGTCATCAAACCACCTGCATAATCCCAAAACCAACGAAAATCGAAGTGAAAACGGTTCGGATTGAAAGGTCTTTTAGGCGCAGGGCCGAGCCACATATTGTAATCAACGCCTTCAGGTGCCGGTGCATCGGGCTTAAGAGGGACAGATTTCATCCAGCCTTGATATGCCCACGATTTGACGGTGCGAATTTTGCCCAACTTGCCTGAACGCACAAAATCTATGGCATCTTGCCAATGCTGATGACTGCGTTGCCACTGCCCTACTTGTACGACACGGTTGTATTTTCGCGCCGCTGCTAACATAAGATTGCACTCTTCAATGGTGCGTCCGAGCGGTTTTTCGACATAAACATCTTTGCCCGCTTCACACGCATAAATCATCGGTAAAGCATGCCAATGGTCAGGTGTGCCAATGATGACAGCATCTATGTCCTTGTTTTCCAATAGCTTACGAAAATCGCCATAACCTTTGGGCTTAGTACCCCTCAGTTTTTCGACATTGGCTTGACGTTCCTTCAAGACATTGGCATCTACATCACACAGACCGATGCAATCAATTTCAGGCATTTTCAATATGGAATTTAAATCGGCATAACCCATGCCTTTGCAACCAATCAAGCCGACCCGAATTTTGTCGCTGGGGGCGATGGTTGAGGTTTTACCGAACGTGCGATTCATAGGCAAAGCACTCATTAAGGCTAAGCCACCAACCGCTTTAGAAGATTCTGATAGGAAATAACGTCTTTTCATTCGCGTAGTATTCTTGTTGTTTAAAATTATGATAACTCACAAAGCTAAATAGAAAAAACTACGCTACCAAATGACATTCTTTGAAAAATACTGAGGGGTCGCTCATTTAACGACAAACCGTATACCCAAAAAACCACGTATCCGTTGCAACGGCGCATAATTGTAAGTCGTGTCAAAAGAATAACCATTCTGATTGTCTACATCAACCGTTTTGTTGAAAGGATCAAAAGGGCGCATAATGGGGTTTTTAGGTATGAAATTCAAGATGTTTTTGATGCCACCATATAATTGAATGCCATTTTTAAAGGTTTTGGTGACTTGCATATTCGCCAAACAAAACCAGGGCGAATGGTCAGGACGGAAATCATTTTCTTGCACTGGCAATAACATAGGGCTGTATATATTGCCTGTGACATCTACAACTATATGCGATTTGAAGGTATAAGACATCGAAAACACCGCCGATACTGACGGGACTTGAACAGGCTTGGTTTTTTCACTGACGTTAAAATCATTGGTTTCTACTTGAAAAACATCGAGAATCGTTGCGCCAAGTGTTGCTTTAAACGGATTGTCAAAATTGAAATCGGTATTGAAACTCATGCCCCTGGCAATAGCGTAACCGTTCAAATTGTCGAACCAAATTTCTTTATCGTTTTTGAAATAATCTGCCACGATTCTATTCGTAAAATAAGTATAAAATAAAGCGGCATCTATGGCAACGTAACCATGCTGATGTGTTAAAGACGTGTTGTAATTCAGATTCACATTATACGATTGTTCAGGTTTTAAATTTGAACCTATGACGATGCGCCGCGCACCATTGAATGCCCGTTCATCTTCTGAAAACAAATTAACAACGCGATAGCCATTGCCAAGACCCAAACGCACTGTATTTGTTGGGTTGACCGTCCATTTCCAATTCAGACGTGGCGAAAAGATATGACCATGTTTTGAGTTAAAATCATAGCGCAAACCCGCCAAAAGCGTATGTTTTTCAGAAAAACGCATTTCATCTTGTAAGAAAATGCCTGGCAACCATGTTTTTGAAGGTTGATTGATAGGGTTTAAAGTATCGGCAGAACGGGTCAAAGCAGAATTATCGTCATACGCCGTGTAGCGCAAAGCAGTGCCTAATAAAAAATCATGGATTTTACTGATGGGTTTGTTCCAAGTCATTTGAGCAAACCCAATTTGTTGCGTCGCCAAAAAGGGACGGTTGCCATAAGCCGAGTTTTGGTTATGGAAATTGTAAGAATATTGAAATTTCACCTTTTCCTTCACAGGTAAATCATAGACGCCAATCAGTTCAAAACGGTTGGTCGTTATTTGTTCGCCATACACCTCTGAGCCGCCCCGATGTTTGTTTTGCCAATTCATTTCGCCGCCAAAACGGTCTTCATAGACATAGCGCAAAGCGAAGTTAGTTTGCTTGTCATCAGCCCTTTTGAATTGCCATTTATTGAAAACAGAGGCGCGTTTTTGGAGTGTCACATCTGTAAAGTTGTCGTTATTGATGTCCCAACGTTTTTGAAAATTGAACACATTAGCACTTAAAAGGCTGGTTACACGCCCTATTTTGAACTTTGTGGCGGCATCTAAACCCATTTCTTGATACGTAGTGCCATTTACATCAATGCTCAAACGGGGTGATTTGTCCGCTTGTTTGGTTATCACATTGATTAAGCCACCGACAGCTTCTGACCCGTATAATGTCGAACTGGGACCCTTAATAATCTCGATACGTTCCACCATCGAATTAGGAATACCCATCAATCCATAGACCGTTGACAGTGCGCTCACTATCGGCATCCCGTCAATCATTACCATCGTATAGCCACCTTCCATACCATTGATGTGGATGTCACCTGTGTTACACACATTACAACTAATTGTGGGTTGCACGCCGTTGACCATGCCGATAGATTCGAACAAATTAGGCGTTGGATTTTTTAAAAACAACTTAGGCGTAATAATGTCAATCGGTACTGCAGATTGCGAACGCGCCACTTCTTTCATCGTGCCTGTAATCACCACTTCTTCTAATTTATCGTTCAATGTATTGAGTAAAATATTGATTACCAATATCTTATCTGTATGTTTTACAGTTATTTTTTGCTCTTTTTTCAAAAAACCAACGGCTGTGACCACCAGAGTGTAATGTCCAATTGGCACATTTTCGATGGTAAAGACCCCCTCAGTATTTGAGGTATTTCCCATGTTTTTTCCCAACAATAAGGCATTAGCAAATGGTATTGGATTGCCTTTGTCATCGCTGATTATACCTTTAATCTGTGCATTATGAGCAAAAAGACTCAGGGTTAAGAGCGTAAAAAGAGTAGAAGTTAAATATCTCATTGGTTGTATTATTTTAATTTGAGGTAAAATTAAGGTTATTTTTAAATAATTTTTAGATTAGCCTAAAAATATTTTCAAAATCTATGAATTTTCAAGAAAAGTCAATTTTTAATAACATTCAGAACAACACATCTAAGTAATGAAGAATGATAAATAATGAACGATGAATAATGTAAGAGGTTGATTATCACATACTTGTGGTAAATAAATTTCCCGTTTATTTCTGTTCATCTACTTATTCTCTTGTTTGAGGATAAATTTGTCTTTTTTTGCTTCCAAATTGAGAAAGTTTATTACTTTCCCACAAATTCATCATTTATCATTCATCATTTCCTAATCATTCATCATGAAATTCATTTTTACAATTATCGTTTTGCTCTGTTTTAGCTCTCTTTTTGCTCAAAATACCTTGACAAAAGAACCTTTTATGGCCGCTGAAAAACTCATTGACATCACACTGACGGATGCAGAACGCGATTCGCTTATTGGTCAAGCACAAAACTTTTTAATGACATATAAAGTAATGCACGCTCAAAAATTGGAAAATGCGGTTGCACCAGCTTTGTATTTCAACCCCTCAGTAGGAAAAGCCTCATTTTCTAAAAAAAGCACTATGCCAACGGTTTGGAACATTCCGACAAACACGGTGATGCCCAAAAACAAAGCGGATTTGGCGTTTTATTCTCTCCCGCAGTTAGCGAGTTTGATAAAATATAAAAAAATCACGTCTGTGAATTTGACCCGTTTTTTTATAGACCGCTTGAAAAAATACAGTGATACACTCCATTGCGTCATTAGTTTGACGGAAGACATCGCTTTGAAAGAAGCGGCACAAGCAGATGCAGACATTGCCAAAGGCAAATATCGGGGCATCTTACACGGCATTCCTTATGGTGTGAAAGATTTGTTTTCAGTCAAAAATACCCTAACAACTTGGGGCGCAGCACCTTATAAAGACCAAAAGTTTGAAGAAGATGCGGCAGTTGTGCAACGGTTGCGTGAAGCGGGTGCAGTGTTGATTGCCAAAATGTCTATGGGTTCATTGGCTATGGGCGATGTATGGTTTGGCGGCATCACCCGCAATCCTTGGGATTTGAAGCAAGGCTCAAGTGGTTCATCAGCAGGGTCGGCTTCGGCAGTGGCGGCGGGTTTGTTACCTTTTGCGTTGGGTACAGAGACACAAGGCTCGATTGTATCGCCTTCAACGCGTTGCGGCACAACAGGTTTGCGCCCTACTTTTGGTCGTATCAATAGAGCGGGTGCCATGACATTGTGTTGGAGTTTAGATAAAATTGGACCTATTACACGCTCGGCTTATGATGCCGCGATTGTATTTGCAGTTCTTAATGGTGGTTCCGTGGAAGGCGATAAAGCGGCAGTGAATGTGCCTTTTGCTTACTCAAATGCGGTGGATTTGAAGAAATTACGCATTGCTTACCCTAAAAACCTGTTCGATTCCTTGAAAAAAGACAGAAATGAATGGCGGACTTTGGAAACCTTTGAAAAACTGGGTGTTAAATTGATACCGCTCGAATGGAAAACGACTGTTCCCTCGCGCATTATGGGCGTCGTATTGCAAAGCGAAGCCGCCGCTGCTTTTGACGATATGACGCGTACCAATTTAGACGATGAACTCACAAGCCAAAGCCGTTTTTCTTGGCCCAATTATTTTCGCGCGGCTCGCTTCATTCCCGCTGTTGAATACATCAATGCCAATCGTTTGAGAACTAAAATGATGTTGGAAATCAATGATTTACTGAGGGGGTACGATTGTGTGATTATGCCAAGTTTTGACGGTGATATTTTAGCCATTACCAATTTGACGGGTCAGCCTGTGGTGGTGACGCCTAATGGTTTTCAGAATGGACACCCGACGAGTATTTCTTTTTTGGGTAATTTGTTCGATGATGCCACGATTTTAGCGGTGGCGAAGGCTTTTCAAGATGCGACGGATTTTGATGAGCAGCATCCTCCAATGTTTAAGAATTGAATATAAATGCTAAAACATAATTATTTGGTATCAAACACATAGAATCATAGCACACATAGTTTTATAAAATATTGATTTACAATAAGCTATGTGTGCTATGATTCTATGTGTTTGATTTTACCCATGTACTTGAGTGAGGCGTTGACTTAAAATCACTGCCTCACTTTAAATGACGATAAATTCATTCTTTAATAGTAATTGACTTTTTAGTTAAATTCAAAACATCGTCCGTTACCAAGGCAGGGCGATAATCCTTTTCTAACAAACGCAAGGTTACATGTTTGAAATGCACCCCCTCAGTATGACGAAGAAAAAAGCCCCACGCAGGGAGTTCACCAAACATCGAAAATTCGGGATACTCTTTCGGATGTTCTGGTATTTTACCCAAATCATTTAGCGGAATATAAGCCGTGTCTTTATGACCGCCGCCGCCAAAAGTGATGTCTATGTTGTTCAAATATACATTTTGAATACGGTGTTCGGGCAATCCGACAATAGAAGAAGGCAACAAATTGGAGATAGAATCGGCAGGCGGCCCCGCCATATCATAGCCTTTATCAGGTTTGCCTTTTGGAATGTGTGCTTTCAGGTTTTTGATAAAAATATCTTTGATATAACCAACAGGGCGATTTTGATTGCGATGACCTAAGCGGATAAACAAAGCATTGCCCGTGTTTTTGGCGAGAATGTTTTGGATTTTGATGTCTTCGATATAACCGCCGTCCACACATTCAAGGGCTATGGCAGAGCGATAGGTGTCATAAACGTAGATATTTTTGATGCGAATATGCTTAAAACCACCGTAAGAAGCTGTGCCGAACTTAATCGCACTCGCACTGGATCGCAAAGTACACCGCTTAATCTCAATGTTTTCACAAGCTGATTGGATACTTTGAGATTTTAAACAAAGGGCATCATCGGCTGCATTGATGTTGCAATCCATCATTTTGACGTTGCGACAATCCACTAAATCAATACCGTCGTTGTTCCAATAAGCCATACTTTCCACAGTCATTTTTTTAATAACCATGTCCGAACATTGGTGATACGTTTGTACCCAACAAGCCGCATTTTTTATCGTAATGCCTTGAATGTTAATGTTTTGGCAATCCGTCATTTCGATGATTTGAGGTCTTTGGCTTTCATCGGGACGGGCATAAGGTTTTGTATTTTTAGGCAACAATCCTTCGGCGAGCATGCGTTCTACATCAGCAGCTAAGGCTCTGCCTTGTCCGTCTATTGTTCCCTTTCCTTCAATACCAATGTTTTTTTGCCCTTTGGCTAAGATAAGCGCATACCAATCATGCTTTTTGTAATCATCGCGCCGTGTACTGCCGAGCAAAACACCCCCCTCAGTAATATGGAGTTTTACACCTGTTTTTAGCTCAATCGAACCTGTTAGAAATTGACCTTTGGGAATGAAAACTTTACCGCCTCCTTTTGCCGCACAACTGTCTATGGCGTGTTGTATGATGCTCGTATTCAATGTTTTTCCATCAGAGATTGCGCCTATATCCATGATGTTTATTTGAGCAAACAGACAAGTTGATAGTGAAATCAGTATAAAAAGAATCCGTAGTTTCATATATACTCCTTTAAAAATGGTTTGCCTAAACCAATAAACTCAAATCATTAATAACCAACGTTTTATATTTTTCACTTTTCATTTTTTATTTACTGTAAGTAAAAAAAACACCCTCAATCCGTTGCCCCTGCACGTGCTGCCGCCACCATCTTTACATTCCGCTGTGTCATCATACCCGTTTTGATTTTCACATCTTCAAACGTTTGCGATTCGTAGCCAGGACAGGTCACAATCAACGTGTATTTGCCCATACTGAGGGGGGTAATTTCAAAACGCGCCTTATTTTATTTAATAATTAAAAAATAGATTTTACCTTAAGTTTATGTCGTACATCAATTTTCAAAAAAAGGGACGTCCAACAAATCAGCTGACCAACACAATGACGGGTTCTGTCGCATCGCTTTTCAGACCTTTGCGACCCGTTGAATAGACTTTAAATGCCACATACTTGCCCGAAGGTAAACCCGGCACCAAAGTCGTATTAGCCGTGCTGTACGTGCCATTTTGCCAAGGGGCATCCGCTTCACCTTGCACTTGCCACATAACAGCCGTACTGATTGCATCGGGGTCATTATCCCAACCGACTTTGGCGAACCCTTTGCGACCTTTTACATCTTCGGCTTTCAAACCTGTGGGCATTTCCAAAAAATCAATCGAGCGTTTGGTCGTCGAAGGTGTATCAAAACCCGCATTTTGAGAGATTTTGTAGTCGCCATTGGCTTTTTTTTCTACGGCATCCGCCACCAAGTCCAATTTTTCAATAAATGTCTGATAACATTCATTTTTGTAAGCAATTTTGATAGAATCTCGGCTCGCAGCCGCCCCTTTAGCCGCCTCATAAAGCCCTGTACTAAGTTTCAAAGCGTCAACAAGGGCTTGTTCAGCTGTAAATTGGTCATTGTCCTTCATACGTTGATAAACAGTGACACCTTTTGCGTACCCCTTGGCTTCTGGGTCTGTTTTGTACTTCCGAAGAATTGATTTTTTCATCACTATATAATTTAATTTAACGCTGAATTGCGTCGTCTTTTATACAGCAATAAATATGCCAATAAGTATATTTTCTTAATACCTTTATCGTTGATTAGCAACTGTTTCGCCTCTTTAATCTCGATTGTTCCTTCTTCTCATTTTTGTCGCTTTTGTCATTCAGTAGGAATCTCTTTGCTGCTATAAAAATACAAAGAGATTCC
>JANOAU010000112.1:0-30092 GCA_031411275.1 Saprospiraceae bacterium | reverse complement strand
AGAGTTTTAGAGATTGGTATAAAAAAAATAGAGCCCCTAAATCCCCAAAGGGGACTTAAAACAAATATAAAATATGAATAGTCGAGATAATATATTAGCAGCCATAAAAAAAAATCAACCTAATTTGAAGCCTTTACCCTTGTTGGAAGGCTTAAATCAAAGTACGCATGTGCCAAAAGAACAATTTACAGCGGTGCTGCAAAGCATTGGTGGCATGGTTGTCGAAATAGCTGATTATCAAGCAATTGAGCAATTTATACAACAAAACTACACTAAGCAAAACCGTATCATCACGACCTTATTTGACTTGAAAAATGCAGCTGAATTGGATTGGCAAAACAGCGACCCGCACGATTTGGAAAACGTCGAATTAGCCATTATCAAAGCTCATTTTGGGGTAGCTGAAAACGGTTCAGTTTGGATTACTGAGGGGTTGATGGGGCAGCGTGTCGCACCCTTTATTTGTCAAAATTTAGCCATTGTTTTGAACGAAAAAGACATTGTACCAACGATGCACGAAGCCTATGAACGTATTGGGTCAGCTGATTATGGCTTTGGGACATTTCTTGCAGGACCTTCAAAAACGGCAGATATAGAGCAATCGCTTGTGTTGGGCGCACATGGGTCTAAGACGATGGTGGTGTTTTTGATGTCCCATTAAATCGAAATAATGTCCCCAATGGTCACTTTTGGCAGTTCTGTGGATTGCCATTTTTTATCATTCCAAACCACATTTTGACCAAATAAGATTTTTGTACCCTCCTGTCTAAACGTCATCAAAGTGTCAAGCGGTTCTTTGCCTTTCACGCCTGTATCGGGGTCGCGGGTTGTAAGGACACAACGCGCGCAAGGTTTCAGACCAATGAAGTCCACATCGCCTATTTTAAAATGTGTAAACGTATCTTCTTCAAAAGGTTGTCCGCCAGAAAAGACAAAATTGGTGCGGAAGCGGCGCATACTGAGGGGGGTCTCTGTCGTTTTTCTTTCTTCAATTTTCTTATTCAATTCCGTCAAAGACGCTTCGCCGATAATGAGAAATGGATAGCCATCAGCATAACTAACAATATCATTACCTGTATTGTACGTAGCCTCTATCCGCCTTTCAGTTGTTGCGGGCATAGTCACGAGCTGACATTTTTTGTTTAAAAAATCGCTTAAAAACGCATTGGCTTCTCTATTTACTAAGACAGAAGCTACTTGGTCATCCCAAATTTCAGCAGTGACGGTTTCAATAATTTGGCTTGAAACAGGCATTTCAATACCATTTTCAGGGTTTTCTTTCTCAAAAATGGATAAAATATCGTTTTCAACCACGGCTTTCAGCAATGCCATGCGCCCATTCGTCCGTTGTGTCATAAACAGGCCGTCGAGGTCGGTAATCATCCAACGGCGGTCATATTGCAAGCCTTGTTTTTCGACAATAGCAGATTTTGGTGAATAACCGTCAAGGGATTTGACAGGAAAAATGTTGATCTCAGTTAATTTTAACATAAAGCAATTTTTTATAAATGTGGCTCAAAAATATTTAAAAAATTGGTTAAAAAAAGGTTTTTACTGAGGGGTGTTTGGAGAACACTTTAAACAAACTAATTTTGGGCATGGAAATTCAAAAACAGGTCGTCTTTCAAAATATTGAAGTTGTCTATTCAGGAGATTTATCTTTTTGGGAACTGATGATTTTGGGCAAATTGTTGCCTTTGATACGGTTTTCTGATACCGATTTTTCTGATTATTGCCTTTCTTTAAATAGTTTTTTTGATACACAAAATATTGATAATCAAATCATGAGTAGCAATATATCGGCGGCGGCGGCTCGGCTGTTTGAACGCCGCATAAGTTGTACATATTTAGATACACACGGGCAAACACACCAATATCAAACGACTCTTTTGACAAGCCTGGATTTTCTAATGAACCACCCTATCCTTTCTCTTGAAGTCAGTATTCACCCCAGATTTAAAGCCTTTTTATTGTCTGAGGCATCAGATACTCAACCTTTCGATTGGTTGCAAATGCCTTTTTTGAGAATGTCAACAAGCCATAGACTCTATCTGCTTTTGTTGCAAAATATCAATCAAAACTTAAACAGTGTCACCATAAATTTAGAGAAATTGAAGGTCTTGTTGGGTGTTTCGGGCAAATACGCCTTATATGCCAATTTCAAAATTAAAATTTTAGAAGAAGCGCAAAAACGATTGTGGCAGGAGGCACACATCAATTTAGAATTTAGTGAAATAAAAACAGGTCAAAAAATTACAGCCCTTCGTTTTAGAATTGACAGGCATTTATTGTTATCAAATGTTGAAAAGAATGAAGCAAGTAACGCAGATGTATCCTTGTCAAACATCTCAACAATGCCCATACACTTAGATACACCTGTGTTAGTGGTAGAAACCCCAATAAACGCAGCACACAATAAAGATTTAATACAAAAAATATCGAAAAAATTTGGTGTAACACAACTTATGCTCAAAAAATTGGCTGAAGATTTTTCAGAACACTCCTTACTTCAAGCCTTGCTTTTGACTGACAAAGCCATTGAAAAAGGCAGTATTAAAGGCAGTCCAGCAGGTTTTTTTGTTGAAGCCGTTCGCCAAAATTATCAAGCCACTGAAGAAGATGATCAAGCAAAACGTCAAGCAGAAGCGCGTCAAAAAGCGGAAAAATTGGCTCAAATCGAGGTGGAACAACGGGGGCAACGTGACGCCTTGAAAAGACAGGAATTTGAGCAAGAGCGCGCTACCATTTTAGATGAATTGGCGCACAATGAAACGCTGCAACATACTATTTCAGAACGTATTAGATATAGTATTTTTCATGCAAGTTTTGATATTTTAAAAACATTTGATGAAAATTTAGAAAATCCTTCCTTTGTGGCGGCGGTATTGAATTTTTATAAAATTATAAAAAAATATTAAAAAAAATTATGTTTTTGTTGTAAGGACAAACTTGTACAACTTATGCCGTTTTGTTATATTTTTGATTTTGCTTCTTAAAATTTTCTGTAAACAATAAAACGAATCCACTATGAAAGACTTTGATAAATTCTTATCGTCGCAAGACCCAAATGAAATGTCCGCTGCTATGTTTGAAGAATTGGCAAGGGAAAACATGAAAGATTTTCTTCAAACATTTAGGAAAGACTATTATGCTAAAATTGATTTTGACCAAGAATGCGAATTGTTGGACGAAGCTATGCCCTATTTTCTGCCGCCCGATTATGCGGCTCGAAAAGATGCTTTCAACCTTTTTGTTAAAGCCTCCCTTAAAAAAAAAGGGGTTTGCTATTTCCTGATTCACGCCATTTTTGCCATGGAAAATGGACAAATTAATGTCGGTATTGCCGATGTACCTGAAAAAGCCATAAAAGCCTATCAAAAAGCAAAAGAAAAGGGCAAACTGCAACAAAAACGAGAATATACCGACGATAACCAGTGCTCAAGCTGCGGGCGAACAGACCTACCTTTGACCATTACCATCAATGCCAATAACATGAAAAAGTTAACGCTTTGTTCAGTTTGTCTTCATAATGGCGGTCCGAGTGGGCAAGCGAAGAAAAAAGTGAGCCTAAAAAAATTGGACAAAGAGATAGCGAGCTATGAGGATTTGGCTAAAAAATATGAAGAAATGATAAAAGAGATGCCCGAAATACCTGATTTGCCCGAAGGTTTAGCACAATATGCCATGACGCCATTAAGTGCTTACAAAGGCATTCAAGCGGTATTGGGGGACTTACGCGCGCAACGTATGGCTGCTATGACGGATATGAACAGCGAAACACGCTTAGAATATGAGTTAAAAAAATCGCTGGCTGCCGAAGATTATGCTCAATCGGCAGTGATTCGAGATAAGTTGAACAAAAAGAAAAAGCCTAAATGAGGCTTTACTCTTTTCTTCCATTCTCCTGGTAATTGTTTGCTCGCTCTCCTACTTTTTTCACGATACTCATCCAATCATCTGATAGCCTGTTGCTTTACATTTGAAAATGGTTTGCCTAAACAGATAAACTCAAATCATTAATAACCAACGTTTTATATTCTTCACTTTTCGTTTTTCACTTTTCATTTAATATATGCTCGAAACCCTCCAAGCCTATCATTTTACGCCTTTTCAATGGGCTTTGGCAATTATGTGTGCGATGCTTGTTGGCATCTCGAAAGCAGGACTTAACTCTGTCTCTATCATTACTGTTTCGGTTTTTGCATGGCTTTTTGGCAGCAAAGTGTCTACGGGTGTTTTGTTGCCGATGCTGATATGTGCCGATATTTTAGCTGTTTTATATTACAAAAGACATGCAAATTGGCAACTTTTGCTGCGTCTTGCGCCATGGATTGTCATAGGCATTTTAGTAGGTGTATGGGTTGGCAAAGACTTAAATGAAGCGATTTTCAAGAAAATGATGGCAACGATTGTTCTTATCATCGTTTTTGGCTTGTTTTGGTTTGAAAAACGACCCTTAAAAGATGCCCCTCATTCTCTTTGGTTTTCAGGCATTATGGGTATTGGAACGGGTTTTACGACGATGGTCGGCAACCAAGCGGGTGGCTTTGCGAATGTCTATTTTTTGAGTATGCGTCTTACGAAAAACGATTTTATTGGTACAAACGCCTGGCTTTTCCTTTTTGTCAATTTGTTCAAACTGCCTTTCCATATTTTTAGTTGGAAGACAGTGAATTCACATTCTATTGCCATCAATCTTACGCTCCTACCCTTCTTGATAATCGGCTTTTACACAGGTATTTATATTGTCAAAAGGATTGTTGATGCCCGTTATAGGCAAATTATTTTGTGGTTGACAGCTGCGGCGACTTTGTTTGTTATTTTGTAAAAATACTGAGGGGTATAAAAAAAATGATAAAACTATTGTTTTTTGTTATTCTGAACGCAGTGAAAGAATCTGGTTTCCTACGGAATGACAAAACCAGACTTTTTCACTGCATTCATAAGGGATTTAGAACGAACTATATACTTTATGGTACAACATGTTTCCATTGCCTCCATCTTTAGATGGAGAGTAAAATAGGCTTTATTGTACAACATGTTTCCATTGCCTCCATCTTTAGATAGAGAGTAAAATAGGCAGAAATTATCTCGGCTTTAGCCAAAAATAAGCTGCTTTTTGGCTAAAGCCGAAAGGGGTTACCTTTTTTTACAGTTCTCCATCTAAAGATGGAGGCAATGGAAACCTGTTGTATCACAAAGTATATAATTCCGATTTAGAATTTATACGTCAATGTCGCTGCCATATTACGAGGTGCGATTGGATTCACACTATTATCATCATGCACGTTATAGCTCAATTTATTCATCAAATTACTCACTTTCACACGCAGCGAAATGTTGTTGACACTATAACCCACAGACGCATCAAATTGCATATAATCAGGGACAGACATCAATTTGTAAGCATCGTTGTCAACAGTTAGACGTGTTGAACGGCCAGCCACACGGTCGCCAACGTATAAAGCCGTAAAACCCGCTTGAAGACCCCTCAGTATTTTGTTCTCAAAAGTGTAAAAAACACTGGCATTGGCGGTGTGTTGCGGATTATAACGCAATCGGCTACCAACAATATAAATATTGGATGCTGTATAACGTGTATCGTTGTAGCTGTAACCCCCGATAAAAGACATGCCTTTAAAAGACTTAGTAACCAAATCCACTTCAAGCCCTTTGCTCGTCACTTCACCTGCCAATTCCTTAATATTTGAATTATTATTGCCGTTTGCTAAACTCATTTGCGCCAAATTACTGTTTGTGATTTGGTACAAAGTCACATTAGCAGAGAGTAAACCCTTGAACAATTCATTTTTTACACCCACTTCGTATTGGTCAATCAAAGACGGTGGCAGTGCATTTCCTGTAATGTCTGTGCCTGTATTCAATACAAAAGAATTTGAATAACTCGCAAAAAGAGCCGTGTTTTTAATGGGTTGATACACCAAACCAATACGTGGCGAAAATGCACCATCAAAAGCCGTTGCCGTTACATTTTGACCTGTTTTATAAGTAAAAACATCGCTAACTGTTTGTTGATAGCTGTAACGTAAACCCAATAATAATTTCACTTTTGCGCCGAGACTCAATAAGTCTTGGGCATAAACACCGAATCTATCAATCGGTGCGGTTGTCAATGTGGTCGCCGCTAAATCGGGAATATCTTTCCGACTTGTGTAAAGTGTTGGATTTAAAATATTGATAGAATCGTATTTTGTAAGGGTTGTAAAAGCAGTTGTTTTTGTATTAAACTGGTCGGCATCTGCACCAAATAAAAATTGGTGTTTCACAAAACCTGTCTTAAAATTGCCTGTTAAATCCAACTGATGGGCATAATATTGGTCAGCAACAGCCGATTTTTGCAAACCTCTTATCCATTTCCCATCTTTTTGGACAAAATTACTATTTGAATTGGGTCGTGTATTGGCAAACAAATTTGTTGTGTAAGCCTGTACCGCAGAAGACCCCCTCAGTATCCAGTTGTCATTGAAGCGATGCGTGAGGGTCACGGTTGCACTTTTTTGTTCGGCTTGGTAACGGGCAAACGAAACACCCAGAAAACGTTCACGCGGTACCTCAGCAATCACATAATTGATAGCTCCTGTACCGAAATCAGGCGTTCTGTCGTCCTTCAAATAATCACCTTCAAGCAAAATATCCGTTTTTTGACCCAGTTTGACTAAAAATGAAGGATTGATATAGAACCGTTCAGACGAAACGCCTACTCTAAAACTGTTGGCTTTTTCGTAAGATGTATTGAGGCGATACGCCATATTTGGACTGTTATTGACTGCACCATACACATCAATACTTGGTTTGTAAAACCCAAAACTGCCCGCCCGCATCGAGACAGAGCCGCCATTTTCAAACTTCGGTTTTTTGGTCACTAAATTCAAAACGCCCCCTGCTGCGACGTTACCAAATAAAATTGCGCCACTGCCTTTCAATAACTCTACTTTCTCTAATCCGCTAAATTCTTGAAGAATGCCATTGTTGTAACGAACACCGTTTTTAAAGGTATTGCTGCTGCTAAACGCATAGCCACGACCCGCAATTTCCTCTTGATAGCCGCCCGTGGTACCCATAATATACACGCCCGTTGTGTTCATCAAAGCATCGCTCATGCGGAGGACTTGTTGTTGTTCCAATACTTTTTGGTCAATAACAGCGACACTTTGCGGCAAATCCATAGGGCGAATCGCTATTTTGCCAATATTAACAGGTTTGTCATTGACGTTTTGTTGACCTCGTACAATCACTTCCGACAACTGTTGACGGTTTTCTTTCAATGAAAAATTGAGGTCAAAAGTACCCCCCTCAGTAAGTTGCACTCTTTGGCTTTGTGTTTCAAGACCTACAAAAGTGGCGGAAACAATATAAGAACCTGCTTTAATATTGGGAATTTCGTAGTAGCCATTTTCATCTGCCGTTCCCCCTTTGTTTGTGCCTTCGAGAATGACGTTGACATAAGCACCTGATTTACTGTCACTTGTCGTAATATGACCTTTGATACGTGCTGTTTGAGCCATTGCCCAAGAAGATAGTGCAAAAAAAGATAAAGTAAAAATGAGTTTTTTTGATGTTTGATAATTTTTCATCTTGAATGATTTCTATTTTAAGTGGACTTAATCTAAATAACGGTGCAAAGCAAAAGAACACTTGGTGAACTGCCAAATTTTTATTATCTTTTTTTAGATTAATTCTAAATAAACTCAAAAATCATGTTTTGAAGCGACATCATTATGTGTGCAATGGAGATAATTATGTCAAAAACGTAGGCATTTTGTCTTAAAGTGACATAATTATGTGTGAAATGGACGTAATTATGTCGAAAACGTAGGAAATCTGTCTTGAAGTAACATAATTATGTGTGGAATGGAGATAATTTTGTAGAAATCGTTGAAATTATGTCTGGGAGCGACATAATTATGTGTGATGTGGAGATAATTATATCGAAAACGTAAAAATAATTACTCTTTAAACACAGGAAATTACTTTCAAAGGGATAACACTAAAATGATAACAGATACAATAATTCCTTGGATTGTTAAGTGGAGCTTATTATCTGTTCTTTTAGATATGCGTTTAATTTTATTGTGTACTCTGTATAACGAGTTCCAAGTGACACTTTTTCATAATATAAATGACTTTTGTTAGAAATGTGACGTATTATAAAAAAAGCCTTCGCTGTATTGCAAAGGCTTTTCTATAGCTTTATGTGAAAATGTCTTGATTTAAAGAACCACTTTCAAAGCATTCACCAAATCGGCAATATACCCCTCAGTATGTCGTGCCGTAACGACAATCCGCAAACCTTCTTGACCTTTTGGCACGGTTGGAAAGTTGATGGGTTGCAAATAGATGCCAAATTCATTGAATAATCTATCCGTCACCACCTTTGTTTTTTTAGAATCGCCAAGGACAATGCGGGTAATATGTGAAGGGTTCTCATCAAACACCACGCCTTTTGCGCGCAATGCCCCCCTCAGTAATTTGACGTTTTTATGGAAATGTGGTCGTATTTCTATATTGTTTTGTACTTTTTTAATGCTTGTTGTGGCCGCCGCACACAAAGCAGGCGGTAAAGAAGACGTAAAAATAAAACCCTCACCAAAACTGCGGATATAGTCAATAATCGTATCACTTGCTGCTACATAACCGCCGATGCAACCAAAAGACTTCGCCAAAGTACCATTTATCACATCCACTTCGTCCATGCAGTCTTGTTCTCCTGCCACACCTTCGCCATTTAAACCGTACATACCGACGCCATGTACTTCGTCCAAATAAGTCAAAGCATTGTATTTTTTGGCTAAATCACAAATGGCTTTGATGTCTGAAATAGAACCTGACATAGAATAAACCGATTCAAAAAGTATCATTTTGGGGCGTTCATAATCGGTTGCTGCTAATAGCATTTCCAAATGTGCTAAATCATTGTGTCTGAAAATGCGCTTTTCGCAACGGCTTAGTTTGATGCCTTCAATCATAGAAGCATGATTTTCTTCATCTGAAAAAATCATGGTATCTGGAAAAGCCCGTCCAAGTATCGAAATAGCCGTAGAATTAGCCACATAAGCACTCGTAAATAGCAAAGCATTCGGTTTTTCATGCAATTGAGCAATGGTTTTTTCCAACTCCCGATGCCTTATTGTTGTACCTGAAATATTGCGTGTGCCACCACTGCCTACGCCCTCTGCTTGTGCAGCAGTAACAAACGCCTCAATCACATCGGCGTCAACACTCATACCGAGATAGTCGTTACTCGTCCAGTTCACAACCGTTTTTATGCCCCCCTCAGTATGATGACAAAAAGAAGGATGGTTTTCTGCCGATTTATTCAAGGGTAAAAAATAACGATAATTGCCTTGTTTTTTCAAAGCAGACAACTTGTCGGCGAGGTGATTTTCAAAATCCATTTCGGTAGCGCGTGTTTCTAATTCAGTTAGCATGACGTGACGTGTTTTAATCTAACTTGACGCAAGTTGTAAACTTGCGTCAAGTTGTAATATATTGACAATCAATTTTTTATTATAATCTCACGTATCGGATATTTTTAAAATATCCGATACGTTTCTTCTCAAATCCCTTGTTTTTTACGAACCATTTTATACAAATTTATAGCACTCATCAGCAATATCACAAACAAGAATAGCCCTAAAAGTCCCCAAACAAAACTCATATTGTCTTTAACGACGACCAACATAACAATAGCTACTAAAAAAATGGTCGCGACTTCATTCCATATCCGTAATTGTTGCGATGTGTAGCGAAATATGCCTTTCATTTGTTGCTGATATATCGCATTGAGTGTAAAAAAGTAGGCATATAAGCCAACTACAAAACCCAATTTTAACATCAACCATTCGGGCGTAATGCCTAATAAATACCACAACATAGAGCCGAAAATCAAGGTTAAAACAGCGGATGGAAACGTGATGCCTAACCACAAACGTTTAATCATAATAGTGAATTGACCCCTCAGTATATCACGTTCTACCTCACTTTTCTCTTGTGCTTCGGTATTGTAAATGAACAAACGAACGATGTAAAACATGCCACTAAACCATGTGACAATAAAAATAATGTGTAAAGCCTTGATGTATAAATAACTCATCCTTCTTTAGTTATGAGTTATGAGTTATGAATTATGAGTTATGCTAAAGCGGCAAATAACTCATAACTCATAACTCATAACTCTTTTATCCAATCTCTTGGTTTTAGGTATTCTAAAAGCGCTGCTTCACGGCTATTGGGTTTTGGATGAAAATCGTATTCCCAACGGGCAATAGCGGGTAAACTCATCAAAATAGATTCAATACGTCCACTTGTGCGCAAACCAAAAAGCGTTCCTCTGTCGTGAATCAAATTAAACTCCACATAACGACCTCGCCGCACCCCTTGCCACAATTGATTTTCTTCAGTAAACGGTTCGTCTTTCCTTTTTTCAACAATGGGCAAATAAGCCTTTAAAAACGCTTGACCGCAGCTTTGAGAAAACGCAAATACTTGATTTTCAGTCATTTCTACTGAGGGGCGCATGTAATCGAAAAAAATACCGCCAATCCCTCTTGCTTCGTTGTTGCGATGTTTATTGATGAAATATTCGTCGCACTGCTGTTTCAATTTTGGATACATATCCAAGCCAAACGGGTCACAGGCTTCTTTATGGGTTTTGTGAAAATGTACGCCGTCTTCTTCCCACATATAATAAGGAGTCAAATCAGCACCGCCGCCAAACCACGCATCTATTTTTTCACCGTTTTCACTATACAATTCAAAATAGCGATAATTGGCATGAACTGTCGGCACCATCGGATTGAGTGGATGCATGACCAATGAAATACCAGACGCAAAAAATTGTGATTCTTTTACCCCAAAATGTTGCGCCATCGCTTGCGGCAATTGTCCATGTACTACTGAAGTATTCACACCTCCTTTTTCAAATACATTGCCTCTTCTGATAATGCGGCTTTTGCCACCGCCACCGCCTTCTCGTTGCCAAGCATCTTCTTGAAAAGTGGCTTTACCGTCTATATTTTCAAGGGCTGTGCAGATGTCGTCTTGAAGGGTGTATATGAATTGGATGAATGATTCTTTCATGTTTTTTTTTTAAACTGCCGCATAATCCATCGAATATTCCTTCACCGCCTCCACAAACGCCTTCGCATTTTCAACTGGAATATTAGGCAATATGCCATGACCCAAATTGGCAATATACCGAGTTGTGCCAAAAGCGTCAATCATTTCATGCACCGCTTTGCGGATTTCTGGAATCGGTGACAACAACCGTGCAGGGTCAAAATTGCCTTGTAAAGTGACGTTGTTACCTGCCCATGCACGGGCTTGTTGTGGCGTGATACACCAATCAATACCCAATCCTGCAGCACCTGTTTGGCTCATTTCTTCAAGCGCAAACCAAGCACCTTTGGCAAAAACGATGGTGGGACACAAGTCTTTTAAAGCATGAACGATTTGACGAATATATTGCAAAGAGAACGTTTCAAAATCGGCAGGACTTAGTAAACCGCCCCATGAATCGAATATTTGCACCACATCAGCCCCCGCTTCAACTTGTTTTTTTAGATACGTAATCGTCGTATCTGTAATCATTTGCAACAAACGATGCGCGGCTTTCGGCTGTGTAAAACAGAAAGCTTTGGCAGCGTCAAAAGTCTTTGAGCCTTTACCTTGTACCATATAACACAACAACGTCCACGGCGCACCGGCAAAACCAATCAACGGCACACGGCCACCGAGTTCTTTTTTTGTTAAGCGCAAAGCGTCAAAAACATAGTGTAAACTATCGGCAACGTCTGGTATTTGCAGTTTTTCAACATCAGAAAGGTTTTTTATCGGATTCGGCAAAACAGGTCCAACACTTTCAATCAATTGTACTTCCATACCCATTGCTTGCGGCACAACGAGAATGTCGGAAAAAATAATCGCCGCATCTACGCCTACTTGGTCAACAGGTTGCAAAGTGATTTCACACACCAATTCAGGTGTTTGGCAGCGTTCAAAAAAGCCGTATTTGGCACGTAATACACGGTAATCGGGCAAATAACGCCCAGCTTGACGCATCATCCACACAGGTGGTCTTTCGAGGGTTTCGCCGTTTAAGGCACGAAGTAAAAGGTCGTTTTTTATCACTGATTTATACAGATTTTATTGATTTTTAAGATTTTACTGAGTGGGTATAGATTTAGTAAATTTTGAAAATTTACTAAATCTCATTTGTGCGATTCAAAGCAGCTATTAATTTGTCGCCACCTTTATTTAATATCTCTTTTGCACCCATTTTGCCTAAATTTTGAGCAATATCAATGGGCATTGTTACTTGAATGTCTATTTTTGCTTCACCGTTGAGGCTACAAATATTACCCCTCAGTATGATGTCATTATTTTTTGCCTTGGCTAAGGCTGCAATCGGAGTGGAGCAACCACCCATGAGTTGGCGCAAAAAATCACGTTCAATATGGGTACAAAGTGCTGTCAATGAATCATTTAACATGGCACACGCCTCAAGCAGCCACTTCTCTCCTACCCGACAAACGACGGTAATTGCGCCTTGTGCGGGTGCAGGCAACATCCAATCCAAATCAATACTGTTTTCAGGTCTTAGACCAATGCGTTCTAAACCTGCGGCGGCGAAAATAGCTCCATTCCACTCACTTTCTGCTAATTTTTGAAGGCGTGTGTTGACATTTCCTCTTAAATTTTCGATGCGATGATGTGGGAAACGATGCAGCCATTGGGCTTTGCGGCGGATACTACCTGTGGCTATAATACATTGATAATCAACTATTTCTAAAAATTTAGTATTGCTTTTTAATACTAAAATATCATAAGGTGAGTCACGGGTTAATACAGCTGCTTGAACAATACCCTGTGCTAATTGCGTTGGTACATCTTTCAAAGAATGAACGGCTATATCAATATGTCCAGACAACAAAGCGGCATCAGCCGCCTTTGTAAATACGCCTTGAACACCCATTTCGTAGAGTGGCGTTACTAAATCTATATCCCCCTCAGTATTGATACCGATTATTTCAGTCGCGTAGTCTTGTTTTTGCAAGGCTGATTGCACAAGTTCAGCTTGAAAAAGAGCTAAAGGGCTTTTGCGTGTGCCAATGCGAATTGTTTTGTTTATCATAATATTAAAAGCCTTTCCTTATAAAAGGTCAGCAAAAGTAGGGTTTGATTCGTGGGACTCAACTTTATACGAGTCATTTGATTGTAAAAAAACTAAATTGTTAATTATGACGGATAAATGACTTGTTTTACTATAAAAATAGCTCAATACTTCGGTCTTTTACGGACTTTTCATTCATTAAAGAATAGACACGAATTTCTCGAATTACACGAAATAAGTTTATTTGAGGATGACAAAAGTAAATGCGTATAATTCGAGAAATTTGTGTCGAAAAACAAAATTGAAATAAATGTCAAAAGGAGTTGTTTTGATGAATTTGGGTTCGCCCGATTCAACGTCGGTGAGTGATGTGCGCCGCTATTTGAATGAGTTTTTGATGGATGAAAAGGTCATAGATGTGCCTTATTTGTTGCGGTTGCTCTTGGTGCGTGGCATCATTTCACCGTTTCGTGCGCCCCGTTCAGCGAAAGCCTATCAATCCATTTGGACAAAAGAAGGCTCTCCTTTGATTGTTTTAACAGACCAATTACAAGTCGCTTTGCAAGCAAAAATTGAAGAACCTGTGACCGTTGCGATGCGTTACGGCAACCCTTCCCCCAAAGATGCTTTTGAAGAATTGAAAGCCAAAATGCCTGATTTAGACGAGGTGGTCTTAGTACCATTGTACCCTCATTATGCCATGTCGAGCTACGAAACAGCCGTTGAATATGCTTATAAAATACATAAAAAGGAAAAATATGCCTTCAAATTGACCACAATTGAGCCTTTTTACAAGGATGCGGACTATATCAATGCCTTGTCTGAAAGCATAAAACCGTTTTTAGCGCAAGACTATGACCACATCCTTTTCAGCTATCACGGCATTCCAGAACGCCACGTTAAAAAGACAGACCCGACGAAAAATAACTGTTTAAGTATGGATAATTGTTGCTCGGTTGACTCCCCTGCTCATGCCAAATGTTATAGGCATCAAATCATCACAACAACACATTTAGCAGCAGCACAATTGGGTATTTCTAAAGATAAATATAGTTTTTCGTTCCAATCCCGATTAGGTCGTGACGAATGGTTGAAGCCTTACACTGTCACTCGTTTACGTGATATGCCGAATGAAGACATTAAAAAATTACTTGTTGTCTGTCCCGCTTTTGTGAGTGATTGTTTGGAAACATTGGAGGAAATGGCGGAGGAAGGTAAAGACCTTTTTTTAGCTTCGGGCGGCACGTCTTTTACTTTGATTCCCTGTTTGAATGTGCATCCGCTTTGGGTACAGACTTTGCAAAAATGGGTGACGGAAACGGATAAATGCTTTGTTTAAAAGAAAAAGGACTGTATTTTTGCAAACAAAAACAAAGCTATGGCAAAAGACTTTTATCACGAAAATGTTCGACAAGCGTTAGAAAAGGATGGGTGTCACATCACAGATGACCCTTACCGAATAAGAGTAGATGATGTTGGGTATGAAATTGATTTCGGAGCAGAACCGCTTATTGCTGCTGAAAAAGATGACGTTAAGATAGCTGTTGAGGTTAAAAGTTTTGTTGGACCTTCAACTATTAATGAATTTCATAAAGCAGTTGGGCAATTTAATGATTATTACGTAGCTTTGGAAATTAAAGACCCGAAAAGGGTTCTTTATTTGGCAATACCAGAAGCAATTTGGAAACGTTTTTTTCAAAAAGAGCTCATTCAAAAATCTATTAAACGGATTGATGCTAAAATCATCGTCTATAATCCAGTTAAAAATGAATTAATAAAATGGATAAAATAAAACGTTATCAAGACATAATTATTCAATTTCTCCATCATTATAATAAAGAAACCAATGGCGGGTTATCTCAATCTGAAGTAAAATATCGTGTTATAGCAGATAGAGAAAATAACAGCTTTCAATTACTTGCAGTAGGATGGAACAATGATGACTATATGTTTGGACCCATATTTCATTTTGACATAATTGATGGAAAAATTTGGATGCAGTGTAATAATACAGAATGGGAAGTCGTAGATGAATTGATGGCAGCAGGTGTTGACCGTCAAGATATTGTCTTAGGTTTTGTCCCGCCTTATTCACGTCAATATTCGGGTTTTGCTACTGCATAGAAAGCATTCGTTCATAATCCTCTTTAAAATCCACATCTTGTAAAACATGATTGGTCGGCATTTCAACCAATTTAACATGCTTTTTATAGGCTTGAACAACAGAACGACACCCCTCAGTATCTATCGTTTCAAGAATGCTTTTTTTGTAAAAATGGGAAAAAATGACTGGATTACCGCGCTTTTCCTTAAAAATAGGCTGTATAATCACTTTCTCATCTTGTTTATAAAAATCTAAAAATTGCTGCGCCAAAAGCCGATATTCATAAGGTTGTATCAAAACCATGTCAGTTAGGCAAATGGCATACCCCTCAGTATTTTTCGCTGCCCGAATACCCGTTTGAATTGAAGTTGTCATACCTTTTTCAAAATATGGATTTTCTACAATTTTTATATCAGGAAAACGGCTTTTTAAAACAGCTTTTAAGCGTTCTGCTTCATGTCCAACCACAACAATCACTTCTCCAATATTAGCTTCAAGAATATTAGAAATTGTCGTTTCAAGGATTGTTTTACTTTGAAAGGACAATAACAATTTGTTCTCGACACCCATTCGGCTGGATAAACCTGCGGCGAGGACGATGACAGAGAGGTTTTGAGCCATATTTATTTATGAATATTAACAAAAAATAGGGATTTACAAATCTCATGAATCTGTAAAATCCAGTAATCATGTCTATTGCTTATAAATTTTTCCATCTTTCATAACAAACGTCACCATCATCAAAGTAGCGACATTACTGAGGGGGTCGCCTTCGGTAGCAATGATGTCTGCCAATTTACCTGCTTCGATGCTGCCGAGTTCTGCTTTCATATCTAAAACCGTAGCGGCGATGATGGTGGCGGATTGAATAGCTTGCATAACAGGCATCCCCGCTTCGGTCATGTATTGAAATTCTTTGGCATTTAAACCGTGCCTAAAAACACCTGCATCTGTTCCAAAAGCGATTTTAACCCCTGCTTTGTAGGCTTTTGCAAAGGTAGCTTGTATGTATTGACCTGTTTCCAAAGCCTTTGCAGTTACAAGAGGATGATAATAACCGGGTATTTTTGCCGAATCAGCTGTTGATTTGCCTGCAATAATCGTCGGCACCAGGTATGCACCTGACTTTTTGAACAGTTCAATCGCTTCGTCGTCCATAAAAGTGCCGTGTTCAATCGTCGTCACACCTGCTCGAAGCGCGCGTTTCATCCCTTCGGCACCGTGGGCATGTGCGGCTACGCGAAAGCCGTAATCATTTGCTGTTTGCACAATCGCGTTGGCTTCGTCTTGCATAAATTGCGGTGCTTTACCGTTTTTAGCGATGCTCAAAACGCCGCCTGTTGCCGTTATTTTTATCCAATCAGACCCATCTTTGTAGCGTTGACGCACCGCCCGTTTGGCTTCTTCGGGCGAATTAATGACACCATCATCAAAATTGTCAGGAAAAGACACATCGGGTCGCCAACCATTTGTGGGGTCGCCATGACCGCCTGTGGTGGCAATCGTTTTACCCGCTGTAAAAATGCGTGGACCTGAAACAATTCCTTTGTTTATGGCATTGCGCAATGAAATATTAACACCTGATCCGCCCATATCGCGCACCGTGGTAAAGCCAGCCATGAGTGTTGTCAAAGCATTTTTTTGGGCTTCAAAAGCGATATCGGCTGAACTCATGCTCATGCGTTTTTGGATTTGATCGCGGCTTGTTTCACCTTCTATGTGAACGTGCATATCAATCAAGCCGGGCATGACGGTTTTGGCTTTTAAATCCACCACTTCGTCGCCAGACTGAGGGGTCGTGTAACCGTTTTGTACAGCTGTTATTTTGTTTTTTTCGATGATAATAGTCATTGATTTTTTAGGCTGTGCCGCAATACCATCAATCAAAGAGCCACAATGAATCAATGTGCGTTGGGCAAAAAAAGGACTAATACACAAGAAAGTGAGCAAAAAGAGTATTGTTTTTTTCATATTAGGAAGAAAAGTTAGGTTTTATATAGTTTTAAAAATGAGTTTTTAAAAACACCTCACATTTTGCCACATCCATACGATATAAATAAGGTGCTTTGTGCGAGCCGCCCGAGTACTTTTTTTCAATCCGTTCTAAGATTTCAAGGCTTAATATTTTGCGTTGAAAATTAGTACGAATGAGTTTTTTACCCAAAATAGTCTCATAAAGGCTTTGTAACTCGCCTATTGTAAACATTTCGGGTAGCAAGTTAAAACCAACCAATTTTGTATCGAGGCTTGAGCGCAAAGTCTCTAAAGCCTTTTGAAAGATTTGTGGGTGGTCAAATGATAAAAGGGGCATATCCTCAATATCGTACCAACCACAGATTTCAGATATGTCATCGAGTTCAGGCGTGACTTTTGAAAAATCAACTAAGGCATAAAAACCGATTGAAATAAAACGTTGGAAAAGCCAATGATTGTCTTGAGGATGAATACTATTTTTATACATCACTTCTTCATGCACCTCTCGAAATTGCCGATTTTTATCACCAAAGACATAAAACTGTTCAAGATAAATATTTCTAATACCCGTCCTATCTTCGAGTATGCGATTAGCCGCTTCTTCTATACTTTCGTTATGAAAAACAAAGCCCCCCGGCAATGCCCACGCGTCTAAGCCCTTAAATTTTAACAACAAAACTTTCAATTGATTATCATAGAAGCCGAAAATCACGCAGTCAATTGAGACTTGCTCAATAATCCTCTTTTTGGGTTTCCGTTCATCCGTAAAATATCGTTCTTTCATGGTTTTTTGACTATTTTAGGTTGTTATGACTTCAAAGTTTATTGAAAATGCTCCCCTCAGTATCTTGCAGCTTTTTGAAATTTGATTTTGAATTTGATGGCTTTTGTAAAATTTTAACGCAATGATAAACAAAAATTTAAAATTATTTTGTCAGTCCAAAAGTTTTTCAGACTATTGTATCAAATTGGTACAATACCAATAATTAATTAGAAGTATGAAATACACAACTCAGCAACTTACCTTATTTGTCCTCGACAATTCCGTTGTATACTCTTGCGGCAGTGTTGACATATCAATGATGATTCCCTTAGTATTTAATGGCTTCAACACAAACATTTAAAGCAAAACGAAATACCAATTTTAAGAAAGATAATGGAGAGATAACATTTTTCTTTATTAAATACGATAACCTGTAATACCTTTTAACAGTATCACTTAGCGTACAGGGTATTTGAAAAAAAATTTATAGAAAAAGATTGGACTATACTGAGGGGGTGATTTTTTTTATAAAATATGTATTAATTGTACGATTTACAATTAATAGTGTTCATTATCAAAGAGTTATAGTCAGTACAGAACATAAAATTGAAACTGTATTCAAATACGAGAAAAAAAATCTACGCTACCGATTGCGTACAAAATAAAAAATTGAATAACAGAATGGTAATAATATAGAAAACCTTTTTACCTTAGTGCCATAAACACACTTTGTACCAAACTGGACTTTCAACAACTTGAATGTTTTTATCATATTTTTTTAACTAAACTCTTTAGAATTATGAATCAAAGGCTTTACGCACTTCCCAAGAAGCTTGGGGTAGTTTGGCTATTCCTGCTTTTCGCAGGACTTAATTCGCTCACTGCACAACGCACCATCTCGGGCAAAGTCAGTGATGCCGCCGGCCCCATTCCAGGCGCCAGTGTCGTCGTAAAAGGTACAACGACGGGTACTGCTACAGATGGCGATGGTAACTTTTCATTCGCTGTAACTGGCGACAATCTCACGCTTTCTATTTCAGCCGTTGGCTATGCAACGCAAGAGGTGGCTTTAGGTACTCAGACCTCAGTGAACGTCTCTTTAGTAGAAGACGTTTCGACTTTGTCGGAAGTCATTGTAACGGGCTATTCTGTTGACAAAAGACGGCAATCAACGGGTGCTGTTTCAATTGTTAAATCAAGAGACCTGACGGCTGTACCTTCTGCCAGTGTTGACCAACAACTTCAAGGCAGGGTTTCGGGTTTAACAGTTGTCACCACCAGCCAGCCTGGTTCTGGCAGTCAGATTCGTATCCGTGGTTTCGGCGCATTTGGTGGTAACGATCCTCTCATTATTGTTGATGGTTATCCCGCAGCTGCCAATTTCTTAAATCCAGAGGATATCGAAACGACAACGGTATTGAAAGATGCCTCTGCTGCTTCGATCTATGGCGCAAGAGCTGCCAATGGTGTCATTATCTATACCACTAAACGCGGTAAAAAAGGTGCTAAGAAATTAAACATTACTTATGACGGTGTTTTTGGGGCTACTGACCCGGGTAAAGGGCAAAAAATGATGAACCCACAAGACCAAGCGACTTGGACTTGGACGGCGCTTAAAAACTCTGGTTCACCGCTCACACATCCACAGTATGGCTCGGGTGCAACGCCCGTCATACCCGATTACCTTAAAGTAGGTAGTAGAAGTGGTGTCATAGGAACGGTTGATTTAGCTGCTGAGAAATTGAAGTACAATATCACAGGACCAACGATTGGTGATTATTATCAAGTCATCAAAGCGAATAAAGAAGGAACTGACTGGTATAAAGAATTGACACAGACGGGTACGATTCAAAGACACACCTTAGGTTTTGAGGGTGGTGGCGATGCGTCACGTTTTTATGTAGGTATGTCTCTTCAAGATCAACAAGGTATTTTAGCAAGTCAAAGAGCAAAACGGTATGGGTTGCGTATCAATACGGAATTCGATCTTGGTAAAAACGTAAGAATCGGTGAAAACATACAGACAACGTTTCTACAAATTTTAGGTCGTCAAGGAGGTAATAATGGCTTACAATCGTCACAAGATGAAAATGATATTTTAGGAGCTTTCAGATCGCCAACTATCATTCCGGTGTATGATGAGTTTGGTGGATATGCTGGCACGACGGCACTTGGTTTCGGTCAAGGTTCAAACCCTGTTGCCAATCAACAAAGAGGAAAGAGAAACAAAAATTTTAATGCTTTGGCTTCTGGTAACTTTTATATTGAAATCGATCCAATTAAAGATTTAACATTCCGCTCCTCTATCGGGGGCAATTATAATAATTTTTACGGTTGGGGATATGGATTTCCAATATATGAAACCCTTGAAAATAAAGGCGTCAACTATTCTTACAATGAAAATGGTGGATTTAGATTAGGTTGGACTTTAACCAATACCCTTTCTTACAAGAAGCAGTTTGGTATACATGGTGTTGAGTTATTGGCGGGTCAGGAGGCTCTTAATACAGGTTTTGGTAAAAATATTAGTGCAGATGGTCGTAATCCTTTCTCTGGAGATCTTAACTATATTACTATTTCTACTTTGGATATTAGAAACCCTGCTAATAGTACGAAAGATAATGGTATTACATTTAATTCTTATTTCGGTAGAGCTATTTATAATCTGAATGACAAGTATATCGTTACAGGTGTTATCAGACGTGATGGTTCGTCTCGATTTGGTGCAAATGCAAAATATGGGGTGTTCCCTGCTATATCTGCGGCATGGAGACTTTCGAGTGAATCCTTTATGAAAGGCGTTGATTGGGTTACTGATTTAAAAATTAGGGGTGGTTACGGTACGATGGGTAATTCAAATAACGTTGACCCAAATAACCAATTTGACCTTTATGCCCAAAGCGTATCAAACTCTGCTTATGACATCAACGGTACAAATGCTGGAGTTGTTAATGGATTTAGACAGTCAAGAATTGGTAATCCTAATGCACAATGGGAAACCAGTATCACCAAAAACATTGGTTTTGATGGTACATTCGCGAAGGGTAAATTGGAAATTATCATGGATTTATGGCAGAAAGATACAAGAGATTTATTGTATAGATTACCCATCACACAAACAGCGGGTAATGCTACAGCACCTTCTGTCAATGTCGGTACTATGGTTAATAAAGGCGTTGATATTCAAGTCATTAACAGAGGTAAATTTACAAACGATTTAGGATACGAATTAAATGCTACGGGTAGTTTCCTTCATAATGAAATCACTGAAATCGGTGGCGGTTTGACTTACTTACAAGATGTTAATCCAGGATTCAGGGGTGTCAATCCTATTCGCAATCAATTGGGTTATTCATTATCTTCTTTCTATGGTTATCAGGTATTAGGCTTATTCCAGAATGCAGACGAAATTACGAAATCTCCGACTCAAGCAGGTTCTGGTGTGGGTCGCTTCAAATATGCCGACCTTAACGGTAGAGGTGCCGATGGCAAATTGACAGGGGTTCCTGATGGTAAAATTGATGCAGATGACAGAACATACCTCGGCAGTCCTGTGCCTAAGTTTACAGGTGGATTAAACTTTATGCTTACCTACAAAGGTTTTGACTTAAATACATACATGTACACATCCATTGGTAATAAAATCTTTAATATTTCAAAAAGATTTACAGATTTTTATCCATTGTTTGCGGGTTCAGCTATATCTGAGCGCGTAAAAGATACATGGTCTCCTTCAAACACAGGTGCAACAAGTCCAATCTTTGAAGCAAACGACGGTTTCAGCACAGGTTCACAAGCAAGTAGTTATTATGTTGAAGATGGTTCTTATTTTAGATTACAAAACCTATCAATTGGCTACAATCTTCCATCATCAATTGTAAGAAGTATGAAACTAAGCAAATTGCGCGTTTCTGCTTCTGTTAATAACTTATTGACAATTACCAAATATGGTGGACTTGACCCTCAAGTAGCAGGTGCAGCTGATACTAATTTTGGTATTGATTTAGGTAATTTCCCGACTACGCGCCAATTTACTTTTGGTGTAAATGTTGGGTTCTAATTTTAAAATTAATTTTTAATTTAAAATAAAATTAAGAAAATGAAAAAAAGTAAATTAATAATTTTCAGCATCATCCTACTCATAGGCGGATATGCTTGTAAAGAAAGCTTTTTGGAAGTACCCGCCACGGGGTCACTTTCTAAGGCACAACTAACCAGTCAAGCTGGTTTAGAGGGGAGTTTAATTTCAGCTTATGCTCAATTGAGTGGTTTAGGTAGTTATGCTGCAGGTCCCTCTAATTGGGTTTGGGGTAGTATCAGAGGTGGAGATGCCAATAAAGGAACTGACCCAGGTGACTTTTCTGATATTAATCCTATCCAAAGGTTTGAATATAACCCTTCTCTGCCTTTCTCTGGAGAAGCTTATCAAAATCATTTTGTGGGTGTTGCAAGGGCTAATGCTGTTTTAGCACTTCTAAAAGAAGCTGATGCGGCTGTCAAACCTGACGTTATTGCCAGAATAGCTGCCGAGGCACGTTTCTTGAGAGGTCACTTCTACTTTCAATTGAAGCGAAATTTCAACAATGTTCCTTATGTGGATGAAACAAATACGGTAGCGAATGGCATCGAAAAAGTAACAAACGATGCAGACCTATGGCCTAAAATCGAAGCTGACTTTAAAGCTGCTTACGATGCCTTACCAGAAACATCTTCTGCAGCAGGTCGTGCCAATAAATGGGCAGCAGCATCTTATTTGGCTAAAACATATATGTTCGAAAAGAAGTTTGCTGAAGCAAAAGCCTTGTTTGATCTCATTATAGCGAATGGTAAAACTGCTAATGGCAAAAAATATGCTTTATTGCCTAATTATTCTTCTTTGTATCGCGTTGCGAATGATAACAGTGCTGAATCAATATTTGCGGTTCAAGCGACAGTTAAATCAGGTGACGGTAATAATGCCAATTCTGATTTGCAATTGAACTTTATTCAAGGTGTTGACCCAGGCACTTGTTGCGGGTTCTTCCAACCTACTTTTGAATTCGTCAATTCATTCCGTACAGATGCCAATGGTTTACCATTGCTTGATGGTTCCTATAATGACGCTGGTAAAGCAGTTAAGAATGATATGGGTCTCGCATCTTCCGCTGCATTTACACCAGACGCAGGTACTTTAGACCCACGTTTGGATCATACAGTAGGTCGTCGTGGTATCCCATTCTTAGATTGGGGTAATCATACAGGTGCTTCTATGATTCGTAACCAACCCAATGCAGGTCCTTATTCACCGAAAAAATACTTGTTTACAAAAGCAGAAAAAGCCGCTGGCATGACTGAAACAGGTGGTTGGGGACATCAAACATATAATGCTTACAATGTAACCATTATTCGTTTTGCTGATGTGCTATTAATGGCTGCTGAGGCTGAAATTGAAGTGGGTAGCTTGACAAAAGCTATGGAATACACCAATATGGTACGGAATAGAGCAGCAAATGCTGCTGATTTTGTACAAGATGGTGGTAAGAATGCAGCTAACTATAAAATCTCTCCTTATACAGCAGCAAACTTTGCAGATAAAGCTTCTGCAAGAACAGCTGTTCGCTTCGAAAGAAGAATGGAATTAGGTATGGAAGGCTATCGCTTCTATGACTTAGTACGCTGGGGAGAGGATGTTGCCGCTATCAACAAATACCTAAAATATGACCAAGTATTATTACCTGGTGCTTTTGGTGGTGCAACTTATTTAGCTAAACATGCTATTCTACCTATTCCGCAGTCTCAAATTGACTTAGTGGGTGCTACTGTTTTGAAGCAAAATGCGGGATATTAATAATCGTGATACTGAGGGGGTGTTAGATGACCCCCTCAGTAAATATCACTCTTGATTTTCATACATTCTAAGTTTGTTTAAGAATAAACTTTTTATTTAGGGTGAACAAAAGATATTTTCACGAACGTTGTTCCGCGAAACTTGTCTTTCGTTCGCCCTTTTTTTATGGTCATTTCGATAATGGGAATGGCACTTTCAATGATTGAGATTGTACTTTCGATAATTGAGATTACACTTTCAATGATTGAGATTACACTTTCAATGATTAAGATTACACTTTGGATGATTGAGATTGCACTTTCGATGATTGAGATGACACTTTCAATGATTGAGATTACACTTTCAATGATTAAGATGACACTTTGGATGATTGAGATTGCACTTTGGATGATTAAGATTGCACTTCCAATGATTGAGATTACACTTTCAATGACTAAAAAAAGCCCATTTTAATACAATATCGCTGCTAATTAATAGTCAAATAGTCATAAATTTGCGTAAACGAATATTTATTTTATGAAAAAACTAAGCTTTCTATTAATCTCTGCTTTCTTCTTCGCTTACTGCAAAAACGAGAAAACACTATTTGTCCTACTCGATAGCAAACAAACAGGCATCGAATTTAATAACCAAATCACTGAAAACGATTCACTATCTATCTTAAACACAGAATTTATCTACAACGGTGGCGGTGTCGGCATCGGCGACCTAAACGGCGATGGCCTGCAAGACCTCTATTTCACGGGCAATCAAGTCGAAAATAAACTCTATCTCAACAAAGGCAAACTCCAATTTCAAGACATTACAGCTAAAGCCAACGTTCAAAAACACCCCGACCAATGGTCTTCAGGCATCAATATGCTCGACATCAACCGCGATGGTAAACTCGATATTTATATCTGTAATACCTTCAAAAACAACCCAGACTTAAGAAAAAACCTCCTATTCATCAATCAAGGCAATGATACTGAGGGGGTGCCTCACTTCGCAGAAATGGCACACGAGTACGGTCTCGACGACACGACACACGCCTCTAATGCCCAATTTTTTGACTTTGACAACGATGGCGACCTCGATGTTTTCATTGCGACTAATTATATGGATACCAAATATCCGAACCAATATTTCACAAAAGTAAAAGACGGCTCTTCGCCAAATACCGACCGTTTGTTGCGCAACGACTTTAACGCAGCCCTAAATCACCCTGTTTTTACAAATATTTCAAGCAAAGCAGGTATCAAACTCGAAGGATATAGCCACAGCTCATTAATTTCTGACTTTAATAATGATGGTTGGCTCGACATTTACGTTGCCAATGACTACGTAACAAACGACCTCATTTACATCAACAACCACGACGGCACATTTTCAAATCAAGTCGCAACCATTTTCAAGCATCAAGCCGCTTCTGCTATGGGTAGTGATGTAGCAGACATCAATAATGATGGTAAACTTGATGTTTTTACAACCGAAATGATGCCTTATCACAACAAACGGAAAAAGGTTTTCATCAACTCCAATAACTATAATTCTTATATATACAATGAAAGTTTCGGCTTTGAATATCAATACACCCGAAATGTGCTGCAACTTAATCGCGGTTTAAGCCCTGAAACTGGCTTGCCCACTTTTAGCGATATCTCTCTTATCGGTGATGTACAGGAAACAGAATGGTCGTGGACACCGCTTTTAGCCGATTTTGATAACGATGGCAACCGAGACCTTTTTGTCACGAATGGCTTTCCAAGAGACGTAACGGATCATGATTTTGGTGCCTATCGAAACAGCGTCAGCAATTTGGTAGCACCTATAGACTTACAACAACAAATTCCACAAATCAAAGTCCCTAAGTTTTTATTCAAAAATGAAGGCAATTTGCACTTCAAAGACATGTCAAAAGAATGGGGCGTGGCTATTTCTGCTTTCTCAAACGGCGCAGCTTATGCAGATTTGGACAACGACGGCGACCTCGATTTAGTGGTCAATAATATCAATGATAAAGCCTTTTTTTTCCAAAACACCTTAAACGATGGGGATAAAAAGACGAATTTTCTAAGACTGAAAATAGAAGGAGAACAGCCCAATAGCGATGCTTTTGGTGCAACGGCTACCATTTTTTTTGATGGCAAACAACAAATCGCTCAAATCGTTTCGGCTCGTGGTTATATTTCAACTTCTGAAAACTTCATCCATTTTGGCTTAGGAACGGCAGCAAAAGTAGATTCTGTTATCGTGCAATGGCAAAATGGCAAATATGAAAAAATAACAGATTTGCCTATTAATCAAACTGTGACCATTAAATTTAATGCAAATGCGACCCCTCAGTATAAAAGCCTTTTTGCCCTGTTTGACGACCTCTCTCCAGCGTCATTTGGCTTGGATTTCATGCACCGCGATTCCGATTTTATAGATTTTAATTTTCAAAAAACAATACCGCATAAGTTTAGTCAATATGGCCCCGCTTTATCGGTCGGTGATGTCAATGGCGATGGCCGTGACGATATTTACATCGGCGGCAGTGCTTTATATGATGCCACTTGGTTTATTCAATCTGCCGATGGACGTTTTACAAAAAAAGCTGTGGCTTACAAAACCGACCCTAAAAAACAAGAAGAAGAACTTGGCACGCTCCTATTTGATGCCGATGGTGATGGCGACAACGACCTCTATATCGTGCATGGCAGTGGACAATATCCCAAAAATTCGCTTTTCTATCAAGACGTTTTATGCGTCAACGATGGCAAAGGGAATTTCAAAATTGCACCCAACGCTTTGCCTGTAGAAACGTCATGTGGTCAAGTTGTTAAAGCCGCTGATTTTGATAGCGATGGCGACCTCGATTTATTCGTCGGTGCCAGAGTTTTACCGTTTACCTATCCAAAAGCAGACCGCAGTTTTATCCTTAGAAATGACTCAAAAGAGAAAGACAAACCCGTTTTTACAGACGTTACCCAAGAGATTTGCCCTGAATTGGCAAATATCGGTCTCATCAGCGATGCCCTTTGGACAGATTTCAATGGCGACAACCAACCCGATTTAATCCTTGCAGGAGAATGGATGCCTTTGACTTTTCTACAAAATGACAAAGGAAAATTGAAAAACACTTCGTCCAATACAGGCATTGGTGACAAAGTAGGCTGGTGGACAAGCCTTGCCGCTGCCGATTTTGACAACGATGGCGACATAGATTATATGGTGGGTAATTTTGGTGAAAACATTTATTTTAAATGTTCCTCAGGTGAACCCCTCAGTATTTACGCTAAGGATTTTGATAATAATGGGTTGTACGACCCCTTCATATCTTGTTTTTGGCGCGACACAGCAGGACAACGCAGAGAGTTTTTCTATCACACCCGCGACGATATGGTCAAGCAATTGATTTTAATCCGTCGTAAATATCAAACGTATGGCGAATTTGGCGTAGCCACTGTTCAAGATGTCTTTTCTAAAAAAGAATTGGAAGGCGCGCAGATTATGCACAGCAATTGGTTGTCAACGAGTTATATTGAAAATTTGGGTAATGGCAAGTTCAAAATATCGGCTTTGCCATCGTCGGCACAACTTGCACCTATTTATGGTATGCTGCCTTATGACGTGGACAAAGACGGTTTGATCGACCTTTTAATGGTCGGAAACGACTACGGTATGGAACTCCTCCAAGGACGAGCCGATGCTTTCAATGGTTTAGTGTTAAAAAACATGGGCAACAATCAATTCAAATCCATAGAATTGGATGAAAGTCATTTTTATATTCCAAACGATGCCCGCGCTTTGACCCGCATCAACGCCAACGGCAAAGAGTTGTTTTTGGCAACCCAAAACAAGGGCATGATGAAGATTTTTGCTTTGAAAAATAATGAAAACTCAAAACCCATACCCCTCAGTAAAAACGAAGTAAAAGCGGTGATTTCATTAAAAAATGGACAAAAACGCTTAACAGAATTTTATTGGGGCAGTACGTTTTTGTCGCAAGAGTCGCGCAGTTTTATGCTTGATGGAGCGATACAAGAAGTGACTTTTTATGATAAAAATAATAAAGAAACACGTAAGGTTTTAGCGCAAGTTTTACAATGATGATGAAATAGATACTTCTTCGAGGTCTAAATCAATACAGAATTTATGGTTTTTGAAGAAATCAAGACCTAAAACACCATTTCCTATTAAATCGTAGGAATGAACTAAAAACTGTTTTCGTAGGATGCCAAAGCTTTCTAAAATATTGACTTCATACATATCAGCACTAACAATGCCAGATGCCGTTTCTAATTTTGTATCTCTTTCAGATTGCACAAGTGTGCAGCCTGCTAAAAGCAGTGCCGTTGTATCAATGACCGTATGCGTTGCGCCTGTGTCTAAAGCAAGATATAAAACAGATGTATTGACGAAAACTTTGATTAAAATCAAACTTTCATCCGTTTGGCGAGTAAAAGGAAATTTTCTCATTGTATTTGTTCAAATAATAAATTATTGCGTTGAGCGATACAGACCTAACCAAAGTTTACGATCGTGAGAGACCTCGCCTGTATATGTCCATGTGGACAATTTGAAATTGTCAAGTAAGGGTTTACCTTTTAGCAAATCTTTTTTGTTTTTGCTATGAAAAACAACAAATCCGCCTAAAACAGTGGTATTATCTATTTCGGGGTCGCCCAATAAAACCCATTCATTGGGATACAGGTGCTTGATTTCTTCGATGTTCATAAAAGTTGCCATCTATTCGTATTTTTGCACAAAATTACACCTTTTTATTTATTTCATCAAAACTACCCCTCAGTAACAAACCTATTTTCTAAAAAAAACACTTATTATGAAAGCTAAAACATTACTATTCATAGCTTTATTAGCATTTGTCGCTTGCAAAGAGAACAAACCCGCTATACCGAAAACAACAGATGTAGAGTACCTTCACGCAGCGCAAAAAAAGCTCACAGACATCATCATAACCGATATTTTTTCACCTCCCGTAGCAAGTCGTATCTATGTCTATCCCCTTTTAGCCGCTTATGAAGCGGGTAAATTCTCAAAAGCCGATGCCGTTTCTATCACGGCTCAATTAAAAGGTTTTGAACCGATGCCGACACCTGAAAGCGGTAAAAGCTATAACTACACCGTTGCCGCCATCAAAGCCTTGTGTACGACCTCAAAAAAAGTCATTTTTTCGACAAAAGAAGTAGATGCTTTTGAAGCCAAAACATTTGAAGCATTGAAAAGCAGCATGACGGAAGAAATTTTCAATAACTCTGTTTCTTTTGGTGAAAGTGTTGCGGCAACTATCATAAAACGTTTAAATTCAGACAATTATAAAGAAACACGCGGCATGGAACGCTTTGAAGTTAAAAACGGTATAGCCGGCCGATGGATGCCCACAACGCCCGATTATGCAGACGGTATCGAACCGCATTGGCTCAAAATGAAAACAATGGTCATGGATTCATGTTCTCAATTCCGGCCTATACCACCGCCGCCTTACAACGAAGATAAAAACAGCCCTTATTGGAAAGCATTGGTCGAGGTTTATGACATCTCAAAAACGGTTGTAGAGGAGCGTGAAAACATTATGATTTTTTGGGATGACAACCCGTTTGTATCTCGAAGCAAAGGGCATTTGATGTTTCAAGACAAAAAAATGACACCGGGTGGGCATTGGTTAGCGATTTGTCAATCATTTTTAAAAGACAGAAAAGTAGGTTTTTATGAATCTTTGCATGCCTACACGATCACTTCTTTAGCACTTTATGAAGCGTTTATTAGTTGTTGGGATGCCAAATACTACTATGCTTACATTCGACCTGAAACCGTTATCAGTGCGAAAATAGATAGGCAATGGCATCCGCTTTTGGTTACACCGCCCTTTCCTTCCTATACGAGTGGACATAGTACCATCTCGGCAGCAGCAGCGGAGACTTTAACGGCTCTATTTGGTGATAACGAGGCTTATACAGATGAAACAGAAAAAGAATATGGCTTGCCAGTTCGCTCCTTCAAGTCTTTCCGTCAAGCGGCATTAGAAGCCTCTATCAGCCGTGTTTATGCGGGTATTCACTACCGTTTTGATTGTGATATGGGTAATAAACAGGGCAGACAAGTCGGACAGTTGGTTGTGTCTAAAATAAAATAACATAACGCATAGTCAAGGGCGATCGCAAGGGTCGCCCCCAGGGTTGATTAGTTCTAAAAAAAAGACGTTCTTTGACAAAAAAATGGTAAAAGATGCCATACAATCTGTTTGAATTTTTAAGAGAAATAGCTGACTCTCGTCGGCTTCAAGGACAACGTTATTCACACGAATCCG
>JANOAU010000111.1:0-21036 GCA_031411275.1 Saprospiraceae bacterium | reverse complement strand
GCCAAAAATGGCAAAATTCAGGAAAGAGTTTAAAAATAGACTGAAAGATTAATGATGAATGGATAGTTGATAATGGATAATTGATAATGGATAATTCAAGCAAAATTATCCATTATCCATTATCCATTACAAAAAAATATTAATGTTTGATAATTAATTGGTTTTTAGTTGGAGGCGGTACAGGACGTACTGCCTTTTTTGTTTTTAGACCGTATTTGGAATTGTATTTGTAAACATACCCCTCAGTATGGAAGCAATATTTTGCGTCAATACTGATTTTGCAACAAATGATTCATTTTTAAAGTAAAAGAGTTATATTTGCACGCCTTTTTGAAAGCGTTTTAAAAAGGGCTTATTTGTTTAAAAATAATTTTTATAAAACGATAAAAATCAATCGTTTAGAGGTTCTTTACAAAATAATTGACAACCAAAAACCGCTCAGAAACAGAAAAATTGGTCGGATACTGAGGGGTCGGATTTTTTAAAAAAAAAATTTTACAAGCGATGCAAGCGAAAGGAATTATTAAGTTTTTCTTGGTGCTACTGTCTCTCATTTGTGCGGGGCAATTTATTTATTACATACCCACGAGCCGTGTTGAGCGTGAGGCGGAGAACAAAGCAAAGATGGCAGCAGAAGCAGCAGCACCCGAAAATAAGACGGCGGCAGCGAAAATAGCGCGTCTTTCTTATCTTGACTCTATGTCAAGTGAAAAAATATGGACGGTGCCATTGGTGGGTAGCTATACTTATCAGGACTTAAAATCTAAGCAATTGGCTTTGGGTCTTGATTTGAAAGGCGGTATGAGTGTCTTGTTGCAGGTGGATTTGAAGGATTTCCTAAAGTCTTTGAGTGGCAATTCAACAGATCCGAATTTCACAAAAGCCATTGACAATGCAACGGCTTTGAAGGCTAATTCATCGGGTGATTTTATCTCGTTGTTTGTTCAAGAATACAAAAAGTTGGCGGGCGACAATCGCTTGGCATCTATTTTTGCACGCAATGAGTCTTTGAAACAGCTTATCAATATCGAGTCTGGCGACAATGCTGTGCAAAATGTCATTCGTCAAAAAGCAGATGAAACCGTTGGCGAAACGTTCAAGCGTTTGAAACAACGGATTGATAAATTAGGTGTGGTTCAACCAAATGTATCGCTTGACAAATCTCGTGACATCATTATCGTAGAGTTGCCAGGTATTGAAAACCCTGAACGTGCGCGCGGTTTGTTGACGAGTGCAGCCAATTTGGAGTTTTGGGAAGTCTATCGCGCTTCTGACAATGGTATCATGGCGGCTTTGCAAGAAGCAGATAATACTTTAAAGGCTTTACAACAAGGTATCAAAACGGATTCTTTATCAAAAGATACCACTGTTTCGACTGTTGGTGGTCCTTTATTGGCTCTTTTACAGCCTAATCCAGGTACAATGTCTCCTGCGGTCATTGGTTCAGCCGATAAAAATAAAAGAAATCAAATTTCAGAGTATTTGGCTAAACCAGAAGTTGCTTCTAAATTTCCAAACGATTTGAAATTTGCTTGGTCAAAAGATGCTGTTGTTGACCAAACAGGTAAGTCAACAGGTCAGTATGAATTGTACGCCCTTAAAAAATCTGTTGGCAAAGAAGGTCCTGCCCTCGACGGTGGTCGTGTAACCGATGCCCGTGCGAACAGCACTGAAAAGGGTGGGAGTGGCATGGAAGTTTCGCTTCAAATGGATGCCCAAGGTGCGGCTGCTTGGGGTCAATTGACCAGCCAATGTGCGCGTGACAACAATCGTGAAGTGGCTATAGTATTGGACAGTGATGTGGTTTCCGCACCGCGCGTTATCAGCCCTATTTTGGAAGGTCGCTCTTCTATCACAGGCAACTATACGGTTCAAGAAGCACAGGATTTAGCGTCTATTCTACAAGTAGGTAAATTGCCAGCTAAAGCTGAAATCATTCAAGAGAACACAGTTGGCCCATCATTGGGTGCTGAAAATATTCGCAACTCTGTGATGGCTTTGGGCTTGTCTTTCTTGTCTATTTTGCTTTTCATGGTCATCTATTATAGTACAGGTGGTGTTATTTCGATTATCGCTTTGTTTGCCAACTTATTCTTTATCATTGGTTCATTAACTTCTTATGGTACTGTTTTGACCCTTCCAGGCATTGCGGGTATCGTTTTAACTATGGCTATGGCAGTTGACGCTAACGTCATCATTTATGAACGGATTCGTGAAGAATTGGCAGAAGGCAAATCAACGATGCTTGCAATATCCGAAGGTTTCAAACACTCTATGTCAGCTGTTATTGACGGTCACGTTACGGCTTTGTTAACCTCGTTGGTGTTGATTTGGCAGGGTATCGGAGCAATTAAAGGCTTTGGTGTGGTGTTAGCAATCGGTGTTATATTTACGCTTTTCACCGCTATTTTAGTCAGCCGTTTGATTGTTGATTGGTGGACAGGTAGAGGAAATGAGATTCGTTTCTTTGCAAAATTCAGTGAAGGTGCATTCAAAAATATTCATTGGGATTGGATGAAGCTGCGCTTAAAAGCGTATGCTTTTTCAAGTATTATTGTTATTGCGGGTATCGTCAGTTTCTTTACGCGTGGTTTTGAATTGGGTGTTGACTTTACGGGTGGCTATAAATATGAAGTCGCTTTTGACCGTTCTGTGTCTGTTGAACAAGTACGTGACGTCTTAACTAAATCATTTGAAGGGCAATCAACCATCGTTAAAGCAGTTAATACTGACAATACATTCGATATTACGACAGCTTATTTGAGTAAAGAAACATCTGCTGATGCACAAGATAAAGTACTGACAAAATTGCATGAAGGCGTTAATACACTTGTAGGTGGCAACCTTGAAATGGAAAAATTCAAAGCACATGATTCTAATACTGCACACATTAAGTCATCTGTAAAAGTAGGTCCAACAGTAGCAGATGATATCAAACGCAGCTCTTTGTTGACAACGCTGTTTGGTGTCCTCATCATTGGCGCATACATCTTTATACGTTTCAACCGTTGGCAATACTCTATTGGTCTTGTTATCGCTGCTTTACATGACGTATTGATTACAGTGTCTTTGTTTACCTTACTACATGGTATTGTGCCATGGAGCATGGAAATCAATCAAGACTTCATCGCTGCTTTGCTCACCATCATCGGTTATTCCGTCAATGACACCGTTATCGTTTATGACCGTATTCGTGAGTACATGCGTAAATATACCACCAAACCGATGGCGCAAGTCATCAATGACGGTATCAACTCGACGATGAGCCGTACCATCATTACCTCTTTGACGGTATTGATTGTTACTTTCATCCTCTTCATCGTCGGTGGTGCAGGTATCAAAGGTTTCGCCTTTGCCTTGTTCGTTGGTATGTTGGCGGGTACGTATTCTTCAATCTTCATTGCAGCACCTGTGATGATGGACTTATCTAAAAACCTCGACCTTTCAGAATACAAACCTGAAACGACAACGGGCGATAAGAAGAAGACTTTGAAAGAGAAAGTGTAGTCTAAGGGAATGATGAATGATCAATTTGTAAAATGAAGTTTAACGCTTTACTTTTTCAACATTCCTAACAACTATTCAGAATAAATAAATAAATAAGCCGATGCAGAGACCCCTCAGTATCGGCTTATTTATTTGTGAAAAAGTATGTTTTGAAAAGATTGAGGGCGCATATCTAACAGCTATAAATGATTAAAGTTTGATATTTTTTTATTCTACATTAGTCTATTTTATCCAAGGTTGAAATACTTATGCCATTAAAATCCATCATATTGAGATTCCTAAAAACCGTTTATATTTTATTTTCGTAAGTAGCATCATAAAGCGCAATTCATGAATCCGCCTCTTTAACACAAACTCTTTTTTTCTCATCTGTAAATCATTTTCTTCTGCTCAATGAGTGTTCTTTTTTAACTAATCAAAAATAATAGAATGAAAAAAAATTCACTATCTATTATCAAGGCGTGTATCGCTTTGGTAGTCATTACTTCAGTTTATCTTTTTGAGATGAATCCGCATTATTTGGAGGCTTCGAGCCACCGAGAAGCACCCATGATTTCAAACGACCCTTTGGCGGACAATACCGATTTGTACGCTTTCCGCAGTCCCGACGACACAAACACCGTGACCATCATTGCCAATTACATTCCGTTGCAATTACCACAAGGCGGTCCTAATTATGCGTCTTTTGGTGAAAATATTCGCTACGAAGTGCATATCAAAAACGATGCGTCAACGGTCGGCGATGACATCACCTATCGTTTCACTTTTACTAAAGTGAATGAAGACACGACAACGTTCTTCAACATTCGCCTTGGCAAACAAAACTTGAAAACCACTTATAAATGTGAAAAAAGCATTAAAGGCGGCGCTTTCACGACCATCGTGGCCGCAGGTGTTGTGCCACCGCCCAACATCGGACCACGCTCGATTGAGAATGCGACTTTGGGTTTGGGCAAAACGTATGAGCAACTCATCACGGATGCCATCACAACGGCAACAGGTGCAGCCGCTGAAAAGATTTATTGCGGCCCTGCCGACGACCCTTTCTTTGTGGACTTAGGAGGCGTTTTCGATTTAGGTCAAACCAGAACGGGTACGGCTGCAAGAGATGGTGTGGCAGGCAGCAATATTCATGCAATTGCTTTAAAAATACCGATTGCAAGCCTTCAAAAGACAGGTAAAGCAGTGACACAAGCAGCGAATATCTTAGATGGCGACTTCGTCATTGGGGTTTGGGCATCAGCCAGCCGCCCACAAACGCGCACTATCAGTGCGACGACTGGTTTAGAAACAGGTAGTGGCAACTGGGTTCAAGTATCCCGCATCGGTATGCCTTTGACCAATGAAGCGGTGATTCCGATTGGCGCAAAAGACCGTTGGAATGCCTTGACGCCTTATGGCGAAGACCCGAACATGGATAAGTATTTCACAAATCCTGAATTGGGTTTGTACATGGACGATGCCTTATTTGGCGCAGCTGTACCAGCATTTGCCAAATTGCGCATCCAACGCGCAGCACCAACGGTATTGGGTAATGTGGATTTTGGTAACGGCAAAGAGGGCTTGAATGTCATTTATGGTCATCCTGCTACTAAGAACTCGGCTTTGGATACGGCTATTTTTGGTAAATATCTCCTTCGGGCAGGTCAACCCCGTTCAGCCGATTTGTTGCCGATATTCTATACAGGTGTACCAAACTTAGCACCATATCAATTGGCGACAGGAAAAACACCGGGCAATCCATTTACCGCAGGTAAACCCTTCATTAACAACTTCTTACCGACATTCGGTGATATGTTGCGCTTGAATATGGCAGTACCTATTACTGCCCGCAACAATGCCAAATTCAGTTCTTTGGGTATCGTACAAGCGGCGGTTTTGGGCTTAACTGACACCGCTTACAATAAAAATAACAGTATGCAGTTCATTCCAAACATGGATGGTTTCCCCAATGGTCGTCGCTTGGAAGATGACGTAACACGTATCGAATTACAAGCCGTTTCAGGGGTTGCCTTGGCAGCCGTTGGCTTATGGTATGACGATTGGGTTATTGGTCAAAGCCCATTGACACCCAGATTACTTAACGTTTTGGGTTATACAACAGCCGTTGAAAAGAACGATGCGGCTTTCAAAGCCACCTTCCCGTATGTTCAAACGCCTTGGAATGGCTATAAATACCACGCTAAAAACAATTAATTTAATTAGGAATTGAGACTTAGGAATTAGGAATGCTGTTATAATCTTTAACATCACCTTTCAAATAAAAATACTGAGGGGTACAATTCTTAATTCCTAATTCTCAAATCCTAATTCCTAATTCTAAATTCCTAATTAATAAAGATAATATGAAAAATATATCGCCATTTATAATGAAATCTGTGTTGGCTCTTGTCACCATTTCAGCCATTGTATTTTACAACTTTAAAGACTCTTATTTAGAGGCATCGAGCCACCGGGAAGCGCCGATGATTTCGAATGACCCACTGGCAGACAACACCGATTTGTACGCCTTCCGCAGCCCTGACGACACTACAACGGTGACCATCATCGCCAATTATGTGCCATTGCAGTTGCCACAAGGGGGTCCCAACTATGCTTCTTTTGGTGAAAACATTCGCTACGAAGTGCATATCAAAAACGATGCGTCAACTGTGGGCGACGACATCACGTATCGCTTCACCTTTACAAAAGTCAATGAGGACTCTACCACGTTTTTCAATATTCGTTTAGGTAAGCAGAACTTGAAAACCACTTATAAATGCGAAAAAAGCATTAAAGGTGGTGCTTTCACAACGATTGTTGCCGCAGGTGTTGTGCCACCGCCGAATATCGGACCCCGTTCTATTGACAATGCGACTTTGGGTCTGGGTAAAACTTATACGCAATTGATGATGGAAGCCATCACAACGGCAACAGGTACAGCAGGTGAAAAAATCTATTGTGGTCCTTCTGACGACCCTTTCTTTGTGGACTTAGGTGGCATTTTTGATTTAGGTCAAACAAGAGCAGGTGGCACTGGCGACAATGCACCGATTGACGGTGTCGCTTGTAAAAACATTCACTCGATAGCCATTAAAATTCCGATTGCCAGCCTTCAAAAAACAGGTAAAGCCGTCACACAAGCCGCTAATATCTTAGATGGTGATTATATTATCGGGGTATGGGCATCTGCAAGCCGCCAACAAACCCGTGTGTTCAATCCGCAAACAGGTAAAGAAACGACGAGTGGTAACTGGGTTCAAGTATCGCGTATCGGTATGCCTTTGACGAATGAAGCCGTGATTCCGATTGGTGCAAAAGACCGCTGGAACTTGCTTACGCCTTATAACGAAGACCCGAATATGGATAAGTATTTCACGAATCCAGAGTTAGGTTTGTACATGGACAATGATTTGTTTGGTGCAGCTGTACCCGCCCTTGCGAACTTACGGATTCAACGCGCGTCTAAAACAGTCTTAGGCAATGTGGATTTTGGCAATGGTAAAGATGGTTTGTTCGCTATTTACGGTCATGCTGCGACAACAGGAACAGCCTTAGATACAACTATTTTTGGTAAGTATCTCCTTCGTAAAGGTCAACCTCGTTCAGTGGATTTGTTACCCATATTCTATACAGGTGCGCCCAACTTACCGCCTTATCAATTGGCAACAGGCAAAACGCCTGGCAATCCTTTGACTGTCGGTAAACCATTCATTAACAACTTCTTACCCATCTTTGGTGACATGTTGCGCTTGAATATGGCTGTGCCAGTGACACCCCGCAATGACCCGAAATTCAGTACATTAGGTCTCGTGCAAGCAGCCGTTTTGGGCTTGACAGATGCCGCTTACAACACCAATAAGAACCTTCAATTTATTCCGAACATGGATGGATTTCCGAATGGTAGAAGATTGGAAGATGATGTCACACGTATCGAACTTCAAGCCGTTTCAGGTGTCGTTTTGGCAGCAGTTGGTTTGTGGTACGACGATTGGACGATTGGGGCAAGCCCTGTAACAGCGAAATTGCTCAATGTTTTGACTTATACAACAGGCATTGAAGCGAATGACACGACATTCAGAACATCTTTCCCTTATGTGCAAACCCCGTGGAGTGGCTTTGGTCGCTGCGGTGGTGGCGCGATTTCAACAGCGACCAAAGACGTAGGACAAAGTAGCCTTGGATTGCAAGCACCCATAGCTGTCTTGAATCAAAACTATCCGAATCCAGTAACAGAGTCAACGACTTTTAAATACCACGTATCTGCGAATGCTCAAATCAATTTAAGCATTTATGACCTAAACGGTAAGTATATAGACAATGTCGTCAATCAAAACCAACAGGCAGACGATTACCAAGTGACTTGGCAACCCAAACAACTGCCCACTGGCTTTTACCTCGCTGCCATACGTGCCAATGGACGTTTGGTGCAGATGATAAAGGTCAATGTAGTTAAATAAAAATGTGAGTGAATTTCAATGAATGATGCGGGATTGACGCTTTTTAGTCTTTAAATACTGAGGGGTCTGTTTTTCCTGCATTGTTCATTTTTTTTTAATCCATTTTAGCCATACGTACATTAACCGTTATCAATTGCTTATCACTACTCGCTACTCACTGAACAACCAATTTTTGAACCAACCGACTTGTCCCATTGCGCACCGTCACAAAGAAAATGCCCGTGGCAGCGTTGTTGTTTAAGTCAATATCAAGGGGGAAATTTGTTCTTAGATAGTCTGACACATAAAAGACTTGTCTGCCATACAGGTCATTTACAGTAATATCTGTTAAAGTATCTTCATTAATACCACCCCTCAGTATCAACTGACATTTACCCCCTTTCGATGGATTGGGGAAGACATCTGCTACGAGACTTTTTCCTGCTTTATCGAATATCACTGAACGTGTTTCTGTAAAGGTGTATGTACCGTCTAAATCATTGATTTTCAAACGATAGTAAAAAACATTCGCTGTACTGAGGGGTAGGTTTTTATCTAAAAAATCATAGCTCAAAGGCTGGTGTGAATGACCGATGGCTTTTACTTCGCCTATTTTTGCAAATTTCTTTCCGTCTACACTCCGTTCAATGTCATAAGTGCCTGTATTGCTTTCATTGGCAGTCGCCCATTCAACGTGTGCATCCGTCGTATTGGCTTTCTGAACGGTGAATTTTGTTAATTCCACAGGAACGACGGCACCACAGCCACCGTTTATTGCAGCCAACGGCACAGCGGGGTCGCCCAATATGGTTTCGGCATCGCCTTGTGGTACGCAAAACCAATTTTGAAGAACAGACGCATAGATTTTATGAAAATCAAACTGCATCGCCACTTGGTCATTCGTCGTTGCATTGGTCGGAATAACAGGGTTCGAGCCGATGACACCCCAATTGACTTTACTACCAAAAACAAACATCGGTGCAGCTGCCCCGTGGTCTGTTCCGCTGGAACCATTAGACTTGATGCGGCGACCAAATTCAGAAAAAGTAAAGCCTACAACGCGGTCTTCCAAAGACATTTGCAATAAATCGGACTGAAAGGCTGTAATGGCATCACTCAAACTGCCAAGCATGGTGGCGTGTGTGCCAGTTGTTTTGTCTGCAGCAACAACTTGATTGGCATGTGTATCAAAACTGCCCAAACTAACCCAATATATCTTTGTTTTCAAGCCCCCTTTGATGAGTCGCGCAACGATTTTGAGTTGTTGCGCGATGCTACTCGTCGAAGTAGTGGCATACGTTGCCATATTTGTACCCCCATTCCAAGCAGCCACAATACGGCTCGCGTACTGATTGGTGTAGGCTTGTTGGTTTCTCAAAAATGCCAATTCTGTACCCACGTTACCAGCGGGTGTAATAGAATTGGTATAGCTCAAAAGCGAGGTAATCGAGCCGTTAAAACTCGTCGGAACGGTCTGCCCTGTACTGATTTCATAGCCTTGTAAAGCAGGAGAGAGATTTGAACCAATTTGAATCGCCAACGGGTCAGGCATTGCAGCACTTGGATAAGCATCGGGGTATCCTGGGAAAGCATATTCGAGGTAACGCCCACTCCAACCTGTGGTCAACACTTCGGCACTGTCGGCGCCCGTTGTCCAAATATCGGTTGACCGAAAGTGTGAAAAATTCTGATTGGTATAACCCACACTTTGCACAACAGCCAGTTTGTGGTCGTCATAAAGGCTTTTCAAACCCGACATAGCGGGGTGAATACCTGTTTGCGTCGAGCCAAGTATAAGCGGCGCAGTATCTGGCATCAAGATATTGGCGCGTGCTGTCATCAACTTTGAATACTGATCCATTGGAAAAACGGTATTCAAACCATCATTGCCGCCTGTCATCTGCACAATGACCAAGACGCGATCATTTTCAGGGCCTATGGTCAGCAGTGCCGCTTCGTTTAATACGGAGGGTGTATAGGCAGCAGCAAATATTTTATTAGAAAAAAACGGTACGACCGCAACGGGTGCGACTGTTTTTATGAAATCACGACGTTTCATTTTGTTGATTTTTAAATGATTAGCAAAGGTGATATTCTGCCATACTCGTTACGGCTTGATAAAAAGTTCTCAACCGTGTCTGTACCGTGTTTTTATAAGTGGTATTCGTGGGCGTAGTGATGTAATTGTTCCACGCATCTGACCAATAACTATCTGTTGTTTGATTCGACAAAAGGATATTTTTTAGTTGCATTTTTATGGTCGAGTCTTCCGAAATGACGTGCATCAATTCTATCACCTCATCAATCAAGGCGTTGGGGTCGCTTGCGTTATTAATGGAAGCCGTAAAACCCAAAATATCGAAGCTCATACCATTGGAGTTGCTCGTAATGAGCTTATCTGCAAACTCTTTTTTGCGGCGCAAAGTCTCTGCATTTATCCATATTTCATGGTAACTCGGTGATTGATAATACGCTGACCAGCCCGCTACATTCGGCGGATTGCCTATCCGCATCTGTTGATTGGTGGCTTGATCGAGAAAGTAACGGTTGTTTTTGTATTGATTGATGAAATCAGGTGCCGTTGTATAGGTCAAACCAAAATTACGTGCCAAACCAATGACATAGTCCATGGGGTTTTTAATCATACAACCTTGTGCAGCAACAGCGTCAAAAAAGTGTTGACTTGTCAACAATTCGAGCATAACGGGTGCAATTTCGTAACCCCCGTTGCGAAAAGTGGCTGCCAAAGGCGTAATCACCTGCGCTTCAATGGTTGCGTCAATGTTATAATAAACAAAAAAGCGATAGATTTTCCTTACGATGTACTTCGCCACTTCGTTTTTGGCAAAAATCATGTTGAGTAAATCTGTCAACTCCGTCATGCCCGCATTCGCATCTGAACGACCTGTAATGACCGTACCACCATAAAAAGTAGTAGAAAAAGTTTTATTGGTTGTCACATGCCGACTGAGTGTAAATTTAGAGGACAAGTTGGGCGTATCAATTTCCCAGCCCGTCAATACCTGTGCGGCTGCCTGAACATCCCCCTCAGTATAATAAGGTGTGGAGTCTTTTCCAACCGTAAAAAGCTCTTGCAATTCACGCCCATAGTTCTCATTGGGAGCTGTTTTGGTATTCAAACGCCCGTCGAGGTAGTACAGCATGGCAGGCTCAATACTCATCAAGCGTATCAAAGTCTTGTAATTACCCAAGGCATATTGCCGCAAAAGGGCATTGTAGCGATAACTATAGATGGGTTCGCCAAAAGTGCCACCAATATCTGTCGGAATCAGATTGTGCCAGCAAAGCACCATTTTTTCCAAAATATTGCGGTCTTGATTGACAATTAAGCCCGTCCACCAACCGCGCAAGGATTGTTGGCGACCAAAGTTAACGTTCGAGTCACTCGGTCCATTCACCCACGTCGCACCTGCCGCAATATTGGGGTCAGTATACGTGCCTGAATTGTAGTCATTTACAGGCGGCGAAGGCGGCGATGTAGGAACAGTGAGCAGTTCAGAAACAACAGTGTTTAAAGTCTTATTGGCAAAATAAGCCAAATCGGATTTTTTGACGCCAAACATAGTTCGGCGCAACAGATGCAGCAATTCAGGTTTTCCGAATGTACCGCTATATGGTGTTAAAGGCATAGGCTGGTTAGAGATTGCAGATGAGTTAATGAGTTTTTGCAAATATAGGAGGATTTAAAATATAAAATCAAGGGCAATCTATTCCCTAAGCCATATTTATTTTTTCAAATCTAAAATCGAACCATTACAACGGATACCTCATTTACGGTTTAATTCATAAGTTTTATTGCAAAACCCAAAAAAAACAACCCCTAATAAACCTTTGGCTCAATTACGATTCCAAGTTGCGCCCTCCTTTGAAATCCCGATAGTGATGATTTTACGGTAGCCCTAAATGATAAAAGATTATTTCAAGTCCCATCGGGACGATATTGACTTCATATAAAGCCGTCTCTACGGAACATAATATAAAATGATGCCCCTTTATACTACCGTAAAATCATCGCTAACGGGATTTTAGCGTTAGCAACATAATCGTCATAGATTATAATCTTTTTTAGTGGTTAAGTCAACTTACTTAGTGGTTAAGTCAACTTACTTAGGGTCTAAGTCAACTTACTTAGGGTCTAAGTCAGCTTGCTTAATGTCTAAGTCAGCTTGCTTAGGGTCTAAGTCAGCTTGCTTAACGTCTAAGTCAGCTTGCTTAACGTATAGCTATATAGCTTAGACAATGTAACTCAATGAAAATCAATCTGCCAACTAATCACAGGCACGAGGCTACTTTGCACCCAGTCCACCCATTTATTGGTTGTTGGGTCGTATTCGCGGCGTGTCCCGTCTATGTTTTTCATTAAAGCCACATTCTGCACGTCGAGGGCAATCGTATAAGCTGATTTAGTGCTATCATGGCGATACGCAAAGCGTAAGTCGGGACGAAAATAGGTTTGGGTATTGAGCGTATAAGGCTGCGATTCGTCCAAAGTCGGAATCCGCGAATAACCTTCTTGGACACTTGACAGAGGCGTAATCGGTTGACCACCATTAAAAATGATTTTACCGCCCAATTGGAAAACGCCTTTTGCCCCCGCTTGCCACTCTTTGCCACCGATGAACGCAGCTGAAAACTTGGAATTGTATTGCGTCGAATAGGTCTTGCCATTCAAAGGCTGATAAGTCGAGTTGAAAAGAGAGGTATTGAGAATAAAGAAAGTGCCTTTTTGAAAGATTTTTTCCAGTGCAAAGTCAATACCCACGTTTTGCCCTTTGCCTTCTGATATCAAAGCACGATTCGCAAAACCTTGAATATCATTGGTATAGGCATATGTTGAATTTATATCTGGACTCACAGGCACGTTCCAAAGCCGTTGCAGATACCCCTCAGTATGGAAGCGGAAATTATCCCCAAACAATATATCATAAGCCGCGATGAGGTGGTGCGCTTTCAAAGGTTTTAAGTTGTAATTGACCGCATTAGTCGTTGCAGATGTGCCATTGTAATAAACGCCGATGGGCAACACCTTTCCATGCAAACCATAACCCAAGCTAAACGTTTGATTGTCCGCTAATTTGTATTGCAAACCAAAACGCGGCTCAATGCTCGATGTACTGTTGAGTGAAAAAATGAGGGAATGAATACCGCCATTCAAAGTCAATTTATCCGTCGCCCGATAACGGATTTGGGCATAAGGTTGTATCAAATACGCCCCCTCAGTATTCTTAGTGTGAATATCCAAATAAGAAGATGTGCGGAAACTCGGCAGCAAATCCGTCTGCGCATTATAGAACAGACGGCTGGCGACAAACCCCATTCTCAAACTCGCTTTTGTTCCCAATTTACGGCTGTAATAACTCGCCAAACTCAATCGTCCTTCAGTAAAACTTTCTGTCAAAATACGGTTGTACTTGCCACCTACGCCTGTGATGGTGTCTTCATCATTGGTAATTTTTTGATTCATGATGGCTAAGGTCGTCTTTATAAATGATTGGTTGTCAATGAGAAACGAATAAGTCAAACCCGCTGCACCCATATTTGTCACGAAATTGTACTGCTCACGGTCGTCATACGTTTTGAGCGTATCATTAATCTTTTCAAACTCCCGACTCAAGCCACCCATGCCCCACAAAGTCCAAATCGTCTTCTTGTTTTTGGCAGGCATATAGAGGTTGAAACTGAGGTCTTGAAAGGTATTGTCAATACGCTCGCCCACAAGGTGAACGCCCAATTTATTCAAGATGCCCAATGTCGAATAACGATAGTTGATGAGGTAAGAAGCCCCGTTTTTACTGAGGGGTCCTTCTGTCGAAAAATCCAAGCCCAACAAACCCGCTTTGAAGGTGTATTCCTTGCGCTCGGTGTTCCCTTTGCGGAATTTCATGTCGAAAACGCCTGAAAACGCATTGCCATATTCCGCAGGAAACGCCCCGCTTGAAAAGTCGGATGTACCCAACATCGAAGTCGAAAAAATAGTGATGCCACCGCCCGACGACCCCTTCCGCGCAAAGTGATTTGGATTTGGAATATCAATGCCTTCCAATCGCCACAACAAGCCGAAACCCGCATTGCCGCGCACCACAATATCGCTGCGGCTATCCCGACTCGGTTGTACGCCCGGGAAAGCCATTGCCATACGCCCAGGGTCATTGGCAGAGGCTGCAAAACGCTGCGTTTGTTCTGCCGTAAAAGACCGTGCAGAGACGATGCTGAGTTCATTCACAGGCTCATTACCCGTTTTTTTAGCAGAAATGACAACGGTTTCAGTCGTCGTTGCCGCTTCCACGAGTTCAACGGTCAAGTCCAATTCTTTGGCAGCGTTTAAGATATTGTTATCGCTAACAAAGGTTTCGTAGCCGATATATGTAACTTCGATGCGGTGCCGCCCAAGCGGTACATTTTCGATGCGATAGTTGCCGTCCAAATCGGCTGTTGCACCCATAAGTGGCTGAATATCAGCGACTTTTACAGTTGCACCTACAAGCGGCTGTTTGGTTACACGGTCGAGGACAGCCCCTTTGATGGTTTGAGTGGTTTGAGAAAAGGCGGCTGTTGTCGCGAGCAATTGGATGATTACGAGGTTGCGTAGCGTCTTAACTTTCATTTCAATGGTTTTTTAGTTTTAAAAAAGTGGTTTAAATATGTCTCAAAATTCCGCTTTCTTTCTGATGGGTTATTTAGATATTTCGATAATGTCATACTTTTATTTCTACTATATCAAGATTACTGAGGGGGTGCTTGAAGGGAACACGGATTAGTTATGACCACGGGTCAATGTAAAAAATGGAGATAGGGATGAATATAAGCGCGAGAAAAATCACTATACTCAGAACCAATCCTACCCTTGCCCGATTTTTTTGCCGTTTTGATGCCGTGTCATTTTTGATAACCTTGATGGCTTTGACAATTGACGCAACGCCGAATATTAAAGTTAACGGTAAAAAGAGTGCAATCAAAGCAATTCCTAATATTTCAGAACTGACTATGGCAAAAAGAAAACCTACAATCGCTCCTAACGACGACAAGAGGGTGAAAAGCGAAAAGTGAAGGACTTGATGACTTGTCTTATCCACATCAAACGTCTTATCATTTTGGGTAAACCGATGCCCCCATGTTTTGATGACTTGTCGCTCTATCCAAGCCATTTTTTTAATAGAATACTGAGGGGGTGCTAATGATACTGTATCTGTTTTTAAGAGAACAACCGCGGACAGTTGCGTAAAGCAAAAGCAATTGAAGAGGATAGCGATACTAAGGAGTGTAAATGTCTTTTTCATTTTCAATGGTTCATTTTATAGATTTAAAATACAGTTTTATTGTCAACATATTGAGAGGTACACTTTATCTTCCATGCAATTTATTTAAAGCCTCTGTGCGGGTATGCACTTGTAGTTTCTCGTAAATACTGCGCACTTGGGTTCTAACGGTATGTTCTGAAACATATCGTTGCGTGGCTATTTCCTTATACGACCAGCCGTTGTCGAGACCCCTCAGTACAGCGTGTTCGTGTTCGGTCAATGTTTCCAATTCAGGATGTTTTTTTTCTGTTTTTAAAAAAGCATTGGCAACCATACGTGAGATTTGGCGCGACATCGGTGACCCACCTGCTTTGACATCGCGTATGGCGTCAGCCAAACGTTCAGGTGTACCGCCTTTCACGACATAACCCGATGCGCCCGTCGCTAATGCCTCGAACACGCCTTTTGAATCGGTATGGTCTGTAAACATCATAAATTCTATACGCGGATACAGGAGGCGGCACTCACGTACGCACTCAATACCGCTTTGTTTGGGTAAACCAATGTCCATCAGCACCACATCGGGACGCACCGACTGCACTGTTTGTTTGAACGCTTCGGCACTCTCTGATGTACCGACACATTCAATATCGTCATAGAGATTGAGCAAACTTGCCGTCAATTTGCGGATGTCGGCATCGTCTTCGACTATGGCTACTCTTATCATTGTTGGATAGTGTTTTATTATTTAAAATTTACTACAAGTTCAATATAAATAGCAACCAAGATGCCTATGAGAGCAAGTAAGGAAATGACACCCAATACGATACCTTTTTTAGCCATTGAACGTGTTTCTCGGGTTACATCGGAACGTTTTGAAGCTCTTAGTCCTTTAGCGATAGCCATAATGCCTAAAATAGGTGTGATAAGAAAAGCAATAACACCTAATACACCTAAAAATGCGCCATTACTAAAAATAAATAAAGACAAAACTGAACAAATTAATGAAACCGCACCGATACGAGAAGCACTTCTACTCATTTCATAAGTGGCAGTCGTCAAAGTAGTATCGGAAGTTATGGCATACTTTTTCTGCATTTTGGCGACCATCTTTTCTAAAAAAAGGCTTTTTTTCGACTGCATACTGAGGGGGTGTGCTGTGGTTGTCACTCGGTCATTTTCTTTTGAAAAGACATAAGCGGCGGCTTGATAAGGTAGCATCAAACAGAAAGCGAGGGCAAAAAGGATACTTAGAGTAGTTTTCATTTTCGATGAATTTTAAAAGTAAAAGAATTAATTTGTATTATTCAAACGATCAAGTTTCCGCATGAGTGCTTTTTTATTAGCCCCAGCTATCAATAACACAATGAGGGCAATGATTGAAATGATGAGACCGATGATAATCAAGAACTTTGCGAAGAAAAATAGGGCGATACCTATCCACTGGTTCTTATTAGCCTCGCCGTCGCTAAAACGAGCAATTAACACAATCAAAGTTAGGATTAATGTGAGACCTAAAAAAATGGCTGCTCGCGTTTTGATTCTCTGTATGCGCTCGATTTTTTTTTCTATCTCCTTGATTTTAGTAGTGTCTTGCGGTATCGCTCTGTTGGATTGTTTCCCATACTGAGGGGAGCATAGGACATGAGATGGGTTATTTTCTTTTGAAAAGACGTATGCATCGGCTTGATTCGGTAGTATCAGGCTTAGAGTAAGGACTAAAAGAATATGTAGAGTTGTTTTCATTTGCCCTAAATTTAAAAGATTAGAAAAGGCAGGGCTGTCACATTCATTTTTTAGAACACAACAGCCCTGATACTGAGGGGGCTATTTGGCTGCTTTTTTCTTCAAGGGCATCATATAGCTTAGGGCTAATTGTAAGCCATCGTTATGAAGTTTGGAATCATTGTCTTCAGACAAATTTTTCAAGCCTAAGGCGTAGCGCACATCAAAACCAAATGCGCCAAAGCCTACGCCGATACCTGCGTTGAGGGCAAAATCAAGACGAGGATAATCGTCTTTACCGAATGTCACTTTCTCATTGTATTCAGTTGTTTTACCGTTTATAGTTGAAGTACCTTTTGAGCGTCCACTGGCGGCATAACCAAGACTGGGACCGAATAGTGCATGGAAACGTGTTTCCGATTTGCCAAATTTGAGTTTTGCCAGCACGGGTAATTCCAGATAGTTGACGGTCAAACGACCTTTAGCAGAATACGATGTACCACCAGCGGTTTCATTGAGGTCTAATTTTGTCCCTTTTTGAATAAAACTCGGTTCAATCTGAACAGCAAACATGTTAGATACACCCAATTCTAAGGGTACGCTGATAAGGAGTCCCGCAGACATTTTTTGCCCTTCTGTTACCTCTTTATCCGAAGACCGCCATTTTGCGAGGTTCGTGCCTGCCCGAATACCCCACGAGTTTTGAGCCGACAGAGAAGTCACCGTCATAATAGTGATTGTTAAGATTGCCAGCAGGGTGGCGACGTTGTACTGAACTTGTTTTTTCATTTGATAAAAATTTAAAAAGATGATTAAATATAGATTTAAGGATGTAGAATACTGAGGGGGTCACTCGATGCGGTCGAGTACCCAAAGTTTGTCTCCTTTGAGTTTGAAAGCGATAATACCTTGTTGAGTGGTGAAGTAAATATCATGTTTGATAGGGGCTTTGGGGTCAACAGTAATACTGCTAATAGCTTTGCTTACACTGTAATCTGAATTAGATGCCCTATCTGATGGATAAAGGCTTTTGAAAACGCTTGTAAATCGTATGCCTAAGAAAGAAGTATCACCTATGAAACGATTACCTAAAACCAAATCTTTGCTGGAAGTAACCCCTCGTTTAGACATTTGGCAATTAATAAATACAAGAGGCTCTGATTTTATCATTAGATGAAATGTACCTATATCGTAATGAGTCGTATAGGGCAGTGCACCTTCACTCAAAGTGAGTACCTCATAATATATAGAGCTTAAATTTGTGCTATTAACGGAATTATTTAAAATACCTAAAGCCCTACTTTCACCTTGTATAATATCTCCAAAACTGTGCGCACCTGTAGAACTATTATACTCGCTACATCGCTCTTTTACCAGTGTTCGCGTTTCCCAATTAATGTATTGTGAAAAAGCATTAAATACGGCTTCATTGCCGCTCGAATCTTTGAAAATCAATTTTTTTCTCTCGTATTGCTTAATTAATTGTACAGATTCGGGCTGTAAAGTAATTTTGCTTACAACAACATTCAAGCAAGGGGCTTCTTCTTTTTTCTTACATTTAACAGCAAAAAAGGTTGTTAGGACGAATAGGAATAGGATGGTTGTTTTCATTATGGTCGTTTTTAAGAATGAGATAATCAAAAATTGAAGCTGGACAATTCGTTGATGCCTAAATAATACTCATTATCCTTAGTTTATGGTTTTAAGAGAGCATTGAAACGACAGGGACATAAATAAATCGAACAGCTTCAAAAATTAAAATCGCCTAAAAGGGATGTGTCATTTATGGTAAATAGATGTCGTCCAATTGGATAGTTTTTAATACGGCTAATTATTAGAATGTAACATTTGTAGTTACAAATATCACCGCTTTCCCTGCCTATTACAATCGCATAATCGTATGAATTATCACCTAAATATGTCCTTCAATCCGTACCCTTGTACCACTTTCGGGCGATGACTCGATACTAAGCTGTGCAGCAATGCTGTCTGCACGGCGTTTAATGCCTGCCAAACCGTTCGAAAGGGCGTGAATACTGAGGGGGGTAAACCCTAAGCCGTTGTCTTGGATTTGAAGCAGAAAGCTGTTTTGTTCCACCATTTTAAAAGTTAAATGTATCGCCGTTGCCTGTGCATGTTTGGCGGCATTGTTTTGCGCTTCTTTGAAAATGAGGAGCAATTGCCGTTTTACATTGGGCGATACGATGGGATTGTCCTTTGGTTTTTCAAAATCGAAATGAATCGTCTTATCTGTATCTGCCCAAAAATCGCGGGCAGTTTCGCGGAAATAGGCTTGCATTTCGCCGAAACGGTCGTAATCGGGATTGATGGCAAAGACGATTTCGCGCATCTGTACGGCTAATGAACGGGTATCGCTACTCAACTTTGTGAGCCGATGCCGAAAGCCTTCTTCGGTAATATTCGGTAGCCGTGTAGCGAGTTCGGAAGCGAGTGCTATCTTGGTCAATCCTGCGCCGACTTCATCGTGGATGTCTTGGGCGATTTGGGTGCGTAAACGGGTGGTTTCACGTTCTTTATCAAATGTAAGCCTTTGATTTTCAATGGCAAATTGTTTTTTCTCCACAGCATCTAAATAAGACTTTCGGGACAAACCCATTGAGAAAAAAACCAATTCGCCGAGGATACCTAATTGACTATAAATTAAAGTGTCATCCCAAAATTCAGATGTTTCTGCTGAAAGCCTAACGCCCATAGAGCCAGCCGTATAGAAACCAGTGCCTATCAAAATGTACTTAACCAATGGGTTCTCGTGGCGTTTTTGAAGCAAAGAGACAAGCAATGCCGCACCTGCCACAGTAAAAAAAAACTTAACCCAATAGGTCATTTGCCAAGCAAGATTTTTGTCATATCGAACCACAAGCTGTTCAAATAATAGGAAGCCAAGGCTCATCCAAAATGCACGTTTCAAGTGGCGGTGCGTCGTGGGCATTTTTTGTTGGGTATCAAAAAAGTTGATAAGGAACGGAATATAGAAAAGAACCCAACCAATCGCTATCGGTACATAGTAAGTATAATCGAGTAAAAAAGTCGGCAGGGTATGTGAAAATTGGTCGTAAGACTCGAAACAGAGCCAAAAGAATAGGAGTTTCTCGAAAATATACCCCGCATAGAAGACAAACGCCAGTTGCCGCTGTTGTATATAATGCCCCAATGCTTGAAGCATCACAAAGCATAGAATACCCATGAAAACGAAATGCCATACATAAATAGGCAATAAGGTTCGGATAAAATAGCTTGCTTCGCTTTCTGGGCGAAACAAAAAAGCACTTTTACTGAGGGGGGGCGTTGAAGCTGTGCAGCGTACATAAATATCGGTGCGCTCACCCGCATTGAAAGTCAACAAGGCTGTGCGATTGCTCGGATAAAAGGTTTTGTCCTTTTGTGGATGCTGCCGCACCAAACGCCCGACGGTAACGGAATCGGCGACTTTTCCTTGTCGCAGGGTATAAATCACCATACTATCGAAGCGTCCAAAATTGAAAGACATCCTGAGCGTATCCGCCCGTTGATTTTCGACGGTAAAATGATACCAAAAATGATAGCCCTGCCAATGCTCATCACGCTCAATGGGCATAGGGTTAAAAGGTTTAAATAATTGATTTTGAATGACTTGCAAGGGCAATGCTTTTGTTTTGTCTAAGCACATACCCATGAAAGCATACAGGTTGATACTGTCTTGCATTTTGCTCGATAAGCGCAGTATGGGCAAACTGTCGGCTTCGGCTAAAATCTCTGTTTGAATGGAGACATTGTGCAAGCATAAAAGAAGTAGGTAGTAGAAATGTCTCATTTGTCATTTGGTTTTTTAATAAGTGATGAAAAAACGAGTTGTCTGTCCTCTCAAAATTTACGCTTTCTTAATTACACCTTATTACAGTTCTATTTTGTTACCATTTTTCTCCGAAAGTTGTTTTCTGTTTTGATGTTACAAAGTTGAGGAGTTAGAAAAGTTGTATTTCAAGGGATTTCGATAAAGTCAAATTTTTTTTTCTACTATGTCAATAATTTTTACTTAGTAAATGATGAATTATAAATAATGACAGCAATTTCCGTTTTGGACTATTAACACATAGAAACATAGGAATTTTCACATAGAACCACATAGT
>JANOAU010000110.1:0-3334 GCA_031411275.1 Saprospiraceae bacterium | reverse complement strand
ACCGACATCAAGCAACAAAAAACGGTGCTGTTGTTGGGTCCCGAAATCGTGAACATCAAGGGTGTGACGGTGCGGCAAACCTTGCGCGACCAACTCAATGAGACAAATGCCAAGGACATCGCCCATTATTACGAGCGCGACGGCTTTTTTCTGTTTCGTGAAAAAATGGCGAAAGAAGATGTGCAGCGCGAAGTAGTTTTGTTTTACGAAGACCACCATACCGAAACGGATGTGAATGAAACGCTGTTCAAGAAATTGGTGCGCTTGAAAACGCATTTGGTTTTGTCTATCAATCCCGATAGTTTTCTCTCCGATGTGGCGTATAAATATGGCATCAAACACCGTTTTGCTTTTTTTCAACACGGCGGCGAAGCGGTGGCAGAAGTTGAAGAACCAACTGCCGAAATGCCTTTGTTCTATAACCTCTGCGGGGCAACCGACCGCGACGATTCTTTGGTCTTGGATTACGATGATTTGTTCCGTTTGTTGAGTTCTTTGCTCGGCAGTCCAGGCTTGCCCCTCAAATTGAAAGCGTCTTTGCAAACGGCTAAACATTTCCTTTTTGTGGGTTTCGATTTCGATAAATGGTATTCGCAATTGTTGCTGCGTTTGCTCAGTGGCGAAAAAGCGATTCGCAAATTTGCAATAGACCCCTCAGTAAAAGAAGAGAATACGACCACTTTTTTAGTCAAACAGTTCGGTATTGAGTTCATTGAAGACGAAGCCGCGTTTTTGGACGAACTGTTCAATCAATGTGGGGCGCAAGGTTTGATGCGCGATATTGTCGAAATACAAACGCCGAATACCATCCAAGTCGTCAGGCATATTCAAAATGGCGATTTGTTGAAAGCGTTGACTTTTGCCTACGAACACGCCAAAGATGAAGACGGGAAAAACACATTTACACTGCTTTTGGGTCAATACAATGATTTGGCAGCACGACAAACAAAAGGCACAATTGACAGCCGCGATTACAGTGTGCAGTGGAATAAAATCATAGATGCCTTATTGGAAACCATAAATTAGTTATGAGTTATGAATTATGAGTTATGAATCCGTTCCAACTCATAATTCATAACTCATAACTCATAACTCAAAAAAATGACAAAACGTTATCCAGGTGTTCGCCCTTTTGAAACCGACGCCAAAGACATGTTTTTTGGACGCACCCGCGACATAGAAGACCTCAGCGATTTGATTGCTTTGGAACGGCTTGTGGTACTCTTTGGCAAATCGGGTTATGGCAAAAGTTCGCTCATCAATGCGGGTATCATGCCGTATCTCGGGCAATTGGACGATGCCGACGACACGCCTTTATTGCCTCTGACGATTCGATTGGGCAGTTTTACCGACGGTAGTGCGTCACCGATTGAAACAATTCTCGCCAAACTCAATGAACGCGATGCGACGCAGCAGGCGAAATACGCCACAACGGAAGTGTCGTCTTTTTTAGATACGTTATTGCCCGAACAACCTTTGTGGTATCATTTCAAACGGCGACAAACGAGCGATAAACGGCGTTTTATCTTGATATTTGACCAATTTGAAGAGTTTTTTACGTATCCCTTGGCACAACAAGTCGCCTTCAAATCGCAATTAGCGGAACTGTTGTATCAAGACACACCGCAAATTGTCCGCGAAGCAGCGCCAACATTGCCCAAAGACGAACGGCGTTTATTGGCGAATCCTTTAGAAATAAAAGTACTGTTTGCAATTCGCGCCGACCGCATGAGTTTCTTGGATTCGATGAAAGATAAATTGCCTGCGATTCTGCAAAAACGGTATGAATTGAAAGGGTTGACGGAAGAACAAGCGAAAGAAGCGATTCAAAAACCCGCCCAAGCCCCCCCGCCCCCGAAGGGGGAGCTGCGCGTAGTGCGGAAAGCTCCCCTTCGGGGCGAGGGGGATTCGCTTCGCCACCTTTCACATACAGCGACGATGCTTTGCGGGTGATGACGCAAAAATTGTCAGAAACCAAAGTATCACAACGGTCAGGCATTGAGGCATTTCAATTGCAAATCCTGTGCGAGTATTTGGAGGATAAAATCATCAAAGGCGAAATACCGAACAATCGGATTGAACCACAACACTTTGCGGATAAAATTAATGATATTTATGAAGGGTATTATGAACGGTTGATTGAAAAACTCAACCCCGAAGTACAACACGCCGCACAACTACTAATAGAAGAAAAACTGATATTTGAAGACTACAAAACAGGCGAAGCCCGCCGTTTGGGTGTGGATTCGGGTGTATTACTCAATGAAAAGGGCATTACACAAACCTTGTTGAATCAATTGGAAAGCACATTTTTGTTGCGCCGAGAATCTACTTCAACAGGTGGTTTTAATTATGAAGTGTCGCATGATACGATGATTGCGCCGATTTTGAAATTTAAAAGAGAACGTAAAACTATAGAAGATAATAAAAGACTTGAATGGGAATATATTGAAAAAGAACGGTTGAAAAATAAAATACTAATAGAAAGACAAAGAAAAATTTCTTTTTTATTTTCTGGTACTTACATTTTTATGGCTTTTCTATGGTTTTTTATGCTTTTACATAAAAAGCAAGAAGAAAACAATTCGTTAAGAATAGATTTATTGCGAATTGAAATGCAGACTAAATCCCCAAAAATAAATCTTGAGACTTCACCTGAGTATTTATACATTTTAAGTAAGAGTAAGAGACAACAAAATATGATATATGTAGAGGGTATTATCTTAATTATTGGTTTAATGATTATCTATTGGTTGGTGTATAGAATGTTTGAACAATCATTTAATAGGGAAAAAGGTGATAATTGGAATTCAGATAAATCCTAAATAGTAACGGCAATTACCTAATCTACAACTACTTCAAAAAATGAAAGATATGAAAACAAAGTATCCGAATAATGCGGATTTAAAAAGATTAATAGATGAGATACCATGAGGGAATTGTCGGTAGCAACTTCCCTCAGTATTTTTTCACTAAAATCATACAAAAGAATAAAAAATGACAAGAGAACACGACGAAGAACGCGAACACCGCATCCATTACGAAATCATCGTAGATGCTTATGATGAATATGAACAAGCCATGAGTTGGTACATTCACATGAACGACAATTTAGAGTTTCCAATGCAAGCCAAAGTCAAATTATGCTTGCGCGGTGGCAAAACAGAAGAAAAAGCGGTGCAAATTGTTGAAGTTGACCCTAAAAGTGAAACGTCTCTCACTTTGCGTTTGGGTATGACGGAAGGCAAAAGAGACCGTGTGCAATACATCAGCCCCGAAGAAATAGTGAGTATCCAGACGACGGAGGGAAATTTGGAAATTTTGAATGATTGGC
>JANOAU010000109.1:0-51475 GCA_031411275.1 Saprospiraceae bacterium | reverse complement strand
TCACTCCATAAAAAACGACTCTTTGCACGCTTTTCGAGCGCCGTGAGAAACAGTCTGTGTAAACTGCCAAAGTAGAATTAGCTGATTCATTTCGAGATTCATGAACACTCAAGTTATCTAAAAATAAACTGCCTGTATTTGATTGTTTAAGCCGAATACCACCCCCTCAGTATAAAATGATATTTGAGCCTCAAAACGGTTTATTTCAAATAAAAAACAAAGCAAAAAGAAATAATTAAAGCAAAAAAAGATAGTTTTGAGCGACAATAATGTATAAACGAACACTCAACGTTACCAACTTATGACTAACTGGAAAATTAAACTTTCGCTCTTTCTCAACTATTTCGTTTTTGCGATTCTACTCAACAGTGTCGGCACTGTTATTTTGCAAGTGCAGAACAATTATGGCATTTCACAAGGCGATGCCAGTATTTTAGAGGCTTATAAAGACCTCACCATTGCGGGGGTCTCCTTTTTGGTAGCTTCTTATATCGTCCGCATTGGCTACAAAAGGTCTATGCTTATTGCCTTAGCATTTGTCGCATTGGCTTGTTTGATGATGGCCATATCCCCAGGGTTTGGCACAACAAAATTGCTGTTTGCCGCCGTTGGTGCCAGTTTCGCCTTGATAAAAGTATCGGCTTTTGCGACCATCGGCATCATTACGTATAATGAAAAAGACCACGCCAGTTTTATGAATTTCTTAGAATCCTTTTTTATGGTCGGGGTACTGACGGGGTACTTTGTCTTCGCTTCCTTTGTGGATAACAGCAATCCGCAATCCACGGCTTGGGTAAATGTCTATTATTTGTTGGCGGGCATTTCGGCAGCCGCTTTTTTCTTATTGTTTACAGCGCCGCTTGACGAATCATCGGTACACATCGAAGAATCCAAACCCTTGTTGGATGATTTTGCGGATATGTTCAAATTAGCTGTTTTACCAATCGTTATGGTGTTCATTGCAAGTGCCTTTCTCTATGTTTTGATTGAACAAAGCATTATGAGTTGGTTGCCCACATTCAACAGCCAAGTCTTACATTTGCCGACGACCTTAAGCATCCAAATGGCGAGTATTTTAGCGATTTCCACAGCCGTTGGGCGTTTTTTAGCAGGTTTTGTGTTGCGTCAATTTCATTGGTATAAGGTTTTGACCATTTGTTTACTGACGGCAGCAGCCTTGGTATTAGTGGCTATTCCATTGGCTCAAAATGTTGGTAATGCAGAAGTAACGGGTTGGTCAACGGCTCCTTTGGGTGCCTTTGTATTTCCATTGATTGGTTTATTATTAGCACCTATTTATCCAGCTATTAACTCATTGATATTGAGCAGTTTACCTGCACAAAAACATGCGACGATGTCGGGCTTAATCGTCGTCTTTTCAGCATTGGGCGGCACCACAGGCTCTATCATCACAGGGCATATCTTTGAAGCCTATGGCGGAGAGTCCGCGTTTTATTTTTCGTTGTTACCGATAACTTTATTGTTGGTTTGCTTGTTCTTTTTTAATAAATTACACAAACCAACAGACAATGAAGCGATCATAAAGCCTACTTCTATTGGGCATTAAGTTATCTATCACATAGTCACCATAGATTGTTTTTACATAGAAGGCATAGTTTTTTAGTTCTTTACAAAACTATGCCTTTTATGTGAAAACAATCTATGGTGACTATGTGATTAAAAAAAAAAGCAACATGCAAATATTTGAACTCGGACACCTCTTTGAAGCCGTCCAAATGAACAATATACTCTCAGATGGGAAGACATTTCCCGACTGTTTGCCTAAGTTTCCCTTGGAAATCATTCAAGAAAACTATGAAAAAGCCAAAGATACTGAGGGGTTCAATCTGACAGATTTTGTCAACGCTCATTTCGATTTACCTACCCATAACGGGGCGGATTTTGAAAGCGATATGTCTAAGGACATCACACAACACATACATGACCTTTGGCAAGTCCTCACCCGTGAACCTAACGAAGGTGAAAGTTCATTGATATCCTTACCCTACGCTTACATTGTTCCCGGTGGTCGGTTTCGAGAGATTTATTATTGGGACAGTTACTTCACGATGCTCGGTTTGCAAGTGTCTGGACGGGTAGATATGATTGAAAATATGGTCAATAATTTCTCTTATCTTTTGAATACGGTTGGACATATTCCAAATGGCAACCGCACCTATTATATAGGTCGGTCACAACCACCCTTTTATGCCTTAATGGTCAAATTGTTGAGCCAAGAAAAAGGGAAGGAGATTTTAGTGCGTTATTTACCCGAATTAGAGAAGGAATATGCTTTTTGGAGGAAAGGCAGCGAGACACTCCAAAAGGATAATGAAGCCATCCATCACTCTGTTAGGTTGCCTAATGGAACTGTTTTGAATCGGTATTGGGATGAAAACGATACGCCGCGCCCAGAATCGTATAAAGAAGATGTGGAAACGGCGAAGGAAGCAACTATTGACCCCCCCCTAATTTATCGAAATATACGTGCTGCCGCAGAATCTGGTTGGGATTTCAGCAGCCGTTGGTTCAAAGACGGTGAAACCCTTTCGACCATTCACACCACCGATATTATTCCTGTTGATTTGAATTGTTTGCTATTTCATTTAGAAATGACTATTGGTGAAGCCTATGAAATCTCTGGCAATGCCGTACAAGCCGCAGGCTATTTTGGTTCTGCAACAAAGCGACAAGATGCACTGGATCTTTATTGTTGGGATGATGATCAAGGCTTTTACTTTGATTATGACTTTGTTGAAGGTAAAAAAACAGAACATTATACCTTAGCCGCCGCTTTCACTTTGTTTTTTAATGTCGCTTCGCCAAAAAAAGCGGCAAAGATGGCGACTATTATTGAAGAACAATTCCTCCAAGCAGGTGGGGTGACAACAACGCTCAACAATACAGGGCAACAATGGGATGCGCCTAATGGATGGGCACCTTTGCAATGGATAACCGTCAAAGGTTTACGCAATTATGGTTTTGATGCCTTAGCCGATACCATTAAAGACCGTTGGTTAAAAGCCAATCAAGTCATTTATGAAAAAACAGGTAAAATGACAGAGAAATACAATGTGTATGTCCAAGACCTCGAAGCAGGTGGTGGTGAATATCCATTGCAAGATGGTTTTGGATGGACAAATGGGGTGTATTTGGCTTTGGATTGGAGAGAGTAAGAGCCTTTTCTAATAATTTCTTAAAATAATTCTGCCTTCTTGCTCCCAAACAAAAAGTATTTTATTGTCTGTTGTTCTAACAGCTTTAACAAAATTGCCTTCACCTATATCAAAAACATCACCTTTATTTAATTCTTTTGCTTTAAGATTTTTGCCCTCCTGCCATGTAATGATTGGATTCTTTGAATCCGTTATACTGCATCTGCGTCCGATAGCTATTTGTTTTTCGGCTTCGTTGGGCTTTGCGTAATATATTTCCCCGTTCCTTTGCCACACGGTAGAGATATTGTATTTTTCATCAATCACTAAACCGCCACCGTCCATAGGACATCCATTTAATTTCCAAGTGCCTTCTCCCAATTTTGTAGGTGCATTAAATGTGACACCTTTATTGGTAGAGGACAACAAGTAAAGGTCTCTCGAACCGTTGAGCCAATTTCTGAACATGACATATATCTTCGATTGGCTGACAACAATATTGGGTTTACAACACTCGCAAACAGTTCCATCAGGTGATTGATAGGCTATTTTATTTTTTGACCAAGTCTTTCCATGATTCGTTGTTGTCGCAAAACAAATTTTATTTTTTTTATCATCTCTAATATCCAACCAAACAGCATAGAAATTATCAGCTTGGTCGGCTGCAATACTCATTAAACCTTCGGGAGCTGTACCCATTTTATCATTTACCAAGGCAGTTTTTGCCCATTTCCCCGATTTATGCTGCAGTTGAAAAATATGAATCGTGCCTTCTTTATCCATAGCAGACACAAGCGTATAATTTTTTGAAGTAGCCACTTGCGGACCCCTTGACATGCCCAGATGCATGTCTTTCACTTCTCCAACCATTTGAATGTCTGGAAACGTTTGTCCATTGTCAGTGGATGTGGCACAGTATATTTTGTCCCCGCTTCCATAGACTATCCTTAATGTACCTAAATTGTCAATGGTGATTTGTGGTTGTTGCCCAGCGGCAATACTTTTATCGTTAGGTATCACCCAAGAAATGTTTACCGCTACGAATAGCGATAGAATGACTGTTGTTAGAACTCTGTTCATTTGCATATTGACAAATATAGTTAATTACTGATAAAGTCGCACATCTCTTTTGTCATCGAAAAATGCCGTTAGGCATGGTATATCGGTAGAAAAAGCCATCTCTGTTATTGAGTTCCATAGGAACGATACATCGAAATGAGATTAAAATATGCCGTTCCAACGGAACTTGTGCGCTATTTTCTATCATTTTCTACCGATAGACTATGCCTAACGGCATTTTTAAGTATTCTATTGCGTTATCCGAAGATATCAGAATTTAAAGTCTGTTAAGAAGTTCCAACAAAGAAGCCCTAATTTTATTTACTTGAAGTTCGGCATTTTCCCATGCCATTCTATCAAGCCGTTTTTCTTTTTGAATACTGTTGAACCTGCTGGTTAATAAAATTAACTCTTCGGTTAAGGATTTTTCACGGTTCAACGCAGAATATTCCGTTATTCTTTCAAAGGCTTGTTCCATTTCGTCTTTTGAAATGAGTTGTCGTATCCCTTCCAAAAATTCTTTTTTCTCTTTAAGTTTTCTGTTTTCTGTATGTTCGTTTTCAGAAGACATGGCGTATGACTCATAAACTCTTTCCATATACCGTGCAAGCAATATGTCTTTAAATGAGATAATATGTTTGATATCCCATGTTGTCAACCAAACACGTAATATTGTCCATGTATTTTCCCAACGTGGATGATGTGGAAAAATATTACAACCAACAGCAACTTTTGTCATAAATTCTATGACTTTATCAAAATCTTCAAAGCGATATTCTCTATATAATTCATTTTTTGTAACAAATGGATTATCAGGCAAAGGTGAACTAACAACTTTCCATTCCGTCAATTCCTCCTCAAGGATACGACTTAATTTATCCTCACTTAAAGCATCTGGTCCAATTGGGAACTTTTGAGGGAAATCTTTCTTAATATCTTTATTCATCATGAATATTGTTTGTTTTATTTGATATTTCTGTTGAATAAGTTAGTTATCCCAGCCAACGCACCCTATGAACGGGGATTCGTCTAAATATCTTATTTACTATCAGTTCTTATTTTTCTTTAAAAGCCAATCACAAATCTAAACAAACAACTCAAATACTTGCACACGAAATTATACTTTTTATTTATTGAAAGAAATAATATTTACCCCCCTCAGTAAAAAATCCCTCAAGCATCATATTCACCATTCACTATTAAAATATTCACCATTCACGACTACTCACCCATGCCTAAACCTTTTACAACCGTGTGCATCACTTTTGCAGCCCACCCATTCGGCTTTGGAATGTCGGAAATTGGCTTTGCAATCACGGAAATCCACTTTGGAACGTCGGAAATCGGCTTTGCAATCACGGAAAACCATTTTGGAACGTCGGAAATCGGCTTTGCAATTGTTAAATTTTACAATAAATAAAGAATCATTATATATTGGCATGATTTTTAGTACATAATATATGTATTTTTTACTTATGAAATAATTTTCAACAATTTAAAAGCTCATAAAATGCCTACAAGTTCGTATCCCTGTTCACAACAAGAGCTGTATGTCGGTTGCCGTATTGGTTGGAACCTATGCAGCATGTATTTACCCGATTTTTCGGAATTGAAAGCCAAATACACGCCTGAGTTCATTCAGTCAAAATTAGATGCTATCAATGCCGCTGATGCGCTTTTCGATGCCGACGCACGTTATGCTGAAGTTGAAAACATGCGGAAAGACCTTGTAGAAAACAAGGATAAGGTCTTGATTTTGTACGGCAAACTGCTCGCATATATTGACGATGCTTTCCAAAAAGGCAAGTGGGATACAGAATACAAAGCGGCGGGTCAAGGCTACTATGAGGAAGCTGCCAAAGGCAAATGGACGAGTGTGACAGCTTTGTTGAGTTCTGCCATACCGTATATCGAAAAAAATAAAGTGAATTTGATGGATGCGGACAATATGCCTGACTCTTTTCAAGCGACTTTTCAAACCGCTAAAACGGCTTTTGACAATTTGTATCAAGCCTATTTAGCGATTATAAAGCAAGCCGCAACACTAACGTCAGAGAAAATCGAAGCCAATAATGCGATTTTTGAAAGCTTTAGAGCCATGTTCTCTGATGCAAAGCGTATTTTCCATAAGCAACAAACCATCGCTGATAAATTTACGATGACTGCCATATTTACCCAAACACGCGGCGTAAAACAATCAGATATGGTTGGCACGGTCAACACAGGGAAAAAAACAAAAGGAATTGCCAAGGCTAAAATAACGCTCAACAATAATTTTATGGTCACGACAACGGATAAAGATGGGTATTTTGAGTTCTTAGCGATTCCCCCAGATGTGTACAAAATAGTGATTGAAGCTGACGGTTATGAAACCGTAACTTTGAATAAAGAAAAAGTCAAAACGGGTACCAGCAGAAGATTAACTATAGAGATGAAAGTGGTTACAGAAGCTGTTATGGCATAAAAATTTATTAAAATTTAAGAAAATACTGAATCCTATATTTTGAAGGTTTTGGAGACGATGGTTTTCAGAACCTTTTTTGTATTTTGTGGGCGCAATATTAATACAGGCGTAACGGAGAGAGCGTCTCAAAAAGTCTGGTAGTAACTTTTTTTTAGTGATTTGTCTATCATCTAACATCTTGAAACCGCCGATTTTCAATCGGCGGGTAGTCATAATCTATGAATCTCATTTATCATCTATTCAAAATATCACATCAAATAAGTGTCTGATGGGATGTTTTGAATAGATGATAGATGTTGAAGTAAGTGTTTTCTTTTCCCCTCGTTGAAAACGAGGGGTTTCAAGATGATAGATGTCTAAACCACTAAAAAAGTTAGTACCTGACCTTCTGAGAAAGCCTCTTCGTCAGCATCACTTTCAACTATTATCAAAATCGAGACTTTATGAAAAATCTACTTTATCTCTCATTCTCACTCACCTTATTCGCTTGCACAAATACACCGAAAGAAACAATGAAACCCATTCACTTAGTCACGCTCGACCCGGGGCATTTTCACGCGGCTCTCGTCCAAAAGTCTATGTACGATTCTGTGGATGCCAAAGTATACGTCTATGCACCCGAAGGCGACGATGTGAAACAACATTTGGGACGCATTGACAGCTACAACAAACGGGTGGACAAACCAACCGCTTGGCAACAAGTCAATTATTTGGGTGCTGACTTTTTTGATAAAATGATTGCTGAAAAGAAAGGTAATGTCGCCGTCTTGTCGGGCAACAATCGTTTGAAGACGGACTATATTCTTAAATCCTTAGAAAATGGATACAATGTATTGGCTGATAAACCCATGGTGATTAACGAAAAAGGGTTTGAAGTACTCAAACAAGCCTTTAATGTCGCTGCCAAAAACAAAAAATTGCTCTATGATATTATGACCGAGCGTTCAGAAATCACAACGGTCATGCAACGTGAACTCTCAATGACCCCCTCAGTATTTGGAACACTTGAAAAGGGAACGCCAAGCAATCCAGCCATTACAAAAGAAAGTGTACATCATTTTTATAAATTCGTTTCGGGCAATGTCTTGACCCGTCCTTCTTGGTTTATGGATGTGGAACAGCAAGGCGAAGGCATTGTGGACGTGATGACGCATTTGGTGGATTTGGTACAATGGGCAAGTTTTCCGAATCAAACTTTAGATTATACCAAAGACATTAAAGTTAATACCGCCAAACGTTGGGCAACGGATATGACATTGAGTCAATTCAAAACCATTACTAAAACCGATGGTTTCCCCAATTATTTGAAAAAAGCCGTTGTTAAAGACAGCATTTTGCAAGTTTATAGCAATGGCGAAATCAACTATACACTGAGGGGTGTACACGCCAAAACATCTGTTATCTGGAACTTCAAAGCACCCGATGGCACAGGCGATACACATCAATCTATTATGCGTGGTACTAAAGCCAATCTCGTTATTCGTCAAGGCGCAGCCGAGCAATATAAGCCTACTTTGTATATCGAACCCCGTAATAACAATGCTGAATTCGCCCTCGCTCTGAAAGAAGCCTTCATTGGCTTTCAACAAAAACACCCCGATGTCGCCGTTGAAGCCGCGGGTAAAAACTGGAAAGTCGTTATTCCCGAAAAATACAATGATGGACATGAAGCCCATTTTGCAAGGGTGATGGATCGCTTTTTAGAATATCTCTTAAAAGGCAATATGCCGGAGTGGGAAGTGCCGAATATGTTGGCGAAGTATTACACGACGACGAAAGCTTATGCGATGAGCAGAAAATAGGTCATAGAGATGAGTGGATAGTTCTGTACTAAACCTGTACTCTCTATCCACTTTACACTAAGATTAAGAGACAGCATATTCTGTGTATTGGCGGTGAGAAGCTGAAAAATAGGCTAAAACAATGTCTTTTTTATCAATACCATTATCGCCTAAACGCTCTGCGACACTGTATTCAAGGCTATCTTCTTGAATCCAAATTTTATCGTCAATGATATCAACATGAAAAATAAGGTTAAAAATGCGTTGTCTGTCTTTCCACCCTAATCGAATTAATTGATAGTGGTGATTATTAAAATCCAGCACTTTTTCATATTTTAATTCTTTCAATGACTGTGAGTGGGCATGGTCATTAATATAAGCATCCATGACTGCGATGATAGCATCTTGTAATTTTGTTAGTTTATCCATTCTTCTATCTTTTTTGTTTCAGGTTCAAATAAAATAAATTTAATTCTGTGTTTAGTAATAACGTATCGAAAATACGTTTTGGTTGATAAGAATGTATAAGTTTCAAAAGGCATTGCCAAATACATGATTCTATCTATTTGTTTCATTTCCAAGACATCTAAATAGGTCACATATTGTCCTAATGCCGTGTGAAAATCGTTTATAGGTGAAGGATTCAAAAAACTTTTGACCTCAACAGCAATTTTGGTCAGACCTTTATAAGCTATGATTATTTTTTCTGCCCCTAAATCGGTCTCAATGCCTCCATCTTTTTTGTTTAGAAGCACAAGAGGGTCGTCTGTTATGTTCTATCCTTCATTTATTAAGGCATCTTTGACTAAATCATGGAAAAGGTCTCTTGCCATGTTTGGTGTTTTTTTTAATAAGTTTAAAGTCCTTCTCAGATTTCCAACAAATATACTGAGGGGGTAGGTATTTTCTTTGTTTTTTTGAATTATTTTGTCATTAAATCGCACTCAGAGAATCTCTGATATCAATTCTTAAATCATTTTAGATTTAAAGTAATTTTGCAACTCTTACGTCTTCTTCGATAAATACAATATTCAAGAAGTATGACACATATAAGGACACAACCCAAGCAAAATATCGTTCAAACGGTCAAAACGTACAGCACACAGTTGTTCCGCTTTATCAGAAGTAAGGTAGCGACCAATGAAGATGCAGAAGATATTTCGCAAGAAGTGTGGTATCAACTCAGTCGTGTGGTGGATGTTGACGAAATCGAAAGTTTTTCAGGTTGGCTCTATCAAGTTGCCCGCAATAAGATTACGGATAAGTACCGCAAGAAAACAGATGAGGCTTTAGAAGACTTTGCTTATGAAGACGAAGACGGCGACATCAATTTCCGTGAATTGCTGTTGATGGACAACGACACAACGCCCGACGATGCGTTTTTTAAAGAAATGTTTTGGGCTGAATTATTGCGGGCTTTAGATGAATTACCCGACAATCAACGCCTTGTTTTTGTTTGGAATGAATTGGAAGACATGACTTTACAAGAAATTGCGGACAAAACAGGAGAGAATCTGAAAACCATCATTTCGAGAAAAGGCTATGCCGTCAAACATTTACGCAAACGGTTAAAAGACTTGTATAACGAACTAAACAATTATTAATCATGCAACAGGGTCAATGGCGTAAGTTTCGCTTTTTCATACCCCTCTTTTTTATTATCGCCCTTGGATTCTTTTCATGGGTCGTTCAACTGCTGTGGAATTGGTTGATTGCACCGACGTTTTCCCTGCCACCTTATAGTTATGGACAAGCGATGGGTTTGTTGGTATTGTGCCGCATCTTGTTTGGTGGCTTTCGGTTTGGCGGCGGACAACGTGGCGGCAAACCATCTTTTGGTCGGCGCAACAAATGGATGAATATGAGCGAAGAGGAACGACAACAATTCAAATCAGAATGGGAAAAACGGTGTGAAAAGCGGGATTGAAGTGCGTTTATACTGAGGGGGTACGTACTAAATACAGATTTACGAAAATTTTAAATTTTCGTAAATCTCTTATTACCTCTAATTGCCTGATAGTCAACACAACTATCAGGCAATTTTTTTAAAAAAAAACTAAAAAATTTTAAAGTAATTCTTTCAATGCTTCGTCTTCCCCCGTATAGAGGCTAAATGAAGCCTTTTGATTTCATAAAAATTTAAAACAAATCTATAAGATGAAAAAATCATTTTTAAAACCCATTGTTGGCGGCTTATTCATTGGCACAGCTTTATTTTTAATGCCTTTCTTTATTTTGAAAGTCGCTTTATTCTTTATGATTGGCGGCACGTTGTTCCGTGTATTCGCCAGAGGTCGCATGAAAAGACATGGCTTCGGACCCCATTTTGCGGATAAAATTCGTGCTATGAGCGATGAAGAATATGAAACATTCAAAGCACGGTTTCAAGGTCGGTGTCAACGCCGTCGTCCTGTTGAATCAGATATGATTTAATTATTCACCATTAAACTATTCATCATTAAATATCATGGAAAGAAGACAAAGATTTATGGTAGGCTTAATGACAGCTGCTTTAACATTTGGAAGTCTCACTGCTTTCGTAGGGCGACAGAGATTACAGTCATTCAAGGAAAATCACCGTCACTACTTTGCACATCACGGGCATTGTAAAGAAAAACAAGAGAAAGTCGCGCCTATTTCGCCTAATCAAAGCGGTAACATGGGCGACAGTTTAAATCATTAATTCATTATTAAAATCACCATTCATCATGTACGGAAATTGTAGAACAGGGGGCAGTGCATCTGCTCACCACCACGCGGGGCATGGCAAGTACCAAGCCGCTTCAAGATTTGGCGGCGGATTCAGACGCGCCAAATACAACGTGCCGACCAATATCGTCCGCAACGATAACAGTTTTGAGATTCATATTTACGCACTCGGATTCGATAAAGCCGATATGACCATCACTGTAACGGGCGATACGCTTTATGTCAGCGGTACACGCACTATTCCAGAGGATTACGCGCCTCATTTTGTACGACAAGAGTATCCAATCAAGTCATTTGAGCGCATTTTTCAGTTGAGCGATGCGATTGACAGCACCAATATCGTTGCAAAACAAGAGAACGGTGTGTTGATACTCACTTTGCCCATCAAACCAGAAGCGCAGCCGTCTTCGCAGACGATTGAGGTGCAGTAAGGTTATTGGAAAGGTAGGAAATTACTTAAAAAGGTTGGCGTTTACTGAGGGGGGTGTTTGCTCCCCTCTTTCTATTTGTAAAACATTGGGATGATGATTGCGTTTAACAAAAAGAATAAATTTGAAGATTTAAATCAAGACTCTTACTATGGATTTTAATCAAAACGAAGTGGATTCAATACCCATTATACGCTCTATTGCTTTTTATTTGATTATGTTCAGCTTAATAGCATTGGCTTTTAAGACTTGTAGAAGTGGTGTATGTACACCTGGACTTGATATACCTTTATTCTTTCTTGGCTTTTTGATAAGCATCATTTCGTTTATCCGAAGTTTAGTTTTGACGGTTACTCGAGGTAAACAATATCTACCAACTTTGTTAATTCATACTACTGGCGTTATTAGTTTTTACCTTTTTATGGATTGAATTTTAGTACAAATACTGAGGGGATGTTAGAAGTCAAAGGTTTTTAAAAAAAGATAAAACATACAAGAACAAACTTTTAAAACCAGTAGCCCAGTCCTGTAAAATCTCTTCTGAACTCTTAAACCATTTGGTTGGTAGCGGCGGCGTTTCTTCTCTGTCTATATCACCTAACAAAGTAATAAGCTCATATTGAACAGTGAAGCCTGAAGTATCTTCATCGATTTGATCATCTTTCATGGGTACTTTCACTTTCTGATTGGTTTTCCGATCAATATCTAAAACATGTTTTGATATTTTGGCAATATCAAATTCTGTTGTCTGCTGTGCTTTCGCACCAATCGGCAACAACAATACAGAAAACAACCACGCCCAACGTGTTTGATTCTTTGGTAAAACAGGCGGCAGAATGGGTCTATTCACTTGTGTTTCTAAGAAACGTCCACACGTCTTACCTTGATACGTTTGAAAATAATAGATGATTTGGCTGTCTGACATCGTTGTAAAGTCAACAACTGTCTTTTGACACGAGAAGCAATGTCTGCCTTTTTCATTAGGTGTCATGGTTTCCCAATTTTCAGTACAGGGCTTTTTAATAGAGATATTAAATGTAGATTTTGTCATGTTCAGAGATTAATAAAAAACAAAGGTAGACAAAAGGTATTCCATATGCAGTACGTCCTTCATAACTATAAACGCCGTTTCCAAATTTTTGGATTGCGAGATTGATGTAAAATAGCAAATACATAAATGTCTTGTTGAACATCATCAATCCAATAGTAAAGATTATAAGGAAATTTTTTAACAACACCACAACGAACGTTTTTGAAACGAATTGAAAAAGATTTTGGACTGATTTGCAACGTTTTTAAGCTTTTTGACAAGGCTTCGATGAATTTCTTTTGTAAGTTAGGCGTTGGCTCTGATTTATAGAAACCTAAAATTTCGGTTAAATCATTGGAGGCTTCAGGACTGAATTGGATAGTATAGCTCATAGTTTAGTTATGTTTGTTATGCTCGCAAATGATAAAGAGAAGGTTTTAGGCTTCAATACTTTTTTTCAAATCCTCCCATTTTACAAAACCACTCGTATCGGTTTCGTATTTGGCGAGCCGTTCTTCCAAAATGGGTTCATGCCATTCTGGAATATCTATTTCTGATTCTTTCTTATCTATTTTAATTTCAAAGTTTAAACTTTTGATAAGTTCTAGAAAAAATTCAGCTTGATTGTTTGGAATGTCGAGTATCAATTTCATATAATCGTTTTTTAACACAAATTTAAACAAATTTTCGGAATTAGATACACCCATTTTTTAAAATACAGAAACAGGACTTTTACACCCGTCAGTATAAAAGCCCTTTTTTCTTTTTTACAACTCTTTCAAAACAATCTTCCTAAAATATACCTTATTCCCATGGTCTTGCAGCGCAATCTTACCTTTCTTCATTGACCCATAATCGGGAAAATCTTTCCATTTACCCGTTGTTTTCTTTTTAGTCCATTCATCGCTCCATGCTTGAAAAGCGACAATTTTCTCACCATTCAACCAATGTTCGACAGCTCCTTTATTAAATATGATTTTACTGGTATTCCATTCGCCTACTGGTTTTACTTTTTTCTTATCGTTTGCCAAATTCATGGCGTAATCAGCCCCTGTCTTTTGCCATTCTTCTAATTTTGAAGGGAAATCCACATCGTCAATCATTTGATATTCGGGTCCTGTATAATAAGGTGCGGGATATTTCGGGTTTTCAACGACGTGATACATCACGCCACTGTTGCCCCCTTTGGTCATTTTCCATTCCCAACTCAATTCAAAGTTTTCGTATTCAGCATCGGTGACTATATCGCCGCCATGTGCATCTTTGGCTGTGCCGAGACAAACTAAATTGCCGTCTTCGATTGCCCAACTTTTGACAGCACCTGTGCCATTGAAGTTGTGCCAGCCATTGAAGGTTTTACCATCGAAAAGACTAATGGTTTTGGCAGATGATTGTCCGCTTTTCGCCGTATCGCAAGCAGTAAAAGCAATAAGTAATAGTAGAAAAGATAAAGATTTCATATTGAATATTTTTGCCCCCTAAATCCCCAAAAGGGGGACTTTTAGAGACGTTCTTTTATTTTTTTTATTCTTTTATAAATTTAATATTAGAAAGATAGTTAATCATTCTACAAATATTGAATCAATGAACGTATTAAAAAGTGCCCCTTTGGGGATTTAGGGGGCTGGCTCATTTTTTAATCAATTGCATTGTTTCTGGATTCCAACGAATCGCTTTAAAAAGTCCCCCTTTGGGGATTTAGGGGCTGGCTCATTTTTTAATCAATTGCATTGTTTCTGGATTCCAACGAATCGCTGTGTCTTGATTGTAACTATCGTTGCATAACAGCGCAGGCGCAGCCGCACGATAACCAAATGTCGCATCTTCTGTCACCTTTCCCTTTGTTCTGATGGCATTGAAAAAGTTAGCAAAGTGATCATATGGCCCACCGAGATAGTCTTTTTCGGCTGAAAAGGTGAATTCCTGCGGTGGTAGTATCTGTTTTCTACCCGAAACTGATTTCCCCGACTTCTTCATTTGTTCAATCATGAAAGGGTCGTCGCTCGACGCGTCTTTATTGCGTTTAACCGTCACACTGTCCCAAGTAATGTCCATTGAGCCTTGACTACCGACCAATTTCAAGTACGTTGTGCCACTTGTGCCGTCAATAAAATTGCAACGCAAAGACAAATTGAAGGCTGGATGCGCCGCACTTTGCGGATAATCAAACGTACCCAACAACACATCTGGCACTTCACGTCCATCTTTCCAATAACGCAAACCACCCGCCGCATAAATCTTATTCGGACCCATAGAATTGGTGATAAAATGCAGACTTGAAAACAAATGCACGAACAAATCGCCCGACATACCCGTACCATAGTCCTTATAGTTGCGCCAACGGAAAAAACGGGTTTTATCGAACGGTCGTTTCGTTGTGTTGCTGATATACGTTTCCCAATCCACCGTTTCAGGCGAAGCATCGGCTGGAATCGGATATTGCCAAGCACCCGTAGGTGAATGTCTTGCCCAAAAACCTTCAGCATAATTCAAGTCACCAATGACCCCTTCTTTCAGTAATGCTTGCGCTTTTTCATTGCCCAAAGACGATACGCCTTGGCTGCCAACTTGAAACACCATACCCGTTTCCTTCTGTGCTTTGATAACAGCTGACCCCTCAGTAATATCGTGTACCATCGGCTTTTCACAATATACATGTTTACCTGCTTTCATCGCATCAATCGAAATTTGTTGGTGCCAATGGTCAGGTGTCGCCACAATGACTGCATCAATATCCGAGCGATTGAGGATTTCTTTGTAGCTGCGGGTTGTAAAAAGGTCTGCACCCCACTTGGTTTTAGCGTCTTTCAAACGTCCATCATAGAGGTCACAAGCCGCCACGATTTTTGCACCTGGCACTTTCAAAGCGGTGATTGTGTCTTGCGTGCCCATACCACCCGCACCAATCAAAGCGATATTGATATTATCGTTGGCAGCAAATCGTTGTCGGTACAGCGATTCAAAAGCAGCGTATGGGTTTTCATGCGCAAAAACATTCGAGCCTGTCGCCATAACTGCTGATGTTGTGGCAAGTTTCTTTAAAAAACCTCTTCGGGAGGATTCATTTTTGTTCTTCATATAAATGGTTTGATTATTAAAAGATTACGAAATTTTTCTAAATGGACTGTATTTTTAGTCCTTTTGGTGTAAATATTCTAACTTAGTAACGAGTAAATAATAAGATGGTTATTTTTGTCATTCTGAACGTAGTGAAAGAATCTATATAAAAATTTCATTTTCAACTGTTTATGCAGATTCTTTCACTGCATCCAGAATGACAAAAAAGGGATGTTATTATTTACATGTTACTTTTTGCTATAAATTTTAGCTCTATATGCTGCTAACGTTTGCTCAACTTCTATATAAGTTAGCTCTATATGCTGCTAACGTTTGCTCACTTTCTACATAATTTAGATCTATATGCTGCTAACGTTTGCTCACTTTCTACATAGTTTAGCTCTATATGCTGCTAATGTTTGCTCAACTTCTACATAAGTTAGCTCTATATGCTACTAACTTTTGCTCAACTTCTACATAGTTTAGCTCTATATGCTACTAATGTTTGCTCAATTTCTACATAGTTTAGTAACAAATTAGAAATAAATCCTACTATAATTTCTTATTAACGCACAGGTCTCAATTGCCTCCATCTTTAGATGGAGAATAAAATATTGTTTTTCTAATTCTAATAAAGATGCAGGTAATTGAGACCTGTGTGATTTTTCTAATTCTAATAAAGATGCAGGCAATTGAGACTTGTATGATAATTTATTTCAACTCCTTTACCTTCAATTTCTTCCAGCGCACTTTAATCCCGCCGCCGTCGTGTATTTGCAAAGCAATAAAACCCACACCTTTGCCAAACTTTTCATCTTTCAAATCAATCATCATGTGACCATTCAACCAAGTTGTTATTTGGTCGCCCATAACTTGGATTTTCATTTTGTTCCATTCACCAACTTTTAGGTATTTTTCATGTAGTGGATTGGGTTTTATCAACCAACCTCTACCATAAGACTCATAAATGCCGCCCGTGTTGTGGTTCAAGGGCGCAACTTCAACTTGCCAACCGCTGATTTTCACGCCTTCGATGCTTGAACGGACAAAAACGCCGCTGTTGCCATCAGCTTCTTGCTTAAATTCAAGGGTTAAAATGAAATTATGGTAATTCTTCGTAGTAGACAAATAACCATACTTTTTATCGGGTCCGCTTTCGCACACGAGTTCACCGTTTTCGACATACCATTTTTCAGTGCCGTTGATTGTCCAGCCTGTTAAGTCTTTGCCGTTGAATATTTTTTTGAAACGTTGGGCATACATTGCCGAAGTTAGAAAGGTAAAAGAAAGGAGTAAGAGTAAATATTTCATAATGTGGTTTGATGAATGAAAAAAATTTGGTTGTCCGATGTGTTTTATTGAAAAACAACGTTTTTTTTGATGGCTAAAAGTACAAATTTTGAGTTTATTCTTATCTTTTCCATCATTTTTTTTAGAAAACCCACCCCCCTCAGTATAAAGCATTAAAACATGGAAAAACCATTAGTTAATCAGTCATACCTACTCAAAAAAATGCAAGGCAAAGGCGGTTGGACGTATGCCGAAGTACCTGAAATCCGACCTAATAAACAAGCGTATTTCAATTGGGTAAAAGTACGTGGCTCGATAGATGGCTACGAAATCAAGCAATATAACTTGATGCCCATAGGTAATGGCAACTTGTTTTTACCTGTCAAAGCGGCTATTAGAAAGGTGATTAAAAAAGAAGCAGGTGATACGGTACACGTTATATTATATGCCGACAATACCCCCCTCAGTATTCCCGACGAATTGATGGTTTGTCTGTTGGATGCACCCCAAGCACACACCTTTTTTATGTCATTAACCGAAACACATCAAAAAGCCTATATTGATTGGATTTATGACGCTAAACGATTGGAAACCAAGGTAAATCGCATAGCAAAGACGATTGAACGATTGGAAATTGGATTGAAATTTAATGAAAAAGAAGAAAAATTATGAATGAAGAAATAGTAAAGCTAAGGTTGCAAAACCAACAAATCAACACATCTGAAGTCGCTTCCCCCACTGCATTAGTCGCTTGGATGGGTGCGATGCAAGCACAGGATTATGAGATGTCGAAATGGGCAATGGGTGTGCGATTACCCAATCATACTGAGGGGTCAATCGAAGCCGCTTTGAATAATGGTGAAGTTTTGCGAACGCATTTGTTGCGCCCGACTTGGCATTTGGTCGCACCTCAGAATATTCGTTGGATGTTGGAACTGTCAAGACCACAAATTGAGAAAATCGTTGACGGCTACAATAAAAGATTAGGACTTGATTTTTCAATACGTGATAAATCCAATACAATTATAGAAAAGGCTTTAGACGAACAACCAAATCTGACACGTAATGAACTCATGAAAGAGCTTGAAAATCATGGTATTATCGCAAGTGATATACGTGCCGCGCATTTGATGTTTCATGCAGAATTAACAGGTTTGGTGTGCAGCGGTATTCGCAAAGGTAAGCATTTAACTTATGCCCTTTTAGATAAACAAGTGCCTTTGACTCAACCTTTGCTTCGAGAAGAAGCCATAACGAAATTGGCGAAATTGTATTTTCAAAGCCATTCACCTGCCACTTTAAAAGACTTTGCGTGGTGGAGTGGTTTGTCCATAACCGAATCTCGAAAAGCGATTGAAAATATTAAAGAAGACTTGGAAACCTTTCAGATAGAAAAGACTGTTTACTACGTTTTTCCATCAAAAACAATCGAAACAAACAAAAAAGACATTCTTTTATTACCCGCTTTCGATGAATATATGGTCAGTTACACCGACCGAACAGCCGCTTTACCTGTGGCATATACAAAACAAGCCATCACATCCAATGGTATTTTCAGTCCGATCATTGTCCATCATGGCAAAGTGATTGGTTTGTGGAAACGAAAAGCGAAACCGAAACATGTTGAAATAGAACTATTGCCTTTTGAATCCATTTCAAAGGATTTGACGCTTGAAATACAAGCATGTTTTATGGTTTATCAAAACTATCTGGGTGGTTTAGAGCTGAAGTTTTCAAAATAAGCCCCTCAGTATAAAGCCCTCAAAGAGTCCATTCTCTTTTTTTTTTATACAAATACGCATATCTACGTAGTCATTTACGCAACTCTACTGATGTCTTTCAGATGGCGGCAGTCGCATCTTTGTATCATCAAAGCAGAAAACACTTGAATAGTATTTCTGCGATTTGCATCATTATTTATTCATTATTTTCAAACTTTAAAAAATCATTTAACAATGAAAAACATCACAGTTTTCGTCATCGCTTTATGCGTATTTGCTTTAAGCACACACACTATTCAGGCACAAGCCACTGCCAAAGTTGTTTCGCTCAACATTCCCGATGATATGCGGGGAAAAGCCACTGCTAAAACTAAAACCTATACCAAAGAGGTGAATGACGACGGTATAAAAGGGCTGGCGACCCTCAAAATCAATCCCGATGGTAAAATCGTTGCCATTTCAATCAAAACGAAGCAGTTTAACAAGGTGAATGTCAACAGCATAAGGAGCGATGATGTCAGAATGTGTGTAAGAGGCTGTGCGCATTCTCCCGATCCATTCTGTATTCTTTGGTGTCATATCTGGATGTAATGGACAATGGATAGGCAAATAGCGTCAGACTATTTGGGATAAAAAGTGGACGTTCAGGGAACATTAAAGTTCCCTGAACGTTAATAAAAATTATGGATTATTGGCATATACGTTCTGTATTGATAAATAAAATAATTGTCTTTATTTTCTTAGCATTGTCTAACTTTGTCACCTGTTAGACAATGGTGTTTAACTTATATAAAAACCTTTTAAATGAAGCTACTGCATATCATTTCCTCGCCGAGAGGAGAAAAATCGCGTACAACCCGTATCGCACATGAGTTTATCAATGAACTCAAAAGTAAACATCCTGATTTAGTTGTAGAAGACTTAGACCTTTTTCAGTTCACTTTACCAACACTCAATCAAAGCGTCACCGAAGCAAAGTATATGACAATTGCGGGCGCAACCTTAGACACAAGAAGCCAATTTATGTGGAATGAAGTCACTGACATTGCCACATCGTTTGCATCGTTTGATATCTACGTCATATCAGCCCCGATGTGGAATTTTTCAGTGCCTTATAAACTGAAACACTATATTGATGTCATTATGCAGCCTGGTCTTCTCTTCCAATTCACTGCTTCAGGCGTTGAGGGTTTGTTAAAAAACAAAAAAATGATTTGTATTACATCACGTGGCAGCGATTACAGTGTCGGCAGTCCTATGAATGTCATGGATTTTCAAGAATCTTATTTACGAGCCATTTTTGGTTTTGCGGGCATTACAGATGTCTCTTTTGTCAATGCACAACCTTTAGATTATACGCCCGACCTAACGGCCATGAAAATCAATGAAGCCAATGAAGCCGCTTTAGATTTGGCAGGTAGCATCAGTTTATAAAAAAACATTATTCTTCGATAACTCTATACATTCGTCAGAGAGGTTCGCAGCGTATGACGCTGTGAGCCTCTCTACTTTAGAGCAATAAGAAACGATTTATATCGAAAATCAATGATACACGCAATCATTTTTAAAGAATTTACGCCAAACCTTCTTCAACTTTGATTATATTCACACCTTTATTATTTTTAATAAACAACTTGAATATAAAATCAACATCATGGAAAAGAACACGCTCTCACGCAGAAAATTCCTCGCAACAACAGCTAAAACAGGTATCGCTCTCGGTTTACCATCCATCGTTCCCGCTTCCGTTTTTGGTAAACATGCACCCAGCAATCGTATCAATATCGGCTGCATCGGTACGGGTCGTATTGCACAAACCCACGATATGCCTGGCGTTTGGCAATACAAAAGTGCTCAAATCATTGCCGTTTGCGATTTAGATTCGAAACGAGCCAATGAAGGTAAAATGCTCACCAATAACTACTACACTAAAAGAGACGGTAAGCCTTTCGACGGCATTAAAGCCTACACCGATTACCGTGAGTTGTTGTTGAATAAAGACATTGATGCCGTCACCATCAGTACGCCCGACCATTGGCACGCCTTGTGTGCCATTCATGCCGCACGAGCAGGTAAACATGTTTATTTGCAAAAACCAACTTCATTGACCATTTCAGAAGGTCGAATCATGGCAGAAGCTGTCAAAAAATCAGGTATTACTTTCCAAATTGGCAGCCAACAACGTTCTTCTACTCAATTCCGTTATGCCGCTGAATTGGTACGCAATGGACGTATCGGAGACCTAAAAACCGTCTATGTCGGCTTACCAGGCGACCCCAGCGGCGATGAAGAAAAAGAAATGCCTATCCCTAAAAACTTGAACTACGATATGTGGCTCGGTTCGACCCCCTCAGTATATTATACTGAAAAACGGGTGCATCCACAAGTCGGCTATGACCGCCCAGGTTGGTTGCGTTGCGAACAGTTTGGTGCGGGCATGATTACAGGCTGGGGCGCACATCATATTGACTCTGCACATTGGGGTATGGACATGGAAGAGTCTGGACCTATAGAAGTATGGGGAAAAGCTGATTTCCCTAAAAGCGGTTTGTGGAACGTACACGGCATTTTCACAACCGAAGCCTTGTATGCCAATGGCGTGAAAATGGTTGTCAGTAACGAGTTGCCAAATGGCATAAAGTTCGAAGGTACTGAGGGGTGGATATTTGTGACACGCGGCGCCTATCGCGCCACTTCAAGTGACCCAATTGACCCGAAAGCCCCAAAAGCGTTGGAAGCAAGTGACCCTAAAATGCTCACCTCCGTCATCGGTGCAGATGAAATTCATTTACCTATTAGCGAAGAACATCACGGCAATTGGTTGGGTGCGATAAAGGCGAAGACACAACCTATTGCACCTGTTGAGGTCGCTCATCGGGCGTGTTCAGCCTGTTTGGTGCATCACATCGCTATGAAATTGAAGCGCAAAGTGTATTGGAATCCTATCAGTGAGCAGTTTAAAAACGATGTACAAGCGAATGCGATGCTGTCTCGTCCGCAACGTAAGGGTTATGAGATTATATAAATAAAACATAGACGTATCGGATATTTTTAAAAATATTCGATACGTCTTAAACTAAGATAACTATGACAAAAGCTATCCTCTTTTTGTTTGTTTTCGCTTATTCACACAGCACTGTTGGGCAGAAAACCATCCCATTATTCAAAGAAAACGAACCACAAGGCTGGTATAAATTCCTTGCTAAAGGCGGTAAAAACAACGACCCCTTGCATGTTTTTACTTTTGAAAAAGGAATCATTCACGCATCGGGTGAAGACTTTGGTTATCTGATAACAACTGAAAAGTTCAGCGACTTTCATTTTACCGTTCAATTCAAATGGGGAACAAAAAAGTACCCGCCGCGTGTCAATAACAAGCGGGATGCAGGTATTTTATACCACGCCCACATTTACAGCGTTGACAAAATCTGGCCTCGTTCCCTTGAATTTCAAGTACAAGAAGGCGATTGCGGTGATTTTTGGATGACCGATAGCACGACAATACGTTATAAAGGTGTTTTGACAGAACCTAAAAATTGGTTCAATATCAAAAAAGAACGGGATGCTGAAAAACCGAATGGGCAATGGAATACAGCGGAAGTGATTGTCCAAAAAGGGCATATTACGCATAAAATGAATGGCGTAACGGTTGTTGAAGCCATGTTAGGCAACACGAAGGAAGGGCAAATTGTCCTACAATCAGAAGGCGCAGAGGTTTTTTATCGCAAAGCGAAAATAAAACGGTTGTGAAGTACCCCCCTCAGTATGAACACACTAAAATCATTTTTTACAATAAAAACGACTAACCAATGCGCAGAAAAACATTTCTCAAAACCTCCGCCGTACTCGTTGCGGGTGGCTTTTTACCTACATTTTCTTCTTGCAAACGAGAAGCCGCAGCCGTCCGCAAAAACTGGGCTGGCAATTTCTCATATACAGCAAAAAACTTACATCAACCTAAAACGGTTGAAGAAGTACAAGCGATTGTTAAGAAATTGAATCAGCAAAAAGCATTGGGCTCATGCCATTGTTTCAACAATATTGCAGACAGCCCGACCGACCAAGTTTCTGCTTTGAATCTCAATAAAGTCATTTCTATTGATGAAAAAGCCATGACTGTTACCGTCGAAGGTGGCGCAAAATATGGTCAATTCAGCCCTGAATTGGATAAAAAAGGCTACGCTTTACACAATTTAGCTTCGCTGCCGCACATTTCTGTTGCGGGTGCGTGTGCAACGGCGACGCATGGTTCGGGTATGAAAAATGGCAATTTGGCATCAGCCGCTTCTGCCATAGAATTGGTAACACCCAATGGTGATTTGATTAATTTAAGTCGTGAAAAAGATGGTGATAAGTTCAATGGTGCAGTTGTCGGTTTAGGTGCTTTGGGCTTCATTACAAAGGTGACTTTAGATATGCAAAAAACATTTGCGGTACGCCAAGACCTCTTTCAAGACCTCCCTTTGAAACAAATGACAGACCATTTTGAAGAAATTATGTCAAGTGGGTACAGCGTCAGTTTGTTTACCGATTGGCAAAAACAAATCATCAGTCAGGTTTGGGTCAAACGCAAAGTGGAAGCCGATACAAAAAGTATGGGTGCAGAGTTTTTCGGCGCAAAAGCAGCAGCCAAAAATTTGCATCCGATAACGGCTTTATCTGCTGAAAACTGCACCGACCAAATGGGTGTGGCGGGACCTTGGTATGAGCGTTTACCTCATTTCAAAATGGGGTTTACACCGAGCAGTGGTGAGGAATTGCAATCCGAGTTTTTTGTGCCACTTCACAATGCTGTGGATGCCATTTTAGCATTGGAAAAAAAGCGCGACCAAATCACCCCACAGTTGATGATTACGGAAATTCGTTCCATTGCGGCCGACAATCTTTGGATGAGTCCTGCCTACAAACAAGATGTTATTGCGATACATTTTACTTGGAAACAGCATATTCCAGAAGTTATGGCTTTGCTGCCGATGATTGAAGCTGAATTAGAACCATTCAAATACCGTCCGCATTGGGGAAAATTGTTTACAATAACCCCCTCCCTATTACACAACCGCTATGAACGGTACGGTGATTTTTTGAATTTAATCAAAGAATATGACCCACAAGGGAAGTTGAAAAATGATTATTTGAACAAAAACATCTTCGTCTAAACCCTTTTTGGAATAAATGAAAAAATTTCTTTCTACAAAACCGTTATCGTCAGCGGCACTTGTATTCATCGCTTTGTTTGCTATAGTCCTCCTTATGAGTATCGTTATTCATAGTGCATGGGCGAACCATCTAAAAGCGACTGTCGTCCTTTTAGCAATCTGGTTTTTATACCGTTTGGAAGGTAAAAACCTATCAGAATTAGGTTTAACAAGCCGCTTGTTCTACCTGTTGCCCATCGGTTTGATGATAGGAATATTGTATTTTTGTATGCTTTTTGGATTTCAAATGTTGCAGAATGACATATCCATTCAATGGAATACAAACATCAATTGGGGCTTGTTTTTCAATGGTTTATGGTTTCTATTAGGTTCTGTGATGATTGAAGAATTTATATTCAGAGGCTATTGTTTCAAAAAAACGTATGAACAAATTGGTATCGTAAAAGCAATGCCCTTTTTGCTTTTTTGTTCATTGTTTTTCATTGGTTTGTACTCAATGCTTGGGGCAATTGGAGTATGATGTTAGGTTTGATTACAACTGGTTTTGGGCATTTACTTTTTGCAACGGCTTTTACCCAGTCTCGTACACTGTTTTTACCGATAGGGATTCATTGGGGCAATAATTGGGCGCAACGGCACTTTTTTTCTGTCAAAAATATGGGCATCGCAGATACGACGACATTAAACGATTCATTATTTTCTATTACTGTCGCTGATCAACAATTCTCAACAGGACATATCATAGGCAGTTATTTTATAACTTTTGCTTGTTTTTTACTTTCAACCTATTTGATTTGGAAATGGTATAATCGAAATACCCCCCTCAGTATTTTTCTTAAAAAACTGTCATTATCAAACAATTTCAATCTTATAAAATGAAAACCAACAGACGTGATTTCATCAAAACGGCAAGTATCAGCTCAATCGGCTTTGGATTAATGCCTCATTTTAATGTTTTGGGTTCAGAATTTAACTTTTTATCTGATACCAACCTTTCTCGTAAAAGCCCTGAATCGCAAGGCATTTCCTCAAAAGGCATACTCGATTTTTTAAAAGCAGCGAAAGAATCGGGCTTGGAATGGCACAGCTTTATGCTCTTGCGACACGGTCACGTCGTGGCAGAAGGTTGGTGGAAACCGTTTGATGCGGGTTTTAAACACACTTTGTACTCACTCTCAAAGAGTTTTACAAGTTCAGCTATTGGCTTTTTGGTCAAAGAAGGAAAGATAACGGTGAATGATTCTGTCATTTCTTTTTTCAAAGAAGAGATCCCTCAGTATCCGAGCGATAATTTGAAGGCGATGAAAATCAAACATCTGCTCACCATGAACACAGGGCATGATGCGGACACTCTACCGCCTATGCGCGCTGGAGATAAGCAATGGACAAAAACCTTTTTGGCGCAAGACGTTAAGCACGAACCAAGTACGCATTTTCTTTACAATACAGGCGCAACTTATATGTTAGGAGCGATAGTTCATAAAGTAACAGGTCAAAAATTGGAAGATTATTTAGCACCTCGCTTTTTTCAACCCCTCAGTATATCGGGTTATGATTGGGAAACATCGCCACAAGGTTTGAACACAGCGGGTTATGGTTTAAGGATAAAAACAGAAGATATTGCCAAATTTGGACAATTTTATCTACAAAAAGGCAAGTGGAACGGCAAACAGCTGCTGCCAGAAGCCTGGATTGATGAAGCCACAAGTAAACAAACCACATCTCAATCAGGCGATAACGATTGGTCGCAAGGCTATGGCTATCAGTTTTGGCGGTGCAAACCCGGGTTTTATAGAGGTGACGGGGCGTATGGTCAATTTTGTATGGTTATGCCCGAACAAGATGCCGTTTTAGTCATGACGTGCGAAAGTTGGAATTTACAGAAAACAATGGATGTGGCTTACCAAACACTTTTACCCGCTATGTCTAACAACTCTTTGGTAGAAAATCCAACGGACTTAGCGGTGTTGCAAAAAGAAATTAGTGGGCTTTCCCTAACTGTTCCGACAGGAAAAACGACCTCGCCAATTCATGCACAATACAGCGACAAACTATTTAATGTTGAAAAAAACAGCTATGGTATTACACAAGTTGGGTTCGGCTTGTTTGAAGACGCAGGTGTGCTACGTATTAACGATGGTACAGGCATAAAAAAGATAGGTTTTGGTTGGGAACAATGGAAAGTGAATAAAAACAGCAACAAAAACTTTTTCCCCGTTGAAGGCAGAACCCACATGCCTTCTAAAATAGCAGCTACGGCTACTTGGTTGAATACCAATACTTTACAAATAAATTTCAAATTTGTGGAAGCCATTCATGGTGATAAATTGACTTGCGTATTTGAAGGAGATAAAGTGTCTATCTTATTTATGAACAGCATTGCTGAAAATACTAAAAATACGCCTGAAAAGAGGTTAAGTTTAACTGGCACACTGAAAAAAAGGTCATAAAATCTTTTTTAAATAACAGGAAATATTATTTCCTTTAAGTCATTGATTTTAAATAAAGTAGAAAGCCTTTGCATCTTATTTATTGCCTTTTGCCTACTTATTTGGCTGTTTGCCAAAATTAATTTATATATTTTTACCGTAATTTGTAGAAAAAACGAATATATATTTCAAATTGGTACAAATTTTGTAGCATAAAATAATGCAAAAACGGCGAAATGCCAATTTAAAATTCCATCTCACAGTCCATAAAATAAAACAAATTTACCCATGTCCACTCAATTCAAATTTAAAGCACAAATTCAAAAGGCGGAAGACTTGCCGCATATTCTGTCCACTCAACCCATCTGGCATTCTATTAAAGAATGTGAACGCTCGATATTCCGTTCACTTGACATTGCACTCGTCGCAGAGCGCAAAATCAACTTGATTGATGCGATGGATTCAGAAGTCAAAGTCATTATTTCCGATGCCCTACACAAAGGCATTTTAGTGTATCATGCAGACGGCACAATAGGTATGCGCCCGTCTCATTAAGGTTTTTTGTTTTAATGTAACACCACCTTGTTTCAGATAGTACACTGTTTGAGACGAGGTTTTTTTATTTGATTGTTTCCAAAAAATCAAAAGCCTTTTTGAACGTCCCTGACTGCATACTTACCTTATCCCCCAATTCCATGATTTGTCCTGTTTCCTTATCGTAACTTTTCCATTCTGGCAAACCTGCACCATTGGGATTACCTGTTTTTGCAAAATTGACCCAATATTCAGACATGGTTTGCTCTAAATCATAATCCGTTTTTTGCCAATCCCGTTTCCACTGTTTCAATGTGTGCAAAGCATAAGGCACTTCGGAAGTGTGAAAAGCACCGTAATTCGGAAAATTAGGCTTGTCGGGCGGTACATGACTGAATTGATAGAGATAAGACTTGTTCTTCTTATTAAAACCTGCCCACAAATGCGATTGAAAAGCTGCAAATTGACACAAACCCAAGCGATTCTGAGCGGCTTTGGCTTCTTCATCCGTATGTGCAGTGAATATAGTGAGGAATTCATCGGCTTTCTCGCCATATTTTTCCTTCGCTTGTTGCTTAAATTTCTCAACTGTCATGGGTGAGGTACCCATTAAAGCCCCATCGCCCGTAACCCACCCCGTCAGTAGTGGCACATCATTGTGCTTACCATTTTCAAAATGTGTTTTTAGGTCTTTTGGCAACACATAACCGTCCAAAACAGTCCCAAAACGCTCCATGCCTTTGCCATTGGCTATGTTCAGAATTTCTTCTGCGGGTTTTAAACGCATTTCCATGATGTTTTTGGCCAAACATCTTTGCATCAACATATCGCCTTGTGTCTCGGCATCCTCTAAATTTTTGCCCATTCTATTCGTAAACATACCACCACTTTCCGCAATAGCCCGGTGGAACAACCCCTTTGTCAAAGGTGAAGCGACTAAAGCATTGACACTGAAAGAACCCGCCGATTGCCCTGCAATAGTAACGTTTTTAGGGTCGCCGCCGAACTCTGCAATGTTTTTTTGAATCCATTTTAAGGCTTCGATTTGGTCTAAAAAGCCATAGTTGCCCGATGCTTTGTGTCCCGATTCTGCGCTCAATTCTGTATGCGCCATAAAGCCAAATACACCAAGCCGATAGTTGATATTTACGTAGACCACGCCTTTTTTTGCCATTTCCTCACCGTCATAAACAGCGCAAGAAGCCGCCGCCATGAATCCAAACAAAAACGGGCATTTTATCGCGTTTCTCCTTGGCAGCAGTCCAAATATTGAGATACAGGCAGTCCTCACTGAGGGGTGCGGGCGGCGCGATGAACTCTTCTGTCCAACACATAAAAGGCACGGGTTTGGGCTGCATCGCACTCGCTGAATATTCGGTGCAGTTGCGAATACCCGACCATTCTCTGACGGGTTCAGGTGCTTTCCAACGTCTGCCGCCTGTGGGTGGCATCGAATAAGGCACAGCTTTGAAGCTACGCACTGTTTTGTCGCTGTTATACGTGCCTTCGATTTTGCCGTTTGTAAGTTTAAGAAGCGGGTTTTGCCCAAAAACGGTTATGGTGAAGCATATAAAGAGTGTTACGAGTTGAATTTTCATTATTTTTTTCAAATTTAGCTTGATATTTCTTGTTGATTTATGTTTGACTTACATCCTTGACGGCATGAAAGACATCTCCGACATCATAGTTTACATCTCTGGTAGGGTTTTCTTATAAAACATCTCTGGTTAAAGTATTTATCTGATTATCGCCACATCACCCGACAACTGTTTGGTTTGTACTTTCCCATTGAGCATGAGGCGAACGGTCAAAGACCATACATAAACGCCCGGTTCGCAAGTCACTCCTTTCAGTGTACCATCCCAAGCATCATTAGGGTTATGAGAAGCAAAAACAAGGCTGCCCCAGCGATTGAATAGACGGAAATCGTAGTTTTCTATTTTGATAAAATCGGTTTTGAAAAAAGGACGTAAAACATCATTAAAACCATCGCCATTGGGTGAGAAAGCATTGGGCACAAAAACTTCAAAACCACAATGATTGATAAACAAACGAAAAGTATCTGTCCACGTTGCACATTGGTTTTTAATGGTTGCCATATAGACCCCCTCAGTATTTACATCAATTGAGCGTTCTTTTGAGCCATTTTGCCACGTAATGGTCTCCCCTATCAAACCTGTTCCCACTTTAAAAGTCGTTTTTTCATTTTGACATAACGTCGTGTCAACGGCTACAGGTTTGTAACCCTCTCTAAGGGCTTTAAAAGTCATATTGCCCGTAGCAACGCAATTCTCTGTGGGATAAATGACTTGAACTGAAATACTTTCCGATTTTGAGGCTTGATACTGAGGGGTCGTTGTGCCGTCGTGCCAGAGGTAGCGCATGGAGTCAATCCTTGTATTGCCTACATTGAGCGTGACAGATTGACCTTGGCAAACGGCTGTATCCTTCAAAGCAGTCACAACGGGAACAAGGATGACCTTATCTAAAATATGGCTGCTGACGGCAAAGAGTGAACGACTTATTCTGCCAGTTGGAACGCGGTTTGTCTGATTATTATCCTTAAAATTACCAATAAGTAGGAATGCTTCATCGCCTTTTGCTTCAAAACAGCCTTTCAACTTGTGCCAGCTATAATCTTTAACAACATCATAGCTCAATACAGGCGCAAGGGGAATAAAACCGTTGGGTATGTTCAAATCATAAGTTGGAAAATCCTTAGAAAAAGCTAATTGTTGCCCATCGCTGAAATCCGTTGTGACCCAATTCAAATCGGGTACCGTATCTAATAACCGAAAAGACATCTCAAAATAATATCGCTGCCCCCGCACAAGGGGTTCTTTGAGTTGTACCGCCATGTAGGCACGATGATGCGATATATTGAGCAGGGGATAATGACCATAGGTTTCAAAATAACCACACTTAGACCTATCCAAACCGAAACCGCCCTGCCCGACAGTCCGCCACAAACCATAAAAACAAGGATTGTCTAAAGCTATCGGACGATTTTGCGGGTTAAACCAATAACGGCTGATGGGATAAGTATTTTGACCTGACAAACACACCTCTACATCCTCGAAGTCACCATTTGGTACGAGATTCTCTTGTGCTTGGCTTTTTAGCAAATTAAAAACAAGCAAAAGAGTGAAGCAGTAGTGTTTGTTTTTTTTCATTCATTTATCCGTTACATAATTTTCTTCGCCGTGTTCAATCTGTCACTTACATCATCCCAATTGATAATATTGAAAAGGGTATCTACAAAGTCAGCTCTTTTGTTGCGGTATTTGAGGTAGTAAGCATGTTCCCAAACATCAATGACTAAAAGCGGAATAACGCCCCATTGTGTCAGTTTTTCATGGTTTTCGCATTGCAATATCGTTAATTTTTTGGAATACGGCTGATAACCCAAGATGCCCCAACCATTGCCGTCCACATTTTTCGACGTAGCGGCAATGTAACCCTTCAATTTGTCGAAACTGCCAAAATGGGTGTCTATGTCTTTCAATAAATCACCTTTAGGTGTCGTTTTTTTATTCGTCAAATTGGTCCAAAAGATGGTGTGTAAGATGTGGCTTGAAAAGTGAAAGCCCAACTTTTTTGTCCAATAATCCACGGTCTCCATACTGTTTTCATCCATCGCTTTGCGTATCATTTCCATATCCTTATTCGCTGCTTTGACCGCCCCGCCGTGGTGAAAAGTATAATGCAAATGAACCGTTTCTTCATCCATATAGGGTTCAAGAAAATTCTCTTTGTAAGGTAGGGTTTGCAAAGCAAAATTCCCTTTGTCATCCGTCAATTTGTCTATAGCTCTACCTTCATTTGTGGCAGCTAAGACACTGTTTTGAGGTAAAATGGATGCACCGCCTATGATAAGGCTGTTTTGCAAAAAAGATTTTCTGTTCATAATAAATATGTTTTAATGATGAAGCCAAGCACTGCGGCAATTACAATAATATGTGGTTCTTTAATTTTTTTATATTTTGTTAAAACGATGGCTGTAACAACGGCAAAAGCAATCGGAATAAAATCAACGACCCCCTCAGTATTCACAAAGGTACGATAGGCAATTATGATGACAGCACCCACCAAAGCCCCAATAACTGAAGCCGTAATACCGTCAACAAAGGCTTTTATAGATAGATTTTTGGCAATTTTTTTGAAATAGGGCGCAGGAATGATGGTTAAAAGGTAACACGGTAGAAAAGTTGCCAATGCGGCAACACACGCACCCACCACGCCGCCCACCAAATAGCCAATAAAGCCTACGGTTATCACAACCGGCCCAGGTGTTATCATCGCAACGGCAACGGCATCTAAAAACTCTTTTTCGTTGAGCCAACCAAACTCATTGACAACGCCCCCGTGCAAAAATGGCACAATCGCTAAGCCACTGCCAAAGACAAAAGCACCTGCTTTTGTAAAAAACCAAGCAATATTCCACAACGTCTTTTCGTCCGTTGACCACAAAAGGGCAGGTAGGAATAGAAACAGAGATGTGACTTTCCCATTCTTCAACCAAGCAGGCGGTGCTTTGATAAACATATACAACAAACCAGCAGCAATGAAAACTAAAACTTCTTCATTTTGTGTGATAACGGTCATTAAAAGCCCAACCGCATACAATGACCACAAAATCCAATTCTTTTTAAAAGAATCTGCGTTTATCTGTCCAATCGATTTTGTCGTCAATTTATAGGAACTGATGGCAATGATGCCGATGACGGCTGCACCAACGCCATAAAAAATAGCTTGCATCCAGTTCAAACCACCGTATTCTTTGTAAGCAATGCCCAACAGTAAAACCATAATAAAAGAAGGCAATACAAAGGCAATACCGACCAATGTTGCACCCAAAACACCGTAATGCACAAAGCCCAAATAGATGCCCAATTGCGCTGCCATAGGGCCAGGGCACAATTGCGCCAAAGCCATGCCTTCTTTGTAGTCGTCTTCAGTGAACCAATGCCGCTTTTCGACCAAATCACGGTACATATAACCGACCAAAGCCACAGGGCCACCAAAACCTGCATAGCCTAAGTATAAAAAGTATTTGACAATAGCCCACAGGCTGTAAGTTGGGTTTTTATCTTCCATTGTTTATTTATAATGGTGAATGGTGAAAATTTTAATCATTTACCATTAAATTATTGATTTGTGCATATTGCAACAGCAAAACCGTTTTAGCATCTTTAATGTCGCCTGTTTTCACCATGTCTAAGGCTTTCGTAAAAGGTAATTCCAAAACATCAATGTCTTCTTCTTCGTGTTCCAAACCACCCCCCTCAGTAATTTTATGTTCTTGAGCGTATTCTGCCACGAAAAGATAGAGAATTTCAGTTACTGAACCCGGTGACATATATAACTCTAAGACCTTTTCGACGTGTGAAACTTTATAGCCCGTTTCTTCCTCCGTTTCGCGGCGTATACAGTCTTCGGGATTGTCGGCATCCAATAAACCTGCACAGGCTTCAATCATCATACCCGTTTCATTGCCGTTTATATACGTCGGCATACGGAATTGTCGCGTCAGAATAACCGTCTTTTGTTCTTTGTTGTAAAGCAAAATAGCAGCACCATTGCCTCGGTCGTAAGCCTCGCGGTGTTGGGTTTCCCACGTACCGTTTTTCTTTTGATACTCGTAAGAGATTTTATGGAGTGTGTACCAATTATTGGATAAAATGTGTTGTTCGATGTTTCTAACTCTTGGATTCATTTCCATCATTTTAAAATTAAGCAACAAAATACAGGTTTTATTGTATTCGCTATAAAAAAGAGACCCCTCAGTATAAAACTCTTGGAAGCGTTTGATACTGAGGGGTCTCTTTTAAAAATCCATTTATTAGAAATTTGTGAGATTGTCTAATTAATCCGCACTCAAAATTTCCCACTGCCATTCGTTGTTATTTATGTGTGAATAGAAATATACATCCTTGTTGAACGGGGTATTTCATTAGCCATATTGCCAAACCGAATACTATAGGCTGTGTTTATTTCTTTGTATTTTTAAGATATTCTTGAAACTGTTATTTTTCACACAGTTCTTTCAACTTATCGAGTGCTTTTGGATAGGTCTCGTTCATATAACCTACAAAATCTTCTGTGGTGTCTAAGTCAACCGTAACGGTTGTAGTTCCGTTGTTTTCTTCGAAGGTATAGTTTTCAAATCCGTTTGCCCATTTTTCCACTTCTGGTCCTTCTGTAATTTCCTTGTCCGCTTTTAAAACCCCATAATGTTGAATTGAAACAAATCGATTGGGCATGTTTTCAACTATCTTGGAAACCATACCGCCCTTTTCTCCTTTCTCATCTACGCCAACAAATAGCATTTTATTTCCCTTGTCCCAACTTCCTTCGTAGGTAGATGTCGGGTTAAACAAAGAAGTCCATTGCTCATAAGTTGATTTACTGTTAGTACCAAGCATATAATCATATACCTTCGTCACAGGTGCATTGATGCTTACTTTGAATTGTAACTTTTCCATAATATTATTATTATTTGTTTAAATTAATCTTTTGAGTTGTTATTTTCCGTCATACTTAGCAGTCGTTTAACATAGCCTATAACGGTTTCGGGCTTGGCGATGGTGGCGACTTTCACTACAAATGTTGATGCGGAGAACTGAACTTTCTGTAACCACAAAACTGTCTGCGGAGCACGAAACCTCGCCTATTGAAAATGTGCTGTTATCGATTCGTTGTTCTTCTGTAAGTATGATTCTCTCCATTTGTTGTCGTAGTTTAATTTAGCTTTTTAAATCTAAAGTCGCACTTTTTGGCACCGTTTGCAATTGTCCCAGTTCGTATAAGTTGAAGTCCTGCAAGTCCTGATGTAATTTCGTCAACTTCGCAAAGTATTGAAGCATATTTTGAATAGTTGTGTTTCTTGAACAGTTTACAAATTCCACATTCAATTATGTCTATTCCATAGCCAAGTCCAAACGTTTCTTGTTTGTCTGTAATTATGTTGGCTAAAAAACCGTCTGGGTTTGAATTTACACTTATTCTTTTATGAAATATTTTTATTAAAATCTGTCCAAACCAAGTGTTAGTCATTTTTGGCAAAAGCCGTTTGAGAAATTCTTGAATTTTACTTTTTGGTTGCACATATTCTGTCGTGATTTGAAGGCAAATTTTTCGTATACTTTCAAATTGTTCGTCTCTTTCGTCAAGAGTCTTGATAAGTGCTAAAAAGTATGAGGTAAAATCAAGTCGTCTGTCAATTGGATTATTTGAAGTTTTTGCAAATGCAGTGTCTGTCGAAATAATATTATAATGTCTGTCAGTGTCGGCAAGAATATTGTCGAAGTGGTCTGGATAATTTGCCTTGACAAATTGTCTAAAATATTTTCTGTAATCGTCCATTTAATAATTGTTTGATGGTTGTTGGTGTCGTCCGTTACAATGACCGCTAATTCGTGAATATGCGTAAGTTTTGTTGCACTTTTTATATTCTTGGGCAATTTTTACCCAAGAATATAAAAAGTACGACGAAATTAATATCCTTTTAGGAATATAAAAAATATTTTATGCCCCTAAATATTTTAATCTATCTGATAAACTTTCATTTGCTCTCCATCTAAAGATGGAGGCAATGGAAACCTGTTGTACCACAAAGTAGATAATTCCGTAAATTTTGATACCCCTCAGTATAAAAGTAAATTCAAGCTAAAATTTAATAAAAACGGCATAAAAGTTAATCAAAAAGCCATAAATGTTAATACAAAAGCCATAAATGTTAATGCAAAAGCCATAAATGTTAACGTAAAAGCCACAAATGTTAATGCAAAAGCCACAAATGTTAATGTAAAAGGCTTTTTCAGGAACATATCAAACGATAATTACATCATCTAATTGATTTTTGTAATAGACAAAGCTATGGAATTTGAAAAACGGCTACGCCAATGCGCATAAAATCTATTGTATAATTATAAGGAAATTTGAAGGATGTGAAAAAAGAAAAAAAGTCTGTTTATCTTTGGCAATTCTTGAAAACAATATAAATGACAAATGAAAGACTATCGAGTAATACAAATTGAACGCTTAATCATTGACGGCGATGCCAAATCCGCCTTGTTGCAATTGTCTCAAATCTTTGAAGAGTTTGAATCAGATTTAGCCAATGATGCCTTACTTTATTTGAGCCAATGGAACAGTTATGAGCGTGATGCAACGCAAGGTGTCATACAAAGAGGCGGTACAGAAGTCGCTCGGATTCAACGGGCAACGCTTAGTCTAAAAGACGAAATCCAATCCATTCTTGTCAGCAAAGGTCAAGTACAAACACAAGCACCTGCCAACCTAAGCCCAAAAAAAGCGGCGGATAAGTTTACCTATATTCTGGAAGACGACTTCGTGGACAACACCAATGAATGGCTTGAACAACTGCCCGAAAAAGTCAATAATGAAGTGACTGCCAAATTTTATTTTGATGAAAATCAATATTTTATCGAGGGGACTGTCGCAGACGATTGTATGTATTACTCAGGCACTTTGTGTGTGTTGGAACAAGATAAAGATTTTAAAATCGAAGCCACCATCGAATGTTTGGGCATTGAAGAAACGGGCTTTTATGGATTGATTTGGGGCGGCAATACCGATATGTCAGGTTTCCATGCTTTTTCAATCAGTTCTGTAGGTTCTGTTTGTATTGATACAAGCGACAATACGAAAGAAGCATTCACGACACACCTGCCTTGGACTGATTTTGCACCTGTCAACGAAGGCAAAGGCACGAATGTATTGACCATTGAAAATGATAAACAAAAACTCAAGTTTTATGTCAATGGAAAACTCGCCCACATTCAAGCCTTTATCCCGTTTTTTGGGAATGTTATTGGTTTTATTGTTGCCAATCAAGTAAAAATCTGTGTAAACAATTTGAGGGTTGGGATTGCGTAGGAGGTATAGTAAACTTGTAACAAAGAAGATTAAAAAAATTCCGACAACTTACTTTTCTGTATGACTTGTCTCTATTGCCTCCATCTTTAGATGGAGAATTATTTATTCTCAAAATTATTTATTCTCCATCTAAAGATGCAGGCAATGGAGACAAGTGCTGATTTAGTGTATTTTATTCTTCAATTCCAAAATCAAATTTCCGATTTATACCTCATACTACTTCATCTTTATCACTTCCGACCCCGCCAACAAATACGCGCCCGAACCGAACACCTCCCAACTATCTGCACTGAAATTGCGACGCGGATCTGCACCAATCGGTTGCACCCAACCATATCTGCCTTCGGGCGAAACGAGTGTGTTGATGCCTTTCCAAGCCATTTTTACTGAGGGGGTGTATGTCGCTTTGTCCAACAAACTATTGTTGATGCCCCAAGCCATCGCGTAACAATAAAAACCTGAACCACTACCCTCTCCACCTGGATAAGCCATGGGATCCAGAAGGCTGGCACGCCATAGACCGTCTGCTTGTTGGAGCGATTGAATTTTAGCCATCATCTCCTTGAAAAGTTGTTCATAAAAAGGGCGTTTGGGGTAATTCATAGGCAGTTCGTTCAATAAACGGACTAAACCTGCGACGACCCAACCGTTGCCACGACTCCAAAAAACTTTTTGACCATTGCCTTCATGTAAACCTTCTCCTTTGTCGTTCAACAAATACCTATCGTCACGATAGAAAAGATGGTCGTTTTTATCATACAGTAAATCATAACATTGTTGATAAAGAGAGTCATTTAAGGCGAAATACTGAGGGGTCTTTAAGGTCGTTCCCAACTTTGCTAAGGTTGGCGGTGCCATAAAAAGCGCATCACACCACCACCAGGTTATGCCGTGTTTTGTGGCTTCGTTGCCTTTCGTGGTTTGCAGTTTTGCTACGGAATCAAGCGTTGCTTGAATCATACGTTTATCGTTTTTCAAACGATATAAGTCAATATAGGTTTGAGAAACGGCTATATCGTCAGCATGGTCAAAACGGTTGTGTGTCCGCCACTGATTGCGCGTACCTATGGCGATGAGTGAATCTAAAATCGTTTGAGATTTCGTTGTTTCATAAGCCGCAAACACACCTGTGTAGAATGCGCCGTTTGTCCAATCCGTGGGCGAATGCAAAGGGTGTTTCAACTGCCAATCTGTCACTTTAACCATGGTATTTTTGATATAATTTTTATCAAAAACATCAAAAATAGGGTTTAAATACATTGATAAAGGGCAGTCTTTTAATGTCCGAATACCGTCCGCAACAATTTCGGCATTGAATCTGGCACCATCATAATCAGGATGTGTGTGGTCTTTTGGAAAGAACTGTTTGAGTACAGCCGCTTGACCAATTTCCTCATAAGCAGCGGCTACTTTTGTATTCAAATCAATAAAAAACACGCCTTCTTCTTCGGCTATTTGTTGCGCCCACAATGCGTAAGAGTCGGTTGATAATTTGACTTTTTTACCTTCTTTATCCCAATCATTGCGTGGTACGAGGGAACAAATGATAGGTATTGCCCCTTTTGCCTTGGCTTCATTGACATATTTGCGCATATACCAACCGTAAGTATGCACAGTCTCATGCACTTTGCGAATGGGGTTATAAATGTCTTTCGACTCGTCGCCAATACCTCTAATCGTACCACGCGCGCGAGAAGTATCATCAAGCGGCGCAGGGTCATTGTGTCCAAATTGCATGATGACAAAATCACCTGACTTGAGGTTTGTCAATATTTTATCCCACCTTCCATCCGTCAAGAAAGTACGGCTACTGCGTCCGCCTATGGCATTGTTTTGAATAGCAATGCGATTGGTATCAAAATGTGACGCAATGACTGAACCCCAACCCCATAGGCTGTCTGTGCCTTTGCCACTGCCATTTTTAACGGTTGAGTCACCGATGAGGTAAAGAGTGGGTTTGTCTGTTTGAGAAATAAATGAAAAGAGGATAAGGCTTGAAAACGCCATTGTGAAGGCGTAAATGTGTTTTTTCATAGAGAAAAATCGTTTTTTGTTTGAAAAATGCTGTTTATACTGAGGGGTCACTAAACCCAAACGGTAAACACCTTTTTGCCATACGCCTCCGTCCAGCCTTTTTTCCAAGACTTCCGTTTGGCATGGTCAAATATGATAAGGTAGCCTTCGATGAGGGAGAGGCGGTCTGCATAATCCGTCAGTTGTTGTAGTCCTTCTTGGTGTGCAACTTCACCCCGCCATATTTTGAGTTCGATGATGTAACGATATTGAAGATACGTGACGATGACATCTAATCGGCGTTCTTCAGAGATTTGTGGTTCTTTAAAATCGTAGCCAGAGCCATTGATAATGGGTTTTAAAAAAGCTAAGAAGACCAATCTGCCGTTGCGTTCAAGGAAATCGCGGTCTTTTTTGCTGTATTGCTCGCGCATAAAAGCTTGAAAGCGGGTTAGAATGGCTTCCATATTGAGGCTTTTGTCGGAGTTTTTGTAAGAAATCCCTGCTTCAAAGTTGTTTGACCATTGATTGTGCGACATTCGAGCAATCATATAGTTCGTCAATACTTCTTGATAGATACGATTGTGAATGGCAAAATAGTTGTTTTTATTAACCAATATACCGTACAAAACAGCGATGTTAGTAGTAGGGTCGAATAAATTATAGCCCACTTTTTCACCATCAATAGCCACACGATAGACAAGTTTATACAATTCAGGGTCATTTTCTAAATATTTAGCCAATGTTTCAAAATTGGTATTGTCTTCAAATAACAATTTTTGTACGGCTTTGTCAATATCCTCGTTTGTCCATTCTTTGATACCTTTTTCGGGCATAAATTGTTCATCCACCATTTTACACAATTTGCTGACCAAGAACGGATAGCCCGATGTGTAGTAAAAAAGATGGTCTGCAATGCCTTGTGTATCCATCTTCACGCCTTTTTCCTCAACATAATCGTCCAACATGGGCTTTATTTCGTTGGGATACAGGTTCATATCTACGTTGTATTCGGCGGCAATATTCCAAGGGGAATTATATTTCTGTTCTTCATCGGGGCGAATTTTCTGTTTAAGCGATTTGACATCATGTACGCCCGCTAAGACGACGGAGTGAAACGTCTTGAAGATGTCTTTTTGAAGATATTTATTCCGTAACAAGGCGAGAAAACTGATAAATAGTTGATTGTTGCTGCTTTTATCTACTTCATCAATCATTAATACGACCTTTTTACCTGCTTTGAGTACCATATCTGAAATTATATCAGAAACAACATCAATACTTTCTGTTTTATTAATGGATTCACGAAGCCATTCGACCATAAACGGAGCAGAAATCTGAGCATGACGGGCTAAGAGTCTTGTAAATCCTTGAGAGAAATTTTTTTCGTTATCGAAAATAGTATCCCCAATGCCTTCAAAGCTCATATTAAAAACAAAGTAGTCACCTGTATTTACAAGCGTATCTTCTATCCTATAAAGTGTCGTCGTCTTGCCATATTGCCGTGGACGGTTGATGATGAAATAGTCACCTTCCTCGACCATTTTGCGGGTCTGTTCTAATTTACTGGAAACATCTGCCATATAATGTTCTTCTGGAAAACACTTTCCTGTTATGTTGAATTTTTTTGCCATCGCTTTTGGTACTTTTGAGGACAAAAATAGCATTATTTTGAGAAGAAATGGTATTTGGCTCTGTGTGAATCAATACAAGGTCGTTCTGTTCTGATAAAAATACCCCCTCAGTACAACAAAATACTGAGGGGGCAAAAACTAAACGTAAGAGAAAAATATAATTATCTTAGTTATACCCTGGATTCTGTTTCCAAAAACCTGGATTAATCAGTAGTTCGCGTTGTGGAATCGGATAAAGCAAGTCGTGTTCATCAATTAAACGACCCAATGGAATGGCATTATCCTTGAAATGCTTATTCATCACGTCTATTGCCCTGCCTGTCCGCACGAGGTCATGCCAGCGCAAGCCTTCGCCGACAAATTCCCATTGCCGTTCTTGTTCCAAAGCCATACGGAAACCCTCTTTGGTTGCAATGGTCGTATCTGCCAAACCTGCACGTTTGCGTGTGCGATTGAGGTATGTCAAGGCTTGTGCAGGCGGTGCTGCGGCTTCTTCATTCAACACTTCTGCTTGCATCAGCAATACGTCTTCGTAACGAATAAGTGGAAAATTGTTGGGTTGATCACCGATACTCGCTGGCAGTGTCGAGCCTTTTTCCAAGAACTTAGTCAATTGGATACGACCCGATTTTGCGCCCGTTTTGGTATCCGTATAACCTGTATCAAGCGTTGCAAATTTACGTTTATCCAAATTAATCCAACCTTTGACCAAGGCAGGCGCAACTTGAGCATCGAAACCAATGCCTGGCTGAAAAGCAGACCATTGCGAAGGATACTGAAACGCCATAATATTTGCAGCAGGATTACCGAGACCTAAGCCACCTGAAACGTATTGAATTTCAAAAACGTGGTATTTGTTGTCGTTTGCCACTTTGAACATATCTGCAAAATTAGCTGCCATCGGAAACAAACTTTCTTTGGCAATAACGTCTGCAAATTCTGCTTTCGCTAATGCCAATTTATCGGCTTGTTTGAGCGGATAACCCGTCATTGTAAGATAAACACGTCCTAAAAGTGCTTTTGCAACCCATTTTGTTGCACGACCTTTATCTGCGGCAACATAAGTTTCAGGCAAGTTAGCGATAGCAAATTTCAAATCTTCGATGATTTGGTTATAGACATTAACGACAGGCTCGCGCGGGATTTTTTTCGATTCTTCAAACGTCAATACTTTAGTTGCCAACGGCACTTCGCCAAAATAGCGCACTAAATCGAAATAAGCCAAAGCACGCAAAAAACGCAACTCCCCTTTGAACTGTGGTACACGCACAAAAGAGAACGTTTCAATCTTTTCTAAAACGATATTAGCCCGATAAATCTGTGTATAAAGATTTGACCATGCTGTTTGGATTGACCCTGTTTGCGCTGTATTGACAAAATTACCGAGGTCTAAGGCATCGCGTTGTGCGCCACCGAATGCCTCAAGCATATTGTCAGAACGAACATCCGCCAAGAGCCAGTTATTTGTTGGCATAGGTATCAAAGCATTATAAGCTGCAATGACGCCTTGGTTGACTTGGTTCTCGTCTTTATAAAAGTCATTTGATGTATTGTTCGTAGATGGCGAAATGTCTAAAGCATCTTCGCTACAAGAGGCAACACACAGCACGAAGAGAACACAGCCAATTGTTATTTTTATATTTGTGAATTTCATTTTTTTATTGATTTTATTTTAATTACCACAAGTTTTATGTTGTGATAGCTTTTTTTGATAAAAATACTGAGGGGGGAATTATGGTCGGGGAACTTTTAAAGTTCCTCGAACATAATAAACGCCTAACTCCTAAAACCCTGCATTCAAGCCAAAAGTAAAAACTTTCGACTGTGGGTATCCACCATAATCACCACCTTCATTGTTCAGCGCTTCGGGCGATAACCCACCATAATACTTATGCCAAATAAAAGGATTTTCAAGTGATACATAAAGTCTCAAAGCGTTAAGTCCTTTCATTTTGGGCGCATTATAGCCCACAGTGATGTTTTTAATGCGGAGGTAATCAGAACTATACAACCAACGGGTATCATAAAAACCACCTGTTGAAGCATTCATATTGGGCACCCAGCCATTGCCGGGTTTTTCAACTGATTGCCAACGGTCTTTCCAAATTGCTAATTTATTATAGAGATAACCCATTGTTGGACGGTCAATGGAGCGACCAATCATTGAGTATATATTACCACCTGTTTGTGCAAAAGCCACAATACGGAGGTCAAATCTGCCGTAAGTGAAATCGTTTGTCAAGCCATAAGTAAAATCAGGAGAAGGTTGTCCCATGATGGCGCGGTCTGCTGTTGTGATAATACCGTCGCCGTTTTTGTCTGCATAACGCGAGTCACCGACTTTCATCGTTGACATTTTAGGATATTTCGCCAAGTCTTCGGCATTCATAAATACGCCAATGTGTTCGTAAAGCATCATGGAGTTAATCGGCGCACCCACTTGAATGGTGTGTGTCAAACCAGAGAAACCAGAAGGAATAGGTGTATTGTCGAAACCTAATTTAAGCACTTCGTTTTTGTTGTAAGAAATGTTGAAATTTGTGCGCCAAGTGAAGCCTTTACGGACAATATTCCGTGTTGTCAAAGTCAATTCAACGCCTTTGTTTTCAACTTGACCAATATTTTGCCAGCTCGTCGAAAAACCAGAAGTTGAAGAAACAGGTGCTTGATACAACAAACCGTCGGTTAAACGACGATAAACATCAACCGAAGCCAAAACACGGTTTTTGAACAAACCGAAGTCCAATCCGTAGTTTGTACTAAGCGTTTTTTCCCAACTCAAATCAAGATTTTCAATGGTTACGGGGCTGAAACCAGAAACAGAAATATTGTTAAGAGCATAATTTTGATTGCCCAATAAAGAGAATTGAGCATTGTCAGGAATGCGATTATTGCCTGTTACACCCCAAGAAGCACGGAGTTTGAGGTCACTGACGATTTTATTATTTGCCAAAAAGCCTTCGTCTGAAATACGCCATGCAGCTGAAACCGCAGGAAAATTAGCAAAACGTTTGTTCGCACCAAACTTTGATGACCCATCACGACGATAACTCGCCGATACAATATACTTGCCTTTGTAATCATAACTTGCCCGACTAATGTATGAAATCAAACCAGCTTTACCTGCATTGATACTCGAACCAATCGTTTTGACCGTTGCTGTACTGAATATCGGCGACCAGTCATTGGCAAAACCAGAGGCTGTTTGGTTACTGGTTTCAAATTGTGTTGGCTCAATGGCATAACCGACAATTGCATCAATATTATGGTTTTTAGCGACTGTTTTTTTGTAGCTCAACATACTTTGGAACAAAAAGCGGTTGTTCCAACCTTGGTTACGGGTAGCCGTTGTTGCAGCACCCTCAACTGTCGTTGCCCAATCGCGGATGGCAGAAGTTGGTACAAAACGAACATCAGTATTGTAAGTATAATCCATTGCTGCCAAAAACTGCGCTTGTAAACCTGTAACGATATCAACGTTCAAATAAGCATTAGAATTTAAGCGGTAACGCCGCGCCTCAAATGTTGAGCGTTCCATATTTGCAATCGGGTTTTGGTAACGTCCAGACCATGCATAAGAACCATAAGGCATTGCACCTGTGTATTTTCCTGCTTCTTTGTCCACCACAGGCGGCATTTGGATAGCCACCATCGCTGTATTATCTTTTCCATCCACACGACCTGCATTCGACCATTCTACTGAGGGGGCTAACATGACACCGAATTTGAATCTACCTGCAATTTTGGTTTCAAAATTAGCACGGATATTTACCCGTTTCAAGTTTGTGCCAACAGCAATCCCATCTTGGTCAAGAAATGTACTGGACAAGTTGTAACTCATATCTTCATTGCCGCCCGATACACCCAATTGATAGTTTTTTGTCAAAGCATCTTGGAACATTTCTTTTTGCCAATCAAGATATGTCAAACTGTCTTGACCGTATTCCCATTTGGGGTCATAAATCAAATTGGCAATGGACAACGAAGGCACGGCATAACGGCTTACACCCAATTCCGTCGCGCGAAAATCTTGTGAATCAGTCGCTTTATAGTCTTTTTTAGGGTTTAGAGTCTGTCCACGAGCAACCCAAGCCTCGTCAATGCTTTCTTTACGCATCTGAATCCAGTCTTGCGCTGACAACATATCAATCTTACCTTCAAGGCGTTGAACACCGACATAAGTATTAAATGTTAAGCGGGGTTTGCCTTTTTTACCTTTTTTAGTTGTTACAAGCACAATACCATTGCCACCGCGTGAACCATAAATAGCCGCCGCAGCCGCATCTTTAAGCACATCAAGGCTTTGAACATCAGCGGGATTAATACCGCGCAAATTGTCCACAGGCACGCCGTCAACGACATAAAGTGGCTCATTTGACGCATTAACAGAACCCGTACCGCGTACACGAATCGACATTTCTGCCCCAGGTTCGCCATTCACCGTTTGCGCATAAACACCCGCCATCGTTCCCGATAGGGCATTTTCAATCCGATTAAGCGGACGATCCTCAAAAGTTTCAGCAGAGATACTCGATACAGAGTTGGCAATATTGCCCCGTTTTGCGGTACCGTAACCGATAGCGACAAACTCTTCAAGCATCCCTTCTGCCGCTTCGAGCGTAATTTTCAAGGCGGCTGAACCTGTGTAATTTTGTTCAAATGGCTTGTAACCGACAAAAGAGAAAATTAACGTGCCAGTCTTAGCAGCTGATTTTACTTCAAAAACACCGTTTTCGTCGGTGATTGTGCCTGTGGATGTGCCTTTGATAACGACACTTACACCTGGCATTGTCTCGCCAGTGGCTGAAACTACTTGACCTGAGATGATGACATCAGCCATTGTGGTAGGGCTGTTCGCCGCCTTTATTTGCTGGAACGCCAGCAATAGCGGCAGAATGACATGTAATAGTTTAATTTTCATTTCCAAAAGTGAGTTTAGTTGAATAGAAAAAAATTTATAAAAAGTCTTCGCGCAGGGGAGAAAAAACATCAATCAGTAAACCGTCTTCCAAACAGACCGCACCGTGTACGGCGTTTGCGGGAACAAAATAGACATCGCCCCCCCTCAGTATTTTGGCTTCTCCGCTAATCGTAATCTCAAAAGAACCACTTGCGACATAACTGATTTGTAAATGTGGATGATGATGTGCCGCGCCAATTCTGCCTTTTTTGAAATCCACTTTCACGAGCATTAATTGGTCATTGTAAGCCATGACTTTTCTGCGGATACCATCTTCGACAATTACCCAAGCCACTTCTTCATCAGCTATTAAGGTTTTTCCTAAAAGGTCAGTGAGTGTCATCATTAATCAAAAAGTATAAATTAATATTAAAAAGTGCAAGCCCTTTTTTCTTTGTAAAACAAGATAAATACCTTATTTTGTTTTCTATAATTGAATAATGACACAATGATATTCCAATTATTAAGTCTTTCTGCTATCTTTTTTGATTTTAGTTTTACACTTTATGGTCGGTAACGTTTCCGATTTTTTTTGATAAAAAATTAGGAATATTGATTTTTTTTACAGTAATGTCTAAAAACACAAAAAGTCCGAGAACTTTAATGAGCTCTCGAACTTCATGCATTTATTCTCTTTTTTTCGGGTTAACAAATTGTCAGAACTCATTCAGTTTTTTAATTGCCATCGGGTTTTACAACAGGTGTTAATGCCCCAATGGGAAAATTAAACGTCTCAAAAGGTGTTGGTACTGAGGGGTCGAACTTTGGCACTTGTTGAAGATAAACCGCTAACTCTGGCACATTCTGCCGTATGCCTTCGACCATACACTGCGCCAATAAGTATGCGCCATAATTTGAAAAATGGGTATCGTCTGCAATCGGTTTATCTTGATTCGGAAAAATATGGGCTGGCACATGCACAAAAGCCTTTTTTGCATTGTCCGCCCCCAAGGCTTCCCACAGCGTTTTGCTGATGGCGTTTAGGTCAATTAGGGGTACGTTTTCTTCTCGGGCGGTTTGACGCATCGCTTCAGGAAAATCCCCCAGTGTATTGATGATGTGTCCCAACGAATCAAAGTTACGACGGTGCATAGATGTGACTAACACAGGTTTACCCCCTTTTTTACGGGCTTCGCTGATGAATTTTTTCAATAAATCCTTGTAACCGACAAAAGGGTCAAAGTCCTTCAACTTTTGGTCATTGTGTGCAAATTCGATGAAGAGGTAGTCACCTGCCTTCATCAGACTCAACACTTTATCCAAACGCTTTTCAGATAAGAAACTTCGCAGCGTTTCGCCTGATTCAGCATGATTGGCTATGGAAATACTGAGGGGGGTAAAAAACCTTGGAATCATCTGCCCCCAAGCGGCAAAAGGCTCAATGTATTGGTCAACAACCGTAGAATTACCGGCTAAAAAAATAGTTGTGGCTTGCGTATTAGGTGTGATTTCTATAGCCGCTACTTTCGGCAGGCTATCGCAAAACTCAAAGGTCAACTGTTTATCCCAATGCAAGTAGTTGTACTCACGCGGCTTCAATTTCACTGAATCTTTTTCACCTATCGCTGCATTTCTGATATTGACCGTAAACGTTTGTTCTAACCTTTGCCCTCTATGTGTCTTCACTTTTTCAAGCATCAACCGCCTATTTTCTACCTTAACTGTCGTCAAAGATGTGTCTTTTTTATCACCAAACAATATTTTGACATCATAATTCCCTTCGGGTAAATCCACTGAAAAGTAAAAGGGCTTTTCAGAAGTCATAAAATGTGACCCTAAGGACGGCTTCCGCTTTTTTCGTTCAACCGTTAGCAGGGGCGCAGTAGAAGGCAAAAACCCAAAACCCTGTTTAGTCGTATATGTCGTCGTGTTGTTCACACCGATATAACCTGTTGTAGGTTTATCTGTGCCAAAATCAAATTTATAAGAGGTTGTTTGTGCCACCGTCCTATTTAAGGTCAAACACCATACTAAAAGGAGTAAAAAAAACTGTTTTTTCATAAGTGAATTTTTTTTTTCGTTCTCTGACAATTTTTTTTTTGACAAAATTAGAAAACTGGTTTGGAACGGCTGGTTTCTTATACGGTAACGTTTCCGTGCTAAAAAATTCCTACATAAATCAAGCACCCTCTCTCTATATTTGCCTTTTTTAAACCAAACCATCCACATGCACCACTCATTATTCTCCCATCTCGAATGTACGGAATGCCGTCGTTCATTTAGTAAAAAAAACATCCAAACGTATTGCCCCGATTGCGCCGCCCCTTTGACAGCCATGTACGACCTCTCTACGGGAATAGATAAGTCTGTCCTCGCTGAACGGCCTAAAACGATGTGGCGATACCACGACATGTTGCCCGTTGAAGACGAAAAAAACATTGTTTCGTTGGGCGAAGGTTTTACGCCGATGTTGCCCCTTGAAAATTTGGGCAAACAGTTGGGTCTGCCCCATTTATTTCTCAAAGATGAATCGGGCAATCCCACAGCTTCCTTCAAAGCACGCGGCTTGTGCATGGCTATTTCAAAAGCAAAAGAATATGGTATCTCAAAAGTAGCTTTGCCAACGGCAGGTAATGCGGGTAGTGCCATGAGTGCCTACGCCGCCAAAGCAAACATGGAAGCCCATGTATTTATGCCCAAAGCGACCCCCTCAGTATTCAAGACAGATTGCACATTTTTTGGCGCAAAAGTCACCTTGGTAGAAGGGTCTATCCGCGATGCTGGGAAAGAAATGGCGCAGCAAAACAGCGACAAAAAATGGTTTGATTTGTCCACTTTGAAAGAACCTTACCGCGTCGAAGGCAAAAAAACAATGGGTTATGAAATTGCGGAACAATGCAATTGGCAACTGCCAGATGTACTCATTTATCCCGCAGGTGGCGGCACAGGCTTGATTGGCATTTGGAAAGCCTTTCAAGAAATGAAAGCATTGGGCTGGATAAATCATATTCCGACCCGCATGGTGTGCGTACAAGTCGAAGGTTGTTCGCCGATTGTAGATGCTTTTGAAAAAGGTTTAACGGCGGGTTTGCCAGTTGAAAGGCCCGACCAAACCATTGCCAACGGCTTGCGTGTCCCTGCTCCATTTGGCGACAAATGGATGTTGCGGGTATTGAAAGAAAGTAACGGCACAGCTATCCGCATTGATGATGCCGAAATGCTCGAAGGTATCAGCGAAATTGCTCGTACTGAGGGGGTCTTTGTCGCTCCTGAAGGCGCAGCCACATGGATGGCTTTAAAAAAACTATTAGCCGATGGTTGGGTTTTACCGACTGAAAAGGTCGTGTTGATTAATACGGGTTCGGCGTATAAGTATATTGAAAATTTAACAGTTTGAGCAAAAGTATAAAAATGAAAATAAATTAATGAATTTTAAATTTATAGCCTCAAAATCCAATTTTGGCTCGTTTTTTAGGTGAATAATATCAGAAATATATTTTTTGTATTTATTTAAAAACGACTAAAATGAGAAACTTTCTATTAGAATCTCGGCTTTTGGGCCTATTCATCTTTATTTCCATTACCTCTCCGCTATTTTCCCAGTCTTCAATTTCTGTTCAAGCCATTTATGGCGGACGCATTAATACCATGGCAGGTTATAAATCAACGACTACCGACGGGCGCATTTTTGTCGCTACCGAAAGTGCGAATTCCATTTTTTCCGCAACAGTTTCCACGCCTACAATGGGCGGATCCTTCGTTGGCACTTTTAGCGTCTTGCCTTGCGCTGACGAAACGGCTAATTTGGGTAGCGGTATTCAGCGTATGGCAACACATACGCTTTCTGAATCACTGGCTTTTATAGCTTCAGGTACGCTTTACACGACTGTCACGCCTTATTCCACCAAAGTAACCATTGCTTCGGGCGTAAATGACGTTGTGATAAAATCAGGCAACCTATTTTATCTCCGCAACAGCACAGAACTCAATTGGGGCAGTCTAAGCGGTGTCGGGGCGTACACGGCAGCTGGTTCGCAGACTTATTCGGCGTTCAGTTCACTGTCAAATACCAAATTAACGATTGGCTCTGACAGCTATATCTATGCCTTTGGCGAAGGCACAGCACCGACCCTGTTAAAATCATCTGACATTCATTCAGCGTTTACAGCCAGTTCTACTTTTTCTACCATCTCTTTGGCAACATTGAGCACATCGGTAACATGGAAAGCATTTGGCGTGGGTCCCGATGGTCGCCTTTTTGTCGCTGGTTCTAACAATATGACTAAATACATCGCTTATTCTGATGACGGGGGCGGTACTTGGACGAGCGTAAATACAGGTTTAAGTGGTCAATCTGGCTCTAATTTGGCGTTTTATCAAACCGTGGCGCTGCCCTTGTCTTACAAAGTCTTTTTTGCCAAAGGTTATTCCAATGATAAAGGGGCAACGTGGCAGGAGTTCGGCAACACCAGTTTTCAAACACATCCGAATGATGGCAGTGTGGGGGTCTTTCCAAGTCCTTCACTGTCTGACGATTTTATTGTATGCATGACAACTGACCAAGGCATAGGCGCTTCGACGAACGGCGGCTCTATCATAACCGAAATAGACAATGGCATCCAAGCTGTTCAAGTCAATGATTTCGATATGAACGACACCAAAACCGATGGTTGGATGGCTTCAAAAGCAGGTGTGCGAAGTGTTTCGAGTTTTAACACCACTCCCAGTTGGTCTATGGCAATGTTTCCAAATGGCGATGGTTCACCTTATTATGCCGCAGAAATGGTCGGCAATACGGTTGCTTCGGCTTATGTGGGCAATGTGCGGGTGTATAAAACGACAAACGCTGGTTCGACATGGACACAGCTTTTTACGGCTGAAAATGCGCCTTACAGTTTTGCCAGCAGCAGTCAAATAAAAGCCATTGAAGTTTGTCCGACAAATAATAACTTGGTTTTGGTGGGTTATAATCAACAAGGCAGCAACAAAGGCGGCGTTTTTTATACCGCAGACGGCGGCACATCGTGGGCGCAATTGCGTATCGTCGCCACTTCAGACGGACAAGACGTGGATGTGAACGATATTGCCATCAATACTGAGGGGGGTAATACAGTGGCGTATATTGCTGTGGAATACAACGCCTCGTCTCCTGCGAGTTACAGCATTTACCGTGCTGTTTGGAATGGTTCGACGTGGACGGTGGCGCAAAGTATGACATCTACGGAAACAGCTTTGGGGCATGACTACGTTGTTTCGATTGAAGACATACATATCAGCAGTTCAGGCAATTTGCTCATTGCTGGCGGTGCGAATGCCTCTGGTCAAGCGCGTTTGTATTACCGCGACAAAACAGGAACAGATTTATGGACTTACCTCTCGACGTACGTGGCGGGTGCTAACAATGTGCCAGCCGTGACTTTGGGCGTTGATACCGTCTTTTATGCTTTGAATAATCAAATTTATGCAAAAAAACTAACGGGCAGTTCGAGCGTTTATCACACCTATCCCAATGGTACACAGATAAATTTCCTTTATTACGATGCCCTTTTGTCTGGCACAGGGACAGGTATGCAGGATGTCAATAACTCTAATATCGTTTTACCCGTCGAATTCGTTGATGTTCAAGCCACTTTGAACGACCAAAAAGCCGCTTATTTGACTTGGCAAACGGGTTCGTCTATAAATGCCAAAGGTTTTTACATTGAAAAGACAGAAAGCAGCCAATATACTGAGGGGTCTCATAAACTGGCTTTTGCAAGTATTGGTTTTGTTAAAGATAAAGACCAAGCGGCTGCTTACGATTTCACAGATGCCGATGTGACGGAAGGTAAAACCTATTATTATCGTCTGAAACAAGTAGATATGAATGAGGCGTTCACTTTTTCCAAAGTTGTAGCGGTTACTATTTTAGGAAAAAAATCGGATTGGCAGTTGTACCCTAATCCCGCTAAAAGCACTGTAACGATTGCCTTTTATGCACCCAACGACGGCGAAACTATCATCAGCCTTGTGGATTTTATGGGTCGTGAAGTGAAAAGACAGTCTTTCAGTTATTTGAAAGCAGGAGCGCATCAATTGAACTTATTGACGACTGATTTGCCAAACGGCAGCTACGTTTGTCGGCTTGCAACTGCAACACATGTACTGACAAAGCGGTTGTTAATTGGGAACTAATAACTAATGACAAAAGGGCGCAGGTGTCAGCATCCAAAATACGGATGGGTCAACCATATACGCTCGATAGATGAGAAAAACGCCTAAAGCGAATTGATAAACAGGTATAAATGTGTAGAATCGCCGAACGGCGGAACGGTGGAAACCACGACTCCCTAAAACCGTTGCCAACATCAAAGGCATAGTGCCGATGCCAAAAATAAACATATAAGCAGCCCCTTCCACGGGGTTAAAAGTCATCAATGAGGCAGCGATAGCCCAGTAAACGATGCCACAAGGGAGCAATCCATTTAGTATACCAAGCGCAAAAAAGCCTCTTTTGTTTTTCAAAAAATGTGAAAAAGTACGCCGCATCCGTTGAGCAAAGTGCCGATTCAAGAAGCCGTCTAATTGCTCCAATCCTTGCTTTTTTATGGCTAAAATGATGAAAACCAAGCCGAAAAGGACTGAAAGAGCTTGACTGAAACCGACGATGGCGATGCCTTTTCCTAAAAACCCAAACATCAATCCGAGAAAAGTATAAGTTAATACACGCCCCATATTGTAGGTCAAGGTTTCAAAAAACACATGTCCACGCACCCCCTCAGTATAAGGCAGCATCATGACCAAAGGTCCGCACATACCAACACAATGTAAGCTGCTGACGAGACCAAGTAGGAAGGCGGTGTAAAGCATTTTTTTAAATTAAGAATTAAGAATTAGGAATTAAGAGTTGTCAAGATCTATTATGGGTCAAAGGTGGGATATCGGCAAGCGTAGGCGTGTTGGAGATGCGCCTACGCTTGACATGGGTTGGTTATTACTCTAGAATGAGGCTTAGGTGAGCGACTTATTGAGGCGGGTAAGTGTAGGTGTTCGAGGAGAAGCGCGTTGCGCGTTTTTAATACATCCGGCCCGTGTGACCCAGATAAACATTATAATGAACGGCCCAGCCGTCGTCGGCGAAAAAGTGCTACTTCAGCGGTGTAGGTAGTAATTGCACGATCCCATTCAATCCATCCACCTCGATGCAATGTCCACTCACAATTTGCTGGGTGGCG
>JANOAU010000108.1:0-2596 GCA_031411275.1 Saprospiraceae bacterium | reverse complement strand
TGTCTTTACCTGCTAAATTGGCAAAATTAAGGTTTGTTATAGTGGTCAAAGCAATCATTCTACTGGCATAAAATTGCGCTTCTTTCAAGGCAGCACCGTTAGTAAGGCTTGGATACCAGCCATGCCGACAGTCGCAATTTGTAGTGTTGCCCAAGGCTAATTCCTGAATATTGGGCAGTTTGGCTTCTAATTTTTGAACTACCCAAGCAGTTGTGGCGAACTCATCGTAAGCTGCTATTAGAGTTTTTAGATAGTCATAAATATGTTGCTGAAAGTGGATATTATCTGGAAATTTAGGTGTAAGTTCTTCAAAATACTTTTCCCAATCAGCCAGATTAAATACTTGCCCACAAAACAGATTTTTATAGCATTCAGAAGTCTGTATTTTGACATAGGCACTTTTAATGCTATTAATGCCTGCGTCGTTAGCTGTTTTGTAGGTTTCAAATAGCGGTTTATAAATCTCCTTTTCGCTTTCTTTAAGTGGTTTAATTTTCACAACAGGCAAGCATGGGTTTTCTAAACACGCCGTTAACGATTGAGCAGGTATTGAAATGTCTGTATTGTTTTTTAAATAAGGTTTTATGGTCTGAACAAACCGTTTGTTTTTTTGGTCTTGGCGAATAAAACAGTTGTCAATAAAGCCATCAGACTTCTCTAATTTTAAGACAATACATTTTCCAATCAACTTTTCTTGGGTGAAATTTGGCTTGTCTGTTTTACTCAAACCACCATCGTCACCGACAGTATTATAAGTGCAGTCTTCTTCTGAAACAATCAAATCTCCGCCAGAAGTAACACCTGCTCCTTTTGTGATGGTGATTTCATTTTTAGCCGTATTCAGCACCACTTCTAAGCCATAAGCAATGCCTAAGCCAGCCAAATATTGCCGAGACAAGCGGTCACGCTCAATCAAGTAATTGAAAGAATCATTGAGTTCAGTGCTTTTCAACAAAGCACCTGTTTGAAATTCGATATATTGGCTTGCCAGAGTTTTCATGGTAAAATTCAATTTTGACGTTTTAAAATTGCCCTTCTACTGAGGGGGGTGTTAACTTAAAGCAATATTGTCTAAAAATGCTCCGTAGCCCACCGAATCATCACTCAATAAGGCATCGGCGTATATATTTTGTACTGAAAGCAGTGTTGCTAAATCTTTAAAAACAGTGTTCTGTGCTTTTGCTTGCAACCACTTTTGATAGCGGTCTTCAAAAGCACACATGTCTTGTGGTGTCACCCAATAAGCGGATAAAAGGCAGTGTGCAGGCAACTCTCGCCGTAGGGTATTTTGAAAAAACTCTCGGAACTTTTCAGTCTGAAAACGCTTGCACCAATAGGGTAAAATAACCGTTATTTGAGCAGAATAAGGGTCACCCCCAGGCAATTCTGCTTTAATCGGCTTATATTCTGGAAACTTTACCTCATCCCAGAACTGTGTCATCAAAGGGTCGAGAGCCAAAAGCGTATCCTGTGGTGTTTTAGGGCGCAATAAAATATGCTCAACAAGGTGAAATCCCTCCTGATTGACCAAGTCTAACATCTGCATCGCCCCTGCATGAGCCGTTTCATGAGAGGGATAAATGCCTGGATAATAAGCGATAATATTTTGTTTATCAACGAGTTCAATGCCAAAGCTGCTGCAACTATCTTCTCGCACGGTTTCAAAATTTTCAGCGTGTGTCACGGCTTGTTTCCATTGGTCAAAATCTGCCAACGCTTCTTTATCGGTTGGGCGCAAATGCACGCCTTGCCAAATATAAGCACCTTTGGGGTCTTCTTGCGTTGCCACATCTTGCCACTGACGCGCATAAATGCGGAAACGGAACATCAAAGGCTCGCCCTTGCGTGTGGGGCGAGTGGGTTTAATGGGGTAATCACGGGCTTGATTCAAGCTTTCCATCAAGGCATTGTCTCGTTCAGGTTCGGTATCAAATTTGGCTGTGGCTACCGCTTTATTGTCTTCATCAACAAGGCGAAGGATGTATTTTTTGACAGTTTTATCATTTATTTTTTCATAAATCACGTCTTTTTCATAAAATTCTAAATGCTCTGCCCATAGCAAGAAATAGTAAAAAGCAACAAACTGCTGGTTAAGAAGTGTTGTCTTTTCGTTGGTTTGTGCACTCAATGTCCAGTAATTGGGTTCGGGTTTGAAATCTATAATACTCCAAACCACAATGCTTTTATCGGTCATTTCAAAAGAAATCGTCAGAGAGGCTTTATCCAAATCAACTTTTATTGATGAAGTGGCTTCGGCTTGCGCCAATTGCCACAACTGTGTTTTAGCTCGACTTTTTTGAATGGCATTGTAATATGGTATCGGATGTTCTGCAACCCGATAACGGTCATCAACGACACGGAAATTGTAGGCGCATCCTCCCTCCTTAATGCCAGCATCTGTGACGATAACACGACCTGCTTGGTTGATGTTTTTGAGCAATAAATTTAAATCGGTTTTCCACACTTGGTCTGCTCCAATTACTTTGAAAGTCTCATTACATTCTGCTCTTTCCGCTTTTTTATACTCATTATTGACTTCCAACATAATTTCACCTAAAACACAGGTGATTGGATTTTCGAGCCTCATGACATTGGC
>JANOAU010000107.1:0-6564 GCA_031411275.1 Saprospiraceae bacterium | reverse complement strand
TAACTTATTCAAAATCAATATGTTGCATAAATAATAAATAATAATTATTACGATTATCTATTCAAAATACTGAGGGGTATAAAGTCAACATGACTTTATACCCCTCAGTATTTTGATAGTTTATTTTTTATAATGAATGTTCTAAATAATACATACCAACACCAGCTAAATAACCCGCAAGAGCATAAAGGGAAATACGTTTTAGATACCAAAGAAAATCAATCTTCAAAATACCCATAGAGGCAACACCCGCAGCCGAACCAATTATCAGAATAGAGCCGCCTGTGCCAGCACAATAAGCCAATAAATTCCAGAAATCGTGGTCGGGTGGAAAGTGCGACATATCGTACATGCCCATCGAAGCTGCCACAAGCGGTACATTGTCCACAACAGCCGATAATAAGCCAATGAGTGTATTGATGATGTAAATATTACCAAACGTTTGGTCGAGCAAAGTTGCCGCATGGTGTAAATGCCCAGACACCTCTAATGCGCTGACTGCCAACAGAATACCAAGGAAAAACAAGATACTTGGCGTGTCTATGCGATGTAACATAGCGGCTACGGAATAATCACGGCGCACGGATTCAGCGTCTTCCTTGCGGCGGTGCATCAACTCAGTAATATACCATAAAACACCTACGGACAATAAAATACCCATAAAAGGGGGCATTCCTGTAAAATATTTGAAGGCAGGAACAGATAACAAAGCTAAAGCACCCAGAACAAACATCATCAGCTTTTCAGAAGGTGTTGTCATTGATTGATTTGCCTCTTCATCTGTTTGTTTTTCAATGGGTTCGATTTGTCCTTTGACAAAATAAGTAGCTAATAAAAGAGGAACGATTAAACTGGAAAACGAAGCAAGAAAGGTCGCTTTCATAATATTAAAAGTTGTCACTTGACCACCAATCCAAAGCATAATCGTCGTGACATCACCGATTGGCGACCAAGCGCCGCCCGCATTCGCAGCGATGATGATAAAGCCGCCTAATAGCCAGAGTGTTTCTTTATGGGAAGTCAGCTTACGTGCCAAAGCGCACATAATGATAGCTGTTGTCATATTATCCAAAATGGAGGACAAGAAAAAAGATACCAAAGAAATGACCCATAACAATTTTACAAGGTTTGTTGTCTTAATTCTGTCTGTGATGACTCGAAAACCATCATGAACATCTACCAATTCTACAATCGTCATAGCACCCAAAAGGAAGAACAAAATACTGGCAATATTGCCTAAATGTTCAATGAGTTTTACTTCAATAAAGGCGTGCGCATCAGTTGGCAGACTGGCTGATGCGTCCATAAAAGCGGGCATTTGGGGTAAACCTGCTAATAAAATGACCCAACAAAAAACACCCGTCAGTAAAGCAGAGGCTGCTTTGTCCAATTTGAAAGGATGTTCCATGGCTATCATAAAATAACCGATGATAAATGTTAAAATGATTAGTATTGCCATTATTTTTTGTAACTTTATATGAATAAAAAATACACCGTATGATAACTGTCGTCATTGCATCCGTCCTTATCGTCATGTTGGCTTTTGCCTCTTTCAGCGTACGCCTTATTTTCAAAAAGAATAGTGAGTTCAGGGGAACATGTGCGAACAACAACCCTTTTTTGCAAAAAGAAGGTGTCGTTTGCGGTGTCTGTGGTCGTAAAAGTGGCGAATCTTGCGGCGAAGAAGTGAAAAATTAAAATTTGCCGACTTGAACTTCTTCATAAGCTTGCTTTTCGTTTTGATAAATAAATAAAGCTGCTACACCCAATTGAGCCGCTTTAACCTTAGCTTTTTCCAAGCCCATAACCATAAAAGCGGTTGCCAAAGCATCGGCATCTGTACAATTATTGGCAATGACTGAAACGCTTAATAAATTGTGTTGAATGGGGTATCCCGTAGTTGGGTCAATCATATGGCTGTATTTTTTCCCATCACGTATGATAAATTTGCGATAACTACCCGACGTTGCCAACGATTTGCCACTTAAAGCAACCACACGTTCCAAAGGTCTCCCGCCCGTATTTTCTGAATTTTCAACAGGTTTGTCAATACCTATTTGCCAAAACTCGCCTGTCTCGTTTTTTCCAGAGGTGCGTACTTCGCCACCAATTTCAATCATATAGTTGCTAATACCTTTATTTTCAAGGAATTGCGCCACCAAATCAACAGTATAGCCTTGTGCAATCGCATTAAAATCAACCTGATTACAAGGGTTTTGTTTGATTAACACACCGCTTTCCAATCGTACTTTTTGCCAACCGCAACAGGCTAAGAGGTTTTTGATTTCGGTACTATCGGGCATCGTTTCATTTTTTTTAAAATGAAAACCCCAACGTTTTACAAGTGGCGAAACGGTGACATCGAATGCCCCCTCAGTCAATTTTGACATTTCTATGCTGCGCTTAAAAATATTCGTAAAATGTTCATCTGCAAGCGTATTAGGCGTGTTTTTATTAAAATTTGAAATGATAGAAGTCGTATCCCATAACGAAACGCTTTTATCTATCACTCGAAAAAGGCTATCCGCTTGAACGGCAAAATTTCTTTCCAAGCTATCAAAATAGATGATACTAAAGGTTGTTCCTTGCGCTTTTCCTTCCAAGTGACTGTACATTTTCACTGGCTTGACGGAATCACAAGCGAAAAAGAGCATAGAAAGAATAACGAGAAGGAAGACATTTCTCATTCGTTTTACTTGAATAGGCCCCTCAGTAAAATTGGTCATTTTTACGTATTTTAGTGTCCTTTTTTTTGTCATTCTGAACGCAGTGAAAGAATATAAATCATTCATTTTCAAGCATTTATATTCTTTCACTGCGTTCAGAATGACAAAAAAGCGTATGTTATTATTTAAAGATTACTTAACTCCCAAAATCATCAAAAGCAATGTTTTCTTTTGAAACGCCTAAATTATCAAGCATTTTTTGAACCGCCGATAGCATCATCGGTGGACCACAAAGATAATATTCAATGTCTTCGGGTGATTCATGTTGGTTTAAATAATTGTCTAAAACAACTTGATGGATAAAACCCGTATATCCTGTCCAATTATCTTCTGGCAAGGGTTCTGATAAAGCAATTTTAAAGGTAAAATTTGGAAATTCAGACTCAATTTGTCTAAAATCATCTTCATAAAAAATCTCTCTCATGCTTCGTGCGCCATACCAATAGGACACTTTTCGACCTGTCCGCAGTGTGTGAAAAAGATGAAAAATATGAGAACGCAAAGGTGCCATACCCGCGCCACCGCCGATATAAACCATCTCTGCATCGGTATTTTTGATGTGAAATTCGCCATAAGGACCACTTATCGTCACTTGGTCGCCGGGTTTTCTTGAAAAAGTAAAGGAAGAACACAAACCGGGCGGTACATCAGCAAAGCCATTTTTCGCTCTATCCCACGGCGGCGTGGCGATGCGTATATTGAGCATAATTTTATTCCCTTCAGCAGGATGATTCGCCATGGAGTATGCGCGAAAAACAGGTTCGTCAACATTGAGTTTTAAATCCCATATTTTAAATTTATCATAGTCATCGCGAAATTTATCGTCAATTTTATACAAGTCTTTACTGAAATCCAAGGACAATTCAGGCACATCTACTTGTATATAGTCACCTGATTTGAATTTCAAGGTCTCTCCTTCGGGCAGTTTTACAACAAATTCTTTGATAAAAGTAGAAACATTGTCATTTGAAACGACTTCGCAACCCCATTTTTTGATACCAAACACAGCGTCTGGCACACCAATTTCCATGTTTTGCTTGACTTTTACTTGACAAGCAAGGCGTTTTTTTTCAGCCACATCCCGACGGTTCAAGTGGTTTGTTTCAGTCGGTAACACATCACCGCCGCCTTCATAAATTTTGCAAACACACATCGCACACGTTCCCCCACCGCCACAAGCAGAAGCCAAAAAGATATTTTTTGCCGCCAAAGTTGACAACAGAGAGCTGCCTTGTTGTACCATCAACGGATTTTCTTTATCGCCATTGATGACAATTGCGACCTCTGTTTGCGGCAGAAGCCTGTCTTTTGCTTGCAAAATAGAGACAACCAAAAGAAGAACGATTATGATAAAGACAGCAATGCTACTGGTTAGGATTGGTATCATAATATTTAAAGTTTAATGCCTGAAAAACTCAAAAAAGCCATACCCATCAAAGCGGTTATTATCATGGCTATGCCCAAACCTCTAAGCGGTTCGGGAATATTAGAATATTTTAATCTTTCACGGATAGCTGCCAACAACACAATGGCTAAGAAAAAACCAATGCCACTGCCCAATGAAAAGACAGCCGTTTCTGAAAAATTGTATTCTCTTTCCTGCATAAAAAGTGCGCAACCGAGTATCGAACAGTTGACCGTAATAAGCGGTAGGAAAATGCCGAGGGCATTGTATAAAGCAGGTGCGAATTTCTCAACAACCATTTCTACTAATTGTACGGCTCCTGCAATCGTCGAAATGAATAATATGAAGGCTAAAAAAGTCAAATCAACAGAAGCTAAGGATGGGTGAATCCAACCTAGTGCGCCTGGTGCGAGCATTTTAGTCAGAATAAGCCAGTTGAGTGGTGTAGTCAATACCAAAACGAATATGACTGCAATGCCCAAACCAAAGGCGGTTTTCAACTTTTTAGACACTGCTAAAAAGGAACACATGCCGAGAAAAAATGCAAAAATGACATTCTCGACAAATATGGATTTGATTAAGATGCTTGCGAGATGTTCCATAATTTGTAATATTTAGGTTTACACGAATTTCACAAATTAGCACGAATTATTTTTATAAGTAAGTGTTAGAACGAAATACACTGATAAAATACTGAGGGGGTCTTTGCTTGATAAAATATTGATTTCAAATAAGTTACAGTATTATAAAAATTTATTTTTATAGCCCTCATCAACTCACATTAATCAATTTTTTATTCCGCGAGCGTTGCACCCAAATAATCATTGCTATCATAAACAGGGCGGCGGGTGGCAACATCATTAAGCCATTATTGACATAACCATGTTCGTACATAAAATCGGGAACGACCTTGTAGCCGAATATTTTTCCTGCGCCCAGCAATTCGCGGAAAAAAGCAATTGTCACCAATATCGCCCCATAACCCAAGCCGTTGCCGATGCCGTCAAGAAAGGAACGCCACGGCTTTTGCGACATGGCAAAGGCTTCTAAACGTCCCATGACAATACAATTGGTGATAATGAGACCAACAAAAACAGAGAGTTTTTTGCTCACATCAAATACAAAGGCTTTCAATAATTGGTCAACAATTGTGACCAAAACGGCAACAATTATCAGTTGTACAATAATCCGTATGCGATTGGGAATACCATCTTTAACAAGAGAAGTAATCATATTAGAAAATGCCGTCACAACTGTCACACCCAAAGCCATAATAATGGCGGGTTTCATTTGCACGGTAACGGCTAAGGCTGAACAAACCCCCAATATTTGAACCGTGATAGGGTTGGAATCATCTAACGGGTCGCGCAACACTTGCATATTTTTCTTAGAAAAAAGCGCTTCGGCTTTTTTTACCTCTTTTTTTACTACTGTTGTTGTTTCTGAACTCATTTTTCTAATTTTTTAAAATAAACTAAATAAGGTTCGATACAGTTTTTCAACATTTTATCCGTTCCAGAAGACGTAATCGTGCCACCCGAAATACCGTCAACGCGGTGTTCATTGCCATAATCCGTTTTTTGATTGGGTTTTAAAACACTCACCGATATAAAATTGTCGCCTGACATAATTTTTTTACCTTCAAATTGGGTTTGAAAAGGCTTTTCTGAAATCTCTGCACCCAAACCCGGTGTCTCACTTTTATGGTCGAAAGTCGCTCCGTAGACGGTATCAAAATCATCGGATATAGAAATATAGCCCCAAATAGGACCCCATAAGCCCACGCCACGCATGGGAATAATGTAATATTTTTTACCATCCGTGTGTGTGAAAACATATAGAGGCAATTTGCGATTTTCAGGCGTTTTGACAACTTCCTCCTTCAAATTCACAGCATTTGCCTTGACATTTTCTAAAATATTGCCTTGCCCATCTAAAACCATTTCGGTGATAGATGCGGCGTATATTTTTTCAATAATCGCTCTATCTGTTGCCGTTTCGCGCACGGAACGAAGGATATTGGTCTTTGTATCAAGGGCAATATTTGCCTCTTGGTAAGATTTCAAACCTTCGGCTGTAAAAGCCAAAATGATGGCAGTCAAGGCTGATAAAACCGCTGCATAAATAAATGTATAACGATTGGTGTGCACTATTTTTAAATTTTAAAGTTAATTAAAAAATAAAAATTTGATTTAAAACCTTTGTAATCAAATACTTATCTTGTTTTTATATTTTTTACTGAGGGGTCCATTTTGAACTTATTTTATTAAAACCTTTGAAACTGTTTTAAAACCTAATTTTATAATCACGCACTGTTTTTTCGCAAGCGAAAAAAAGCGTACAAGAGTCGTGTTTTTTTGTTCGAAGCAATTTTTTTTTTTTTTTTTGTTTAAAAAAAAAAAAAAAAAAAAACTTAGCTGCGCAAGAAATTTA